>NZ_DASPLS010000001.1:0-9882 GCF_035627455.1 Noviherbaspirillum sp.
CAGTTCGAATGCGTACATGCTGTCCTCCTCATGCGGGCCGGGTGGCCGACTCTTGCGCGGTCTGACTTGCCGACTGAATGGCCTGCCACACTCGTTCCGGCGACGCCGGCATGTCCAGGTGCGTCACGCCCAAGGGCGAGAGCGCGTCGATGACGGCGTTGATAACGGCTGGCGGAGATCCGATTGCACCCGCTTCGCCGCAACCCTTGGCGCCCAGCGGATTGTGCGTGCAGGGCGTGACGCGATTGCCGACGCGGAAGCTAGGCAGATCGTCGGCGCGCGGCATCGCGTAATCCATGTAGCTGCCCGACAGCAGCTGCCCGCTCTCGCGGTCATACACGCAGTTCTCCAGCAAGGCCTGCCCGATGCCCTGTGCAAGCCCGCCGTGGACCTGGCCTTCGACGATCATCGGATTGATGACCTCGCCGAAATCGTCGACAGCCGTCATGGCAATCACCTCGACCACGCCGGTTTCCGGATCGACTTCCACTTCACAGATATGCGCGCCGGCCGGGTAGGTAAAGTTGGTTGGATCGTAGAACGCGGTCTCGTTCAATCCGGGTTCCAGCTTGTCGAGCGGATAGTTGTGCGGCACATAGGCAGCCAGCGCGACCTGGGCGAACGGCACGCTGCGGTCAGTCCCGATGATGGAAAACTTGCCATCCTTGAACTCGATGTCGCTGGCCGAGGCTTCCAGTATGTAGGCCGCGATCTGCTTGCCCTTGGCTTCGATCTTGTCGAGCGCCTTCATGATCGCCGATCCGCCCACCGCAAGCGAACGCGAGCCGTAGGTGCCCATGCCGAACGGCACGCGGCCGGTGTCGCCGTGCACGATGTCCACCTGCTCGAACGGAATGCCAAGCCGGCTGGAGACGACCTGCGCGAAGGTGGTTTCATGCCCCTGCCCGTGGCTGTGCGAACCGGTAAACACGGTGACGCTGCCGGTCGGATGCACGCGGATCTCGCCGACTTCATACAGCCCCGCGCGCGCGCCGAGCGCGCCGGCGATGTTCGAGGGCGCCAGCCCGCAGGCCTCGATATAGGTGGAGTAGCCGAGTCCGCGCAGCTTGCCGCGCCGTTTCGCCTCCTCGCGTCGCGCCGGGAAACCGGCGACATCGGCCAGCTCGATTGCGCCGTCCAGGCAGGCGTGGAAGTCGCCGGTATCGTATTGGAGCGCCACCGGGGTCTGGTAGGGGAACTCGGTGATGAAATTGCGCCGCCGCAGTTCGGCGTCATCGATGTTCATCTCCCTGGCCACCGCCGATACCAGCCGTTCCACCACATACGCAGCTTCCGGACGTCCGGCGCCGCGGTAGGCATCCACCGGCGTGGTACTGGTGAACACGCCGTCCACCTCGGCGTAGATCTGCGGCGTGGCGTACTGGCCCGCCAGCAGCGTCGCATACAGGATGGTCGGTATCGCCGTTGCGAAAGTGGACAGGTAGGCGCCGAGATTGGCGACGGTATGCACCCGCATCGCCAGGAACCTGCCGTTGCCGTCGACCGCCATTTCCGCCACCGTGGCGTGATCGCGGCCGTGCGCGTCGGACAGGAAGGACTCCGAGCGCTCGGCGGTCCACTTCACCGGCCGGTTGATCTTTTTCGCGGCCCAGGCCAGCACCACGTCCTCCGGGTACAGGTAGATCTTTGAGCCGAAGCCGCCGCCCACGTCGGGCGCGATCACGCGCATCTTGTGCTCCGGCAGGCCGAGTACGAAGGCGGTCAGCAGCAGCCGCTCGACGTGCGGGTTCTGGTTGGCCACATACAGCGTATACGTCTCGTCGGCGCGGTTGTACTGGGCCAGCGCGGCGCGCGGCTCGATCGCGTTCGGCACCAGGCGATTGTTGATCAGCTCGACGCGGGTGACGTGATCGGCGCGCGCGAATGCCGCGTCCACGGCGGCCTTGTCGCCGATCGCCCAGGTATAGCACTTGTTGTCGGGTGCCTCGTCATGCAGGACCGGCGCCCCGGGCCGGAGCGCTTCGCGCGCATCGATCACGGCCGGCAGCGCGTCATACTCGACCTGGATCAGCTCGGCGGCATCCTTGGCCTGCAGATAGGTCGCTGCGATGACGACAGCCACCTGGTCGCCGACATGGCGCACCTTGCCCTGCGCGAGTGCCGGATGGGAGGGTTCCTTCATCGGCTGGCCGTTGACATCGGTGATCAGCCAGCTGCACGGGACGCCGCCAACCTTGTCCGCGGCAAGATCCTCTCCGGTCAGCACGGCAATGACGCCGGGCGCGCTTTGCGCGGCGCTCTTGTCGATCGACAGAATCCTTGCATGGGCATGCGGCGAGCGCAGGAAATAGGCATAGGTCTGGCCAGGAACCTGCACGTCGTCGGTATAGTTGCCAGTGCCGGTAATGAAGCGATAGTCTTCCTTGCGGCGCACCGAGGCGCCGATGCCGGTTTCTCGTTCGGAAGGGGCATTCATGTCAGGCTCCTCTCATGTTGGCGGCGCCCACCTGCACGGCCTTGACGATGTTGTGATACCCGGTGCACCGGCATATGTTGCCGCCGAGCTGTTCGCGGATGTCGCGCTCGGACGCGTCCGGATGCCGCTTGACCAGGTCGATTGCGCACATGATCATGCCCGGTGTGCAGAAGCCGCATTGCAGGCCATGGCATTCCTTGAACGCCGCCTGCATCGGGTGCAGCGTGCCATCCGCGGCCGCAACGCCTTCGATGGTCGTCACCTCGGCGCCCTGGAACTGCGCCGCCAGCGCCGAGCAGGATTTGACCGCGTTGCCGTTGACGATCACGGTGCATGCGCCGCACTGGCTGGTGTCGCAGCCGACATGTGTGCCGGTAAGCAAAAGATTCTCGCGGAGGAACTGGACCAGCAGGGTCCGCGGATCGATTTCCGCGCTTGCCGGATTGCCGTTGACGGTCATGGATACCTTGATTGCCATGCGCTTACTCCTCAAATGAGATGCCACCTGATGAGTGCTAGGCAGTTGCCGCAGGAGAAAAGAAGGACACGGCCTGTCCGACGCCACCGAAGGCCGTCGCCGGCAAGCTTGTCTCCATTTTTTATCCCGATAACCCGGCCGCTTGCCCAGTCATCGAAGTCTTTATGTCGCAGTCGGCCGTAATGGGATGGCCTCGGTGATACGGGATTTAGCGTACGTGCGTTACGCCGGATATCTTTGTCGTATGTCAAACGTAATCCAAGGCCGCGGCCGCAGAATTTTTCTGACGGGTTCACGCGGGATTTGCCGGCCTCTCATTCTCATGGAAAGTCTCAGGTACACGATATGGACAGCACCGATCTGGAAGTGTTGAAAAGCTGCGGGCAATGGCTGGACGGCGGACACCGCTGCCAGCTTGTGACGGTCATCAGGACATGGGGCTCCAGCCCTCGCCCCGAAGGCGCGATGCTGGCAATTCGCGACGACGGGCGCGTGGTCGGCTCGGTGTCGGGCGGATGCATCGAAGACGACCTGATCGACCAGGTGCGCAGGCAGGGAATCACCCGCGAGCTGCCGGAAATCGTCACCTACGGCATCACGGCTGAGCAGGCGCATCGCTTCGGCCTTCCCTGCGGCGGCACCATCCAGCTGGCAATCGAGCCGCTTTCGGCCAGCAGCCGGATCCCGGAGCTGCTGCAGCGGCTGTCGGCCCGCGAACTGGTTGCGCGCCGCCTCGACCTCGGTAGCGGCGAGGTGACGCTGGGGCAGGCCGGCCCTGGCATGAGCCTGCAGATATCGGCCTCCACGCTGACCACGGTGCACGGCCCGCGCTGGCGCCTTCTGATCATCGGCGCAGGGCAGTTGTCGCGCTTCCTGACGCAGATTGCGGTCGGCATGGATTATCACGTCACGGTGTGCGATCCGCGGGAGGAGTATCGTGCCGACTGGCAGGTTGAAGGCACGGAACTGGTACATGCGATGCCGGACGATGTGGTGATCGAGATGCGGCCGGACGCGCGCAGCGCAGTACTGGCCCTGACCCACGACCCCAAGCTCGACGACCTGGCTCTCATGGAAGCGCTGAAATCGGACGCCTTCTATGTGGGCGCGATCGGTTCGCGCGCCAACAACGCCAAGCGCCGGGAGCGCCTCAAGCTGTTCGATCTGACCGATGCGCAGTTGGCAAGACTGCGCGGGCCGGTGGGACTCTACATCGGCAGCAAGACGCCCCCGGAAATCGCGATTTCCATCCTGGCGGAAATGACCGCGGTCAAGAACGGCGTGACGCTGCCCAACGAAGTCCAGGTGGAATACGCGAAGAATGCGGTAGCGTCAGTAGCGGCGGAGACCGGTAATCCGCGGTGAAGGAGACAATGATGAAGGTAGCGATTGCAGGAGCCGGGATTGGCGATCCGACGCCGGGCCTGATGCTACATGGAAAAGGCATCGAGGTGGATATCTTCGAGGCCATCGGCGAAATCCGGCCGCTCGCCGTCGGTATCAATCTGCTGCCCCATGCCAGCAAGCAGCTGTGCGACCTGGGCCTGGAAGAAAAGCCTGGCCAGGAACGGCATCGAGACCTCGACACTCGCCTACTTCAACAAGTTCGGCCAGGAGATCTGGCGTGAACTACGCGGCCGTGCCACAGGTCGACAAGGAAGTGTTCGCGAGGCCGTTTGACAACTGGAAATGGGGCTGGATCGACGTTCCCCCCATCATCGAGGGCGCGGAGGCGGTGTATGAATTCCCGCTGGTTGACCGCGATCCCTTGCCGCGCTGGACCTTCGAGCGCGCCACCCTGCTCGGCGATGCGGCGCACCCGATGTATCCGATCGGTTCCAATGGCAGTGCGCAGGCGATCCTCGACGCGCGCTATCTGACGGATTGCCTGACCTCCGATGCCAATCTGCTGTATGCGCTGCGCGAATACGACGCCGAGCGGCTGCCGCGCACTGCCGGCATCGTGCTGCGCAACCGCATGAACGGGCCCGAGCAGGTCATGCAGATGGCGGAAGACCGCGCTCCCAACGGCTTTGCCCATATCGACGACGTCATTCCGCGGGAACAGCTCGAAGCCGTTTCCCTGCGCTACAAGCGGCTGGCCGGATTCGACAGGGATTCCGTCGCCGCGGTCCGCCCCGCGTAAGACGTCGGCAATCGTGCTGCGTCATCTTTTGGGATGCCGTGCAGGAATTCATTTCTCAAGGAAAGTACCATGACTAGCGACAGCAGCAATCCAATGGGACTGATGGGGTTCGAGTTCGTCGAATTCGCGTCGCCCACCCCGAATGTGCTCGAGCCCGCGTTCGAAGCAATGGGTTTCACTCCGGTTGCGCGGCACCGCTCCAAGGATGTGACGCTCTATCGCCAGGGCGACATCAATTTCATCGTGAACAACGAGCCGAACAGTATTGCTTCCTACTTCGCCGCGGAACACGGCCCCTCGGCGTGCGGCATGGCATTCCGGGTGCGCGATTCGCACCAGGCGTATGCGCGGGCGCTCGAGCTCGGCGCGCAGCCGGTGGAATTGCGGACCGGGCCGATGGAACTGCGCCTGCCGGCGATCAAGGGGATCGGCGGCATGCCGATCTACCTGATCGACCGCTTCGAAGAAGGCAAGTCCATCTACGACATCGATTTCGAATTCCTGGACGGGGTGGACCGCAAGCCGGCCGGCTTCGGCCTGAAGACGCTCGATCACCTGACCCACAATGTCTATCGCGGAAGAATGGCCTACTGGGCCGGATTCTATGAAAAGCTGTTCAACTTCCGCGAAATCCGCTACTTCGACATTTCCGGCGAATATACCGGCCTGACCTCCAAGGCCATGACCGCGCCGGACGGCAAGATCCGCATTCCGCTCAATGAGGAATCGAAGAAAGGCGGCGGACAGATCGAGGAATTCCTGATGCAGTTCAACGGCGAAGGGATCCAGCACATCGCGCTGCTGGCCGACGACTTGCCGGCGACGCTGGATCAACTGAAGATGGCCGGCGTGCCGTTCGTGCCGCCGCCGCCGGAGACCTATTACGAGATGCTGGAGGAGCGCCTGCCCGGCCATGGCGAAGCGGTCGACGCCCTCAAGACCCGCGGCATCCTGCTCGATGGCAACACCAAGGGCGAGAAACGTCTTTTGCTGCAAATCTTTTCGCAGCCGGTTTTCGGCCCGGTCTTCTTCGAATTCATCCAGCGCAAGGGCGACGAAGGATTTGGCGAAGGCAACTTCAAGGCCTTGTTTGAATCGATGGAGCGGGACCAGATCCGCCGCGGCGTGCTGGCGACCAAATAATGCCGGCCGCACCCGGGCTGCCCGCGATGCCGGCACTGCGCAAGATCGCCAGGATCGAGGTGAACGTGCAGCCGCCGATCGACCTGGGCGCGTTGTCGGGTGCGCAGCGCAGGATCATTCCTATCACCGGCGGCACGCTGTCCGGCGACGGCTTGCGCGGATCGATCCTGCCGGGCGGAAGCGATATCCAGCAGGTGCGCCGATGGCGTGGTGGAATTGACGGCGCGCTATGCGATCGACCTCGGCGACGCAGGAAAGCTGCTGGTGGTGAACACCGGCATCCGGCGCAGCCTCCCACCGGCGGACGGCGCCTCCGGGACCTACTTTCGCGGCGTCGTCCGCTTTGCCGCCCCGGGCGAAGCGCTCCAGTGGCTGAATGACAGTGTGTTCATCAGCAGCGGCTACCGGGAAGGTTCCACGGTGCTGCTTGATGTGTTCGAGGTTCGCTAGACAGGAGGAGGCGCGGTCATGAATGACATGAGGACAGGCATCGGCCAGATCGGGTATCAGTCGGGGTTTGGCAATGAATTCGCCACGGAGGCAATTCCCGGCGCCTTGCCGGTCGGCCGCAATTCGCCGCAAAAGGCGCCGTACGGCCTGTACGCGGAACAGCTTTCAGGTACCGCATTCACCGCGCCGCGCAGCCATAACCGGCGCTCGTGGCTCTACCGGATTCGCCCGGCGGCGGTGCACCAGCCATTCACGCCGCTCGCCGGCAACAAGGTGGTCAGCGATTTCAGCAAGGCGCCGCCCACCCCGCCCAACCAATTGCGCTGGGATCCCTTGCCGATGCCGGACGCCCCGGTCGATTTCATCGACGGCTGGGTCACCATGGCCGGAAATGGATCGCCTGATGCGATGGACGGCTGCGCGATCCACCTGTATGCGGCGAACAAGTCGATGCAGGGCCGCTTTTTCTACGACGCCGACGGCGAACTCCTGATTGTCCCGCAGCAGGGACGACTGCAGATCGCGACCGAGCTCGGGATCATCGAGGTCGAGCCGCAGGAAATCGCGGTGATTCCGCGCGGCTGCCGGTTCCGCGTCGCTTTGCCCGACGGGCAGGCGCGCGGCTATATCTGCGAGAACTTCGGCGCGCTGTTCCGCCTCCCCGACCTCGGCGTGATCGGGTCCAACGGGCTTGCCAATCCGCGCGACTTCCTCGCGCCGCAAGCCTGGTACGAGGATGAAGAAGGCGACTTTGAACTGACCGCCAAATTCCAGGGCAACTGCTGGAGCGCCCGCATCGGCCATTCGCCGCTCGACGTAGTGGCGTGGCATGGCAACTACGCGCCGTACAAATACGATCTGCGCCGCTTCAATACGATCGGTTCGATCAGCTACGATCATCCCGATCCGTCGATCTTCCTGGTGCTGCAGGCGCCGAGCGACACGCCCGGGGTCGACACGATCGATTTCGTGATCTTCCCGCCGCGCTGGCTCGCCGCGGAAGAGACCTTCCGTCCGCCGTGGTTCCACCGCAACGTCGCCAGCGAGTTCATGGGTCTCATCCACGGGGAATACGATGCCAAGGCGGAAGGTTTCGTGCCGGGCGGCGCCAGCCTGCACAACTGCATGTCGGGACACGGCCCCGATGCGGAAACCTTCGAGAAGGCCTCGGCTGCCGACACATCGGTGCCAAAGAAGGTCGGCGACACCATGGCCTTCATGTTCGAGACGCGCAACGTCATCAAGCCGACCGGGTTCGCGTTGGAGACCGCGCAGTTGCAGGCCGATTACTTCCAGTGCTGGCAAACACTGCGCAAACACTTTGATCCGGAGAAGAAATGAGCGCGCCCGACTCCACCACTTCTCCTGCCCTGAAAAGCTGGATCGCCGCCGCCAATGCGCCTGAGTGCGACTTCCCGGTGCAGAATCTGCCATACGGGGTGTTCCGGACCGACACATTGCCGCCGCGGGCGGGCGTGGCGATCGGCGACCAGGTCGTCGACCTCCATGCGCTGGCCACCGTCGGCTTGCTGGCATGCGACCCGAACCTGTTCCTGCGGCCAAGCCTGAATGCGTTCATCGCACTCGGGCGCCCGGCATGGCGCGCGATACGCGAACAGCTGAGCGCCCTGCTCTCGGGTGAAAATCCGGCCTTGCGCGATGACGCGCGGCTGCGGTCCGGCGCGCTCGTTCCGCTTGCCGCCGCGCGCATGCTGCTGCCGGTCGAGGTGCCCGGCTATACCGATTTCTATTCCTCGAAAGAGCATGCGACGAATGTCGGCATGCTCTTTCGCGATCCGGATAATGCCTTGCTGCCGAACTGGCTGGAGATTCCGATGGCTACAACGGCCGCGCGTCGACGGTTGTCGTCAGCGGAACACCGGTGCGCCGGCCGAACGGGCAGATCAAGCTGCCCGGCCAGGAGCGCCCCGTCCTCTGCCCGTCCCGCAAACTCGACCTGGAGCTGGAGACCGGCTTCATTGTCGGCGTGCCCAGCGACATGGGCGAACCGATCGCGGTGGACGCCGCGGAAGATCACATCTTCGGGCTGGTCCTGCTCAACGACTGGAGCGCCCGCGATATCCAGTCCTGGGAATACGTTCCCCTGGGGCCGTTCAACTCGAAGACCTTTGCCACGACGATCTCGCCCTGGATCGTCACGATGGATGCGCTGGAGCCTTTTCGCACCCGGCAGCCGCCGCAGTCCCCCGTGCCTCTGCCGTATTTGCAGCATCAGGGCGATCATGCGTTCGACATACGACTGGAGGTCGGGCTGCGGCCGGCGTCTTCCAGCGAACCGGCCACCATCGCCAGGACAAACTTCAAGACCATGTACTGGTCGATGGCGCAGCAGCTGGCGCATCACACGACTTCCGGCTGCAATGTCCGGATCGGCGACCTGTTGGGTTCCGGGACCATCAGCGGGCCGAGCCGCGATTCGCTCGGATGCCTGCTCGAAATGACCTTCAACGGGCGCGAGCCGATTTCACTGCCGACAGGGGAACAACGCGCATTTCTCGAAGACGGCGATGAACTCATTCTCCGGGGCTGGTGCCAGGGCGACGGTTTCCGGATCGGCTTCGGCGAGTGTGCCGGCGCGATTCTGCCGGCGGTGGCCATTAGCTCGGGCGAAGGATAGGCAGGCGCCAGGTTTGGCCCGCGCCGCCGGCCTCGCGTTCAATCCTGCACCAGCTTCCATTTGCCGTTCTCTATCCTCACCAGCACCTGCCCGCGGGCATCGAGGCCGTTATGGTTGGTCGGCGTCATGTTGAACACGCCTTCCGGGCTGACGACTTCCTTCATCCCTTCCAGTGCGTCGCGCAGCGCGGAGCGGAATTCGGGCGTGCCGGGCCAGGCTTTCTTTAGCGGGCACCGTGGCGTCGAGCCAGTTGCGCTGTCCATGCAGTCAACGGAATCGGCTATACTTTGCCTGGGTGCTCACACATCTCGTGTGGCAGGGTATGCGCTGGTCGGGCCGCCACGCGGCTCAACTACGCCCTATGAACGCACCCATCGTCATGCAAGTCCTGGCTGCCGCCCTTTCCGGCTCGGCTGCACCCCACACTTCCAGACCCGGCTGTTCGAACGCCTGGCCCCTGCTGCCAGCGCCACGCCTGCCACGCCCGCCACATCTGTGGTCCGGGCGGAAACGCGCGGTGGCCGTAATTCTTCCGCCGGGCCTGGCGCCCGCTTCCTGTCCGGCACCGTGCCGGAAATCCGCAGACAGCC
>NZ_DASPLS010000002.1:0-27033 GCF_035627455.1 Noviherbaspirillum sp.
TCCGAGGGTTCGAGCGACAGCGGCAGGATGTCGAACGGCAGCTCGGCCTTCGGTGCGCGCGCGAGCAACTGCGACATCGGTTGCCCGGTGAGTGCGAAGATTTCCAGCGCGCGCTGGATGCGTTGCGAATCGTTCGGCTTCAGCCGCGCAGCCGTTTCCGGATCCACGCTTGCCAACCTCGCATGCAGGGCCGGCATGCCGAGCGCGGCGGCTTCCGCGTCCAGCCGTGCGCGCACTTCCTGATCCGCCTGCGGCAACGCATCCAGCCCGTCGCGAAGTGCCTTGAAGTACAGCATCGTGCCGCCGACCAGCAGCGGCAGCCGGCCGCGCCGGATGATGCCGGCCACGAGTTCCAGCGCATCCTGCCGGAACTGCATTGCCGAGTATGCATCGCGCGGGTCGAGGATATCGATCAGGTGGTGAGGGGCGGCGGCACGCTCTTCCGCGCTCGGCTTGGCGGTGCCGATGTCCATGCCGCGGTAGACCAGCGCGGAGTCGACGGAGATGATCTCGGACGGAATCCGGCGCGCAACTTCAAGCGCGGCGGCGGTCTTGCCGGACGCGGTCGGCCCCATGATGGCAACGGCAAGCGGTTTCACAACATGCATCATGCAGCCTTTTCAACGGTAGCCGGCATGCCACGGACCGACACGAAGATGCAGATGCCGATGCCGCAGGAAATAAGGGCGAGCGGATACAGGGTGCCATTGTGTGTCGCGCCGACGACGGTGCCGACCACGAACGCGACGCCCATATACAGCGCGCCCATCAGGCCGGCCGCGGTGCCGGCCTGTTGCGGGAACGGCGAGACCGCGCCGGATTGCGCAATCGGAAAGTTGATGCCGTGCGCACCCATGGTCAGGAACATTGCCGCCAGCACCAGCGCCCAGTGCGCGATACCGGCGGCGACAGCGCCGAGGAAGCCGAGTCCGGTCAGCAGCGACAGGGCGCTGCCGAGCCGGAAGGCACGCGATCCGCCGATGCGCGAGAGCAGGCGGCGGCAGACGATGGTGCCGCCCATGTAGCCGGACACACCGAAAGCGAAGCAGTAGCCGAACCATTCGGTGGGGACCTGCAACACTTGGATCAGCACGAAGGACGAGCCGGAAATGAAGGAAAAGATCGCACCGTAGGACAGCGCGCCCGGCAGCGCATGCGCCCAGAAGTCGCGCGCGCCGAGCACGATGCGGTAGTTGGCGAGCAGGCCGGACAGTTCCGTGGCGCGCGGGTCCCTGTACTGGTTGGTCTCTGGTAGTTTCAACAGGCTCATCGCGAGCAGGCCGGCGGAAAAGGCCGCGAGCGCGGCAAATGCGGCGCGCCAGCCGAAACTTACCTGGAGGTAGGAACCGAGGATGGGGCCGAGCAGCGGCGCCAGCGACAGCCAGGTGCTGGCGCTGGCCACCACCCGCATGCTGTCTTCCGGCCGGTAGGCATCGCGCACGATTGCGCGCGCGATGATCACCGCCGAGCAGCAGCCGAGCGCCTGCAGGAAGCGGGCCGCGATCAGCATCGCAATGGATTGCGACAGGCCGCAGGCAATGCTGGCGGCGACATACAGCGACAAGCCCGCGATCAGCACCGGGCGCCGGCCGAAGCGGTCCGACAAGGGGCCGATCACGAGCTGGGCGCCGCCGAAGCCGATCACGAACAGCGACAGGGTCAGCTGCACGGTCGACGGCGGCACGGAGAACGCAGATGCGAGGCCAGGCAGCGACGCCAGGTAGAGGTCGGTCGACAGCGGCTGCAGCATCAGGAAGGCAGCGATCAGCGCCAAGAGCGGGGCTTGCGCGAACGGCGCGAGCGGTCGGACGGCGCTATCCACTATTGCCCGCGCAGGAACAGCTTGTCGAGGTCGGCGAGCCCGAGCTGCACCCAGGTGGGGCGGCCGTGGTTGCACTGGTCGGCGCGCTCGGTCGCTTCCATCTGGCGCAGCAGCGCATTCATTTCCGGCAAGGTCAGCGAACGGTTCGCACGCACCGCGGTGTGGCAGGCGAGCGTGCCCAGCATCTCGTTGCGCCGCTCCAGCAGCACGCGCGAGCCGCCGAACTCGCGCAGGTCGCGCAGCACGTCACGCGCCAGGCTTTGCGCATCGGCGTTCTTCAGCAGCGCCGGCACCGCGCGTACCGCGAGCGTGGTCGGCGACAGCGCGGTGATGTCGAAGCCGAGCGACTGCAATGCCGGCTGGCTTTCTTCTACGGTGCCTACTTCGACCGGATCGGCGTAGAAGGTAACCGGGATCAGCAGCGGCTGCACCTGCAGGGCGTCGGCATCGAGCGCGGTCTTGAGCTGCTCGTACAGGATGCGTTCATGCGCGGCATGCATGTCGACCAGCACCAGGCCCTTCCGGTTCTGCGCCAGCACATAAATGCCGTGCAGTTGCGCCAGTGCGAAGCCCAGCGGGAATTCGTCACCGGCGTCGGAAATGTCGTCAACGATGGCGCCAGGCTGCGGCGCGACGGAGCTGCCTGCCGCGGGTGCGGAGGCGGGCGACGAGAACAGCGCGCCGTAGTCGGCGGTGCGCTGGGCGACGCCGAGCGGCGCGGCGAACTGGCGGTCGAAGGAGGTTTGCTGCTGTTCGCGGATCCACGGCAGCGCGGCGGACGAGGCGACGACCGGGGCCGGCGCGGCGTTGTCGGCGCCGGGCGCGGTGTGCGCCAGCGCGCGGCTGACCGCATGGAACACGAACTGGTGCACCGCGCGGCTGTCGCGGAAGCGCACTTCGATCTTGGACGGGTGCACGTTCACGTCCACCAGCGCCGGGTCGAGGTCGAGACCGAGCACGTAGGACGGATAGCGGTCGCCGTGCAGCACGTCCTGGTAGGCGGCGCGCACCGCGTGCGTGAGCAGCTTGTCACGCACGAAACGGCCGTTGACATAGAAATACTGCGAGTCGGCGCGCGCGCGCGCAGCGGTCGGCAAGCCGACGAACCCGTGCAGGCGCAACGGGCCGGCGCTTTCGTCAAGCGGCAGGCGGGCGCCGGCGAACTCGGCGCCGAGGATGTGCGCGCTGCGCTTGTCGACTTCGCTCACGTTCCAGTGTTCGACCGTCTTGCCGTTGTGCGACAGGGAAAACGCGACGTCCGGTCGCGACAGCGCGATGCGCCGCACGACTTCGGCGCAATGGCCGAACTCGGTCTGCTCGGACTTCAGGAACTTGCGCCGCGCCGGCGTGTTGAAATACAGGTCGCGTACGTCTACCGTGGTGCCGAGCGCGCCGGAAGAAGGCGCCACCTGGCTGTGGTGACTGCCGGAGATTTCCCATGCATGCGGCTCCTGCGACGTGCGCGAGGTCAGCGTGAGCTGCGCCACCGATGCGATCGACGCCAGCGCTTCGCCGCGAAAGCCGAGGGTGCCGACGTTTTCCAGGTCCTCCAGGGAGGCAATCTTGGAGGTGGCATGGCGTGCCAGCGCCAGCGGCATCTGCGCGGGCGGGATGCCGCGCCCGTTGTCGGTGATCGCGATGCGCTTGACGCCGCCTTCCTCGAGGCGGATCGTGATCTGCGTGCCACCGGCATCGAGCGCGTTTTCGAGCAGTTCCTTCACCACCGCCGAAGGACGGTCCACCACCTCGCCGGCGGCAATCTGCGAAATCAGGTGGTCGGGAAGGGCCTGGATCGGGCGGGACGGGATATGCGGTGCGTTCATGGCCGAATTATAACGCTGCAAGCCGTTGTGGCCGGCCCGGCAGCAAGGCTGTAAATGTTTGTTCCATCTCTTAATGCCGGGCAAAACGCTGGTGTATGATTCGCCGGTCAGTCAGTGGAGCAAGCATGGATTTTCTGCAATTTTTCGACATGATCCTGCATGTCGACAAATACATGGGCACCTTCATCGCCGAGTACGGCACGATGATATACGTCGTGTTGTTCGCCATCGTGTTTTGCGAAACCGGCCTGGTGGTGTTGCCCTTCCTGCCGGGGGACACCCTGCTGTTCATCGCCGGCGCTTTTTGTGCCTCCGGCGCGATGAATGAATGGCTGCTGATCGCACTGCTGGTGTTCGCCGCGATCAGCGGCAATACCGTCAATTACTGGATCGGCAGCGCGATCGGGCAAAAGGTGTTCACCCACGATTACCGCTGGCTCGACAAGGACGCGTTGCGGCGCACGCACGCGTTCTACGAGAACCACGGCGGCAAGACCATCATTCTGGCGCGCTTCGTGCCGGTAGTGCGCACCTTCGCGCCTTTCGTGGCCGGCGTGTCGGCGATGACCTTCGCCAAATTCCAGTTCTTCAATATCGTGGGCGCGGTGATATGGGTCGCGGGACTCGTCGCCGCCGGCTATTTCTTCGGCAATATTCCCTTGATCCGCGATCACCTGAACACCATCGTGCTGGTGGGCGTCGGCGCCGCGGTGATCCCGGTCGCGCTTGGCGGCATGTGGAAGGTGTACCAGAGGCTGGCAGGCAGCCGGCACTGACGCCCGTCCGGGAAAAAAAAGCGCCGGCATCTTCCGATGCCGGGCGCCTTTGGCGGCCTTGTCCGCGGACCGGCTTACACCGTCGCCGCTTCGATCAATCCCATTTCCGCACTGGACATGAGGCGGTCGATGTCGACCAGGATCAGCATGCGCTGGTCGATGGTCCCCAGGCCGATCAGGTAATCGGTATTGAGCGCGGTGCCCATTTCGGGCGCCGGCTTGATCTGTTCGGGAGCGAGCGTGATCACGTCGGACACGCTGTCGACCACCATGCCGACCACGCGCCCGTTGATGTTCAGGATGATCACCACGGTGAACTGGTCGTAGGTCGGCGTGCCAAGGTTGAACTTGATGCGCATGTCGACGATCGGCACGATGATGCCGCGCAGGTTGACCACGCCCTTGATGAACTCGGGGGCGTTGGCGATGCGCGTCGGCTCTTCGTAGCCGCGCAGTTCCTGTACCTTAAGGATGTGGATGCCGTATTCTTCCTTCCCGAGCGTAAATGCAAGGAATTCGCGGGCGGAGGCGCTGTCGGCGGATTCTGTTGACGGAGCAGCGGCAGTTTGCATCATGATGTCTCGTCCTTATCAAGGAAAACGTCCAGCGTCGCCTTCGCCGAAGGCGGTCGCGGCTTCTGATCAGGGGAAGGAGAATATTTCCCCTTCACAAAAGAGTAGCAGACTCTCGGGCAGTTTGCGACCTTCGAAAAGCAGGCATTCGGCAAATAGCGCGACAGCGTGGTGAAACCGCGGCTGCGGCGGATGTCAAAGTTTTAATTTTGCCGGCGCCGGCTTGACCTGAATCAGGTCATCCGGTTCTTGGCCAGCGGCGGATTCTTCGCAAAGTACTTCCGGATCCCCTTCAGCACCGCATCCGCCATCTGGTCCTGGTAGGCATCGTCGGTCAGCTTCGCTTCCTCTTCCGGATTGGAGATGAACGCGGTTTCGATCAGGATGCTGGGGATGTCTGGTGCCTTCAGCACCGCAAAGCCCGCCTGTTCCACCGCGTTCTTGTGCAGCCGGTTGATGCCGCTGATTTCATTGAGAACCGACTTGCCCACCTTCAGGCTGTCGTTGATCTGGGCCGTGGTCGACAGGTCGAGCAGCACGTGCGCGAGCTGCCGGTCCTGCGTCTTGATGTTGACGCCGCCGATCAGGTCGGCGGCGTTTTCCTTGTTCGCCAGCCAGCGCGCGGCGGTGGAGGAGGCGCCCTTCTCGGACAGGACGAAGACCGAGGAGCCGCGCGCGGTGCTTTCGATCCATGCGTCCGCATGGATCGACACGAACAGGTCGGCCTGCACCTTGCGCGCCTTCTGCACCCGCACATGCAACGGCACGAAGTAATCGCCGTCGCGGGTAAGCATCACCCGCATGTTGGGCTGCTCTTCGATTTTCGCTTTCAGGCGCTTGGCGATCGCCAGCACCACATCCTTTTCCCTGCTGCCGCCGCGGCCGATCGCGCCCGGGTCCTCGCCGCCGTGGCCCGGATCGAGCGCGATGGTGATCATGCGGGTGAGCGTCTGCGGCTTGTCTTCCTTGCTGTCGACCTTGGCCGGCTGGATGTCCGCGTGGGCCACGGCAGGCTGCGCCGGTACCGGCTCCGGCCGCGCTTCCGCAACCGGCGGCTTCGTTTCCGCCGGCTTTGACCATTCCCCCTTCTGGATCAGCGCGGCGATCGGGTCGGGCGGATTGACCGGATAGAGGTCGAAAATCAGGCGGTGCCGGTACTCGCCGACCGGCGCCAGCGTGAATACCTGCGGGTTGACTTCTTCCTTCAGGTCGAACACCAGCCGCACCACGTTCGGCCGGTTCTGGCCGACGCGCACCTGCTTGATGTAGGGATCGTTCGACTGGATCTTGGCGACCAGCTGCTTGAGCGTCGGGTTGAGTTCGAGGCCTTCGATGTCGACCACCAGCCGTTCCGGGTCCTTCACGATGAAGTGGCTGGTCTTGAGCACGCTGTCGTTTTCCAGCGTCACCCGCGTGTAGTCTTCGGCCGGCCACACGCGTACCGCCAGGATCTGGGCGGCGTAGGCTGGCTGCGGGGCGAAAACGGAGAGAAGAAGGGTGCCGCCGGCTTTCAGGAGAGTGCGGCGGGCTTTTGCTTTCACAGATTGGGCGCGAATTTCAGACGGTCGAGGCATTGACAACCCTGGTCGGTCAACCCTTGCAATTCTATATCACGCCCGGCTCCGGAGATGCTCAAAAGCACTTTTATGTCTGGCGCCGGCAACACCCCGGCTGCCTTTTCCGGCCACTCGATCACGCAGACCGTGCGGTCGTTGAAATGCTCGCGGAAACCCGCATCGAGGAATTCCTCCGGGCTGCCCAGGCGATACAGGTCGAAATGGATGACGTCCGCCGCTCGCCCGCCGAGCTGCACGGTATAGGGTTCGGCCAGGGTGTAGGTCGGGCTCTTGACGTGCCCGGCGTGGCCGGCCGCGTGCAGCATCGCCCGGGTGAGCGCGGTCTTGCCGGCGCCGAGGTCGCCGTGCAGGTAGATCGTCAGGCCGGGCGCGAGCGCGCGGGCGAGCGCGGCGCCAAGCGCGGCGGTCCCTTGTTCATCATGCAGGTGAGTCTGGAAGTGCTGCATCTCGTAAAATGGCTGTCTGTGCCGCGAACTCCTCGCGGCAATTTTCGTCTAGTCGGGGAAACCCGCCTGCCATGACTGTTTCCGATAACAATTTGTCCACACTTGCGCTGGCCATCAAGGCCTGGGGCCGCGAACTCGGTTTTGCGGAGATCGGCATCGCCAACGTCGACCTGCGCCACACCGAGGCTGGTTTCCAGGCATGGCTCGATGCCGGCCATCATGGCGACATGGATTATATGGCAGCGCACGGAATGAAGCGCGCGCGGCCGGCGGAACTGGTGCCGGGAACGGTGCGCGTGATCATGGCACGCATGAATTACCTGCCGCGCGAGACGGCTGCGGACTGGCGCGACCGCGAGCTGCAGCGGGCGCAGGATCCGGGCCGGGCGACGATCTCGGTCTATGCGCGCGGCCGCGACTACCACAAGGTCTTGCGCGCCCGCCTGCAGCAGCTGGCCGACCGCATCCGCAATGAGGTCGGCGAATTCGGCTACCGCGTGTTCACCGACTCGGCGCCGGTGATGGAAGTGGCGCTGGCGGAGAAATCCGGCATCGGCTGGCGCGGCAAGCACACGCTGATGCTGAACCGTGAGGCGGGTTCGATGTTCTTCCTCGGCGAGATCCTCACCGACCTGCCGCTGCCGGTCGACGCCCCCGGCGGCGCACATTGCGGGCAGTGCAGCGCCTGCATCGGCGCCTGCCCGACCCAGGCCATCCTCGGCCCCTACCAGCTGGATGCGCGGCGCTGCATTTCCTACCTGACCATTGAGCTGAAGGGCGCCATTCCGCTCGAGCTGCGGCCGCTGATCGGCAACCGTGTGTACGGCTGCGACGACTGCCAGCTGGCCTGCCCGTGGAACAAGTTCGCGCAGCGCTCGGAGCTGCCGGATTTCGACGTGCGCAACGGGCTGGACGAGGCATCGATGGTCGCGCTGTTCGGCTGGGACGAGGCGGAGTTCAACCGCCGGCTGGAGGGCAGCCCGATCCGGCGCATCGGGCATGAGCGCTGGCTGCGCAACCTCGCGGTCGGGCTCGGCAATGCCGCGCGCCAGCGGCGCGGCGACGCGGCGATTGTCGCCGCATTGCAGGCGCGCGCGCAGCACCCTTCGGAAATGGTGCGCGAACATGTGGCATGGGCGCTTGCACAGCACCAGTCCGGCGCTAGCGTGCCAGCGCCAGCCACACCGGCAGGGTGAATACCGACAGTACCGTGCCGCTCGAGATCAGGAATGCGACAAACGGGCCGTTGCCGCCCATGCGGGCGGCCAGCACGTAGGCGCTGGATGCCGTGGGCAGCGCGCAGAACGCGACCGCGACCTGCAGCTGCAGCGGCGGCAGCCCGAGCGAGCGGCCGAGCAGCAGGCCGATCGCCGGCAGCACCAGCAGCTTGACCGACAGGAAATACGCTGCCATCCCCTTCGCCTCATGCAGCCCGGACAGGCGCAGGCCGGCGCCGACGGTGAGCAGGCCGACCGCGATCGAGGCATTGGCCATCCGCGACAGCGTCGCATTGACTACTTCCGGCAAGTGCAGGCCGAGCATGTTGAATGCCATGCCGCTGGCAGTGGCGACGATCAGCGGATTCTTTGCCAGTTCCTGCAGCAGGCCGCCGCTGCGGTGCACCAGCGCGTGAACCGCAGCCATGTTGCAGATCGGGACGGCGAAACCGATGATCAGCGCCATCAGCGAGGTGCCAGGCTCGCCGGCCAGCCGCGACGCGATCGCCAGCGCGATATAGGAATTGAAACGGAAGGCGGTCTGCACGCCGGATTCGAATATCATCGGCGGCCCCCTGAACAGCGGTCTTGCAAGCCAGCCCAGCGCGATCCCCGCCGCTACTGCACCCAGCGCGACCTGCAGCATCTTCCCGGTGGAGCCGAAGTCGAGCGGCGTGCGGGCGGTGGAATAAAACAGCAGCGCCGGGAACAGGAAGTAATAGATCAGCTTTTCGAGGCCGCTCCAGAACGCGGTGCCCCAGTCGGTGAAGCGCATCAGCAGGAAGCCGAGCAGGATCAGCGCGAAATCGGGGAACAGGATGGTGGCAATCGACATGAAGATGAAGCGGCAGGGCAGGGCATGCTAAACCATCCATCTTACCGAGGATCGGCATTTCCCGCCGCCCATGCCGGGCGCCGGCTATTTCAGCAGGCGCGCGAGTTCGACCGCGGTCTTCACGTTCATCTTGTCGAAGATGTGCGCACGGTGGACTTCCACCGTGCGCATGCTGATGCCGAGCTCGTCGGCGATCACCTTGTTCATCTTGCCGGCGAGGATGAGGTCCAGCACTTCGCGCTCGCGCAGCGACAGGGTCGACAGGCGGGTGTGGACCTGGGCGGCCGCGCCTGCCTCGCGCGAGGCGGCCAGCGCTTCTTCCACGCGGTCCATTAGCTTGTTGTCGTTGAATGGCTTTTCAAAGAAATCGAAGGCGCCGCGCTTGAGGGTGTCGACCGCCATCGGCACGTCGCCGTGGCCGGTGAGGAAAATGATAGGCAAGCGCTGGATCAGGCCGCGCGTGGTCAGGGTATCGAACAGCGCCGAACCGCTCATGTCGGGCATGCGCACGTCGAGCAGCACGCATTCGCCCTGCGGGTCGATCGCCGGGCGGGCGTCGAGCGCGGCGAGGAATGCGGCACCGCTTTCATAGGCAGTTGTGGCGATCGAACGCGAACTCGCGAGCCAGGTCAGCGAATCGCGAATTACCTCTTCGTCATCAACGATGTGCAGCATTCAGTCTCCTCAAGTGCGAGCGGACCGGGACTTCGTCCCTTTGTAACCCGTTCGTCATTATAGAGAGGTTGCTGCGCGTACAGTCGAAATTGTTCCTTAATGGCAATAATCCCCGGTTCAATGTTGTTCCGCCGTGCCCGTTTCCGCCACAGTCTCGGCATGCGCCGGCAGCGAGAACCGGAAAACCGTGCCGCCGTCCGGATTGTGCGCGTGGATCAGCGTCCCGCCGTGGAATTCGACTGTGGTGCGGCAGATGTTCAGGCCCATGCCCATGCCTTCCGCCTTGGTGGAGAAGAACGGCGAAAACAGGCGCTCCGCGACTTCCTGCGGAATGCCGTGGCCCTGGTCGATCACGGAGACCGTTACCGCCGGCTGCTCCGCTTCGCCGTCGCGGCCGGCAACAATGCGCAGGATGCGGCGTTCCGGCGCGACATCCTGCATCGCCTCGATCGCGTTGCGCGTGAGGTTGAGCAGCACCTGTTCCAGCATTACGCGGTCGGCGAGCACGTCGGGCAGGCCGGGCGCGACCTGCACCTGGGTGGCGACGAAGAACTGGCGCGCCTGCAGTTCGACCAGCGGGATCACGCCTTCGATCAGCGACTGGATCGCCAGCGGTTCCCGGCTTGGTTCGCGCCGCTTCACGAAGGTATGCACGCTGCGGATGATCTGGCCGGCGCGCTGGGCCTGGGTGCCGGCCTTTTCCAGCGCCGGCTTGAGCAGATCGAGGTCGACCGCGCCGGCCTTCCCGGCGCCGTTGTTGATCATGTTCAAGGCGCCGGTGGTGTAGCTGGAGATCGCCGCCAGCGGCTGGTTCAGTTCATGCGCCAGCGTCGATGCGATTTCGCCCATGGTTGCCAGGCGCGCGCTGGCCTGCAGCTTTTCCTGCTGGCGCCGGTTCAGGTCTTCCACCCGCTTGCGGTCTGAAATGTCGAGGATCGACCCCATCCAGCCGGTCTGGCGGCCGCTGTCGTCAACCAGCGGCGATTCGAAGATCAGCACCGGGAAGCGTTCCCCGTTGGAGCGCTGGAACACGGTTTCGAACTGCGGTGTCACGGTGCCGGCCAGCACCTGCGTAAACCGCTGCTTGTACTCGTCCATCGCCTCCGGCGCCCAGTACGGCATGGGCGGCGTCTTGCCGACCAGTTCCTCGGCCGAGATGCCGACCATTGCGCAGAACGCCGGATTGACGTAGGTGATCCGGCCTTCCAGGTCGCGCGCGCGCAGGCCGGTCATCAGCGAATTTTCCATTGCAGTCCGGAATGCGACCTGCTGGCGCAACGCGCCTTCCGCCGCCAGCCGGCGCGTGATGTCGCGCCACAGCGCCCACAGGCTCCACAACAGGCCGAGCGACAGGGCGATTACGGAGGCGACCAGCAGGCTGGGCAGCAGCTTCGGCTCGCCCTTGACGCTGTTGGTGCGCAGCGCCAGCGTGGTGCCGCGCAGGTCGAGCGCACGGCGGTGGGTGTAGACGCTGCGTCCCGGGCCGCCGGCGGCTCGCCTTTCGATCACGGCGTCGTCCTGGTCGGTCAGCACGATCTCGTTGTCCTGCGCGAACCACCATGGAATCAGTTCGTTCAGCAGGCTCGATACCGAGTAGCTGGCCACGACGCTGCCGAGATAGGTGTCGCCGGCAAAGACCGGGACGTGGTAGTCCAGCATCACCGGGCCGGCGCCGCCGGGCGGCGACCCTGGCGCGCTGTAGAGGGCGCTGCGCGTCTCGCGGGCCTGTTCTGCGGCGATACGCGACGCGGTCGGATACTCGCGCAGCTTCGGCTGCGTATCGTCCGTGGAGACGACCGGGTTGCCCTCGGAATCGAACTGGGCGATTCGCGCCAGTTCGCGATTGTTGCGGATCATCGCCGTCAGCCGGTCGCGCAGCCGTTTCTCGGACAGGTAGCCGGACGCCATTTCGCTGGCGATCATGCGCAGGCTTTCTTCATTGCGCCCGAGCTGGAAGCGGATCGTCTGTTCCACCCATAGCGTATCGGCGATCAGCTGCTCCTGGCGCTCGTTGGCTTCCATGCGCTGCGCCTGCCACGGCAGCCACAGCAGCGTCGACAGGAACAGCAGCACCAGCAGGATGGGCAGGGTCCAACGCCATGCCTGGCGCCGGTTGCGGGCGAGGGTGCGGAATTTGCGGCGGGCGTTTTCAAGGATCATGGAGGAGCAGGCCTGGGATGTTTCAGATCAGTGTAGTGCAAACCAGGAGCGGCCCGGCTGGCAGCCAGTTGTGGTTATCCACAGTTGTAGGGGAAGTAACAGCTGCGGACAATGCGGTACACGGATCGAAAAAGTTTCGACATCCTGTGCCCGACCAAATAAATGGAGACCTTCATGAAACTCAAAACCCTGGTTTTTGCCCTGACTGCCGCTGCCGTGATGAGCACCAACGCCTACGCGCAGGCACCCATCATCATCAAGTTCAGCCACGTCGTCGCGAACGACACGCCCAAGGGCAAGGCAGCAGAACGCTTCAAGGAACTTGCCGAAAAGGCAACCAAGGGCCGGGTGAAGGTCGAGGTCTACCCGAACAGCACGCTGTACAAGGATAAGGAAGAACTTGAGGCCCTGCAACTTGGCGCGGTGCAAATGCTGGCGCCGTCGCTGGCCAAGTTCGGTCCGCTCGGCGTGAAGGAATTCGAGGTGTTCGACCTGCCGTACATCTTCCCGAACAAGGACGTGCTGTACCGCGTCACCGAAGGCCCGATCGGCAAGGACCTGCTCAAGAAGCTGGAGCCGAAGGGCATCACCGGCCTGGCCTATTGGGACAATGGTTTCAAGGTCATGTCCGCCAACAAGCCGCTGCGCAATCCGGACGATTTCAAGGGCCTGAAGATGCGCATCCAGTCGTCCAAGGTGCTCGACGCGCAGATGCGCCAGCTCGGCGCCAATCCGCAGGTGATGGCCTTCTCCGAGGTTTACCAGGCACTGCAGACCGGCGTGGTCGACGGCACCGAGAACCCGCCGTCCAACCTGTACACGCAGAAAATGCATGAAGTACAAAAGCAGGTGACGGTGTCTAACCATGGTTACCTGGGCTATGCGGTGATCGTCAACAAGAAGTTCTGGGACGGCCTGCCGGGCGATGTCCGCACCGCGCTGGAAGGCGCGATGAAGGACGCCACCCGCTACGCCAACGCGATCGCGCAGCAGGAAAACGACATGGCGCTGGATGCGGTGCGCAAGTCCGGCAAGACCGAAGTCTACGTGCTCAACGACAAGGAGCGCGATGCATGGCGCAAGGCGCTGCTGCCGGTGCAGAACGCGATGGCCGGCCGTATCGGCGCGGATCTGATCAGCGCCGTCAACAAGGAATCGGCCGCGCTCGGCTTCAAGCAGTAATAGCAATACCAACGGGAGAGGGCACGGCGACGGCCGTGCCGACATGAAAAAGTCCGGCCCGCTCCCGGCCGGACAATACAGGAGAAGACATGAAATTCCTTGATCACCTTGAAGAATGGTTGATCGCCTTTCTGATGGGGGCGGCGACCATCGTCATTTTTATCGCCGTTATCCACAGGTATGCGTCCGGCATGCCGATCCCGGGACTGCAGGACTGGCTCATCCAGCTCAATACCAGCTGGGCGCAGGAACTCACCATCTATATGTTCGTGTGGATGGCAAAATTCGGCGCGGCCTATGGCGTGCGCACCGGCATTCACGTCGGCGTCGACGTCCTGATCAACCGCATGGATACGCCTTGGCGCAACAAATTCATCGTCTTCGGTCTGCTCTCCGGCGCGCTGTTTACCGGCATCGTCGGCACCCTCGGCGCGAGCTTCGTGTACGAGCTCAGCCACCACTCCAGTACCTCCGAAGTGCTGGAACTGCCGATGTGGATGGTGTATTCCGCCATTCCGCTCGGTTCCTACCTGATGTGCTTCCGCTTCCTGCAGGTGGCCTGGAACTTTATCAAAACAGGTGATTTGCCCAAGCATGACGTGTCGCATGTGGAAGGCCTTGAAAACGAAGACCTTGCCGGGAGCCGTGTATGAACGCAGCAATTATTTTCGTCCTCCTGCTGGTCCTGATGCTGACCGGCATGCCGATTTCGATCTCGCTCGGCCTGACGGTTCTGACCTTCCTGTTCACGATGACCGAGGTGCCGATCGAATCGGTTGCGCTGAAACTGTTTACCGGCATCGAAAAGTTCGAGATCATGGCGATCCCGTTCTTCATCCTGGCCGGTAACTTCCTGACCCACGGCGGCGTCGCGCGGCGCATGATCGGGTTCGCCACTTCGATGGTCGGCCACTGGCACGGCGGCCTCGCGCTGGCGGGCGTGATGGCCTGCGCGCTGTTCGCCGCAGTGTCCGGTTCCTCGCCGGCGACGGTGGTGGCGATCGGCTCGATCATCCTGCCGGCGATGGTGCGCCAGGGTTACCCGAAAGGTTTCGGCGCCGGCGTGATCACGACTTCGGGTGCGCTCGGCATCCTGATCCCGCCGTCGATCGTGATGGTGATGTATTCGGTGTCCACCAATACCTCGGTCGGCAAGCTGTTCATGGCGGGCGTGATTCCGGGCCTGATGCTGGCGACGCTTCTCGGCCTGACGACCTGGGTGCTGGCAAAAAAGAAGAACTATCCGCGCATGCCGAAGGCTTCCTGGAGCGAGCGCTTCACGGCGTTCCGCAAGAGCGCCTGGGGCCTGCTGCTGATCGTCATCGTGATGGGCGGCATCTACACCGGTGTCTTTACGCCGACCGAGGCGGCCGCGATGTCGGCGGTGTATGCCTTTGTTATTGCAGTCTTCGTGTACAAGGACATGACCCTGAAGCAGGTGCCGAAGGTGCTGCTCGACTCGGCATCCATGTCGGCGATGCTGCTGTATATCATCACCAACGCGGTGCTGTTCTCGTTCCTGATGACCAGCGAAAACATTCCGCAGGTAATGGCTGGCTGGATCATGGACAAGGGCTTCGGCGTGATCACCTTCCTGCTGGTGGTGAACATCCTGCTGCTCCTGGCCGGCAACGTGATGGAGCCGTCGTCGATCGTGCTGATCATGGCGCCGATCCTGTTCCCGGTGGCGATGCAGCTCGGCATCGATCCGGTGCACTTTGGCATCATCATGGTGGTCAACATGGAAGTCGGCATGTGCCATCCGCCGGTGGGCCTGAACCTGTATGTGGCGTCCGGCATCACCAAGATGGGTATCACCGAGCTGACGGTGGCCGTGATGCCGTGGCTGCTGACCATGCTCGGTTTCCTGGTGCTGGTCACTTACGTGCCGCAGATCTCGCTGTGGCTGCCGAATCTGCTGTTCAGCTGATACCGGCAGATCCGGAACAAGGCGCGCCGAAGGGCGCGCCTTTTTTTTTGCCGGTACTGCATTTGCGGTATGGAATGCAGTGCGCGCGCCTCCTATGATGGTTAGACGTATAGGGTGCGTCGCCGAACAATAACAACAGCGACGCGCTGCGCTGCACACCCCCGTGATGCGGTCGTTTTCGAGGAGGCGAAAATGGATAAGGCTGGAACGTCGATGCAGCGCGTGCTGCAGCCTGCAATGTGCTGGATGGACCGCATGCGCTTTCTGCCCAAGTCGGTGCTCATTGCTTCTCTGGTAGGCGTACCCTTGCTGGTGCTGTTCGTGCTGCTGCAGCGTGAACTGATGGCAAGCGCCGATTTCGCTGCGCGGGAGCGCGCGGGGGTCCAGTACGTCAATGAGCTGCTGGTGCTGAATGCGCTGGCGCAGTCTGCACGGGCGCACGGCAATGCGGCGCACGGGAGCGGCGATGCCGAGGTGCGCGCCGCCCATGCGGAAGCCCGGGCACGCGTCGAGGGACAATTGAAGAAGCTTGAATCTGCGGCGCGGCTGCCGGGAGAGCTCGGCCTGGAGGCGGAAGGGCGATCGCTGCGCCAGCGCTGGCCACGGAGCGAGACGCCGGACGATGACGGCTATCGCGCCTTCGTGTCCGAACTGCAGAAGCACATCGAGCTGGCGGCGGGCCGGTCGAACCTGGCGATGGACCCGGAGGCGGACTCCTTCCGGCTTGCCGGCGCGGTCACCTCGTCCCTTGTCGCGCTGGCGGCCGACCTTGGCGATATTCGCAGCATGACGGCCGCCGCGGTGGCGCGCCAGGAAATCACGCTGCAGGAGGCGCGCAAGGTATCGGAGCTCGGCGTGCTCGGCCGGCGCGCGTATGCCGAAGCGATTGCGGATATCGATGCCGCGTTCGCGCTGAACCCGGCGCTGGCAACGCAGCTGGCGGCAGCGCGCCGCCGGCTCGAGAATGCCAGGGAGATGCTGGCGGCGCATGCCGGCGACCTGTCCAACAGCCCGCTGTTCCAGCTGCCGGTGCCGGAATACCTGAAGCAGACGGCAGCAGGCACCGACGCCGTGTCCGAGCTCGCCGCGCAAGCCTCGTCCAGCCTCGACCGGCTGCTTGCCGAGCGGCATGAGGGCATCCGGCGCAAGCAGCTGCTGGCCTATGTGCCCATTGTCCTGTCCGCGCTTGTCGCCGTGTATTTCATGCTCGCTTTTTACGCCTCCTTCCGCCGGTCGCTTACCGTGCTCGAGGTTTCGGTCACGCGCATGCGCCATGGCGACCTCGAGCCGGACCCGCCGGTGCGGGCCAAGGATGAGCTGGGCGAAATTCTGCGGCAGGTGGGCGACATGAAACAGCATCTGGCGCATATGATCGGCGACGTGCGCGACAGCGCCGCGCTGATCGACAGCGGCGCACACGAGATTGCCGCGGGAAATACCGACTTGTCGGCCCGCACCGAGGCGCAGGCCGGGTCGCTGGAAAAGACGGCATCGTCGATGGAGCAACTGACCGGAACGGTCAAGGAAAACGCGGAAAGCGCGCACGAGGCAAACCGGCTGGCGATGTCGGCATCCGACGTGGCGTCGCGCGGCGGCGCGGTGGTCGGGCAGGTGGTCAGCACCATGGGTGCAATCAAGGAAAGCTCGCGCCGGATCGCGGACATCATTGGTGTGATCGACGGCATCGCATTCCAGACCAATATCCTCGCACTCAACGCCGCGGTGGAGGCGGCGCGCGCCGGCGACCAGGGGCGCGGTTTTGCCGTGGTGGCGGCGGAAGTGCGCTCGCTGGCGCAGCGTTCTGCGGCGGCGGCCCGGGAAATCAAGGTGCTGATCGGGGATTCGGTGGAAAAGGTCGACGCCGGCAGCGTGCTGGTCGACCAGGCCGGCAGCACGATGGCCGACATCGTGACCTCGGTGCGGCACGTCGCTGACATCATGAACGACATTTCTCAGGCAAGCCGGGAACAGAGCGTCGGTATCGAGGCGGTGAACCGCGCCATCAGCGAAATGGATGCGATGACCCAGCAGAACGCAGCACTCGTCGAACAGGCGGCGGATGCCGCACGCAGCATGCAGGAACAGGCGACGCTGCTGGCACAGGCGGTATCGGTATTCAAGCTCGATACGACGCCGGTGCTTGCCGCTCCTGTCAGGAAGCTGTCGACAAGAGGTGTGCGCCCCAGCACACTTGCCGTGACGCTACGGACAGCCGAATGGGAAACCTACTGAACCGCCGGTAATGCTTCCGTGATAAGCTTGCGCCGGATTCAACGGGAACTTCCGGCGACATGTCTGTCTAGTATTCTGGGTGCCCGACGGGCAATTTCCGGAGCGCCGTCTACTTGACAGGCCGGGCAAAGCTTGCGCCACAGCGGCTGCCGTCATTGCCTCCCGCCGGGTCCGACATAACCAAATTCCGGCTTCACATTCATTTCATCGACATGGACGATCCTCAATTCTGGCTGGCGGTCCTGCAGATCATCGCCATCGACGTCGTGCTGGGCGGCGACAACGCGGTGGTTATCGGCCTTGCCTGCCGGCGCCTGCCCGAGCGGCAGCGCAAACTGGGCATTCTCTGGGGGATGGCGGGCGCAATCGGCTTGCGCGTCATCCTGATCATGTTCGCCGTCACGCTGCTGGCGGTGCCCTATCTCAAGCTCGTCGGCGCGGCTCTCCTGCTGTGGATCGGCATCAAGCTGCTGCTGCCGGAAGACGAAGGCGGCGATCATCAGATCGAGGCGGGCGCCACGCTGGCCGCCGCGATCAAGACCATCATTGTCGCGGATGCGGTCATGAGCCTGGACAACGTGATCGCGATCGCCGGCGCCGCCGGGGATAGCAAGGCGCTGGTCGTGTTTGGCCTGCTGATGAGCATTCCGATCATCATGCTGGGCAGCCAGCTGGTGATCAAACTGATGGATCGCTTCCCTATCGTGATCGTGGCCGGCGGCGCGCTGCTCGGCTGGATCGCGGGCGGCATGGCAGTCACCGACAAGGCCGTGAACGAATACCTGGGAGCAGTGTTCCCGGCGTCGAGCTGGCTGGGGCCGGTCGCGGGCGCGCTCATCGTCATTGCCGCAGGCAAGCTGCTGGCCGCGCGCGCCGGCAAGAAGGGCGAGGAGCAACTGGAGGACCTGGCGGCGAAACAGCCGGCGGCCGGGCGAAGCGACGCCGAGTAGGCAGCGCCGGCTGGTGGCGGACATGCATATTTCCGGAGAAACAAGATGCTGAAAGTACTGTTGGCTGTTGATGGTTCCGAAAACGCCTTGCGTGCGGGCGACGCCGTCATCCGGCGCGCGCGGGAGGCCAAGGGCGGTTACGAGGTCCATCTGGTAAATGTGCAGCACCCCCTGCACGGCGGCATCAGCACCTTCGTCAACCAGGCGCAGATCAAGGACTATCATCACGACGAAGGCATGCGCGCACTGGCGCCGGCGCGCGAGAAGTTCGACGCGGCCGGCATCCCCTGCGAGGTGCATCTGTTCGTCGGCGAACCGGCGCAGGTCATCGCACGCTACGCAAGGGAGCAGGGATTCGATGAGATCGTCATCGGAACCCGCGGCCTGACGCCTGTTGCCGGCCTGGTGCTCGGCTCGGTGGCATCCAAGATCGTTCATCTGGCCGAGGTGCCGGTCCTGCTCGTCAAGTAAATTTCCCCATCCAGGTTGCTTTTCCGCTGCTTGAGACCACCGCGCCCGCGGCTGGTGAAGCCGGTTCGATACGGGCAAGCGCTGGCTCGACGAGGCGGATATGATTTATGCTGGCAATGAAAGGCAGTACATCATGCAAGCATCCCAGAACAGCGATTTGTTTTCCGCCATCGTCGAGGCGCCGTTCGGCGCCATCGGCATCCGTGCCGAGCCGGGCGTCATCCGCGAGCTGGTCTACCTGCCGCGCACCTTCAGCGAAAAGGCGCCGGACGACGCGCTGTCCGAGCGCGCCGCGCAACAGGTGCAGCGTTACCTGCGGGAGCCGGATTTCCGCTTCGAGCTGCCGCTGGCGGCAGTCGGTACCGCATTCCAGCGCCGGGTGTGGGAGGTGATTTCCGCCATTCCGCGCGGCGACGTGCTGACCTACGGCCAGGTGGCGAAGGCGTTGCGGTCGGCGCCGCGCGCGGTCGGCCAGGCTTGCGGCGCGAACTGGTTTCCGCTGGTGATCCCCTGCCATCGCGTTACCGCGTCCGGCGGCCTCGGCGGTTTTTCCAATCATGACGACGAGACCGGTTTCCACCTTGGCGTCAAGCGCTGGCTGCTCGCGCACGAAGGCGTCGCAGGCTATCGATGACCGACGCATTGACGACCAACCAGGCGGCGGTCGATGAATTCTGCGACACCTTGTGGCTCGAGGACGGGTTGTCGAAGAACACCCTGGATGCGTACCGGCGCGACATGAACTTGTTTGCCGCCTGGCTGCACAAGGAGCACGGCAAGACACTGTATGCGGCCGAAGCGGCCGACATCAACGGCTACTTTGCCGCACGTCATGCACAGACCAAGGCGACGTCCGCCAACCGCCGGCTCGCCGCGCTGAAGCGTTTCTACCAGCTGGCTTTGCGCCAGCATCGCGTCACGGCCGATCCCTGCCTCCGGATCAAATCGGCCAAACAGCCGCCGCGTTACCCCAAGACCTTGTCGGAAGCGCAGGTGGAAGCACTGCTAGCCGCACCGGACGTCAATACCCCGCTCGGTTTGCGCGACCGCACCATGCTCGAACTCATGTATGCCAGCGGACTGCGCGTATCGGAACTGGTGTTGCTCAAGACAATCGAACTCGGCATGAACGAAGGCGTGCTGCGCATTACCGGCAAGGGCAGCAAGACGCGCCTGGTTCCATTCGGCGAGGAGGCGCGTTCCTGGATCGAGCGGTATCTGCGTGCCGGGCGTCCGGCGATCCTGGGCGGCCAGGCGGACGACGCCTTGTTCGTCACCGCGCGCGGCGCGGCGATGACGCGCCAGATGTTCTGGACGCTGATCAAGAAGTACGCGCTGCGTGCGGCGATCAATGCCCCGCTTTCGCCGCATACGCTGCGCCATGCGTTCGCGACCCACTTGCTCAATCACGGCGCCGACCTGCGCGTGGTGCAATTGCTGCTGGGGCACGCCGACATTTCAACCACGCAGATCTACACGCACGTTGCACGCGAACGGCTGAAGAAACTGCACGCGCTGCATCATCCGCGCGGATAGGATACGGAATGAAGATTCTGCTGAATGTCATCGGAAGCATCGCCGTCGTGCTTGCGATCCTCGGCATCTTCCTTCCCTTGCTGCCGACCACGCCCTTCCTGCTGCTTGCTTCCGCTTGTTACCTGCGCGGTTCCGAGCGCATGCACCGCTGGCTGCGCAATCACCGGCTGTTCGGCGAATACCTGCGCAACTTCGAGGACAATCGCGCACTCCCGCTGCGCGCGAAGGTCGTCACCCTCGTCCTGCTCTGGGCATCGATGGCCTATTCGATTTTCGTGGTCGAGATGTTATTGCTCAAGGTCATGCTGCTTGTGATCGCCATCGGCGTGACGATCATGATCCTTCGCATGAAAACGCTGGAAACCACCAGGCCCGGACGCGACTCAGAATGACGCATCGCCAACGGGTGTGATTGCCACCCGTGCGCTCACTTCATGAGGAAATCGATGATCACACGCATCTGGCGCGGTTGGACCAGCAGGCAGAACGCCGCCGCCTATCAGGACTTGCTGCTCAATGAAATCTTTCCCGGGATCGAGGCGCGCAAGATTGCCGGTTTCCGCGGCATTTCCCTGTTGCGCCGCGAGATGGTCGATGAAGTCGAATTCGCGACCATCATGTGGTTCGACTCGATCGACGCGGTGAAGGATTTTGCCGGTCAGCATTACGAAACCGCAGTCGTGCCGCCGAAGGCGCGCGCGGTACTTGCGCGCTTCGATACCAGTTCCGCGCATTACGACACGGTGGTTCCGGCGCCGCTCGCGTGAAGGCTGTGGCGCGGCCGGCACACGGATCGAATAGCGCCCGATTCCCTTGCTTAATCTCAATTTGCAGCAAGGCTGGCGTTGGTACATTGGAAGCACGGTGAATTTTTTCCGGATGAGCGCTATGGAAAGCCTACGTACCATTTCTTATATTCTTCTAGTGGCCGCCACATTCGCGGCGACCTATCTGGTCACTCACATCTGAATCCTGCGCCGGGCTGGGGCACGTCGTCGGCCGGTCGCATCATGTCTCCTCGCAGCGCAGGCAGCCGTGGATGGGGTGCCGCGCGCCCGATCATCTTCCTGTCCGTGTTGCTGTGCAGTGCTCCCGCCGCGCAGGATGGGCTGCTGAAGAACTGGTTCAATGATCCGTTTTTCGCGATTGCCGACGGCATGCCCGGCTGTCCCCGGCCGCGCGGCCCGCTGCTGACGGAAACCGAAATGAAAGCCGAGTCGCATTCGCGCGCGGAGCGGGGCACGAGCTGCTGGATGGCGGGCACCTGCAAGAAACCGAATGCCTACCTCTTTGATGCGGCGATCGCCAGCGAGATCCGGGCGCGCGTGCCGCCATACCCCGACGACAGCCTGTGGATCACAGTGCAGCGGCGCTGGGTCTGGGTCGACGGCTGCGTCGCCGACGCCTCGCGCGCCGCCGAACTGGAAGCGCTGCTGAAGTCGGTGCCCGATGTCGAGCATGTCCTCGTCAACGTGATGCAGGGGACGAACGGCAAGCCGCCGTACAGGACGCTGCCTTGATCGCGCAGACGAAAAAAACGGGCCGCGAATGCGGCCCGTTTCCGTTTGCTTCAGGGTGAGATTACTTGCGCGCGCGGCTGGCGGTCTTTTCCGTCGCCTGCGAGAACTGGCTGACTGCCGAATTCATGTTCGCTTCCATGACTTCGACCGCCTGCTTGGTGGTCCTGCTGAACTGCTCGTAACCTGCGTTGGCGTTACCGATCGCAGACTTGAACATTGCGATCACGTTCTCGGAACCGGCAGGCGCGCTCTTGGACACGTCGTCGACCAGCGCGGAAAACTTGCGGCCGGTTTCGGCGATCTGCTCTTCCGCGGTGCGGGTGAGTTCCGCCTGCACGCTGGTGGCGATGCCAGCCAGGTGACGGCCGTACGCGATTGCCTTGGCGGCGGTCGGCTGTGCCTGCGCGGCGGTCAGGGAAAAGAATTCCTGCGGGTCCTTGGCCGACAGCAGCTGACGGGCGGCGATGGAAGAATCCTCGAGCGACGCCTTGGCTACATTCAGGTTCAGGTCAACCACCTTTTCCATGCTCTCGAATGCCTTGCTGGTCAGGTTGGTGAGAAGAGACAGCTGGGCTTCCAGATTGGTCTTGGCAACGTTGGAAAACTGTTCGGGAATGGTAAACATGGATCGCTCCTTTTGATATATGCGGTATGGGTTAGGCAAACACGTTATTGTGCGCTGCAACAATTCCTATTTTATGGGCGCGGCGTCCTAAGTCAAGTGATTTTTGTGCGCCGCACAAAAATATATTTCGTCGCAAGGGAAGATGATGCTGGCGAGAAATCAGGATTGTCCGGCAACCGCATCGTGCCCACTTTCCATACGCGGTCGCCAATCAGAGTTGGCTTTTTAACACATGCCGCTTCTTCAGGCTTTAGTCAGCAAGGAGAATCGACAAGTTCATTGATTTTTCTCAAGCGCTGGCCTGCGTTGCACTTCGTCCGGCCGTTTCCCTGCTGCCTGCCCGGAACCGGCATTCAACCCCGATCCTGTTAGCGCTTGCATTGCCGGACCCGCAATCAAATTTCTTTCCCATCCCTGCAAGGATGGACGACCGCGTGCGGCACATATCGTCTCCGCTGCCGGCGTGAAGGCTTCATGACAAAAGCGCAAGCCCGGCCGCAAACACCGCTTCTTGTTGCATAATGTCGCCAATTTTTTGGCGCGGACGATGGCAAAGAAAGAACACATTTCGGAGACCCCGGCGACGCAGTTCCTGCGCAAGCAGGGCATTGCGTTTTCCGAGCATCCGTATGAATACGAAGAGCATGGCGGCACCGCGGTGTCGGCGCGCGAACTCGGCGTCGACGAGCACCACGTGATCAAGACCCTGATCATGCAGGACGAGGCGGCCAAGCCGCTGGTGGTGCTGATGCACGGCGACCGCAAGGTGTCGACCAAGAACCTGGCACGTCAGATCGGCTGCAAGTCGGTCGAACCATGCAAGCCGGAAGTCGCGAACCGGCATTCCGGCTACCTGGTCGGCGGTACCTCGCCGTTCGGCACCCGCAAGGCGATGCCAGTGTACGTCGAGGAAAGCATCCTCGCGCTCGACAAGATTTACATCAACGGGGGCCGGCGCGGCTACCTGGTCGGAATCGATCCGAAGGTGCTCGCCAAGGTGCTGCCGGTGAAGGCGGTCAGTTGCGCTCTGGAAGACTGACGCCATCCATTTGAAAGGGAGAGAATGAATACAGTGCTGTTTGCGGTCCTTGCCTACCTGATCGGCTCGGTGTCTTTCGCGGTCGTGGTCAGCAAGCTGTTCGGCCTGGCGGATCCGCGCACCTACGGTTCGAAGAACCCGGGTGCAACCAACGTGCTGCGTAGCGGCAACAAGGCAGCCGCGGTTCTGACGCTGCTGGGCGACGGCGTCAAGGGCTGGTTCGCGGTCTGGCTGGCGCAGCGTTACGCGGAACAGTACGGCGTGGGCGACGACGGCATCGCGCTGGTGGCAATCGCCGTCTTTCTCGGCCACCTGTGGCCGGTGTTCTTCCGCTTCGAGGGCGGCAAGGGCGTGGCGACCGCGCTCGGCGTGCTGCTCGGGCTGAACGTCTGGCTCGGCCTGGCGACCTTCATCAGCTGGCTGGTCATTGCCTACGCATTCCGCTATTCCTCGCTGGCCGCGCTGGTGGCCAGCATCTTCGCACCTTTCTATTACGGCTTGCTGTTCGGTACCGACATCATCCTGCTCGCAGTGCTGGCGATGAGCGGCCTGCTGATCTACCGCCACAAGCAGAACATCGGCAACCTGATGGCGGGCAAGGAAAGCAGGATCGGCAGCAAGAAGAAATAGAGAACGCCGTTCAGGAGGCACGCGTCCGCACCGCGATCGGTGCTGGTTATGAAAGGAGCCCCGCATGTTTATCGGTCATTTCGGCATCGGCTTCGGCGCGAAGGCGGCAACTCCGGGCATTTCCCTCGGCACGCTGTTCCTGGCAGCGCAGTTCCTCGACCTGCTGTGGCCGACGCTGCTCCTGCTCGGCGTGGAGACGGTGCGCATCGCGCCGGGAAACGGTTCGCTGACGCCGCTGGTATTCGAGCATTATCCGTTTTCGCACAGCCTGCTTGCGGTGCTTGCCTGGGCAGCGGCAGCGGCGCTGCTCTACGGCGCGCTGCGGCGCGAGTGGCGTGGCGCGCTGCTGATGGCGCTGCTGGTGGTCAGCCACTGGCTGCTTGACGCAATCGTGCACCAGCCTGACCTTCCGCTGTATCCCGGCAGTGCCACCTTCGTCGGCCTGAACCTGTGGGCGTCGCTGCCGAAGACGCTCGCGATCGAATTGCCGCTCTTCGGCTTCGGCGTCTGGCTGTATGCGCGCAGCACCCGCGCGCAGGATGCGGCGGGCAAGTGGGGGTTCTGGTCGCTGGTCGCCTTCCTGTTGCTGATCCATGCCGGCAATCTTTTCGGCGAACCGCCGCCGAGCAGCGATGCGATTGCCTGGGTCGGCCAGGCGCAGTGGCTGCTCGTGCTCTGGGGCTATTGGGTGGACCGGCACCGCCGGCCGGCGGCGCGCGGATAATCAGACGGTGCGCAGTTCTTCCAGCGGCCAGCGCGGCCGCACATTGAACGCGTAATCGCGTTTTGCCGCATCCGGATTGATCTGCAGCCGCATCGCGCCGGCGAACGCGATCATCGCGCCGTTGTCGGTGCAGAACTCCAGCTCCGGATAGAACACCCGGAAGCGCCGCTTTTGCGCCGCTGCGTTCAGCGCTTCGCGCAGCTGGTGGTTCGCGCCCACACCGCCGGCGATCACCAGCCGCTTCAGGCCGGTTTCCTTGAGCGCGGCGAGGCATTTCGCGACCAGCACGTCGACGATCGCATCGACGAAGGCGCGTGCGATATTCGCCTTGTCCTGTTCGCAGATGTTGACGACCTGGCTCTTCACCAGCGTCAGCACCGCCGTCTTCAGGCCGGAAAAACTGAAGTTCAGGTCCTTCGAATGCAGCATCGGACGCGGCAGCTTGTAGACGCCGGGGTCGCCGAATTCGGCCAGGCGGGAAATGGCAGGTCCTCCGGGATAACCCAGGCCGAGCAGCTTGGCCGACTTGTCGAAGGCTTCGCCGGCCGCATCATCCATGGTTTCCCCCAGCAGAGCATACTGGCCGACGCCGTCCACCCGCATGAGCTGCGTGTGGCCGCCCGAGATCAGCAGCGCAACGAACGGGAAGGCCGGCGGATCCTTTGCCAGCAGCGGCGACAGCAGGTGGCCTTCGAGATGATGCACCCCGAGCACCGGCCGGTCGAGCGCGAGGCCGAGGCCGCAGGCGACAGACGCGCCGACCAGCAGCGCGCCGGCCAGCCCCGGCCCCTGGGTGTACGCAATGGCGTCGACCGCGCTGCGCGGCAGGTCGGCCCGGGCCAGCACCTGTTCCAGCAGCGGAATGGCGCGGCGGATGTGATCGCGCGACGCCAGCTCGGGCACCACGCCACCGTATTCTTCATGCATCGCCACCTGCGAATGCAGCGCATGCGCAAGCAGGCCGCGTTGTGTGTCGTACAACGCGATGCCGGTTTCGTCACAGGAGGATTCGACGCCGAGGACAAGCATGGGATGGAAGGCGGGATGGCAAGCTTCTTGCAAACCTCTATTTTAAAGGATTCGCGCAGGGAGGTTTACCGGTATGACAGATTCCACACAGCTGAAGATCGTCGTCATCAATTCGCTGGTCGCGCCGGCGGGAGCGGACGAGGCGGCGCGCACGCAGGCCGAACGCGCGCGCCAGCTGCGCATCGGCCTGCTGGAGAGCGGCTACAACATCCTCGCCGCGCTGCCGCCCGATGCCGGCCTGGCAGAGCAGATCGCGCAGCTGCAGCCGGACGTGATCATCGTCGACGAACAGTCCGATGCGGCGCTGAAGAAGGTGGTTGCCGCCACCGCCGGCGCGCGCCGCCCGATCGTCTGCTTCACCGAGGACAAGGACCGCGACAGGATGCATGCCGCGATCGAGGCCGGCGTGTCCGCCTATGTCGTCGCCGGCCTGTCTTCGGACCGCGTGAAGGCGGTGCTGGACGTCGCCATCGCGCGCTTCGAGGTTGACCAGAAGCTGCGCCATGAATTGTCGGAAACCCGGCTCAGGCTGGCCGAACGCAAGGTGATCGAGCGCGCCAAGGGCTTGCTGATGGAGCGCCATGGCTGCACCGAGGACGAGGCATACAGGAAGCTGCGCCGGCTGGCGATGGACAAGAACCTGAAACTGTCCGAAGTGGCGCAGCGCATGCTCGATGTCGCCGACCTGCTCATTTGAGCGCCCTGTTTTAATGCAACGCACGAAAGCAGTGCGCGCAAAGGGGGAAGGTTCGCGGCAAATTTGTAGGAAAGACACCGACAAGGCTGGCACGCCAATTGCAATGAAAGGCATGGCGCCAACGATGGCGCAAAAGGATTTGATGCCGTCCTGACCAATGCTGGCCGGGACGGTACAGGACAAAGGCGTCCGCGCATGCGACCGACACTCGCATGGCGGGCGCCTTTCTTTTTGCCGGTTTCGACAACACGCATGAGGACGTCATGACTACAAAGACCAACCTGACCCGCCGCGGCATCATCAAGGCAGGCGCTGCAATGAGCGCAGCCGCCTTCGGGGGATTGGCGACCCAGGGAGTATGGGCTGCCGGCAGCGACAAGCCGGAAAAGGAGGAAGTGAAGGTCGGCTTCATTCCGCTGACCGACTGCGCATCGGTGGTGATGGCATCGGTGCTCGGCTTCGACAAGAAGTACGGCATCCGCATCGTGCCGACCAAGGAAGCTTCCTGGGCGGCGGTGCGCGACAAGCTGGTCAACGGCGAGCTGGACGCGGCGCATGTGCTGTA
>NZ_DASPLS010000003.1:0-78587 GCF_035627455.1 Noviherbaspirillum sp.
AGCAATCCGCGAAGCCGCGCAAAACGCACAAGGGTGAGCGGGCCGGGTGAATCGGTGCAATTTCTTTGCGCCCGTTACAGATTGACGGTACCGCCACAGAATTTTTTCGCAAAGAGAATGTCAAGTACATCGGATCGGGCGCCTGTGCGTGCCCGAGGCGTTCCCTCGACATTTTCTTTCTTCATATGGCCCTTGTCTCCATTACCGAGGCAGCAAAGCTTGTCCGGAGGAACCGCTCGACCATATACCGGGATATCGAGCGGGGCCGCCTCAGCAAGACAGTGACGCCGGAAGGCGAGACGCAGATCGACACTTCCGAACTGCTGCGCGCCTATGGCAGCATCCATGTCGCCGAGGAAGAGGAAGCCGGCGACGAACAGACCCGGGCGAAGGTAAAGATCGCGCTGCTGGAAGAACGCAACCGCTCGCTGGAACGCGCGCTGGCGCTGGAAGCGGAACTGCGCAAGGTGAAGGACCAGGTCACGAACGAACTGCGCGCGCGGATTGCCGACAAGGAAAACGTGATCAAGGTACTGGAGAGCAAGGTTTTGTTCCTCGAGTATGACAAGCAGCTGGACACGCACCCCGACGCCGGAACCCTGCCCCCCGAGGCTGTGCTGCACGATGCACCGGGCGTGCCGCAGCGGCAGGCGGCGGGCGCGCCGCCGCCGAAGCAGCGCTGGTGGAAGGCGCTGATCGAAAAGCGCAAGAAAACGCCGCCCTCGCGCAAGTGATCCTGGCTGCCTTCAAGGCCGGTCCAGCAGGCGGTCCAGCCTTGCGATCAGGCCCTTGCGGTTCTTGTGACGGCTTTCATGGACGCGGATCTGCTTCAGTTGCGCCGGTGACAGCGAAGCCAGCTGCGCGGTGATCTGCGCAATGGTAAGCCGTTCGTAATCCTGCAAAGGCAGGCCGCGGTCCGGCGACCGGCCTTCCTTGGCCTGTTGCTTCGCCGCACGCGTCTCGCCAAACTGGCGGCGCTGCTTGTTGACCACGCGCGCGGCCACCTCTTCCTCGCGGCCGGGATAGCGGCGTTCCCGCTTGAAACGGTGTTCAAGTTCGCGGTACTCCTGTTCGCGTTTGCTGGCTCCTGCGGGCATGGCTGGCCTCCTTTCTGCCTTCGCCGACATAGCAGCAATGCACGATCCGTGCCGCCGTCATGCAGGAACTTCAACAACTTTGCTTCCTCCAAAAGGAATTCCGAAGGCGTCCCCGTGCACGGGGAAATTCATTCAACTTCTTAAAAGGAGGCACATCATGCTAGTAGCCGATGCAATGACACGCGACGTCCGACTCGCCAACCCGGACCAGAGCATTATGGAAGCGGCGCAGATGATGGCCGACGGCGACTGCGGCGTGCTGCCGGTGGGAGAGAACGACCGCCTGGTCGGCATGGTGACGGACCGCGACATCGTGATCCGCGCGCTGGCGCAGGGCAAGACCGACTGCAAGATCCGCGACGTCATGAGCCAGGACGTGAAGTATTGTTTCGAAGACGACGACATCGACGATGTCGCGCACAACATGGGCGACCTGCAGATCCGTCGCCTGCCGGTGCTGAGCAAGGACAAGCGTCTGATCGGCATCCTGTCGCTCGGCGACATCACCCAGTCCGGCGATACGGACACTGCCGGCGAAGCGCTTTCGTCGATTTCGCAGCCGGGCGGCCCGCAGACCGGCGCCCGTCCGCATTAAGGGCAGTCCCCGACGGCGGAAGGACGCGGTCCTTCCGCCGCCTTCGCTTAGGCGAACTTGGTGAAATCCGGGCGGCGCTTTTCGAAGAACGCGGTAAACGCTTCCTTCGCCTCCTTCGACATCAGCATTTCACCGAAATGCTTGTTTTCTTCCTGCATGCGCGCAGCAAGCGCTTCCGCCTGCGCCGCCTTCATCAGCCGCTTGGTCACGCGCAGCGACGACGCTGGCAGCGCCGCCAGCTTGGCCGCCTGGCCGTGCGAGAGGTCGGACAGCTCGGCGACCGGCACCACCTTGCTCACCAGCCCCATGTCGTACGCTTCCTCGGCGCCGAACGCCTCGCCCAGCAGCAACTTCTCCGCTGCGCGCGGATAGCCGACGATCTGCTGGAACAGCATGCTCGACGCGAACTCCGGGCACAGGCCAAGCTGCGTGAACGGCATCGCGAACTTCGCATTGTCGGCCGCGTAGACCAGGTCGCAATGCATCAGCATCGTGGTGCCAATGCCGACCGCGTTGCCGGCCACCGCCGCGACCACCGGCTTGGTGCAGCCGGAGAGCGCGCGCATGAATTGCCAGACCGGCCGGTCGCCGACCTCGGTCGAGGAATTCTTCATGAAATCCTCCAGGTCGTTGCCCGCCGTGAATACTTCCGGCTTGCCCTGGATGACGACCGCGCGTACCGCGGTATCGCCTTCCGCGTCGCGCAGCGCGTCGGCCATCGCCTGATACATTGCCGATGTGATCGCGTTCTTCTTTTCCGGGCGGTTGAACTCGAGGGTGAGAATGCCCTTTTCCTTGGTGCTGAGAATATCCATGCTGTCTCCAGAAAAATCCTGATGTCGCCCTGCCCTGCGGCAAGGGACTTGCCCCGTGATGCGCTCGAACGGTGTCCCGCCCGATAAGAAAAAGCCGCACAGCTTGTGGCTGCACGGCTTTCCTGGACTAGCGCACGACGGCCTTACACGCGTTCGAAGATACCTGCCGCGCCCATGCCGGCGCCGACGCACATGGTGACCATGCCGTACTTCAGGTTCTTGCGGCGCAGCGCGTGGATTACGGTCGCGGAACGGATCGCGCCGGTCGCGCCCAGCGGATGGCCGAGGGCAATCGCGCCGCCCATCGGGTTGACCTTGGCCGGGTCGAGGCCGAGGTCCTTCACCACCGCCAGCGATTGCGCGGCAAACGCTTCGTTCAGTTCGAACCAGTCGATCTGATCCTGGGTGATACCGGCGGCGCGGCAGGCCGCGGGAATCGCTTCTTTCGGACCGATGCCCATGATTTCCGGCGGCACGCCGCGCACCGAGAAGGACACGAAACGCGCCAGCGGGGTCAGGTTGAACTGCTTCAGGATCTTTTCGCTGACGATGATCAGCGCGCCGGCGCCGTCCGAGGTCTGCGAGCTGTTGCCCGCGGTGACCGAGCCCTTGGCGGCGAACACCGGCTTCAGCTTCGCCAGGCCTTCCATGCTGGTGTCGCGGCGCGCGCCTTCATCCATGTTCACGGTGCGCGTCTTGACGTCGATCTCGCCGGTCGCCAGGTTCGGGAACCGCTCGATGACCTCGACCGCGGTCATTTCGTCGTTGAACTCGCCCGCTTCCTGCGCGGCAAGCGCGCGGCGGTGCGACTCCAGCGAGAAGGCATCCTGTTCTTCACGGGAAACCTTCCACTGCTGCGCGACCTTCTCCGCGGTCAGGCCCATGCCATAGGCCAGGCCCACGTTCTCGTCCTTGAACACGTTGGCGTTGATCGACGGATGATGGCCCATCATCGGCACCATCGACATCGATTCGGCGCCGCCGGCGATCATCACGTCGGCCTGGCCGACGCGGATGCGGTCGGCCGCCATCGCGACCGCGGTGATGCCGGATGCGCAGTAGCGGTTGATGGTGACGCCGCCGACGGTGTTCGGCAGGCCGGCCAGCAGCACCGCGTTACGCGCCATGTTCATGCCCTGCTCGGCTTCCGGGAAGGAGCAGCCGATGATCGCGTCCTCGATCAGCTTCGGGTCGAGGTTCGGCACCTGCGCCACCGCGTTCTGGATCGCGCGCACCAGCAGGTCGTCCGGACGGACATTCTTGAACATGCCGCGGGGAGCCTTGCCGATCGGCGTGCGGGTGGCGGCGACAATGTATGCGTCTTGAAGTTGTTTCGTCATTTTCTGTGCTCCAGATCCGGTTAGTTGCGGACGGGTTTGCCGGTCGTCATCATGCCCATGATGCGTTCCTGCGTCTTCGGATTGTTCAGCAATTCCACGAAGGCCTTGCGCTCGAGGTCAAGCAGCCACTGCTCGCTGACCAGGCTGCCCGGCTCGATGTCGCCGCCGCAGACGATCTCGGCGATCATGGAACCGAGCTTGAAGTCGTGCGCCGAGATGAAGCCGCCGTCGCGCATGTTGACCAGCTGCGCCTTGATGGTGGACATGCCGTAGCGGCCGGTCACCGGCACCAGCTTCTGCGCCGGCGCGCGGTAGCCGGCGTCGAACATCGCGCGCGCTTCGACCTTGGCCACGTGCAGCAGCTCGTGGGGGTTGAACACGATGGTGTCGGTCGGCTTCAGGTAACCCATCTGCTGCGCTTCCAGCGCGGACTTCGACACGTTCGCGGTGGCCGCGTTGGTGAAGTAGACCTTCAGGAACTGCAGGATGTCGTTGCCCTTCGCATCGTTGGCGGCGCGCAGCGCGGCTTCCTTCAGGCCGCCGCCGGCCGGCACCAGGCCCACGCCCACTTCCACCAGGCCGATATAGGATTCGATGGACGCGACCCGCTTTGCCGCGTGCAGCATCAGCTCGCAGCCGCCGCCCAGCGCCAGGCCGGCCACTGCGGCCACCACCGGGACGTTCGCGTACTTCATGTTCATCAATGCGTTCTGCAGCTTCGCAACCTCCGGCCCGATCGCGGTGGCGCCGCCGGACATGAAGACCGGCATCATCGCCTGCAGGTCGGCGCCGGCGGAGAACGCGCCGCCTTCGGCCGCGTCGGTATTCCACAGCACCAGGCCCTTGTAGTTCTTCTCGGCTTCGTCGATCGCTTTCGCCAGGCCGGCGATCACGCCCGGGCCGATCACGTGCATCTTGGTCTTCAGCGACAGGATCAGCACGTCGTCGTTCTGGTGCCAGATGCGCACCGAATCGTCCTCGAACACGGTGGTGCCGCCGTTGGTGCCGTCGACGGTGCTTTCGCCCGCCAGCGACGCGCGGAATGCCTGGCGCTGGTAGACCGGCAGGTCGGAGCGCGGCACGTAGGTCTTCTTCGCGGGCGACCAGGAGCCTTCCGGCGTATGAACGCCGTTGCGGCCGTCGAATACCCACTGCGGCAGCGGCGCATCGCACAGTGCCTTGCCCGCGTCGATGTCTTCCTTGACCCACTGCGCGACCTGCTGCCAGCCGGCGGCCTGCCAGCCTTCGAACGGGCCGTTCTTCTGGCCGAAGCCCCAGCGCAGCGCGAAGTCGACGTCGCGCGCGCAATCGGCGATCGATTCGAGGTGCACCGCGATGTAGTGGAAGCCGTCACGGAAGATAGACCACAGGAACTGCGCCTGCGGATGCGACGATTCGCGCAGCGCCTTCATCCGCTTGGCCGGATCCTTTTCCTTCAGGATGCGCACCACCAGCTCGTCCGCCTTGCCGGTGGACGGCACGTAGTCGTTCTTTTCGCCGTCGAAGCGCAGGATCTCCTTGCCGACCTTCTTGAAGAAACCGGCGCCGGTCTTCTGTCCGAGCGCCCCCGCCGAGATCAGCTTTTCCAGCAGTTCGGGCGTCTTGTAGACCGGGTAGAACGGATCGGACTGCAGGTTGTCCTGCATGGTCTTCATCACATGGCCCATCGTGTCCAGGCCGACCACGTCCGCGGTGCGGAAGGTCGCCGACTTGGCGCGGCCGAGCTTGGTGCCGGTCAGGTCGTCGACGACGTCGACCGGCAGGTTGAATTTCTGCGCTTCATACATGGTCGCCATCATGTTGAAGATGCCGACGCGGTTGGCGATGAAGTTCGGCGTGTCTTTCGCTCGCACCACGCCCTTGCCGAGGGTGGTGGTCAGGAAGCCTTCGAGCTGGTCGAGGATTTCCGGACGGGTGGAGACGGTCGGGATCAGCTCGACCAGGTGCATGTAGCGCGGCGGGTTGAAGAAGTGCACGCCGCAGAAGCGCGCCTTCAGTTCGGCGTCGAAGCCTTCGGACAGCTTGGTGATCGACAGGCCGGAGGTGTTGGAGGCGAAGATCGCATTCGGCGCGATGTGCGGCGCAACCTTCTTGTACAGGTCGTGCTTCCAGTCCATGCGCTCGGCGATCGCTTCGATGATCAGGTCGCAGCCCTTGAGCAGGTCGAGGTTGTCTTCATAGTTGGCGACCTGGATCAGCGCGGCGTCTTCCTTGTTGCCCAGAGGAGCGGGATTGAGCTTCTTCAGGTTCTCGATGGCGCGCAGCACGATGCCGTTCTTCGGGCCTTCCTTGGCCGGCAGGTCGAACAGCACGACGGGTACCTTTGCATTGACGCAGTGGGCGGCGATCTGCGCGCCCATCACGCCGGCGCCGAGGACGGCGACTTTCTTCACGATGAAATTGGACATGGGTCAATCCTTTGGACGTAGGGTGCGCTTGGCGCACCGTTGAGGACATGTTGCCGCTGCAGGATGCGCGGAACGCACCCTGCAGGGGATATTTCAGTTCTAGAACAGGTCTGCTTCGAGCGCCATCAGGTTGCTTGCACCGGAGCGCGCCTGACGGATCAGCATCGCGGTTTCCGGCAGCAGGCGCGCGAAATAGAAGCGTGCCGTCGCCAGCTTGGCCTTGTAGAAGTTGTCGCCGGAGCCTTCCTTTTCCAGCGCAATTTTTGCCATCTGCGCGAAGAAATAGGCGAATACCATGTGGCCGACCACGCGCAGGTAAGGAACGGCGGCGGCGCCGACCTCATCCTGGTTCTGGAAGGCCTTCATGCCGATTTCCATGGTCAGCTTGCCGACCTTGTCGCCGATGTCGCCCAGCGGCGTAATGAATTCGGACATCTTTTCATCGGTGCCGTTTTCTTCCACGAATGCCTTTACCTTGTCGCCGAACTTGCGCAGCTTGGCGCCGTTGTCCATCAGGATCTTGCGGCCCAGCAGGTCGAGCGACTGGATGGTGTTGGTGCCTTCGTAGATCATGTTGATGCGCGCGTCGCGCACGTACTGCTCCATCCCCCATTCGGAGATGAAGCCGTGGCCGCCGTACACCTGCATGCATTCGGAAGTGGCGATCCAGCCGTTGTCGGTCAGGAAGGCCTTGATGATCGGGGTCAGCAGCGCGACTTCATCTGCCGCATCCTTGCGCACCTGCTCGTCCGGGTGGTTCAGCTCGCGGTCGATCTGCAGCGCGACATAGGAGCTGAATGCGCGGCCGGCTTCGGCATAGGCCTTCGCGGTCAGCAGCATGCGGCGCACGTCGGGGTGCACGATGATCGGGTCGGCCGGCTTTTCCGGCGCCTTCGGGCCGGACAGGCTGCGCATCTGCAGACGGTCCTTCGCGTAGACCAGCGCGTTCTGGTAGGCGACTTCGGTCAGGCCGAGGGACTGCATGCCGACGCCGAGGCGGGCGGCGTTCATCATCACGAACATCGCGTTCAGGCCCTTGTTCGGCTCGCCGATCAGCCAGCCGGTGGCGCCGTCCAGGTTCATCTGGCAGGTGGAGTTGCCGTGGATGCCCATCTTCTCTTCGATCGCGCCGCAGAAGATCGTGTTGCGCTGTCCGAGGCTGCCGTCGGCGTTCGGCATGAACTTCGGCACGATGAACAGCGAAATGCCCTTGGTGCCCGCCGGCGCGTCCGGCAGGCGTGCCAGCACCAGGTGCACGATGTTGTCGGACATTTCATGTTCGCCGGCCGAGATGAAGATCTTGCCGCCGGTGATCTTGTAGCTGCCGTCGGCCTGCGGCTCGGCCTTGGTGCGCAGCAGGCCGAGGTCGGTGCCGCAGTGCGGTTCGGTCAGGCACATGGTGCCGGTCCATTGGCCGGACACCAGCTTCGGCAGGTACAGGCTCTTCTGCTCCGGCGTGCCGTGCTCGTGGATGCACTCGTAGGCGCCATGCGACAAGCCGGGGTACATGGTCCAGGCCTGGTTCGCCGAGTTCAGCATTTCGTAAAAGCAGTTGTTGACCACGAGGGGCAGGCCCTGGCCGCCGAATTCCGGGTCGCAGGACAATGAAGGCCAGCCGGCTTCGACGTACTGCTTGTACGCTTCCTTGAATCCGGCCGGCGTCTTGACGATATGGGTTTCCTTGTCCAGCTCGCAGCCTTCGCGGTCGCCCGGATGGTTCAGCGGGAACAGTACCTCGGAGGCGAATTTGCCGCCTTCATCAAGCACCTGGTTGACAATATCCTTGTCAATCTCTGCATGCGCAGGCAACTGCTTGAACTCGTCTTCGACTTTCAGCAATTCGTGGAGCACGAACTGCATGTCACGCAAGGGGGCGACGTATTGACCCATTTTTTATCTCCTGAAGACTAGAACAATTAGGCTGTTTTCTTTACAGCGGTTTTGGGATTCTGTTTCGCCACCGGCTTTTCCTCCGGCTGCGCGCTCTGGTAACTCTTGATCAGGCGTTCGAACCCGACTTCGGCGCGGTTCACGCTGCCGGGCAACTTCAGGAATCGTGCGTCATGGTGCAGGGCGAGGATCAACCCGTACATTTCGAATACGAGCTGGTCCGGATCGGTGGTGTCGGAAAGATGGCCCATCTCGATCGTCTGCACCGCGCAGCGGCGCAGCGCGTTCTTCCATGCACGCACCATGCCGGCGAGCTCCTCGCGGATCGCGCCGGGCCGATCGTCGTACTCGACCGCGCCGCTGATGTAGATGCACCCGGACGCGATTTCGACAGATACCCGCTTTACCCAGCGCGCGAACATCGCTTGCAGGCGGGGCAGGCCGCGCGGCTCTTTCATGCTCGGATAGAACACTTCCTGCTCGAAGTGATGGTGGTACAGCTTGACGACTTCGATCTGCAAATCTTCGCGCGAGCCGAAATGCGCGAACACCCCCGACTTGCTCATATTCATCTTGTCCGCGAGCAGACCGATGGTGAGCCCTTCCAGCCCGTTACGGGCGGCAATGTCGAGCGCCACGTCGAGAATCGCGGCACGGGTGAGTTCGCCTTTACGCATCAATTTGGGTGTCGAGTCAGTCATGTTGGTAGCCACGGCAGTTGCCCTATCAAAAAATCAAAAAAAGCGCGGTCGAACTGAAGCGAACGCTCGTACTATTATCCACCGCAGTATAAATGTCAAACGGGAACTTAGAGGGCCGATTCTAGTTGTGCCTGGCGGTAAAAACGTGAGACTGCCGCGCCTTCCGGCGAGGATCGCTGCGCAGGGTTTTCCCTCTTACAGCTTGTCCAGCAGCCGTCTGTCGCGCTTGGTCGGTCGCCCCTTGATTGCCTCACCTGGCTCGCGGAAGAGTTTTCGTTGTTCTGCCTTCTTCTGCCGCTCCGCGATGCTTCGTTCGGTTTCTGTATAGAGTGTCTGCGCCACCGCGGCCGAGCCGCGCTTGTCCGCCAATGCCTGCACCACCACCTCCCATTCGGTGGAGCCATTGTCGATGTCCAGCGTGTCGCCCGGTTTCACGCCACGGGCGGGCTTGATGCGTTCACCGTTGACGCGTACCTTGCCGCCATCCACCGCCTCGGTCGCCATTGAGCGGGTCTTGAAGAAGCGCGCGGCCCATAGCCACTTGTCGATGCGAACGGAGTCGGACACGGATTATCTGTACATGGATGCAACAGGGGTATTTTATAGTCTGACCGTGCTTTTTCTACCCTGCGACGCAATAAATCCCGGTCTTTTTCGCGTGAAGCAAGGAAGAAAGCGACAAAACTTGTCCGATTCGCAAGCTGTGCGGTGCGCGCCGGGTCAGGCGCCCAGCAGCTGGCGTGTCGCAAGATGCAGGCCGAGCAGCAGCAGGCCGCGGAAAAACCAGGTGCGGAAGGTGTCGGCGGCTACCCGGCCACGCAGCCACTGTCCGGCGATCATGCCCGCGATTGCGCATCCCAAAGCCAGCAGGGACGGACCGGCGACGGACAGTTGCAAGCCGCCGCGGTAAAGCAGCAGGCCGGCCAGGGCGACGGTCGACACGGTGAAGGACAGGCCGAGCGCCTGCACCAGCTCATCCTTGTCCAGCTCGAGCGCCTGCAGGTAGGGCACCGCCGGAATCACGAATACGCCGGTCACCGCCGTCACCATGCCGGTCAGCAGACCGGCGAGCGGCGCGCACCAGCGCTGTGCCGGCGGCGACAGCACAAAGCGGCGGGCCCGCAGCCCGACCGCCGCATACACGACCAATGCGATACCGAGCATTGTTACGGCATGACCATTCATCCCGTCCGCGGGCAGCAGCGCGCCGAGCCCGGTTCCGATACACACGCACAGCAGCAGGACGCGCAGGCGGCGCGCGAGGTGCAGGAAGGCGGGGCCGGCAGCCAGCTGCCAGACGTTGGTCACGAACGAAGGCAGGACCAGCAGCGCGGCTGCCTGCGCCGGCGTCATCAGCAAGCCGAGCAGGCCGACGGCCACGGTCGGCAGCCCGAGCCCGATCACGCCCTTGACGAAGCCGGCAAGAACGAAGGTCAGCGCGACGAGCAGCGTGTCGGCCATCGTGTCGTCCTCACGCGCGCGCCGCCGGCACGGTGGCTGCGGGCTGTGCCGGCGCCTCTTTCGGCTTGAGCCGCATCACGCCGAACATGACCAGTGCCAGGCCGGCGGCCTGTAACAGCGACAGGGATTCGCCCAGCAGCAGCCATGCGGCAAGCACCGTCAGCACCGGCCCGAGCGTGCCGAACGCGGCGGCCGGGCCGCTGCCCATGCGGCGGATCGCCAGCGACAGCCACCACACCGGCAATACCGTCGACAGCACCGCCATCAGGAAGGCATGGCCCCAGACCGCCAGCGGCAGCGCCGGCAGCGCCTGCACCTGCCCGGACAGCGCGAAGTGCGCCAGCACCAGCACCGAGGATGCACTTCCGGCCAGCCCCGCCAGCCGGGTCGAGCCAATGCGCGCGACCATGCTGCCGGTGCCGTGGTAGTACAGCGCATAGGTGACGGCGCTCGCAAATACCCAGGCAGCGCCGGTCGCGACGTCGGCGCCCTGCCCCGCCTGCCGCAGGTCATGGGCGAACGCGATCGCCAGCCCGGCATAGCAGATTCCCATCGCCCGCCAGGTGCCGCGGCCCGGCGCCTGCTTCGCCTGCCACGCCTGCAGCAGGAGCACCAGCGTCGGATAGAGGTAAAGAATCATGCGCTCCAGCCCGGCGCTGATGTAGGAAAGGCCGTGGAAATCGAACAGGCTCGACAGGTAATAACCGACGCAGCCCAGCATCCATACGCGCACCAGGTCGGCGGCATTCATGCGCGGGGCGGGCGCACCGCCGGCCGCGCGCAGCAGCCACAGAAACAGGGGCAGCGCGAACCCCATGCGCATGGCCAGCAGCGTGAGCGCGTCGACCGGGGCGGCGGCATAGGCAAGCTTGACGAACACCGCCTTCAGCGAAAAGCCGGCGGCGGCCAGCACCGCGAACAGGCGGCCGTCGTCGAGCCAGCGGCCGAAATGGCGGGATAAATAGGCGGTCACAGCGTGCTCCCTCGCATCGATCATGCCTTATTCTGCCGCGCAGCCAGAGCGACTAAAATGCGTATTTTCTGTACCCACCCTTCGCGGGAGACGAAACCTTGCACTTCGACCTGACCGACCTGCGCCTGCTGCTGGCAATTGCCGAGGCAGGCAGCCTGAGCCGGGCGGCGGCGGAATTTCCGCTGGCGCTGTCGGCAGCGAGCAACCGCCTGCGCCTGCTCGAGCAGCGGCTCGGGATGAGCCTGTTCCAGCGTCATGCGGACGGCATGTCGCCGACGCCGGCCGGGCGCATCGCGCTCGACCATGCGCGCCGGGTCGTGGCCGAGGCGCGGCAGCTGAGCGAGGCGCTCGACGGCCTTGCCGGGCGCCGGCGCGTGACGGTTCGCCTTGCGGCCAATACCGTCGCCAACAGCACTTACCTGCCGCCGGCGCTCGGCCCCTTCCTCGCCGATTATCCGGAAGTCGACCTGCAGGTGGAGGAGCGTTCCAGCCAGGACATCCTGCAGGCGGTGCAGAGCGAAGAGATCGACATCGGCGTACTCGACGGTAACCTCGCGTTGCCGGATGTGGTCTCGTTGCCGTTCCGCCACGACCGGCTCGTGCTGCTGCTGCCGCGCGAGCATCCGCTGGCCGCGCGCGGGCATTGCCTGTTGCGCGATGCGCTCGGCTATCCGTTTGTCGGCATGCCCCGGGAACGCGCGATGCAGCGTTTCGTGGAAGAGATGGCGACGCTGCTCGGCAAGCCGCTCACGATGCGCGTGCGCGCCCCCGGTTTTTTCGCGATCGCGCAACTTGTCGCGCAGGAGGTCGGGCTGGCGGTGGTGCCGGAAGCGGTCGCGCTGCGCCACCGCGAATCGCTGCCGCTGGCGCTGGCGCATTTGGATGACGCATGGGCGACGCGCGAGCTGCGGCTGTGCGTGCGCAGCCTGGACGGGTTGTCGGCGCAGGCGCGGCAGCTGGTCGCTTATCTTGCCGGCGCGCGCGCGGCGTAATGCCGGCGCCGGGTTTACGACACACGGGAACGCCGGCGCCGGCTGCGGGCGGAACGGCGCTGCCGGATTCCGCCCTCAGGCAGGTGCGGGATGATTCAGTGGAGTTGCGACGGATTCGCGTCCGCGATATCGTCCACCATCGCGCCGTTCGAGATCGACTCGCCCAGGGTCGCTTCCTGGAACCAGCTCTGCACCTGCTGCAGGTGCATGCGCTCCTCGTCCAGCGCCACGCTGAAATCGGTGATCAGCGCGCTCTGGTTCTGGTCTTCCGCCAGCGCGATCAGCAGTTCCCAGCCGACGTTGTCGGTCATCTCGGCAACCAGGATCGCATGCAGCGATTGCGCGACCGTGGTGCGCGGGTCGGTGACGACCTGCATCAGGCCCATCGATTCCACGCCGACCAGGTCGGCACATGGCGTCTGCGAGGTCGGATCGCCGCCGAGCGACTGGATCGCCTCGGCCACGATCGCGAAGTGACGCGCTTCGTCCTGCCGGATCTTCCGCAGGTCGGCCAGCGTCATGCTGGTCGAGGTGTCCTGCATGGTCTCGAACTTGGTGATCAGCGCGTCGTACAAGCGGGTGCCGGTGCGCTCGAACGCCAGGCGCTCGCCCAGCTTGTCCAGGAGCAGCTGCGGCTGGTCGCCGGTCAGCAGCGCCACCCCGGTCGTCATCGCGCCCTTGACCGTGCCTGGCAGCGGCACCGAGCCGATCGGGTCGGATTCGGATATGTAACTGCCGCGCATCTGCGCCAGCGCGGAGTCGTCGCCCGGCGTGGCCGGCGTCATTGAGGCCGGCGCAGCCTGCATCGCGTTCGCATCCAGCGGCGACATCTGCATGCCGGTGCGGTTCATGCCCATCGGTGTCTGTTCTTTCATGGTTGCTCCTTCATGTCCAGTGTGGTTGCGTCAGACCGCGACCGCGACCTTGCGGTTGAGCTCGGTGCCCGGCGTCCAGATATAGCCCGCGGCCACCGTTTCGCTCGGCGAGCCGTCGGAATTGATATGCGTGCGATAGTCGATCGACGCCTGGCTTTCCTGCGACTTGTCTACGAACTGCGTGCCCCTGGCGCGCAGGTCGACTTCCTGCGCCAGCACCTGGCGCACGAAATCGCGCTGGCTGGCAAACTGGATCGGTTCCGGCAGGTCGGTCGGGAACAGCTCGGCCGGGTCGCGCTTCTCGAATTGCTTGAACAGTTCGGCGACATGATGGAAATGCCCCAGCTCGTAGTCGAGGAAGCGTTCCCAGATCGCCTTGATGCGCGGATTCGTTTCCTGCTGCACGCAGCTGTAGTAGTTGTAGACTTCAGCCGCTTCATGCAGCAGCCACTGCTCCAGCAGCGGTTCTTCCGGGTTGATCATTGAGCCGTACTGCGTGACGTGCTGCTCCTCGATCGATGCGATCTCCGCGTACAGCTGGCGCGCGACCGGGTCGGCGAACAGCGGGCCGATGTTCATGTAGTAATCGTGCGTCTGGAATTCGCCGGCGGTGATGGTGATCGCATGCAGCTTGGTCAGCGGCGCGGCGGCGCGGTCATAGGGCTCGCGCAGGTCGTCTTCCGGCGAGCGGTGTTCGACCACGGTCGGCCGGCCTGGCAGGATGTCCGTATAGTTTTGCAGAATGTTGTTCGCATCCTTGCCCTCCAGCCGGTCGAGCAGCGCGGAGTAGCGGTACAGGTGATCGAAATCCTCCAGCAGGCCGAAGCGGTAGGCCTGCGCGAAATACGGGTCCGGCTCGCGCTGCGCGACCGCGGCCGTCACTTCGATCGCGACCTGCTCATAGGCAATCGTGGTTTCCAGTGGCGAATGGTCGGGCCCGAGCAGCCAGTTGATCATCGTCGCCTGGTGCTGCTCGGTACGGCGGATCCTCGCCAGCGGCAGGCGCAGTTCGCGCTGCATGCGCGCGGCGATATGCTGGAAGCGCAGCGCATCGAGCTCGATGCCGTTCATCAGGATCACGCGCACACGCGTAAACGCATCGTCGTCGAGCTTGCTGATCGGTTTGCCCACCATGTCGCGCCAGGTAAAGCGTTGCTGTTCGAGGGGGCAGCCTTTCGAGCTGAAGAGATTCAGGGACATTGCGATACTCCTTTCGTGGAATCGACGCAGGCGCGGCATGCACACGCATCGCTGGACAAGATCCGCGCATGCCGCAACTTCCATGCCGGGGCCGCCGCAGCCATCGATAAGCCTGCGCCGCCTTCGTATCGACGAAGTTTTTACAAGGCCGGCGTAAGCCTTACAGCAGCGGCCTCACATCACCACCTTGCGGTGATCGCCGAGCGCATCGGTATTGCCGGTCAAGATGCCCTTGGCCAGGCCGTACATGCGCACCGCCGCGTTGCCCGGCGCCGTCCAGTATTCCGCCTCGGTGATGGATACTTTCAGCAGTACAAGATCGGGGTCGTCCAGCCCTTTCGGAAACCAGGGCTTGACCCACGGCGTCCACAATTCACGCATCTTTTCCTTGTCGCGCACGAATTCGCCGGTGCCGGAAACGGAGAGGTAGTCCTGCTTGTCGGTGCGCGCATAGGCAAGATTGACCTGCCGGTGCTGCCGCGCTTCTTCGACCTTGGCCGACGACAAGGCGGTGAAGAACCAGAGGTTTCCGGCCGCATCCATCTGCAGCGTCGCCATCGGACGGCTGCGCAATGTGCCGTCCGGCTCTTCCGTGGTCAGCATCGCGAACTTGATTTCCTGCACCAGTTCCGCGACTTGTTTCAGTTCACTGAATTCCTGTTCTTGCACATCCATGGCTTCCTCCTGCGTAGACAGATCAAAGCCAGCCCGCGCGGCGGACCGGTCATGGAGTGAAAACAGCAGGGATCTAAAGTTCCGGATGGATGGGTCAGGCAGGCTGGTAGACCGGCTCCGCGGTCAGCATGTTGGCGTCCCGCACGATCACCCAGCCGGTGTCCGGCCGCTTCTTCAGGATGCTCAGCGTATTGCCGGAGCGGCGCATCGGACGGCCTTCGTGATGCGGCGTGACAGTGACGGTCAGGTGGGTCCAGCAGTACGCGAGGTCGTCGGTCACATGCAACTCCTTGATCTCGCCCTGCGACTCGATGCGGTAATGTTTCAAGCCTTCCTGGAAAGCCTCCATGAAGGCTTCCCGGCCGCGCAGCGGCGCCTGCCCGGGCGTCAGGAACACCACATCTTCCGCCATCATTTCGGAAAGGCGCTGCAGGTTTCCTTCCGCAGCGGCAACCTGCCAGTCATTGACCAGCGTGCGAATGGCGTGCTCATCGTTTTGCATGGAAGAACCCCCTTGCTTTGGGAACAGAACAAGCTGTGCGGTGCTGTCAGACGGACTGCGGCCAGGCCGCCGCGACCAGCATGGGAAGGACCTCGCCCGCTTTTCCGCGCAACACATACTGCGCAATCTCATCATGGCTGGTCGCTTCCGGATTGATCTGAATCACAGGACGGCCGCATGCGCGCGCGTAGCGCGGCAGGCTGGCCGCCGGCTCCACCAGGCTGGAGGTGCCGATGCAAAAGAAGAGGTCGGCCGTCTCCAGCACTTCCGACGCGCGCGTCCACGCGGCGACCGGCAGCGCCTCGCCGAACCAGACGACGCCGGGGCGGATGCGTCCGCCGCAATCCGGGCAGAGCGGCGGCGTGTCGTTCGACAGCTGTTCGTCCATGACGCACTTGCCGCAGGCCGAGCAGAGGTTATGCCAGATATTGCCGTGTAATTCGATGACGTCGCTGCTGCCGGCGCGCGCGTGCAAGCCGTCGACGTTCTGGGTGATCACGGTGACGCGCGGAACAAGGCGCTCGAGCCGGGCGAGCGCGTCGTGGGCGGGATTGGGCCGGGCATTGCGCATCAGTTCACGCCGCCACGCATACCAGTTCCAGACGGTCACCGGATCGCGCCGGAAGGCTTCCGGCGTCGCCAGGTCTTCCGCACGGAAGCGCGCCCACAAGCCGGTCTGCGCGTCCCGGAAAGTCGGGATGCCGCTTTCGGCGGACACGCCGGCGCCGGTGAATACCGCGATGTGTCGCGCTTGGCGCAGCTGGTCCAGGAGTTCTGGCGCAAAGTGCATGGCGGGTACGGAAACGGGAAAGATCGTTTCAGTATAGCCGCAGCATGCGCTTGCTGTCGGAATGCGGCATCCCCGGCCTGCTATGCCGCCTGCGCCGCCCCTTCCGCCGCGGGCGTGCGCGGCCGCCGTGCCAGCAGCACGACCGCCGCCAGCACCATCGCGCCGCCCGCCAGCTGGCCGCCGCTGACCGACTCCCCGAGCAGGGCAATGCCGAGGCACAGCGTGACCACCGGTTCCAGGGTCGAGATGATGGACGCCTGGGACGGGCCGACATACTTGATGCCGACGAGGAAACACGCAATCGCCATCACCGTGGAGAACAGCGCGATCGCAAGGATCGCCATCCAGGTCACAGCGTCACCCGGCAGGCTGGAACCGCCGGCGAGCGCGAGCGCACCGTTGCCGATGCCCGCCGTGGTCAGCACGACCAGGGTCGCGGCAAGCGGATCGGTGCCAAGCGTGAGACGGCCGCCGAGCACGATATACACCGCATAGACGCCCGCCGCCAGCAGACCGAGCGTGATTCCCAGCGGCGAGCCCTGCAGGTCGCCGCCCAGCATGATCGCCATCCCGGCAAGCGCCAGCGCCAGCAGGAGCACGGTGCGGCGGTCGAGCTTTTCCCAGCCCAGCGCCACCGCAAGCAGCGTTACCAGCACCGGATAGAGGTACAGCAACAGGCCGACCAGCCCGCTGCTCGCATGTATCAGCGCCGTGAAGTAGCACTGCGACTGCGCGGTATACAACGCCCCCATCAGCGCGAAACCGGCCAGCGCTTTGCCGCGCGGCAGCGGAAGGCGCCGGATCCAGACCACCGGCGCCAGCAGCGCGACCGCCAGCGCGAAGCGCAGCGCGAGCAGCATCGTCGGCGTGATGCCGGACGCATAGGCGATCTTTGCAAACAGCGCCAGACTGCCGAAACCGACAGCGGATAACAAGACCAGGGCGACGGCGAGCGGGCGCGACAGCGGTTTCATCGGATTGAGCAAAAAAGATTGAGGGTTAAAAGCGTTTGATGCAGTGTATGACCTTGTTTGTCGCGTAACAAATCAATATTCTTGCTGTATTGACCCAAAAATATTGAGGCTGCATGAACTACCGCCTGCCCCCGCTCCCCGCCGTCCGGGCATTCGAGGCGGCCGCCCGCCACGGCGGCTTCCAGAACGCCGCGCAGGAGCTGCATGTCTCCGCCGGCGCGGTTGCGCATCATGTGAAGCAGCTCGAGACCTGGCTCGGCGTGAGCCTGTTCCAGCGGCTGCCGCGCGGCGTCACGCTCACCCCGGCCGGGCGCCAGTATGCGCAGGCGCTGCGCCCGCTGCTGGAGGGCCTGGCGGACGCGTCGGAAGCGGTCAGGCGGCGCTCGGACGAACGCGTGGTGACGGTGACGTCGGTGCCGTCCCTGGTGGCACGCTGGCTGATGCCGCGCCTGGGAAGGCTGCGCGAACTGCATCCGGAGATCGACATGCGCGTGCTGGCGTCGCTGCATCCGGCCGACTTCGCGCGCGAGGGCATCGATGTGGCGATCCGCCTTGGGCCGGGCCCCTATCCCGGCCTGCAGGCTGACGTGCTGCTGGAGGAATGGTTCTCGGCGGTATGCAGCCCCGCCTTCAAGGCGGCAGCGCCGGACCTGCGCGCGCCGGCCGACCTGCTGCGCTATCCGCTGCTGCATGACGAAGTGGAAATGCGCATCCCGGAGGAAATCAACTGGTCACGCTGGCTGCACGCGTTCGGCGTCAGCTACAGCGGCGCCGCCCGCCCCAGCTTTTCGCATACCTACCTCACGCTGGAGGCGGCAGCCAGCGGCCAGGGCGTAGCGATCGCCGCGGAAGCCTTCATCGAGGAAGACTTGCGCAGCGGCAGGCTGGTGCGCCTGCTGCCGCAGCGCGTGCTCGGGCCTTACCGCTTCCACCTGCTGCGCACTGCGGAAGCGGAGGCGCGGCCGGCGGTCAAGGCATTCTGCGACTGGGTGAAGGCGGAAGCGCTTGCATCGCTGCGCATTGGCGCATAAGCGCCGGATGGCGCCTCGAGCGAGGCCGCGCTATGCGCGTGGGGATGCGGAATCGAAGACGATCCGGCATACCGTGGTGCGGCGCGAGCCGGAGAAGCGGCGCGCCGGATCGGCGAAGCTTTCCACCTCGACGAAGCCGGCCTTGCGCATCATGCCGGCCGACGCCAGGTTTTCCTCGTGGCGCTCGATATAGACCTCGCGGAAGCCGCGCGCCCGCAATTGTTCGACGGCCGCGTCGAGCAAGCGCGATCCCAGCCCCTTGCCGCTGTGCTCGCGGTGCACGACCGCTTCACAGACATAGCCGTGCGGATAGCCGAGATGCTCGCGCGACTGGTAGCGCACCATGGAGCGTGCGCCGAGGAAGGTCACGAAACCCAGCAACTGCCCGCCCTGCTCGGCCAGTACCGCCTGCGTCCTGCCGTCCGCAATCGCGCCGAGATGCGCGGCGACCTCCGGCTCGGGCAGGAAATTCCACTGGTTCGCGCCATGCTCGAACAGGAAAGCCTGCATCGCCGCAATGTCGCCGGCCTGTGCCGCGCGCACCTTGATGTCCTCACTCACGTCCAACTGTCCTCCGTCGTCCCGAATCGCCATGCCCAGGGTGTAAGCATAGCACCGCGCGGGACCGGGCCAAGGGGTCAGCAGCCGCAGAGTGTTTCGCTGCTTCCCTGGCTTCCGTTTTCACCCGCGGTCGGATAACCGTCGCGTTTCCACCAGTCCAGTCCGCCCATCAGTTCCTTGACCCGGAAGCCCAGCCGCGTCATGTTCAGCGCCCCCTTGGTCGACGCGTTGCAGCCGATTCCGTCGCAATAGGTCACGACCAGTGCGTCGCCGTCGAGGCGCTGCGTGGTTTCCTCGCTCATCGTCCGGTGCGGCAGGTTGATCGCGCCCGGGATGTGCTCCGCCGCGTACGCCTGCGGCGCGCGCGCGTCGATCACGATGATGTTTTCGCCTGCGGCGAGCGCGGCGTTGAGGTCCGAGGAATCGGTTTCGTAAGCCAGCTTGTCGAGATAGTGCTGAAGTTGCGCCTGCATGCCGCTGCCCTTTCCTTGTTGCCCCGCGATCCGGTCGGGATGAACAATGGTATCGTTGAATGGTTTCCCACAGCAGACCATTTCCGGCATGCCGAACAGACCATTTGCCAGGAGCGCCGGCCGCGCGGTCGCCGGCGTCCTGCTGCCCCTGCTCGAACAGGGCAGCGCGCTGCCCGGAACGCTCGCGACCCGGGTCTATCGCGCGATCCGGGCAGCGATTCTCGACGGCACGCTGCGCGAGGGCGAGCGTCTGCCGTCCACGCGCACGCTGGCGGCCGACCTGGCGGTTTCGCGCAGCACCGCCGAGGCTGCCTATGCCCAGCTGGAAGACGAAGGCTATGTGCGGCGCGGCGTCGGCAGCGGCAGCTACGTAGGCAGTGCGCCGGTCGCGCGTACCGGAGACGGCAGCGCGGCGCGCCTGCCGCCGCCATCCGCGCCCTCGCCCCGGTTTTCCGAGCGCGGCCGCGCAGTTGCACTGGCCGGCGCCTGCATTGATGCGCGCGCGATCCGCGCATTCTCCGCCGGCATGCCGGCGCTCGATGCCTTCCCGGCGCAGACCTGGCAGCGGCTGCTGGCGCGGCAGGCGCGCCGCGATCCCGCATCGTGGATGATGTACAGCGACCCGCAGGGCCTGCCGTCCCTGCGCGAAGCGATCGCGCAATACCTCGCGCTGTCGCGCGGCGTCCATTGCGACGCAAGCCAGGTCATCGTGCTGGGCTCTTCCCAGCAGGCGCTGGGCCTGATTGCGATGATGATGCTGGATGCCGGCGATCCGGTATGGCTGGAGGAACCCGGCTACCGCGGCGCGCAGACCGCGTTCGCCGCCGCCGGCGCAACACTCGTTCCGGTGCCGGTGGATGCCGACGGCTTTTGCGTGGAACAAGGCCTGCGCCTGGCGCCGCAGGCGAAGCTCGCCTATGTCACGCCTTCGCACCAGTATCCGCTGGGAATGACGCTCAGCCTGGCGCGCCGCCTGCAGCTGCTGGCCTGGGCCCGCGACAACGGCGCATGGATCGTGGAAGACGACTACGACAGCGAATTCCACTATGACAGCCGGCCGGTATCGGCGATACAGGGGCTGGACCGGCAACAGCGCGTGCTCTACGTCGGCACCTTTTCGAAGGTGCTCTATCCCGGCCTGCGCCTGGCCTACCTGGTGGTGCCGAAGCCGATGGTCGCCGCCTTCGTCACCGCGCGCACGCAAGTCGACGGTCATGCGCCGGCGCTGATGCAGGCGGCACTGGCCGACTTCATGCAGGATGGCCATTTCATGGCGCATGTGCGGCGCATGCGCGAGCTCTACCGGGCCAGGCGCGACATTCTCATGGAAGAGCTGCAGCGCCACCTCGGCGACCGCCTGCTGCCGCAAGCGTCGCAGGGCGGCATGCAGGCGGCGTGCCTGCTGGCGGACCAGCGCACCGCAGACACCCGGATCGCGGACGAGGCGGCGGCAGCGGGGATCGATCTGCCGCCGCTGTCGCGGCTGTATCTCGGCGCGAAGCAGCGCAACGGCTTCGTGATGGGGTTCAGCGCGCTCGCGCCGTCCGACATCCGCGCCGGCGCGCGTTCGCTTGCCCGGCTGTGGCAACGCTCAACGCGGTAAGCCGGGGAGCGATGGCCGGTGTCCTGCGCCGGCTACTCGGTGTACCTGCCGAGCGTGATGACGCGCAGGATCGCCTTGTACAGGAAGTAGGCCGCGCCATACCAGGCGCGCTCCCACCAGGGAATGTTCACGTAGTCTTCCATGCGCACGGTCACGCCGTCGGCCACCGCCTCTTCGATCTTTTCGCGCAGCTTGCGCGCGAACGCCGCATCCTTGATGACCACGTTCGCCTCGTGGTTCACGAACAGGCTCAGGCCGTCCCAGTTGCTCGAACCGACCGTCGACCATTCATCGTCGATCACCGCGACCTTCCCGTGCAGCTGGGTCTTGCGGTACTCGACCACGCGCACGCCGCTGCGAAGCAGCTTCGGATAAAACGAATGCGCGACGGCGTCCTGGATGCGGAACTGGCCGACGCCGATCAGCAGGGTGACCTCGACGCCGCGCGCGGCCGCCGACGCCAGGCCGTCGCGCAGCTTGCGTCCGGGCGCGAAATACGGGTTGGCGAGCATGGCGCTGCGGCGCGCGCCGCCCAGCGCCTTCAGGTAGGTCTTCTGGATGGTGCGCCGGCTGCGCAGGTTGTCGCGCACCACCAGCGCGGCCTCCGCCGATCCGGCCGGCGGCGCCAACCCGGTGCGGCGGCGCTCCCGGAACATCTCCCAGCGGTAGCGCAGGTTCAGGCCGGACAGCAGCATCCACTGCGTCTGCATGTCGCGTTGGATGATCGCCACCAGCGGGCCGGTGATCTGCACCGCAAGGTCCCAGCGCGGCGCGGGCAGGGGCGTGTTGAAGCCGTCGTCGGAAATATGGTCGTGGTTGATGTTGAGCCCGCCGAGGAAGGCGACCTGCCTGTCCACCACGCAGATTTTCCGGTGCGTGCGCGCCACGCCGCGCCGGAACCACGCGTTGAAAACCCGGTGGTTGACCCGGCCTTCGCGCAGCGCCTGGTTGAGCAGCACCGATTGCCGGTGGCCGCTGCCAAGCCAGTCGGTGATCACGTTCACCGTCACCCCGCGCGCAGCGGCGCGGATCAGCGCGTCCTTGACCTGGCGGCCGGTGATGTCGAGGGTGAAGATGTAGGTTTCGAGATAGAGTTCGAAGCGGGCCGCGTCGATGGCGGCAATCAGCGCCGGAAAGAACTCCGCGCCGGAATGCAGGAGGGTGACGTTATTGTGGGCGGTAAAGTTTACCGGGCTCATGAACGGGGACGCACTCCGACGGACAGAAATCGGTCAATTTTACATGGCCTCCGCCAGCGCCATCGCATTCATCGAGAGCGACGCGACGATCGGCGCATGGTCGGACAGCCTGGCCCAGAGCGGCCCGTGCAGCACCTGGGCGGTTTCAACCTCGAAGCCGCGCACGTAGATGCGGTCCAGCCGCAGCCAGGGCAGCGCCGCCGGAAAGGTGCGCGCCGGCTTGAGCTTGGGTCCCCGCCCGGCCAGGGTGCGCAGGTAGGCGCCGAAGCCGCGCGACGGCAGGTTCTCGTCGAAGACCTCGGTCACGCCGAGTTCGGCGCGCAGCGAGTCGCTCAGCTGGTTGGTCCAGTCGTTGAAGTCGCCGGCGATGATCACCGGCGCGTCGGGCGGCGAGGAGGTCGTCACCGCTTCGATCAGCGCCTCCGTCTGCCGCCGGCGGCTGCGTGCAAACAGGCCAAGGTGGACCACGTAGCAGTGCACGTCGCCGGCCGGCGTCTGCACCACGCAATGCAGGATGCCGCGCGACTCGAACGCATGGTCCGACACGTCGCGGTTGCTGGCCGAAACCACCGGGAACCGGCTCAGCAGCGCATTGCCATGGTGGCCGTGGTCGTAGATCGCATTCATGCCGTACACCGCCTGGTGCGATTCGCCTGCCAGGAACTGGTGCTGCGCCTGCTCCGGCCACAGGGACGCATGGCGTGTGGCGTACTTGTCATGCCTGCCCTGCACTTCCTGGAGGAACAGGATATCGGCCTCCATCGATGCGAGTGCCTGTTTCAATGCGTGGATGCGCGGCATGCTGCGCAGGGAACTGACGCCTTTGTGGATGTTATAGGTCGCGATGCGTAGTTTCATGAAATTATTCTAGACGCTTGGCAATGGTGCGGAAGTCGTCTGCCGGTGATGGGAACACAGCTTCTGAGAAGCTTGCCGCTGGATAAGTTTCAGCATAGGCCGAGATATTTGGGAAGTTGCAGGATCGCTTCCGCGTTCGATGGCGAAAAACACTTGTCGGCGGCTTCGCGATAAGGCATCCAGACATGGGCGACATGTTCGCGCGGCGCCAGCGTCACCGGTATGGTGCGCGGCACCAGCAGGCCGAACACATGCTCGGTATTTTTCGTCACGCCCGGCGCGTAGCGGTGGCGCCAGACCGGGTAGATTTCGTAGACATTGGACAGGTGCCAGTCCTGCAGATTGCGTGCAGGGACGCGGTTCGGCTGCGCATGCGCGTCCGCGACCACGATGCCGGTTTCCTCGAACACCTCGCGCACTGCGGTCTGCGCCAGCGGCTCGTCGGGGCTGTCCTTCGATCCGGTCACAGACTGCCAGTAGCCGGGCTTGTCGGCGCGCTCGATCAGCAGCACCTCGAGATCGGCGGTATGGATCACCACCAGCACGGATTCGGGGATCTTGTAGGGTCGGGACATGAGTCGATGATAACCCAGAGCACAGCGCCAATGAAAAAGGGCGCGAATCCTCGCGCCCTTCCTTACCCGTCTGCCCGGTCCATCAAGCCTTGACCGCCGGCTCGACGTTGCGCAGGCGGATATGCAGCTCGCGCAGCTGCTTCTCGTCGACTTCGGACGGCGCCTGGGTCAGCAGGCACTGCGCGCGCTGGGTCTTCGGGAACGCGATCACGTCGCGGATCGACTCGGCGCCGGTCATCATCGTGACGATGCGGTCCAGGCCGAATGCCAGGCCGCCGTGCGGCGGCGCGCCGTACTGCAGCGCGTCCAGCAGGAAGCCGAACTTGGCCTGCGCCTCTTCAGCGCCGATCTTCAGTGCGCGGAATACCTTGCTCTGCACGTCGGCGCGGTGGATACGCACCGAGCCGCCGCCCAGCTCCCACCCATTCAGCACCATGTCGTAGGCCTTGGCCAGCGCCTTGCCCGGATCGGTTTCCAGCAGGTCTTCATGGCCGTCCTTGGGCGAGGTGAACGGATGGTGCGCGGCGACGTAGCGCTGGCCTTCCTCGTCGTATTCGAACATCGGGAAGTCGACCACCCACAACGGCTTCCAGGTGTCGTCGAACAGGCCGTTCTTCTTGCCGAAATCGCTGTGGCCGATCTTCACGCGCAGCGCGCCGATCGCATCGTTGACTACCTTGGCCTTGTCGGCGCCGAAGAAGATCAGGTCGCCGTCCTGCGCGCCGGTCTTTTCGATGATCGCGGCCAGCGCGGCATCGTGGATATTCTTGACGATCGGCGACTGCAGGCCGTCCCGTCCCTTGGCCTTCTCGTTGACCTTGATGTAGGCCAGGCCCTTGGCGCCGTAGATCGCGACGAACTGGGTGTAGGCGTCGATTTCGGAACGCGGCATCGCGCCGCCGCCCGGCACGCGCAGGCCGACCACGCGGCCGCCTTCCATCGTCGCCGCGCCGGAGAACACCTTGAACTCGACATCCTTCATCACGTCGGTCAGGTCGGTGAACTGCAACTTGACGCGCATGTCCGGCTTGTCGGAACCGTACAGGCCCATTGCTTCGGAATACTGCATCACCGGGAACGGGTTCGGCAGGTCGATGTCGAGCACGTTCTTGAACACGCCGCGGATCATGCCTTCGAACAGATCACGGATTTCCTGCTCGTTCATGAACGAGGTTTCGCAGTCGATCTGCGTGAATTCCGGCTGGCGGTCGGCGCGCAGGTCTTCGTCGCGGAAGCACTTGGTGATCTGGTAGTAACGGTCGAAGTTGGCGACCATCAGCAGCTGCTTGAACAGCTGCGGCGACTGCGGCAGCGCGAAGAAGTTGCCGGCGTTGACGCGCGACGGCACCAGGTAGTCGCGCGCGCCTTCCGGCGTGGACTTGGTGAGCATCGGCGTCTCGATGTCGATGAAGCCGTTGGCGTCGAGGAACTTGCGCACTTCCATCGTCACGCGGTAGCGCAGGCGCAGGTTGTTCTGCATCTGCGGACGGCGCAGGTCGAGCACGCGGTGCGTCAGGCGGGTGGTTTCCGACAGGTTGTCGTCGTCCAGCTGGAACGGCGGCGTGACCGACGGATTGAGCACTTCGAACTCATGCGCGAGCACTTCGATCTTGCCCGACTTCAGGTTGGCATTGGTCGTGCCTTCCGGACGGTTGCGCACCACGCCGTTGATGCGCACGCAGAATTCGTTTCGCACCGCCTCCGCGGTCTTGAACACGTCGGCGCGGTCCGGGTCGCACACCACCTGCACCAGGCCCTCGCGGTCGCGCAGGTCGATGAAGATCACGCCGCCGTGGTCGCGGCGACGATGCACCCAGCCGCACAGCGAAACGGTTTGGCCGAGAAGCGCCTCGGTAACGAGGCCGCAGTATTGAGTTCGCATAGACATGTTGAATTTCCGGTTTCAGATTCTTCGTAATGGCGCCGTTGCCTGCATCGCTGCCGGTCGGCGCCCTGGTCAAAGGCGCCGTGTCAGATCGGCGGAGGAACGGCCTTCAGGTTCTTCGAGGCGGCAACCACGTATTCCGGCGCCACCACGCCCATCGACACGATGTACTTCAAGGCTTCGTCGACGGTCATGTCGAGTTCGATGGTGTCGGCGCGCGGCATCATCAGGAAGAAGCCGGAGGTCGGGTTCGGCGTGGTCGGCACGTAGACGCTGATGTAGTCTCCGAGAAGATGGTTCTTGACGTCGCCGCCGGGCACGCCGGTCAGGAAGGCAATGGTCCACGAGCCTTCGCGCGGGTACTGCACCAGCACCGCCTTGCGAAAGGCGTTGCCGGAAGACGAAAACAGGGTATCGGATACCTGCTTGACGCTCGAATAGATGGAATTGACGACCGGGATGCGGGTCAGCAGCCTTTCCCACGCGTGGACGATCTGCTTGCCGATGAAGTTGCGTGTCAGAAGGCCGGTGAAGAACACGAACAGCAGCGTCAGGATCGCGCCCATGCCGGGAAGGTGGAAGCCGAGCACGGCCGCCGGCCGCCAGCGCTCGGGCAGCAGCAGGAGCGACTGGTCCATGGTACTGATGATCAGGTTCAGGACCCACAGCGTAATCGCGAGTGGGACCAGGATCAGCAGGCCGGTGACAAAATATTTACGCATGATGTTCTTCTGGCTTGGGCACGCCGGCGGCGCGCCGCTCTCGATCGTCCGCGCGCCCCTTTAGGCGGCGGAACTGGCGCTGCCCGCATTGGCCGCCGCGCAGCCGCCGCTGCCGCAGCCTTCCGCCGCCGGGCAGGCGCTTTCCGGGGCCGCGCTCTTGGCGCTCGCCGGCGCTGCGGAAGAGCCGTTGTTACGGAAGTCGGTCGCATACCAGCCGGTTCCCTTGAGCTGGAAGCCGGCGGCGGTCAGCTGCTTCTTGAAACTGCTCTTGCTGCAGGATGGGCAATCCGTCAGCGGCGCATCGGACACTTTTTGCAGCACATCCTTGGCGAAGCCGCATTCTTCGCAGCGATAAGCGTAAATAGGCATAGCGAACCCTCGCAAAAATCATCCAAAACCCTGAATTATAAAGGCTTTTAGACGGGTTTTGCGTGAGTGCAGGAAAGACTCGGCGGAGAAAGGGAAACGGCCGCTCCCTGCTTCGGGAGCCGGCCGCGCATTATTGGCACGATTTCAACAAAACCGGATCAGCCGTGCGCGCCTTGTGCCGAATGGTGCGGCTCGTGGCGGTTCTTGAAGACTTGCGGCATGAGCGATCCGATGAACATACCGGCGAACGCCGCGAGCAGCCCGGCGAGCTGTCCCGGGAATTGCTCGCCCAGCGTGGTGATCTGCGGGAAGAACAGGATCCAGGTACCAATGCCGGCGCCGACCGAGAAGATCGCTCCCTGGGTCGTTGCACGCTTCCAGTAGAGACCCATGACAAGCGGCACAAAAGCACCGACCAGGGTCACCTGATAGGCAGTCGACACCAGCTCGTAAATGGAGGTGCCTTTCATTGCGATCGCATAGGACAGAACCAGCGCCGCGAACACGACCAGCGTGCAGCGCATCGCGAACAGTTGCTGGCGGTCGCTCATGTGCGGGCGCAGGTTCTTCAGGATGTTCTCGACGAAGCTGGTCGACGGCGCCAGCAGCGTGGCAGACGACGTGCTCTTGATCGCGGACACCAGCGCACCGAAGAAGAAGATCTGCATGATGAGCGGCATCTTCGTCATGATGAAGGTCGGCAGCAGGCGCTGGTAGTCGTCCTTTGCGATTTCGAGCGCGCTCTCGCCCATGACCACGACGGCGCTGGCCACGATGAACATCGGCACGAAAGCGAACAGGATATAGCTCGCGCCGCCGATGATCGCACCGGTGCGCGCGGTCGGCGCATCTTTGGCCGACATCACGCGCTGGAACACGTCCTGCTGCGGAATGCTGCCGAGCATCATGGTGAGCGCGGCGCCAATGAAGAACGCTATTTCCGTGAAGGTCGGCTCGGGGAAGAATCTCCACAAGTCGGACTGCGCGGCCAAGGCGAACACCTTGTCGGAACCGCCGGCCAGGTCGGCCGAGAAGAAGGCAATGATGCTCAGGCCGACCACCAGGACGATCATCTGGATGAAGTCCGTCCATGCCACGGCGAGGAAGCCGCCGATCACCACGTAGATCAGCACCGCAAGCGTGCCGACGATCATGCCGGCCGTTTCCGACATCGCCCCGTCGGTCAGCACGGTAAACACCAGGCCCAGCGCGGTGATCTGCGCCGCGACCCAGCCAAGGTAGCTCAGGATGATGGCGACGGAGCAGAACACTTCGATGCCCTTGCCGTAACGATTGCGATAGAAGTCGCCGATGGTCAGCAGATTCTGCTTGTAGAGCTTGGCCGCGAAGAACATGCCCACCAGAATCAGGCAGGTGCCGGCGCCGAACGGGTCTTCGACGATCGCGTTCAATCCGCCCTGCACGAACCTGGCCGGAATGCCCATGACGGTTTCAGCGCCGAACCAGGTCGCAAAGGTCGTCGTCACCACCATGATCAGCGGCAGGCTGCGTCCGGCGACGGCAAAATCGCTGGTGTTCTTGATGCGTGTACCCGCCCATACCCCAAGTGCGAGCGTGCCCAGCAAATACAGCACGACAAAGGAAATCAGGGTGTAATTCATATCCGTTTGCTCCGCACGAAATATCAGGCCAGTCAACGATGAGGAGATGCCGGCAGATTCACGCTGGCGCGTGCTTGCTCATTCGGCAAATTTTCGGGATTATAGCCGCAGAAGCCGGCCGGAACGATTGGGGAAAGAGAAAAAACCGATACTTTCCTGATGCCTTCAGACCGCGCGGCGGCGCCACACCTGCCAGCGCTCCTTGCCGGCGAAAACCGGCAGTGAATCGGGCACCGGCTCGTCCGCCAGCCGCTCGAAATGCGGCAGCAGCAGCGCGTCGAGTTCCGCCTGCGCAATTCCGAACGGCGGTCCTTTGGGCGCATCGCCGAAAAAGAAAAACCCGGCCAGCAGGCCGCCCGGCGGCAGCAGCGCCGCCCAGCGGGCGGCGACGGCGTCCCGCATGCGCGGCGGCAGCGCGCACAGGAAGGCGCGCTCGTAAATGACGTCGACCGGACGCGGCGGCGCAAATTCAAAGAAATCCGCCTGCACCACGCGTTGCGCCAGCGGCCCCAGCGCTTGACGCGCCGTCTCCACTGCAGCCTCGGAAAAATCGATGGCGGTCACGTCCCAGCCGGCGGCGGCCGGGCATGCGACCTCATAGCCGGTGCCGCAGCCGGGAATCAGCACGGTCCCGGGTGTGGACTGCGCGGCAAAGGCTTGCAGCTGCTGCGGGACGCCGCCCCGGTCCCAAGGGGTGAACGCGCGTTCGAAGCGCTCCGTCCAGAAGTCCGGCAGGGTCGGATCGCGGGTGTCGAAGCTGGGTGCGGACATGGCTTACCACCAGTGGATGAGACGGTACCAGCGCAACAGGGCCTGGGTCAGGATGATGCCGCCCGCCAGGCCGCCGCCGAAGTACACGACGAAGCCGAGCAGCTTGTTGGTGCGCCGCTGCTCGATGACTAGTTGCTTCAGCAATTCCTCGTTGCGCTGCGGCTGTTCCGCCTGCACGGCCAGGGCCTGGTGCAGCAGGCGCGGAATTTCCGGAATGATCTTGTTGTAGTGCGTCGCCTCTTCCTTGAAGCGGGCGACCAGGCCGCGCCAGCCCACCTGTTCCTGCATCCAGCGTTCCAGATAGGGCTTGGCGGTCTTCCACAGGTCGAGGTCGGGGTCGAGCTGGCGGCCCAGGCCTTCGATGTTGAGCAGGGTTTTCTGCAGCAGCACGAGCTGTGGCTGCACTTCGACATTGAAGCGGCGCGAAGTCTGGAACAGGCGCAGCAGCACCTGGCCGAAGGAAATGTCGCGCAGCGGGCGGTCGAATATCGGCTCGCAACAGGCGCGCACCGCCGCCTCCAGCTCGTCGACCCGGGTTTCCTTCGGCGCCCAGCCGGATTCGATGTGCGCTTCGGCCACGCGCTTGTAGTCGCGCCGGAAGAACGCGAGGAAGTTCTGCGACAGGTAGTCCTTGTCGTAGTCCGTCAGCGTGCCGACGATGCCGAAATCGAGCGCGATGTAGCGGCCGAAGGTGGCCGGGTCGATCGACACCAGGATGTTCCCCGGGTGCATGTCTGCATGGAAGAAGCCGTCGCGGAAGACCTGGGTGAAAAAGATCTCGACACCGTCGCTGGAAAGCTTCTTCAGGTCGACGCCGGCCGCGATCAGGCGGTCGATCCGGGAAATCGGGATGCCCTTCATGCGCTCCATCACGATCACCGAGGTGGAGCAGTAATCCCAGAACATCTCCGGCACGATCAGCAGGTTGGACTGCATGAAGTTGCGGCGCAGCTGGCTGGCATTGGCGGCTTCGCGCATCAGGTCGAGCTCGTCATGCAGGTACTTGTCGAACTCCGCGACCACTTCGCGCGGCTTCAGGCGGCGGCCGTCGGCCCACAGCTTTTCCACCCAGCCGGCGGCGATCTTCATGAGCGCGATGTCTTCCTCGATCGAACGCTTCATGCCCGGGCGCAGCACCTTCACCGCGACTTCCGTGCCGTCCTTGAGCTTGGCGAAATGCACCTGCGCGATCGACGCCGACGCCACCGGCTCCCGTTCGAATTCGGCGAACAGGCGCTCCGGGTGGGCGCCGAGCGACTTGACGATCTGCTCGATCGCCAGATCGGGGTCGAACGGCGGCACGCGGTCCTGCAGCTTGGCCAGTTCGTCGGCGACGTCGGGCGGCATCAGGTCGCGCCGGGTGGACAGCACCTGGCCGAACTTCACGAAGATCGGGCCGAGGTCTTCCAGCGCCTGGCGCAGGCGCACGCCGCGCGGCGCGGAAATGTCGCGCCAGAAGAACAGGAGGTCGAACAGCCGGCTGATGCGCGGCCGGTCGAAGCTGGAAATGGCGATATTGTCGAGGCCGTAACGGATGACAACCCGGGTGATCTTGAAGAGCCGCAGGATTTTGAAGAACATTTAGCGGCTTTCCTTCAGTTTTTCGATGCGTTTGGCAAGCCGCTCGACGTCGTCGCGCAGGCGCGCGACCTCGCTGGAAAAGTCGGCGACGGCCTGCGGCCGCACCAGCAGCGGCTGCTCCTCGAGAAAGAATTCGGCGAGGTTTTCCGCCAGTTTGCGCTGGGTGGATTTTGCGGCATCGAGCGCCGCGCGCGCGCCGCCCGCCACCCGCACCGCGGCGACGTCACCGATCAGCCGGGCCAGGTCTTCCTCCGCTTCCCAGCGCAAGGTCTCGGCGAGCTGCGAAACGGTGTTCGCAAAATCCGCGTCGCCCTCGATCTGCACATGGGAAAACGCATGCTCGCGGTTTTGCAGGATTAGCGGCACGTCCGACAGCTTGACGCGGATCGTCACATTCTGCGGCTCGTCGTGGCCGGCGGCCTCGACCATGCCGTCCGCGGCGGCCTTGAGCCGGATCGACAGCACGCCGGCATCGAACAGGGCCACCTTGCCGGCATGGCGGGCAAGTTTTTCCCGCGCCCAGGGTTCACGGGCGAGCAGATGGTTGATCGCGGCGGAGACAGGTGAAATCATGGTCATAAAACAAAACCGCCCGTGGATCCACGGGCGGCCTCAAGTTTACCAGTTTGCGCTGGGCAAATCAGGATAATTGTTGAACACCGGCAAGCACCCAGCCGCCCTGCCCCGACACCGGTTTGGCGAGGTTCCACACCTCGGCGAAGGGCTCCGCGGGCGCGTTTTCCGTCTCCCGGATCATGCCGGAGAATTTCACGCTCGCCAGGTAGTCGCCGGCGCCGCGCTCGAACCCGGCCAGCTCCGCCTCCAGCGACACGACGTCGGTATGGTTGGACGAGGCGCCGCGTTCCTGCAGCTGCAGGCGCAGCTCGGCGAACATTTCAGGCGTCGTGAATTCGCGGATATCGTTGATGTCGGCGCGGTCCCACGCCGCCTGCAGCCGGATGTAATAGGTCTTCGCATGGCGCAGGAAGGCGGGCACGTCGAAATCCGCCGGCACTTCCAGCGCGGTGGCCGTGCCGCCCGCGGCGGGTTCGGCCTGGAAGGCGGCCGGCTGCGCCTGCGGTTCGATGCGCGAGCCGATTTCCGGCGTGCGGAAGGACGGATTGCCGCCCGCATAAGCCGGCTGCATGTCACGGCTGCCGTTGCGGCCGGCATTGCGGCCGCGCACCAGGCGCAGGATGAACATCACCGCCAGCGCCAGCAGGCCGATCATCAGCAGGCTGCTGATCATGCTCGCCATCGCGCCGCCGAGGCCGAAATGCGACAGCAGCGCGCCCAGACCGAGGCCGAGCAAGGCGCCGCCAAGGATGTTGCGCCACGGGCTGGCCGGCTTGGGCGGCACCGCTTGCGGATTGGCGGCCGGCGCCGCCGGCTTGGCCTGGCTCGGGTTGGCCGCCTGGTTCGGGGATTGCATCGGCGCCGGGCGGCTGAGGCCGGACGACTGGCGGCCAATCGAACCGCCGCCGCCCAGGCGCTTGGCCTCGGCTTCGGACACCACCATCGAGGTCGCGGCGAATGCGACCATCAGCGCGATCAGGAACTTCTTCATACGTCTTCTCCTACAGTTTGATCCCGGTATGCAGGGCGGCCACGCCGGCCGTCAGGTTGTAGTAATCGACCCGGTCCAGGCCGGCCTGCTGCATCATGCTCTTCAGCGTTTCCTGGTCCGGATGCATGCGGATCGATTCGGCGAGGTAGCGATAGCTCTCGGAATCGTTTGCCACCTGCTTGCCAAGCCAGGGCAGCACGGAGAACGAGTACACGTCGTACGGCTTCTGCAGCGGCTCCCAGACCTTGGAAAATTCCAGCACCAGCAGCTTGCCGCCCGGCTTCAGCACCCGGTGCATCTCGGCCAGCGCCTGGTCCTTGTGCGTCATGTTGCGCAGGCCGAACGCCACCGTCACCCGGTCGAAGTAATTGCTCGGGAACGGCAGTTTTTCCGCGTCACATAGCAAGGTGGGGGTGACCAGGCCCTTGTTCAACAGCCGGTCGCGCCCGACGCGCAGCATCGATTCGTTGATGTCGGTGAGCCAGACCTCGCCGCTCGGCCCGGCCTGCCTGGCGAACGCCTTGGCCAGGTCGCCGGTGCCGCCGGCGATATCGAGGACCTTGAAACCGGGGCGCACGCCCGCCTGCGCAATGGTGAACGTCTTCCACACCCGGTGCATGCCGGCGGACATCAGGTCGTTCATCACGTCGTACTTCGACGCCACGGAATGAAAGACCTCGGCGACTTTTTGCGCCTTTTCTTCTTCGGGAACGGTTTGATAACCGAAATGCGTTGTATTCGTCATGGCGACAGCCTTGTTAATCCAACGCGCATTATACAAGTGCAGACAGGTGGTGCCGGAAAGTGTTCCGCTGCGGACGCAGCGCGGGGACAGCTTTTCTTGCCCCTCGTCAATGGTCGCCGCAGCTGCGGCCCTCTACCAGCATCGGTGCGTCGCGCCCGGTTTCGCGGGTGAAGCCCGCGGCTACGAGCCGGTTCAGGTAGTCTTCCCACAGCTGTTGCTGGTTGGCACCGAGCCAGTACAGGTAATCCCAGGTGTAGATGCCGGTGTTGTGGCTGTCGGAGAAATGCGGCTGCACCGCGTAACGGCCAACCGGTTCCAGCGCGGTGACCAACACATCGCGCTTGCCGGTCTGCAGCACCTCCTGCCCGGCGCCGTGGCCGCGCACTTCCGCCGATGGCGAATACACGCGCAGGAATTCGAAGGGCAGCGCAAACACCTCGCCGGAATCGAATGCGATTTCGAGCGTGCGCGACTGCTTGTGGACGGTCAGCGCGGTGGGTACGTGTTGGGCGGAGTCAGCCATGATCGAAACCTGTGCAGGAACCAGCCGTTATAGCAGGGATTGGTTGAAGCGCGCGAGCAGCGTCTCGCGCAGCCGGGGCACCAGCGCCTGCCGCTTCGCAAGGTCGGCGGAGGATGGCGTGCGCTTGACCTCGCCCCAGATCGGGTTGGGAAAGTGCGCGTCGTTCTCGTAGCGCGGGATCACGTGCCAGTGCACGTGCGGCGTCATGTTACCGAGGCTGGCGACATTGATCTTGTCCGGCTGCATCGCCTCGCGCACCGCTTCCTCCACCTGCCAGACGGCGGCGATCAGGATCGCGCGCTCGGCGGTGGCCAGGTCGGTCATTTCCTTCACGTGCGCATTCCAGATCACGCGGCAAAAACCCGGATAGCGCTCGTCTTCCACCAGCACGATGCGGTAGTTGTCATCCCGGTAGATCACTTCTCCGCCGGGATGCAGGCACAGTTCGCAGGGCGTTTCCTTGGCCATCTGTTCTCTTATACCAGTATGCGTTCGATGCCGCCGTTGTTGGCGCGCGCGACATAGTCCGGCATCCAGTTTTCGCCGAGCAGGTGCTTCGCCATTTCCACCACGATGTAGTCGGCGGTGGTACCCGAATCCTCGTTGTAGCGCGACAGGCCCTGGAAGCACGACGGGCAGGAGGTCAGGATCTTCACCTCGCCGCCGAAACCGTCGGCGCGCAGCTTGTCGGCGCCCTTCTTCATTTCCTCTTCCTTGCGGAAGCGGACCTGGGTCGAGATGTCCGGACGGGAGACGCCCAGCGTGCCGGACTCGCCGCAGCAGCGCTCGTTCTTCTCGACCTTCTGGCCGTCGGCCGTGGTGATCAGCGCATTCACCGTCTTCATCGGGTCCTGCAGCTTCATCGGCGTGTGGCAGGGGTCGTGGTACATGTAGCGCACGCCGCCCACGCCTTCCAGCTTCACGCCTTTCTCGAGCAGGTATTCATGGATGTCGATGATGCGGCAGCCCGGGAAGATCTTCTCGAATTCATACGACTGCAGCTGGTCGTAGCAGGTGCCGCAGGAGACGACGACGGTCTTGATGTCGAGGTAGTTCAGCGTGTTGGCCACACGGTGGAACAGCACCCGGTTGTCGGTCATCATCTTCTCGGCCTTGTCGTACTGGCCGTTGCCGCGCTGCGGGTAGCCGCAGCACAGGTAGCCGGGCGGCAGCACGGTCTGCACGCCGACATGCCACAGCATCGCCTGGGTCGCAAGGCCGACCTGTGAGAACAGGCGCTCCGAGCCGCAGCCCGGGAAATAGAACACCGCCTCGGTATCGGCCGTGGTCTTTTTCGGATCGCGGATGATCGGCACGACCTTGTCGTCCTCGATGTCGAGCAGCGCGCGCGAGGTCTTTTTCGGCAGGTTGCCCGGCATCTTCTTGTTGATGAAGTGGATCACCTGCTCCTTCACCGGCGGCTTGCCGTGCGTGGCCGGCGGCGCCTTGGTCTGCTTTTTCGCGAATTTCTTCAGCAGGTCGTTCGCCAGGCGCTGCGCCTTGTAGCCGATGCCGGTCATCGCCGCCCGGGTGGCGTTGATGGTGGCGGGGTCGGTCGCGTTCAGGAAGAACATCGCGGCGGCGGTGCCGGGCTTGAACGACTTCTTGTCCATCTTGCGCAGCAGGTTGCGCATGTTCATCGACACGTCGCCGAAGTCGATGTCCACCGGGCAGGGATTGGAGCACTTGTGGCAGACCGTGCAGTGGTCGGCCACGTCCTCGAACTCTTCCCAGTGCTTGATCGACACGCCGCGCCGGGTCTGCTCCTCGTACAGGAAGGCTTCGACCAGCAGCGAGGTGGCGAGGATCTTGTTGCGCGGCGAGTACAGCAGGTTCGCGCGCGGCACGTGGGTTGCGCACACCGGCTTGCACTTGCCGCAGCGCAGGCAGTCCTTGACGCTGTTGGAAATCGCGCCGATGTCGCTCTGCTGCATGATCAGCGATTCATGCCCCATCAGGCCGAAGGATGGCGTATACGCGTTTCGCAGGTCGGCCGGCATGGCCGGGTCGTTCAACAGCTTGCCCTTGTTGAAGCGGCCTTGCGGGTCGACGCGCAGCTTGTAGTCGCGGAAGTCGCGGATTTCCTCTTCGGTCAGGAACTCCAGCTTGGTGATGCCGATGCCGTGCTCGCCGGAGATCACGCCATTCAGCGAGCGCGCCAGCGCCATGATGCGCGCCACTGCCGCATGCGCATCCTGCAGCATCTCGTAATGGTCGGAGTTGACCGGAATATTGGTGTGCACGTTGCCGTCGCCGGCGTGCATATGCAGCGCGACGAACACGCGCCCGCGCAGCACGCGCTTGTGGATCGCATTGCACTCGTCGAGGATCAGCTTGAACGCGCCGCCGTTGAAGATCTGGCGCAGCGGCGCGCGCAGCTCGGCCTTCCAGGAAACCCGGATGGTACGGTCCTGCACCACGTTGAATACGCGTGCTTCCGGCTGCCGCGCGAGGCGCTCGTCGATCCAGGTCAGCGAGATCTGCAGCTGGCCGAGCCGGTCGTGCGCGGCGCGCAGCGGCTGGTCCAGGTTCGCCAGCAGGTAGGACCAGCGGGCATGGGTATCGTCGATCAGTTGCCTGGCCTGCGCGACGCGGTCGCCCAGCAGCTCTTCGGCGGGAATCTTCTCGTCCGCGTCCTCGCTCTTGCCCAGCGGCAGATGGGCCGACGAGAAAAAGCGGCGCAGCTCATCGAGCAGCTGCAGCTTGTTCTTGATCGACAGTTCGATGTTGATGCGCTCGATGCCGTCGGTGTACTCGCCCATGCGGTCGAGCGGAATCACCACGTCTTCGTTGATCTTGAACGCATTGGTGTGCTTGGCGATCGCGGCGGTACGCGCGCGGTCGAGCCAGAACTTCTTGCGCGCCTCAGGGCTGACCGCGACGAAACCTTCGCCGACGCGGGTATTGGCCATGCGGATCACTTCCGACGCGGCGCGCGCGACCGCCTCTTCGTCGTCGCCGACGATGTCGCCGAACAGCGCCATCTTCGGCAGCACGCCGCGCTTGGACTTGGTCGCGTAACCGACCGCGCGCAGGTAGCGCTCGTCGAGGTGCTCCAGGCCGGCGAGGATGGCGCCGCCCTTCTTCGCCTCGGCCTCGAGGTAATCCTTGATTTCGACGATGGACGGGATCGCGTCCCGCGCCTGGCCGAAGAATTCGAGGCAGACGGTGCGCGCAAACTTCGGCATCCGGTGCAGGATCCAGCGCGCCGACGTGATCAGGCCGTCGCAGCCTTCCTTCTGCACGCCCGGCAGGCCGGCCAGAAACTTGTCGGTCACGTCCTTGCCCAGACCTTCCTTGCGGAAGCGGCGGCCTTCGATTTCCAGGTATTCGGTCTTGAACGGCTTGGCGGTCTTGCCCTTCTCCGCGGGATGGGTCCACTCGAGCTTGAACTTCGCCACCGGCGCGTCATGGATCTTGCCGAGGTTGTGCTCCAGGCGCGTGACTTCCAGCCAGTCGCCGTTCGGATCGACCATGCGCCAGCTCGCCAGGTTGTCGAGCGCGGTGCCCCACAGCACCGCTTTCTTGCCGCCGGCGTTCATCGCGATGTTGCCGCCGATGCAGGAGGCCTCGGCCGAGGTCGGGTCGACCGCGAATACGAAGCCGGCCTTGTCGGCCGCATCGGACACCCGCTTGGTCACCACCCCGGCGCCGGTGTAGATGGTCGCGTACGGGCGGTCCACCCCGGGCAGCATGGTCATCTCGACCGCGCCCAGCTGCTCCAGCTTTTCGGTATTGATGACGGCCGACAGCGGCGTCAGCGGCACGGCGCCGCCGGTGTAGCCAGTGCCGCCGCCGCGCGGAATGATGGTCAGCCCGAGCTCGATGCAGCACTTCACCAGGCCGGCCATCTCGTCTTCGCTGTCCGGCGTGAGCACCACGAACGGATACTCGACGCGCCAGTCGGTGGCGTCGGTAACGTGCGACACGCGCGACAGGCCGTCGAACTTGATGTTGTCCTTCGCGGTGTAGCGGCTCAACTCGCGTTTCGCGCGCTTGCGCAGGTCCCAGGTGTTGCGGAATTCCTCGGCAAAATCGGCCACCGCGCGGCGCGCGGCGCGCACCAGCAGCTCGACGTTGGCGCTGCGCCTGCGTGCCTGCGGATCGCCGGCGTCGGCCAGCCCAGTCGCCAGCCGGCGCTTTTCCACTTCGTTGAGGCGGTGGTTGAGCGCATCGACCAGCGCCTGGCGGCGCTTCGGATTGTCGAGCATGTCGTCCTGCAGGTAGGGATTGCGCCGGACCACCCAGATATCGCCAAGCACTTCATACAGCATGCGCGCGGAACGGCCGGTCTGGCGCTCGCTGCGCAGCTCGTCCAGGATGCGCCACGACTCTTCGCCCAGCAGCCGGATCACGATCTCGCGATCGGAAAACGAGGTGTAGTTATACGGAATTTCGCGCACGCGGGTGGGCGCAAGATCGCTCGGCGCGTCGGAAAGCAAGGCTTGGATTTGTGCGGGGGCGTTCATCAGGATGGCAGGACTTACCCTTAAAGGGCCATTTTAGCTTATTGCAATGCACCACGCGGAACAGCCTTACGGCCGATACGGCCAAACGGCGCAATCGCCGCTCTATCTGTCGCTATCTGCATGCAACACGTTACGGTTTTACAACAATCAGACCCAGCTGGCGAGCGCGCGCCAGAAACCGTCGGGCACGTACAACAGCAGCGAGGTCATCGTCAGGTAGCGCAGGAATTTGCCCACCGCCATATAGGCAATGCATGGCCAGAATGGCAATTTCAGCCAGCCGCCGAGCGTGCACAGCGGATCGCCGACAGCCGGCAGCCAGGCGAGCAGCATGGTTTTCGCGCCGAACCGCCGCAACCAACCGAACCAGCGCGTCTGCCGCTCGCGCGCGAAAGCCTGCTTGGCGCCGTATCCCATCCAGTAGTCGATCGCGCCGCCGATCGTGTTGCCCGCGGTGGCGACCAGCATCGCCGGCCAGAACAGGTTGCCGTTGGCCTTGACCACGGCGAACACCGCCGGTTCCGAGCCGAGCGGCAGCAGCGTGGCGGACACGATGCTGATGATGAATACCGACGTCAAGCCGACATCGGGAACAGCCAGGACGGACAGCAGCCAGCGAACAGAGGATTCGATCATTATCGGAACATTATCGGGTCGGGCGCGCAGGGGCGCATGTTGTTATGCCACGGCGCGGAGGTTTCGGCCGGGCCGTCCATTATAATGGCGGGCTGCATGCGCAATGGGGAAGCATGCCGATCTCGACTCGCCTATGACTACCGACTACCTACAGAAAATCCTGACGGCGCGCGTCTACGACGTGGCCGTCGAAACACCGCTCGAATTCGCACCGACGCTCTCGCAGCGCACCGACAACCGGATTTACCTCAAGCGCGAAGACATCCAGAGCGTATTCAGCTTCAAGCTGCGCGGCGCCTACAACAAGATGGCGCACTTGTCGCCGGCGCAACTGAAGCGCGGTGTCATCTGCGCTTCCGCCGGCAACCATGCGCAGGGCGTCGCGCTGTCGGCCTCACGCCTCGGCTGCCGCGCCGTGATCGTGATGCCGACCACCACGCCGCCGGTGAAGATGGAGGCGGTGCGCGCGCGCGGCGGCGAGGTGGTGCTGTTCGGCGATTCGTATACGGATGCGTACAACCATGCGCTGACGCTGGAAAAGAAGCTCAAGCTGACCTTCGTCCATCCCTTCGACGATCCCTATGTGATCGCCGGCCAGGGCACCATCGGCATGGAAATCCTGCGCCAGCATTCGGAACCGATCCATGCGATCTTTTGCGCGATCGGCGGCGGCGGCCTGATCTCGGGCGTGGCCGCCTTCGTCAAGGCGGTGCGGCCGGAGATCAAGGTGATCGGCGTGCAGACCACCGACTCCGATGCGATGGCGCGCAGCCTGAAGGCCGGCCGGCGCGTGACCCTGACCGACGTCGGCCTGTTCTCCGACGGCACCGCGGTCAAGCTGGCGGGCGAGGAAACCTTCCGCCTGGCGAAACAGTATGTGGATGAAGTGATCCTGGTCGACACCGACGAAGTCTGCGCGGCGATCAAGGATGTGTTCCAGGATACTCGCAGCATCCTGGAACCGGCCGGCGCGCTCGCCGTCGCCGGCGCCAAGGCTTACGTGGAACGCGCGAAGGCGGAAAAGAAGCCGGTCAGCGGCCAGTCGCTGATCACCGTGACCAGCGGCGCCAACATGAACTTCGACCGGCTGCGCTTCGTGGCCGAGCTGGCCGAAGTCGGCGAGGCGCGGGAGGCGATCTTCGCGGTCACGATTCCGGAAGAGCGCGGCAGCTTCAAGCGTTTCTGCCAGCTGGTCGGCCCGCGCAACGTCACCGAATTCAACTACCGCATCAGCGACGAAAAGACGGCCCATGTTTTCGTCGGCATCCAGATCTCGAAGCGCGAGGAATCCGACAAGATCAGCAAGAACTTCGAGAAACACGGTTTCAAGACGCTGGACCTGACCCACGACGAACTGGCCAAGCTTCACATCCGCCATCTGGTCGGCGGCAAGAGCCCGCTGGCGCACGACGAATTGCTGTACCGCTTCGAATTCCCGGAACGGCCGGGCGCGCTGATGCGCTTCCTCGACAGCATGGCGCCGAACTGGAACATCAGCCTGTTCCACTACCGCAACCAGGGCGGCGACGTCGGCCGCATCCTGGTCGGCCTGCAGGTGCCGAAGAAAGAGATGAAAGGGTTTCGCCAGTTCCTTTCCTGCCTCGGCTATCGTCACTGGGATGAAACCGAAAACCCGGCGTACAAGCTGTTCCTGTAACCGGTATTATCACAACGGCCGAACCGGGCGGGCCGGCCGTTGTCTGAACATAACCAGCCGCCCGCTTGTATGCCCGATACCTGGCTTTGCCCCCACCTCCGCGTATGACCACCACCAACCAGCCGGAAGCCTCGCCGCTCGGCAAACCCACTGCCTACCAGTCCGAATACGATCCCTCGCTGCTGTTTCCGATTGCACGTGAACAGAAGCGCCAGGAAATCGGCATTGCCGGCACCCTGCCCTTCTTCGGCATGGATATCTGGAATGCCTATGAGCTGTCGTGGCTGAATCTGCGCGGCAAACCGCAGGTTGCGGTGGCAACGGTATCGGTGCCGGCCGACTCGCCCAACATCATCGAGTCGAAGTCGTTCAAGCTCTACCTGAATTCCTTCAACCAGACGCGTCTGGCGTCGCCGGAAGCGGTCGCCGACCTGCTGCGCACCGACCTGTCGAACGGCTTCGGCGCACCGGTGCAGGTCAAGCTGACGCTGCCGGATGCGTTTTCGACGCTGGAAATGGGCGAACTGGAAGGATTGCTGCTCGACCGCCTCGACATCGAGGTGGCCGCATACACGCCGGATGCCGGCCTGCTCAAGGCGAACCACGAGGAAGCGATGGTTGAGGAAAGCTTCGTGTCGCACCTGCTGAAGTCGAACTGCCTGGTGACCGGGCAACCCGACTGGGGCAGCGTGCAGATCCGGTATGCAGGTGCGCAGATCGACCAGGAAGGGCTGTTGCAATACCTGATCGGTTTCCGGAATCACAACGAATTCCACGAGCAATGCGTGGAACGCATTTTCATGGACATCATGCGCCAGTGCCGCCCGCAGAAGCTGTCGGTGTACGCGCGTTACACGCGCCGCGGCGGACTGGACATCAACCCCTGGAGGACCAATTTCACCACCGGCCAGCGTCCGTCCAACCTGCGCAACGCGCGTCAGTGACAGCGGGCCCGGCCGGGGCTAGGATAGAACGATTCCGAAGGAAACTATTCTTTCCTTTTGGAATCATAGGCCCACGCCGGCTCCGCATGCTCCGGACTTGTGATGTTTCGCTGACTATTATTGAGAAACAAACAATCGCTTCCTGCTTGTCATCAATATAGTTTCCCGAGACCACCATAAGCTAGGTCATTGCGCATCCCGGAAAGAGGCCTATAATGCGACTCGAAATATCATTTTGTGCGGCGCAACATGCCGCTTCGTGACATGACCAACCTTGCCAAAATCCTGTCCGCAAAAAACGTGGTTCTTGACCTCGAGGTATCGAGCAAGAAGCGCGCATTCGAGCAGGCCGGATTGATCTTCGAGAACAACTGCGGCATTGCGCGCTCGACGGTGTCGGACAATTTGTTCGCGCGCGAACGTCTCGGCTCCACCGGCCTCGGTCATGGCGTGGCCGTCCCGCACGGCCGGATCAAGGGGCTGAAGTCGCCGCTGGCGGCATTCGTGCGCCTGAAGGAACCGATTCCGTTCGAATCGCCCGACGGCCAGCCGGTCAAGCTGCTGGTGTTCCTGCTGATTCCCGACCACGTCACGCAACAGCACCTGGAAATCCTGTCCGAAGTGGCCGAAATGTTCTCCGACGAGAAGTTCCGTGAACAGCTCGCGACCGACCCCGATGCCGCGTCGGTACACGCGCGCATCATTGCGTGGCAGCCCAGCGTGCATGCATAATTGGCTGATGCCAATTCATCGCCGGTGACATGCCCACTCATACCCATCTCACCATCCAGCAGCTGTATGACGACACGCGCGAAGCGCTGCAGCTCGGATGGTTCGCCGGATTCCCGGGCGGCGAGCGCCGCATCTCCGGCGACGCGACGTCCGCCGCCGACCAGGTCGGCCACCTGAACCTGATCCACCCGGGCCGCCTGCAGGTGTTCGGGCACCAGGAAATCCAGTACTACAACAAGCTCTCCCCCGCCTCGCGCGCTTACCAGACCGAAGAACTGGTCAACGGCGAGCCGCCGGCCTTCATCATCGCGCAGGGGCTGGAAACCCCGCCCTACATCCTGCAGGTGTGCGACGAACGCAACATCCCGCTGTTTTCCACGCCGCTGCCGGCGGCGCAGGTGATCGACTACCTGCGCGTCTACCTGTCCAAGGAGCTGGCGCAGCGGGTGACGATGCATGGGGTGTTCATGGACGTGCTCGGCGTCGGCGTGCTGATCACCGGCGAGTCCGGCCTGGGCAAGAGCGAACTCGGCCTGGAACTGATCTCGCGCAACCACGGGCTGGTGGCCGACGACGCGGTCGAATTCGCGCGCATCGCGCCGAACATGATCGAGGGCCGCTGCCCGCCGCTGCTGCAGAACCTGCTGGAGGTGCGCGGCCTCGGCCTGCTCGACATCAAGACCATCTTCGGCGAAACCGCGGTGCGCCGCAAGATGCGCCTGAAGCTCATCGTCCACCTGGTGCGGCGCAAGACGCTGGAAGAAAACTACGAGCGCCTGCCGCTGCACTCGCAGACCGAGGAAGTGCTCGGCCTGCCGATCCGCAAGGTCATCATTCCGGTCGAAGCCGGCCGCAACCTCGCGGTGCTGCTGGAGGCGGCGGTGCGCAACACTATCCTGCAGCTGCGCGGCATCGATACGTTGAAGGAATTCATGGAGCGGCAGCAGAAGGCAATGGGGAACGATTAACCGCGCACTGACAACGGCGCGCTTGCGGTATGATTACCGTCTATGCGCATCATCCTCATCACCGGCATCTCCGGCTCCGGCAAGTCCGTCGGCCTGAACGCTCTCGAAGACGCGGGATATTTCTGCGTCGACAACCTGCCGCCGAAGCTGCTGCGCCAGCTGGTCGCCACCCGGTTGGAAGAAGGCGCCGACACGCTGGCGGTGGCAATGGATGCGCGCAGCGCGGATTCTCTGGCCGGCCTGCCGGCGGACATCCGGCAGCTCAAGAATGAGGGACACGACGTCAAGGTGCTGTTCCTGACCGCTAAGACCGAATCCCTGATCGCCCGATTTTCCGAAACCCGGCGCAGCCATCCCCTGTCGCACCGTTTCCGTCCCGAGCAGTCGGGCGCGCAGCCGACCCTGACCGAATGCATCGTGCGCGAACGCGAAATGCTGTCGGCGGTCGAGGGCATCGGCCATGTGATCGATACCTCAGGCCTGTCGGCCAACAAGCTGCGCGCCTGGATCAAGGACCTGGTCGAGACCGAGCGCACGCCGCTGACGCTGCTGTTCGAATCCTTTGCGTTCAAGTTCGGCGTGCCGCTGGATGCTGACCTGGTGTTCGATGTCCGAGTGCTGCCGAATCCATACTACGACCTCAGCCTGCGCCCCTTCACCGGGCGCGACGAGCCGGTGATCCGCTTCCTCGACGCCCAGGCGCACGCGGCCGAACTGCTGTTCGATATCCGCACCTTTGTCGAAAAATGGCTGCCGGCTTTCAAGAACGACAACCGCAGCTATCTCACCGTCGCCGTCGGCTGCACCGGCGGTCAGCACCGTTCGGTGTACATGGTCGAACAGCTGGCCCGCCACTTCGGCGCGTCGGAACGGGTGCTGGTGCGCCACCGCGAACTGTCCTGACATGCGTTCCGCCGACGACTGGTTGCCGCTGTTCCCGCTGAAGACCGTGCTCTTCCCGGATGGCGTGCTGCCGTTGAAGGTATTCGAAGCGCGCTATATCGACATGGTGCGCCAATGCATGAAGTCCGGCTCGCCGTTCGGCGTGGTGCTGATCAGGAGCGGCCAGGAGGTCGGCGCCGCGGCCGACCCGGAAGACGTCGGTTGCTTCGCGCATATCACCGGCTGGGACATGCAGGAACTCGGCGTGATGATGCTGCGCACCCAGGGCGGCGAACGCTTCCGCATCCGGGAAAAACGCGTGCTGCCGGACCAGCGGCTGGAAGCGCGGATCGAGCCGATTGCCGCCGACCCCGCCGTCCCGGTCAGCGACGTGCATGTGACATGCGCGCGCACGCTGAAAATCGTGATCGACGATGCCAATGCCCGGGGCCGTGCCGAACTCGGCAATGCGTTCGTCAGCGCGTTCTCCCAGCCGCTGCGGCTCGACAGTGCGGCCTGGGTCGCCAACCGCTGGTGCGAGATCCTGCCGATCCCGCTCAAGGCCCGCCAGAAGCTGCTGGAACTGGAAGACGCGCAAAGCCGGCTGGCGATCGTGCACCAGTACCTGGTGCAGCACAAGATCGTCTGAACTTACAACAAAGACAATGATGCACCGCCCGCCGGTGTGACATTTCCGAGAATGCCGGCGCGGTCCGCGCTCGCGCAAATCCTTTCCGCCATCCCTTTGTGACCGCGCAAAATCGCAGCCGGGCATTCGTAGGATAAATGGCAATCGACTGCCATGTCGGCAACACCCTCCCGCAACCGCAAGTAACTTACACCGGCACACCATTGGGCGCTAATCACATGCTACTGGACGACGCACGCGAGACCCTGCGGTCGGAGTCACTCAATCGCCGAAAGAACACGCAGCCCGTGCGCATTCCCCAACTCTCGCCGATCAGCCTGATTTCGCTGCTGTATGCGGTGAGCTTGTACGTCTTCTATCGGCAGGGCTTCATCACCGGCACCACCTTCTCCGTCGTGGCTGCGATCGTGGTCGTGATGGTCGTGCTGTTCTACGCGGTATTCCGTTTCGGATTCAACACCCGGTTCCAGGAACCGAGCCTGATGCTGCCGCAACTGATCAGCTCGCTGCTCGTGATGCTGGTCGTGGCCTATCTCGAGCGCTCGACACAGGTTGCACTGGTGCCGTTCATCCTGATCGCGTTCTCGTTCGGGATATTCCGCCTGTCAACTGCGTCGCTGATCCTGCTGGCGATGGGATGCCTGGTTGCCTACCTCGGCATCATCATCGCGCGCGCGCAGGTCGAAGGCTTCGATTTCGGCTTCCGCGCCGACCTCGCGCAATGGGCGGTGCTGGCACTGACGCTGCCCGGGATGATCCTGGTCGGCAAGCAGATCCAGAACCTGCGCCAGCTGCTGCGCGCCACGCGCTACCAGCTCGAGCATTACGAAGAAAAGTCGGTGCGCGACGAATTAACCGGCTTGTACAACCGCCGCCAGCTGCAGTCCGAGCTCCAGCAGGCCAAGCTGCAGGCCGACACCCACTCGGTGCCGTTTTCAATCTGCCTGATCGACATCGACAAGTTCAAGGAAATCAATGACAACAACGGCCACCTCGTCGGCGACACCATCCTGAAGGAGTTTTCCAGGGTGGCGCGCGACAGCATCCGCGACACCGACATTCTCGGCCGCTACGGCGGCGACGAGTTCATGCAGATCCTGCCTGATACCGATGTGAAAGGCGCGGTGATGCATGCGGAGCGTCTGCGCGTGTATGCGCATTTCCTCGACTTCCAGAAGATCCTCGCGCAGAAACACATCTCGCTGTCGATCGGCGTCGCGCAATATCGGCCGGGCGAGAAGATTACCGACCTGATCGCACGTGCGGATACCGCGCTGTACAAGGCAAAGCAGCTCGGCAGGAACCGGGTGGAATGGATTGATGCCTAGCTCAGCAGGTCATTACCGGCAAAAACCGCAAGCAGCAGTTTCTTGACCGGCGCCGGCAGCGGCGCGTCCCGCAGCAGCTCGTTGCGGTACCACACGTGCCCGGCCTGTCCGGCGAGGTCCAACCGTCTGTCGAGACGCACGCGGTACGGCAACACGTGCAGCTTGAAGTGCGTGAAGCCGTGCGAGAATGGATGCAGCTTTTCCACCGACGCGGCCGTGCCGAACGGCGCGACTGCTGCTGCGATGCGATCGGCAGCTGCCTCGCCGTCGGCCGCGACTTCGGGCAGCGACAGCAGCCCTCCCCAGATCCCGCTGTCCGGCCGCTGTTCCAGCAGCACATCGTCGCCGTGGGTAATGACCAGCATGGCGGTCGTCTTTTCCGGCACGGCCTTGCGCGGCTTGCGTTCAGGCAGATGATCCACGCGCGACGTGGCCAGGGCGACGCATCTTGGCGCGAGCGGGCAATCCTTGCAGGCAGGGGTGCCGCGCGTGCAGACAGTGGCGCCGAGATCCATCAGTCCCTGCGTATACGCTTCGATATCCTGCGCCGGCAGCAAGGCGACTGCGCGCTGCCACATCCGGTCTTCCACCGGTTTAGCCCCGGGAAATCCCCCGATGCCGAACACGCGGGCGAACACCCGCTTTACGTTGCCGTCCAGAATTGCTGCGCGCGTTCCGTAAGCGAAGGCGGTGATGGCCGCCGCGGTGGAGCGGCCGATCCCGGGCAGCTCGGCCAGCAGCGCCGGATCGGCCGGGAATACGCCGCCGTGTTCCGCCACCACCCGCTGCGCGCAGCGATGCAGGTTGCGCGCGCGGGAGTAATAGCCGAGTCCGCTCCAGTGCGCCATCACCTCTTCGGACGGCGCCGCGGCAAGCGAAGCGACATCCGGAAAGCGGTCGAGGAAGCGCAGGTAATACGGGATCACGGCCGCGACCTGGGTTTGCTGCAGCATGATTTCGGAAAGCCAGATGCGGTAGGCGTCGCGGGTGTTCTGCCAGGGCAGCGCATGGCGGCCGTGCTGCTTTTGCCAGCGGATGACGGCTTCGGAAAAACCGGGATCGGCAAGACCGGCGCCGTCCGGCCCGGCCAGCGCGGTAACGACACGCTTCATCTATGCTGCGGCTTTCAGCGGCGAGAGCCCGGCGGCGATTGCGTTCTTGAGTTCGGATTCCAGCGTGAGCAGGGTTTTCTTCCGCTCCTCGATCTCGGCCTGCATCGCCTCCAGAGCTTCCACCTTTTCCTCGAGCGTGTCGGTTGCAAGATGGATGCGCTCGATCGACTGCTTGCGTTTCTTCAGCTGCGAGCGATGCTCCCAGATCTGCGCTTCGAGCGGCGCCATCACCACCTTCAGCCAGGCCTCGACGTCGCGATTGGCTTGCAGGAAGCTCTGCTTCACGCGCGAAGCGATGGAGTCGAAAAACTTCGTCATCAGCACCACCTGGGGCGTGGTCAGGATCGCCGCGGTGCCGAACTGCTTGTGATACACGTCTTCGATCAGCTCGATGTCCTTGAGGTACTTGTCGAGCGAGAACGGCATCGGCGACGACAGCGCGAGGCCGTGCTCGGCGGAGAACCGGCGGTACATCACCGTCATCATTTCGGTGATTTCTTCGGTTTTCCCGGACGACAGGACGAGGTTGTTGCGCACCGCCTCGAAGAATTCCTTGACCGCCGCGCGCAAGCCGGACGAGAACCGGCTCCTCGCCATCGCGTCGCGCGTCTTGCGGATGTCCTCCTTCAGCACATCCATGCCGAGGCTGGTGAACACTTCCGTGGACAGGCGGGTGAAGACGGCGCGCGTGCCCTGCAGTTTCAGCAGGCTGCTGTCGAATTCCCGCTTTTCCAGGTCGACGCGCTTCATCATGTGCTCGATGATGTTCTGGTTCTTGCCGCGCAGGCTCCTGAGTTCGACCAGCTGTTCCACCACATTGCGGCTGCGCGCCGCCAGCAGCGCCTGCTTCGCGGCCGTCAGTTCGTCGATTTCGGAAAGCAGCTGGTTGCGGACGATTTCCTGCTTGCAGGGGATAAGCTCTTCCGACAATGCCGCTTCCAGTGCCGGCACGCGGCTCTTCGCCAGCAGTTCGCCATCGCGGTTGACCTTGCCCACCAGCCCCTTCTGCGCCGAGATCGGAAACACCTGTTGCGGCGCCACGCCGAGCGTCTGCGCCACGCTTGCCACCTGGCGCGCAATCTGCTCCTCGACCTCGGCCTCGCCGCGCAGTTCGTCCCACATGCTGTCGATCTTGTTGAGCACCACCAGGCGCGCGGGACCGCCGCCGATGTGATCGCGCCAGACTTCGATGTCGCTCCTGGTGACGCCGGTGTCGGCAGCCAGGATGAAGAGCACCGCGTGCGCGTTCGGGATCAGGTTCAGCGTCAGCTCCGGCTCGGTGCCGATCGCGTTCAGGCCCGGCGTGTCGACGATGACCAGGCCCTGCCTGAGCAAAGGATGCGGGAAGTTGACGATCGCGTGCCGCCACTGCGAGATCTCGACCAGGCCGTCCTGGCCGACCGACAACGCGGCGTCCGGGTCGTCCTCGTGATACAGGCCGTAGCGCTTGGCTTCCTCCACCGGCACCCGCTTGGTCAGGCTGACCTGCTTGAACGCTTCCAGCATGCCTTCGGCCGAGCCGATGTCGAGCGGCAGCACCGTCCAGACCTGGTTCTGTTCCTTGAAGTCGCTGGTCGACGCGGATTCGGCGCGCGTCTCGATCGGCAGCAGGCGGATCGAGGGCGGAAAGGTCTCGTCGTACAGCAGTTCAGTCGGGCACATCGTGGTGCGTCCGGCCGACGACGGCAGGATGCGCTGCCCGTAGTCGGCAAAGAAGATCGCGTTGATCAGCTCCGACTTGCCCCGGGAAAATTCAGCGACGAACGCGATCGTCAGCTTGTCGTCGGTCAGGCGCGAACGAAGGCGCAGGAAGTGCTGGTCGCTAGCCGCGTCCGCCAGGTCGGCCGCGCCCACGCAGTCGCGGTAGCGCTCGAGCGCGTCCCGGACGCCATTGCGCCATCCGCTGTACTCCTGGAACTTCTGTACCAGATTGCTCACGATTTCCCCAGGTTAATGCACGACAGCTACGAATCTAGCACCGGTGCTCACTTTTGACAATTTACGCAGTAGAAGGTGGAGCGCTGGCCCTGCCTGAATTGCCGCACTTCCGCGCCGCAGATCCGGCAAGGACTGCCCGCCCGGTCGTAGACAAAATAGCTCTGCTGGAAATAACCGGGCTGGCCATCGGCGGCAAGGAAGTCGCGTAGCGTGCTGCCGCCCTTTTCTATCGCCGCAGCCAGCGTTTCCCGGATCGCCTGCGCCAGCTTTTCGTAGCGCTGAAGCCCGATCCTGTGCGCCGGCGTGCGCGGATTGATGCCCGCCTTGAACAGGCTTTCCGACGCATAGATATTCCCGACGCCGACGACGATGTCTCCCGCAAGCAACACCTGCTTGATCGGCGCGCTGCGCTTGCGCGTCATGCGGTACAGCAGCTGCGCGGTGAAGCCGGCCTCGAGCGGCTCGGCGCCCAGGCCGCGCAGCAGCATGTGGCCGGCCACGTCGCCGTCGCTGGCCGCATGCCAAAGCACCGCGCCGAAGCGCCGCGGATCGGTCAGCCGCAACAGCTCGTCACCGAGAACGAGATCGAAATGGTCGTGTTTCTGCGCCGGCGTGGCCGAAGGCAGCACGCGCAGATGGCCGGACATCCCCAGATGGAGGATGAGCGTTCCATGGTCGAACCGGATCAGCAGGTATTTGCCGCGCCGCCCGGCGGAATGCACGCGCATGCCGCGCAGCCGCTCGGCAAGCCCCTGCGGAAAGGGCCAGCGCAGGCCGGTATGGCGCAACTTGACATCGGTGACGATCCGGCCCTCGAGATGCGGCGCGACGCCCCGGCGGGTCACTTCTACTTCGGGTAGTTCAGGCATGGCAAAAACACATCTTTTGCAGAAAGACAAACTTGATGCGTAGCAAACGTGATATCACTAAGGCCTTTCGCATTTGGCGAGGCAGACACCGGCAAACGGGCGCAGAGCGGCGCCCGTTACCCGTGCGCATACCGCTCCTGTTGGGCGTACAATGAAAATCTGCCTGATTAGCTGGGAATACCCCTTGAAAAACATCCTTCTCATTGTAACGCTGCCGGTCGTCCTGTCGGCATGTGCCACCGGAGGCGCACGCCAGCCGGCGGCACCGGTTGTCGCGGCGGCACCGGCCGAAGCGGCCGGCACGGACGAGGCAGTGACGAAGAAATCAACCGCCTCCCGCCGCACCGGCACGACCGCGAGCGAACCGAAGGCAGAAGATCCGCTGCCGTCGGTGGAGTTGAACGAGGAGGTCCTGTTCAAGCTGCTGTCGGCGGAGTTCGCATTCCAGCGCGGCGACTGGCAGACCGCGTATGTGACCACGCTGTCCCTGGCGCAGCAGACGCGGGATCCCCGGCTTGCCCGGCGCGCCGCAGAAATCGCCCTGACCGCCAAGCAGGCCGACGAAGCGGTGAGCGCGGTGCGCCTGTGGCGCACGCTGGCGCCGAATTCCGATGAAGCCACACAGTATTACCTGAGCTTCGTGATCCTGAGCGACAACCTCGCCGACGCGCAGCCCATCCTGGAACAGCGCCTGAAGGAAGCGCGTCCGCAGACGCGCGGCCTGCTGGCTTTCCAGATGCAGCGCCTGCTGGCGCGCGCCAAGGACAAGGCGGCGGCCTTCGCAATGCTCGAACGCCTGCTCACCCCCTATCTCGACCTGCCGGAAGCACGGCTGGCCCTGTCTCAGGGCGCCTATGCGCGCGGCGACACCGAACGCGCACGCCAGGAAGCACAGATCGCGCTGAAGGCCAAGCCGGATTCCGAACTGGCCATCCTGTCGCTGGTGCAGGTCACGCCGGACAAGGCGGAAGCCCTCAGGCTGCTTGGCGATTTCGTCGGCCGCCATCCCGCTTCCAGGGATGTGCGCATCGCCTATGCGCGCATGCTGGTCGAGCAGAAGCAGTTCGCCAGGGCCCGCACCGAATTCGAAACCCTGCTGAAGGAACAGCCCCAGGACCTGACGTCGCTGTACGCACTCGGCGTGCTGAGCGTGCAAACCAACGACCTGAAAGCGGCGGAACGCTACCTCACCACCTACCTGGACGTGCTGGCGGCCAAGCCGGACGAAGAACGCGATCCGTCGCAGGCGCTGCTGCTGCTGGCGCAGATTGCGGAGGAGCGCAAGGACAACGAAGCGGTACTCAAGTGGCTTTCCCAGATCGAACCGGGCGAAGCCTACCTGAACGCGCAGATCAAGCGTGCGCAGGTGATCGCCAAGCGCGGCGACCTCGCCGGCGCGCGCAAGCTGCTGCATGAACTCAACGCCAGCGGCGAGAGCGACCAGGTGCAGATCGTGGCCGCGGAAGGACAGTTGCTGCGCGATGCCAACCGCTTGCCGGAAGCGCTCGAAGTGTTCAAGGCCGGCGTGGCACGCTTCCCGAACAACACCGACCTGCTGTACGACTATGCGATGACGGCGGAAAAGGCCGGCCAGTGGGACGTGATGGAAAACGCGCTGCGCAAGGTCATCGAACTGGCTCCCAACAACCAGCATGCGTACAACGCGCTCGGCTACTCTTTGGCGGAACGCAATATCCGGCTGCAGGAGGCGTTCCAGCTGATCGACAAGGCGCTCAAGCTTGCGCCGGACGATCCCTTCATCATGGACAGCATGGGCTGGGTGCAATTCCGGCTCGGCAACCTGCGCGAGGCGGAGTCACTGCTGCGGCGCGCGTATGACCTGCGTCCGGACGTGGAAATCGCCGCGCATCTCGGCGAGGTACTCTGGATCAAGGGCCAGAAGGAAGACGCGCAGAAATTGTGGCGCGACGCCCAGACCCGCGATCCGCAGAACGACACGCTCAAGAGCACGCTCGCCCGCCTGAACGTGAGCTTGTGACCGGATGCGGGCAATCAAGGCAATCGCTGTCGCGCTCCCGCTCGCGCTGGCCGGCTGTGCCGGCATGCCGCCGCCCGTCGCACAGCCGGCACAGGCAACGGCAGCGCGTCCTTTCCATGACTCGATAGACCTCGGCGGCCGCCTGTCGGTACGCTACCAGGGCGAACGCCAGGAAGAAGCCCTGCACGGCAGCTTCGCCTGGCGCCAGACGCCGCTGCGCACCACCGTCACCCTGCTCTCGCCGCTCGGCCAGACGGTCGCCGTCATCGATGTATCGCCGCAGGGCGCCACCCTTACCCAGGCCGGCCAGCCTGCGCGCAGCGCGCCCGACGTCGACAGCCTGACCGCCGGCACGCTCGGCTGGCCGCTGCCGGTCGCCGGCATGCGCGAATGGCTGCAAGGCTTCGCGCTTGACGCCGCCGGCCGGCGCTTTGTCGCCTCTCCCGCCGCCGCCGAAGTGGTCACCCGGGACGGCTGGCACATCCGTTACGCAAACTGGCTTGATGAAAATGGCGCGGCGGCAGACAATCGCGCCAGGCGCGTCGACCTTGCACGCAGGACCGAGCAGGCCGGCGACGTCTCCATCCGCATCGTCATCGACTCATGGCAGCCACACTGAACAATTGCCCCGCACCGGCCAAGCTGAACCTGTTCTTGCATGTCACCGGACGCCGCCCCGACGGCTATCACCTGCTGCAGACCGTGTTCCAGTTGCTGGACCGCTGCGACCTGCTGCACTTCAAGGTGCGCGAGGACGGCGCGATCCGGCGCATCACCGATATCCCTGGCGTGCCGGAGGATTCCGATCTCGTGGTGCGCGCGGCGCGCCTGCTGAAGGCCGCGGCTGGCAACCGGGCAAGCGGCCTCGGCGCGGAAATCGCGCTTGAGAAGCGCCTGCCGATGGGCGGCGGACTGGGCGGCGGCTCCTCCGATGCAGCCACCACGCTGCTCGCGCTGAACCATCTGTGGGGCACCGGCCTCGGCCGCGCCGAACTGATGGCGCTCGGCCTGCAGCTCGGCGCCGACGTTCCCTTTTTCCTGTTCGGCCGCAATGCGTTTGCCGAAGGCGTCGGGGAAGCATTGCAGCCGGTCGACACCCCGGCTTGCTGGTATGTGGTGATCGAGCCCGGGGTTGTTGTGCCTACCGCAGTAATTTTTTCCGATCCGGGTTTGACAAGAAGCACAAACCCCGTCAGAATATCGGACTTTTCCAGCGCATCGATTTGCTTCGGAAAAAACGACCTGCAAGTCGTGGCCGCCAGGCTTTTTCCACCAGTTGCGGACGCCATCGAATGGCTGTCTCAGCATGGGGAGGCAAGGATGACCGGTTCAGGTGCCTGTGTGTTTTGCGCATTCCCACAGGAGCACCAGGCAGATGAAGTGCTGCAAGCGGCACATGCCTCCGGCTTCCGGCAGTGGACAGTCTGGAAAGCCAGGGCGATCGAGCGACACCCGCTCTCGCATCTGTTGCAGGCGTAGTAAAGAATTCGTTTGGCGTTGCGTAGATTTGCAACGGCAGACAACCGGTTGTGTAGGGGAATCGCCAAGCTGGTTAAGGCACCGGATTTTGATTCCGGCATTCCAAGGTTCGAATCCTTGTTCCCCTGCCATTAAATACAAGAAAAACCCAAAGCCGCCAACGCGAGACACTTTGTCATGCCTTGGCGGCTTTTCATCCTTTTAACCCGCTTTCTTTAGGTGTCCCATGGCGCTTGAAAACCTGATGGTCTTTACCGGCAACGCAAACCCGGAGCTGGCCGCAGGAGTGGTCAGGCACCTCGGTATTCCGCTGGGCAAGGCCGTCGTGTCGAAATTCTCCGACGGCGAGGTCATGGTGGAAATCAACGAGAACGTGCGCGGCAAGGATGTGTTCGTTCTGCAATCGACCTGCGCGCCGACCAATGACAACCTGATGGAAATCATGTTGATGGTCGATGCCCTGAAGCGCGCGTCGGCCGGCCGCATCACCGCCGCCATCCCCTATTTCGGTTACGCCCGCCAGGACCGCCGTCCGCGCTCCGCGCGCGTGGCGATTTCAGCGAAAGTCGTCGCCAACATGCTGCAGCAGGCCGGCGTCGAACGCGTGCTGATCATGGACCTGCACGCGGACCAGATCCAGGGCTTCTTCGACATTCCCGTCGATAACATCTACGCATCGCCGATCCTCCTGACCGACCTGATCAAGAAGAACTACGACGACCTGCTGGTCGTGTCGCCGGACGTCGGCGGCGTGGTGCGCGCGCGCGCGCTGGCCAAGCGCCTGAACTGCGACCTGGCGATCATCGACAAGCGCCGTCCGAAAGCCAACGTTTCCGAAGTCATGCACATCATCGGTGAAGTCGAAGGCCGCAACTGCGTGATCATGGACGACATGGTGGATACCGCCGGCACGCTGACCAAGGCCGCCGAAGTGCTCAAGGAGCGCGGCGCGAAGAAGGTGGTCGCCTACTGTACGCATCCGGTGCTGTCCGGCCCCGCAATCGAGCGCATCACCACCTCGCCGCTGGATGAGCTGGTAGTCACCGATACCATTCCGCTGTCTGCCGCCGCAAAGCAGTGCGCAAAGATCCGCCAGCTGACCGCTGCCGACCTGCTGGCCGAGACCTTCAAGCGCATCACCAAGGGCGACTCCGTCAGCTCGCTGTTCGCAGACTGATTCCCGTTTTCCCTTCTTCCTTGCGGAAGAAGGTTTTCCGTCCCCTGGTCGCGGGGGACATACCGCAAGCCTGTCTTGCATTTTTGGAGCTAAAAATGAAAGTAATCGCATTCCCGCGCACAGAGCAGGGGTCCGGAGCGAGCCGCCGCCTGCGCAATGCCGGCCAAACCCCGGCGATCATCTACGGCGGCACCGCTGCCCCGGTCGCGATCGCCCTGGACCACAACGCGCTTTACCACGCGCTGAAGAAGGAAGCCTTCCATTCGTCGATCCTCGACATGGAAATCGAAGGCAAAGTGGAAAAGGTCCTGCTGCGCGACTTCCAGGTCCACGCGTACAAGCAACTGGTGCTGCACGCCGACTTCCAGCGCGTCGACGCGAACCAGAAGATCCACGTCAAGGTGCCGCTGCACTTCGTGAACGCAGAAATCTCCCCGGCCGTGAAGCTGGGCGGCGCGATCATCAGCCATGTGATGACCGAAGTCGACATCAACTGCCTGCCGGGCGACCTGCCGGAATTCATCGAAGTCGACCTGGCCAAGGTTGAAGCCGGCGCTTCCGTGCACCTGAACGACATCGCGCTGCCGAAGGGCGTGACCGCGGTTTCGAACGACAACCCGACCGTCGCCACCGCCAGCGTGCCGGCCGGCCAGGTGTCCGCCGACGACGCAGCAGCGGGCGACGCCGAGAAGAAGTAATCTTCCAGCAAGTCGTACTGCCTCAGCAAAAACCCCGTCCAAGCGACGGGGTTTTTGTTTTTCAAGCCCGCGAGTTGGACGCGCAAGCGCAACTTACCGGATAATCAAGCCTTTTCCCGGGAACCCTGCCCGGGCTCAGAAACAGGACATGCACTCCCATGCCCATCCGCCTCATCGTCGGCCTCGGCAACCCGGGCCCTGAATACGAACAAACCCGCCACAATGCGGGCTTCTGGCTGGTCGACAACCTGGCCGGCGGCCGCCTTGCGCGCGAGTCGCGCTATAACGCACTGGCCGCGAAGACAGCGATTGCCGGCCAGGAAGTCTGGCTGCTCGAACCGCAGACCTACATGAACCGCTCCGGCCAGTCGGTCGGCGCGCTCGCGCGCTTCTACAAGATCGCAGCGGAAGACATCCTGGTGGTGCATGACGAACTCGACCTGCCGCCGGGCGCCGCGAAAATCAAGAAAGGCGGCTCCTCCGGCGGACACAACGGCTTGAAGGACATCACCGCCGCGCTCGGCACACAGGACTACTGGCGCATGCGCATCGGCATCGGCCATCCGCGCACCGCAAACCTGCAGCAACCGGTGGTCGACTATGTGCTGCACCGTCCGCGCAAGGAAGAGCAGGCAGCGATCAACGATGCGCTCGACAAGTGCCTGGACGTGATCCCGATGCTGTGCGAAGGGAAGTTCGAGGCGGCGATGATGAAGCTGCATTCGAGCGCGAAATAACGCGGCGCACATGAAGGCGCTCGCGATACACGCCGGTCCGAAGGCACTCGCGCACATCCGCGAGCACGGCCTGCGCGCGCAGGACATCGCCGTCATTCCCGCGGCGGCCGGCGGCCCGAAAGGCCTGATCTTCCAGAAAATGGACCAGTGGCTGTTCGGCTCCTGGCTGCCGTCCGCACCGCGCGAACGCACCCTGATCGGCGCATCTATCGGCGCCTGGCGCATGGCTGCCGCGTGCCAGCCCGACCCGGTGGCCGCCTTCGAACGCCTCGGAGACCTTTACTGCGGCCAGCGCTACCCGCGCCGCCCGAGCGCCGCGCACATTTCCTCCGCCTGCCGCGCCCTGCTGGCCGACTTCGTCGGAGAGCATGCCGACCAGATCGCCAGCCACCCGCACCATCGCCTGCAGATCCTGGTGTCGCGCGGACGCCGGCTGCTGAAGGCGCCGCGCCGCAATCTCTCGGTGAGCGCAGGCTTCGGCCTGGCCGTGCTCGGCAACCTGCTGTCCCGCTCGCAGCTCGCCCACCATCTGGCGCGGGTGGTGGTCAGCGACGAACGCGACCCGGCATTCTGGCTGAAGGCGAGGTTCGATGCCTTCGACACGCAGTTCGCGCCGCTTTCCGGCGCCAACCTCGCCGACGCGCTGCTCGCGTCGGGCACCCTGCCCTTCACGATGGAGCCGGTGCGTGCGCTCGCCGGTGCGCCGGACGGCACCTATTGGGATGGCGGCCTGATCGACTACCATCTGGCGCTTCCCTATTCCCGCCTGGCCGGCAAACCGGACGGCGGCCTGGTGCTGTACCCGCATTTCGGCACGCAGATCGTGCCTGGCTGGCTGGACAAGACCCTGCCCTGGCGCCGTGCCCATATCGGGCGCAACAGCAGCTGGCTGGACAACGTGGTCCTGTTGTCGCCGACAACTGCCTTCCTGCAAACCTTGTCACGCAGTAAACTGCCGGACCGGAACGACTTCCTGTATTACGGCTTGAACCATGACTTCCGTATCCTGAACTGGAAGCTGGCCATGGGGGAAGGCGCACGTTTGCGCGACGACCTGGCGGAATTTATTGCCAAACCGGACCCGGCAAGGGTACAGCCGCTCTGAACCACCCCGCCGCTACGGTAAAATAGCGGGTTAATTCAAACATTTACCGAAGTAAACACCATGAGTCTCAAATGCGGCATCGTCGGCCTGCCTAACGTCGGCAAATCCACCCTGTTCAACGCGCTGACCAAAGCCGGCATCGCGGCGGAAAACTATCCCTTCTGCACCATCGAGCCCAATGTCGGCATCGTCGAAGTGCCGGACCAGCGCCTGAAGGCCCTGTCGGAAATCGTCAAGCCGGAGCGCATCGTGCCCGCCGTGGTGGAATTCGTCGACATCGCCGGCCTGGTCGCCGGCGCGTCCAAGGGCGAAGGCCTGGGCAACCAGTTCCTCGCGCACATCCGCGAGACCGACGCGATCGTCAACGTGGTGCGCTGCTTCGAGGACCCGAACGTGGTGCACGTCGCCGGCAAGGTCAGCCCGCTCGACGACATCGCGGTGATCCAGACCGAACTGGCGCTGGCCGACCTCGGCACCGTCGAGAAGGCGCTCCAGCGCGAAAGCAAGAAGGCCAAGGCAGGCGACAAGGAAGCGATCAAGCTGGTCGGCCTGCTCGAGCGCATCGTGCCGCAGCTGAACGAAGCCAGGCCGGTGCGCGCGATGGGACTCGATGCCGAGGAAATGGCTTTGATCAAATCCCTTTGCCTGATCACCGCCAAGCCGGCGATGTATGTCGCCAACGTCGCCGATAACGGCTTCACCAACAACCCGCTGCTCGACCAGCTCACTGCGTACGCGGCCGAGCAGAATGCGCCGATCGTGGCGATCTGCGCCGCGATCGAGGCGGAAATCGCCGACCTGGAAGAGGAAGACAAGGGCGCGTTCCTGGCTGACATGGGCATGGACGAACCCGGCCTGAACCGCCTGATCCGCGCCGGCTTCAAGCTGCTCGGCCTGCAGACCTATTTCACCGCCGGCGTGAAGGAAGTGCGCGCATGGACGGTGCCGATCGGCGCCACTGCGCCGCAAGCCGCCGGCGTGATCCATACCGACTTCGAACGCGGCTTCATCCGCGCGCAGACCATCTCCTACGACGACTTCATCACCTACAAGGGTGAACAGGGCGCGAAGGAAGCGGGCAAGATGCGCGCCGAAGGCAAGGAATACATCGTCAAGGACGGCGATGTGCTCAACTTCCTGTTCAACGTCTGATCCACGCCTCCAGCGCGCCCGAGCATGCCGACACTCACCGAACTGAACCTCTATCCGATCAAGTCCTGCGCCGGCATCGCGCTGCGCGAGGCCACGCTGACGCCTGCCGGCCTGATGGTCGAGAACATCTACGACCGCGAATGGATGGTCGTGGACGAGCGGGGCGGGTTCATGACGCAGCGCGACTTCCCGAAGCTCGCGCTGGTGGCGCCGCGCATCAAGGCCGATACGCTGGAATTGCGCGCGCCCGGCATGCTGCGGCTGGAAATCCCGCTCGGCCTGCCCGATCCGGAAGAGGAGAAGACGCTTTCGGTGCGCGTCTGGGACGACAGCGTGGAAGCCTACGACTGCGACGAGACCACCGCCGTCTGGTTTTCCCGCTTCCTTGGGACACCCTGCCGGCTGGTGCGCTTCCATGCAAACGCCAGGCGTGCGGCGAGCGCGAAGTGGACCGGCGGCGCCGATGCGCCCACGCTGTTTTCCGACGGCTTCCCGATGCTGGTCATTTCCGAGGCATCGCTGGCCGACCTGAACGGCAAGCTGGAGGCGCAGGGCCGGGCGGCGCTGCCGATGAACCGCTTCCGCCCGAACATCGTCATCAGCGGCATCGAGGCCTTCGACGAAGATGTCGCCGAGTCGTTCCGCATCGGCGACGCGAAGATCAAGCCTGTGAAGCCCTGCGCGCGCTGCCCGATGCCGTCGGTCGACCAGAGCCGCGGCGAGTTCGGCCCCGACCCGCTCGACATCCTGAGGAGCTACCGCGCCAACCCCAGGGTGGATGGCGGCATCACCTTCGGGATGAATGCCATCCTGCTCGAAGGCGAGGGCCAGGTCCTGCGCGTCGGGCAAGAGGTCGAGATGACGCTGGCGTTCTGAGCGTTGCCGCACGCGCCGCGCCGGTTGCAGCCGGCGCCGTCACGCTGGTAGTATTTTGACCACGCGCTTGTCCCGTTTCTCTTTCGTTTCTTTTGCGGGGCCTCGGCATCCAGCCATGCGGCGCTGTTGACTTCCCTCCGGAGCGTCCATGTCGCAAGAGCTGGCAAAGGAAAATCGGCAATTACGCGCGCAGCTGGCAGAGCTGATCGCGAACGCGCAGAAGAACCAGGAAATCCTGCAGCGCCACCAGACGCTCGACCTCCAGCTGATCGCCGCAGACAGCTTCCAGGCGCTGACCGACACCCTGTTCCACACCTTTCCGCGCACCGCCGGCCTCGATGTCGTGACGCTGGCGATGCTGGACGCGCAATACGACATCCGTCGCATCCTCGTGCAGCTGAACATGAACCTGTGCGACCTGCCGCAGCTGTTCTTCCTGCAGGAAGAATCTGAGTTCGGCGAACTGGCCGACAGGCTTTCCAGACCGGTATTGGGCGGCTACAGCGAACAGCTGTTCGGCCTCATGTTCCCGGAACCGATCGCGCCGCCCGCCAGCGCCGCGGTCGTCCCGCTGTCGCGGCACGGCCGCCTGATCGGCGCCCTGAACCTCGGCAGCGCGGATGCGAACCGGTTCAAGCCGGGCATGGCGACCGACTTCATCGAGCATATGGCGTGCATTGTCGCGATCTGCCTCGAGAACGTGATCAACAACGAGCGGCTCAAGCATATCGGGCTGACCGATCCGCTGACCGGCGTGAACAACCGGCGCTATGTCGAGCGCCGGCTGCTGGAAGAGGTGGTCCGCAGCCGCCGGCAGGAGACGCCGCTGTCCTGCCTGTATATCGACATCGATCATTTCAAGCAGATCAACGACAGCATCGGCCACCAGGCCGGCGACGAGGTGCTGCGCGCGGTGGCGGGACGAATCAAGGCGGAGCTGCGACTGAGCGATGCGCTCGGCCGCTTCGGCGGGGAGGAATTCGTGGTGCTGCTGACCGAGACGGAACCGGCGGACGCGAGCAACGTCGCCGAACGGATCCGGCAGAGCGTGGCCGAACATCCGCTATCGCTGCAGAGCGGCCAGCAACTGGATGTGACGGTATCGATCGGCGTGGCTGCCCTGCCGCCGCCGCAGGCTGACGAAACACTGGAAAAAGCGGCGCAGCAATTCGTCGCGCGCGCCGACGTCGCGCTCTACCAGGCGAAAGCCGGCGGCCGCAACCGCGTGGTTGCCGCCGCCGCGCGCTGATCAGGTTTCCTGCTTTTCGGCCTGCAGGCGCTCGTATTTCGCCTGCAGTTCTTCGCGGCTCTCGCGCCTTGCGGGATTGAAAGGAATGCAATCGACCGGGCAGACTTCCTGGCATTGCGGCTCGTTGTAGTGGCCGACGCATTCGGTGCACTTGTCGGGATCGATCATGTAAATCACCGGCCCCATGGAAATCGCGTCGTTCGGGCACTCCGGCTCGCACACGTCGCAATTAATGCATTCGTCCGTAATCATCAACGCCATGGCTGCCTCTGACTGCTCTCTCTGACTGTATGACTTACTTGCTTCCTGCCGCAAGCTTTCCCTTCAGCCAGCGCTCGACTGACGGGAATACAAATTTGGAAACGTCGCCGCCCAGGGTTGCGATTTCGCGCACGATGGTGCCGGAAATGAACTGGTACTGGTCGGACGGCGTCAGGAACAGGGTTTCGACATCCGGCAGCAGATAGCGGTTCATGCCGGCCATCTGGAACTCGTATTCGAAGTCGGACACCGCTCGCAGGCCGCGCACGATCACCCTCGCATCATGCGCGCGCACGAAATCCTTGAGCAGGCCGGAAAAGCTTTCCACCTGCACATTCGGGTAATGCCCGAGCACCTCGTTGGCGATCGACAGGCGCTCGTCCAGGGAAAAGAAGGGACGCTTGGCCTTGCTGTCGGCCACGCCCACCACCAGCTTGTCGAACAGGCCGGACGCACGGCGCACCAAATCCTCGTGGCCGCGTGTGAGCGGATCGAACGTTCCTGGGTAAACAGCTGTAACCATCGCGGCTCCCTGCCCTAAGAGAAAAATTCCGGAACGCGCATTATGCCCTAAATCGGGGCGTCGGCATTGCGCCGAAGCAAGTGGTAGAAAACCATGCCCGCCTTGTCCGAACGCACCACTTCCCAGCCGCGCATCCATTCCGGTTGCGCATCGCCGTCAAGCGCCGATTCAGCTTCAGCATATACCAAGCCGCCATCGGCCAACAGCCGTTCGCACAGCGGCAGTATTTTCACCAGCCATTCGCGATGGTAAGGCGGGTCGAGGAAGATCACGCGGAATCCCCCGCCCTCGCCGGCGGCCAGGGTCGTAGCGGCAGCCAGCGCATCGCCGCGCCGGATGACTACCTGTTCCGCCTTCAGCTTGGCCTTGTTCGCCTCCAGCTGGCGCACCGCCGCCGCGTTGTCTTCCACCATCACCACGCGCGCCGCGCCCCGGCTCGCGGCCTCGAAGCCGAGCGCGCCGGTGCCGGCGAACAGGTCGAGGCAGGCAACCTGTTCCCACGCGCCGTCGAGCAGATGGCTGAGCCAGTTGAACACCGTTTCGCGCACCCGGTCCGGGGTTGGCCGCAGCCCTTCCGCATCCAGCACCGGCAAGGGTGTGCGCTTCCACTGGCCGCCGATGATGCGGACCTGGCGCGCCGGCCCGCCGGAGCGGGGCGGCTGCGCGTTTTTTCCGGGACTTCTTCTTTGCACGGCCTTAATTCCCGTTACCGACGATGACCGTCGACATCTTCTCCAGCCCCAGCTTGCGCTGGAATGCCGCCTTGATGTCGGCCACCGTGACCTGGTCCACCTTTGCGGTCCAGGTATCGAGATAGTCGAGCGGCAGGTTGTAGAAACCGATCGCCGCGATGTTGTCGAGGATCTTCCTGTTGTTATCGATGCGCAGCGCGAAACCGCCGATCAGGTTGTCCTTTGCCGCCTTCAGCTCCTGCGCGGTGGGGCCGTCGCGCAGGAACGCGGCGATCGTGTCGCGCACCACCTTGAGCGCCTCATCGGCCTGCTCCTTCTGCGTCTGGAAGCCCGCCTGGAACGGGCCGGGCTGCGCCAGCGGGCTGAAAAAGCTGTACACGCTGTACGACAGCCCGCGCTTTTCGCGTACCTCGTGCGTCAGGCGCGACACGAAGCCGCCGCCGCCCAGCGTGTAATTGCCGACCAGCAGGGGAAAGTAGTCGGCGTCGCCGCGCGCCACCGCCGGCATGCCGGTCAGGATGTGCGCCTGCGACGCCGGGTGCGGAATGCGTTCCTCGACCGCCGGCGCCGGCTCCACCGCCGGCAGTGCCGGCAGCGGCTCGCCCTGCGGCAGGCGCGCGGTCAGCTGCTGCGCGATCGCGTCCGCCTCGGCGCGAGTGATGTCCCCGATCATCGAGATCACCGCGCGGTTGGCGACATAGTGCCTTGCATGGAAGGCGACCAGGTCGTCGCGGCCGATGGCCTCGACGGATGGCACGGTCTCCTGCTGCGCATACGGATGGCGGCCGTAGACCAGCCGCCAGAAGGCCTTGCCCGCGATCGACTCCGGCTTGGTTTCGTCTTCCTTGATTGCGGCGATCACGCGCGCCTTGTCGCGGGCAAGGAAGTTTTCCGGAAAGCTCGGATGCGCGAGGATGCGCGCCAGCAGGCTGACCGATGCGTCGCGTTCGGCCCGGCTCGACAGCGTACGCAGGCTGGCGCCCGCGCGGTCGCTGCCGGCGCCGCCGCCGCGTTGCGCCGCTACGTCGGCAAACGCATCCGAAATCTGCGCTTCCGTCATTGCCGGCTCGGCGAAGGGGGTGGTCGCCTCGCGCAGGCCGCGCGCGAGCATGGCATTGGTCAGGGATGCGGTGCCGGCCTTTCCCTGCGGGTCGCGGCGCGCGCCGGCATCGAACTCGACGCTGATGTCGAGAATCGGAATCGAGCGGCTTTCGACGAACAGCACCTTGGCGCCGTTGGCCAGCGTCCATGACTGGATCTTGAGCGCGGCCTGGGCCGGCGCTATGCCCGCAAAGGCGAGCACACATACCATCAGAAATCGTTTCATGTTGATCCTTCCCGCAATCAGTGGCGCAGCCCCTTGGGCGGCGCAGGCGTCTTCTTCTCGGAGAGCGGCAGCGGCACCAGCGTCGCCACCGTCAGTGCATCGTCGCCGAAATATTTCTGCGCGACCGCCTGCACCTGCTCGGCGGTCACTTCCTTCAGCTTGTCGATGATGCGGTCGATCTTGGTGTGCGACAGGCCGGCCATCTCCATCGTGCCGATTTCCATCGCCTGGCCGAAGATCGAATCGCGCTTGTAGATCTGCCCGGCAATCAGCTGCGTCTTCACGCGCTTGAGCTCCTGATCGGACACGCCTTCCTTTGCGATGCGCTCGACTTCGGCGCGCAGCAGCTTTTCGAGCTGCTCGGTGGTGGTACCGGCCGTCGGCGTGCCGTCGAGCAGGAACAGCACCGGCCCGCGCGCGATGTTCGAGTAGCCGGCACCCGCTGAATTGGCAACCCGCTCGGTACGGACCAGCTTTGCATTCAGGCGCGCATTGTCGTAGCCGTCGAGGATTGCCGCCAGCACATCCAGCGCATGCGAATCGTCGTCCTTCTCGACGTCGCGCAACCGCGGCACCTTGAACGCGAGCACCACGTAGGGGTTTTCCGCCGGCGCCTTCACGGTGATGCGGCGCGCGCCGCGCTGCGGCGGCTCTTCCTGCGGCTTGGTCACCGGAACCGCCTTGCGCGGGATCTTGCCGAAGTGCTTTTCCGCCAGCGCCAGCACCCGCTTGGCGTCGACGTCACCGGTCACCACCATCACCGCATTGTTCGGCGCATACCAGCGGTCGTACCAGGCTTGCGCGTCCTGCACCGTCATGCTCGCCAGGTCGCTCATCCAGCCGGCGACCGGGTGATGGTAAGGATGGGCGGTGAAGGCGGTCGCATTCAGCGTTTCATACACCAGCGGGATCGGCTGGTCTTCGGTGCGCCAGCGGCGTTCCTCCATCACGACCCGGATCTCGCGCGAAAACTCGTCCTTGTTGAGCACCAGGTTGGCCATGCGGTCCGCTTCCAGCGCCATTACCTTTTCCAGCTTGGATTTCTCGATCTGCTGGAAGTAGGCGGTGTAATCCTTGCTCGTGAACGCATTCTCGCGCCCGCCCAGGGCGGCGACGCGCTGGCTGAATTCGCCCGGCTTGAGCGTCTTGGTGCCCTTGAACATCATGTGCTCGAGCGCATGTGCCACACCGGTCACGCCGTTGTGCTCATCCATGGACCCGGCCTTGTACCAGATCATGTGCGCCACCGTCGGTGCGCGATGGTCTTCCTTGACGATGACTTTCATGCCGTTCTTCAACATGAATTCGTGCGCCGACTCGGCGCGCAGTGCGGTTGGGAGCAAGCCCAGCACCCATACCGACAGCAATAAAGCGATCCGGAATTTCATAATCTCCGCTCTGATAAAATAGAGGACTGATTCGTTGCGGCGGCGCAACCCGGTGGCCGCGCGCGAAATGAGGCTCCGATTGTATCTTCTTTCTGCGGCGATGCTTTGCGCGCCCCGGACTGCCATCCTTCCCTGCTCCGATGTTTAGTTTCTTCAAGAAAAAACCGAAAGACACGCCTGCAGCGCCGCAGGAAGCCGCGCCCCAGCCGGAAGCCGCGGAAGCGCCCGCGCCCGCTGCCGCTGCCGCACCACAGCCTGCGGAACAGAAATCTTCCTGGCTGAACCTGTTCAAGCGGGACACGCCTGCGGCACCCGCCCCTGTTCCGGAGCCGGTAATCGAGCCCGCGCCGGCGGTGCCTGCCGCTGCGCCGGTCGCTGCGCCTGCCCCGGCACCGGCGCCCGTCGCCACCCCCGAAGCGGTTCCCACACCCGCACCGGCACCGGTTCCCACACCCGCGGCGGCACCGGTTTCCGCGCCCGTGCCCGCATCGGTAGCAACGCCTGTTCCCGCAGCGGCCCTGACGGCTCCGGAAGAAGAAGGCGAAATCGTCCCCGCCGAGCCGCCGCCGCCCGAGCAGAAAAAATCCTGGATGCAGCGGCTCAAGGCCGGCCTGTCCAAGACCTCGACCAACCTGACCACGCTGTTCGTCGGCGCCCGGATCGACGACGAGCTCTACGAAGAACTCGAGTCCGCGCTGCTGGTCTCCGACGCCGGCGTGGAAGCGACGCAATTCCTGCTCGACACGCTCAAGAAAAAGGTGAAGGCCGAAAAGCTGACCGACGCGCAGCAGGTCAAGACCGCGCTGCGCACGCTGCTGATCGACATGCTCACGCCGCTGCAAAAGCCGATGGTGCTGGGCCGCGAACAGCCGCTGGTCATGATGATTGCCGGCGTCAACGGCGCCGGCAAGACCACCACCATCGGCAAGCTCGCCAAGCACCTGCAGGCGCACCGGCAATCGGTGCTGCTGGCCGCAGGCGACACTTTCCGCGCCGCGGCGCGCGAGCAACTGGCGATCTGGGGCGAACGCAACAACGTCACGGTGATTGCGCAGGAATCGGGCGATCCGGCTGCGGTGGCGTTCGACGCGGTGCAGTCGGCGCGCGCGCGCGGCGTCGATGTCGTCATGGTCGACACCGCCGGCCGCCTGCCGACGCAGCTGCACCTGATGGAAGAGTTGAAGAAGGTCAAGCGTGTGATCGGCAAGGGCATGGAAAAGGCGCCGCATGAGGTGCTGCTGGTCATCGACGGCAATACCGGACAGAATGCGCTGGCGCAGGTGAAAGCCTTCGACGACGCGCTGCAGCTCACCGGCCTGGTGATCACCAAGCTCGACGGCACCGCCAAGGGCGGCGTGCTGGCCGCGATCGCGAAGACCCGCCCGGTGCCCGTCTATTTCATCGGCATCGGCGAAAAGATCGAAGACCTGCAGCCGTTCAACGCCGAAGAATTCGTCGACGCCCTGCTCTCATGATCGAATTCAATAACGTCTCCAAGCAATATGGACGCGGCACGTCGGCGCTGGCCGACATCAACCTCACGATCGGCAGGGGCGAACTGGTATTCCTTTCCGGCCCCTCCGGCGCCGGCAAGTCGACCCTGCTGAAGATGATCGCCGTCATGGAGCGGCCGAGCGCGGGCACCGTCTCGGTCAACGGCCAGGATGTCGGCAGCTTGAACGCTTCCGGCCTGCCTTACCTGCGGCGCAACCTCGGCCTGATCTTCCAGCCGCAATGCCTGCTGAACGACCGCAGCGTGCTCACCAACGTGATGCTGCCGCTGCAGGTGACCGGCACGGCCGGCGCCGAAGCCGAAAAACGGGCGCGCGCCGCGCTCGACAAGGTCGGGCTGCTGGACAAGGCCGGCGCCGACCCGATGACGCTGTCCGGCGGCGAGCAGCAGCGCGTGGCGATCGCGCGCGCCATCGTCAACCGGCCGCAGATCATCCTTGCCGACGAGCCGACCGCGAACCTGGACCGCGGCAGCGCGAAGAAGGTAATGGACGCGCTGAAAGCCTTTCACGATGCCGGCGTGACCTGCCTGATCGCGACGCACGATGAAGCCATCCTTGCCAATGCGCCACGCATCATCTACCTGGAACACGGGCGGTTGATGCCGACGCCTGCCGGCGACCTGCTGCGGGGTGCCGCATGACGACCTGGCTCAGGCAGCACCTGGTGGCGCTGGCCGATGCATTCAAGCACCTTGCGCGCGCGCCGGGCAGTTTCGCGCTCAACGTGCTGGTGGTGGCGATCGCGCTGGCGCTGCCGTTCGCCGGCCTCACGCTGCTCGAGAACGTGCGCCCGGTATCGGAGCAGCTTGCGGTGGAACCGGAAATCAGCGTTTTCCTGGCGGTCGACACGCCGCGCGAGCGCGCCACCGCACTCGCGCCGCAAATCCGGCGCAGCCTGCAGGAGTCCGGAAGGAACGGCAAGATCGAATTCATCCCGCGCGAGCATGCGCTCAACCTGCTCAAGAACAAGAGCGGGATTGCCGACGCGATAACGGCGCTCGGGGAAAACCCTTTGCCAGATGGCTATGTACTGAAGCTGTCCGGCGTACGCACCGGCGAAGATGCGGCAAGAGTCGATGCGCTGGCAGCGCAACTCAAGGCACTGCCCGGTGTCGAATACGTCCAGATCGACTCAGCGTGGGTAAAACGGCTGGCGGCGCTGATGCAGGTATTGCGGCTTGCGCTGCTCTTCCTTGCGGGCACGCTGGCGGTGGTGGTGGTGGCGGTCGTATTCAATACCATCCGCCTGCAGGTGATGACCCAGCGTGACGAGATCGAGGTATGCAGGATGTTCGGCGCAACCAACGCCTACATCTGCCGGCCGTTCTACTACACCGGCGCTCTGCTCGGATTGTGCGCCGGCTTGCTCGCGCTGGGCGCGGTGGCCGCCTCGCTGCAACCGCTCAACAGCGCAGTGGCCGAGTTTGCGCGACTGTACGCGTCGGAATTCCGGCTGACTCCGCTAGGATCGACGGCAACTGTTGCAATGCTTGCAATGAGCGCCGGCCTTGGCCTGCTGGGCGCGCTGCTGTCGGTACGCAGGCATCTGGCGAAGCTGGCGTAAGGGGAGAATGCTTCCTTTCGAGCAGTATTTTGATTTTTCACAACTTTTCCTGGCGCCACTCATTTAGAGTCAGTTTGAACAATTAACCCTCTTTTCGCCATAGCCCCCTTCTATCAATGCGGTTAAGAACCCGTATTAGCACTCCCCCAAAGAGAGTGCTAATATAGTGTCGAACTCAGCAAGCCACCCGACGTTGGGCGGATATCCGCTGAAAAGCAAGGAGAAACGATGAAAGCAACTTCTACACAAACCGCATTGGTTCCGATGGGAAGTCATGCCCTGACACTCGGTTTTCCGGGCAGCCTGGGCAACATCGAGGCGTACATCTCGGCGGTCAACCGCATTCCGATGCTCACGCAGGAAGAAGAGACCTCGCTTGCCCGTCGTTTGCGCGAGAACAATGATCTTGCCGCCGCGCAGAAACTGGTGATGTCGCATCTGCGACTGGTTGTGTCGATCGCGCGCGGTTACCTCGGCTACGGCTTGCCGCATGCCGATTTGATCCAGGAAGGCAACATCGGGCTGATGAAGGCAGTCAAGCGTTTCGATCCCGATCAGGGCGTACGCCTGGTGTCCTACGCGATGCACTGGATCAAGGCCGAAATCCATGAATACATCCTGAAGAACTGGCGGCTGGTCAAGATCGCAACCACCAAGGCTCAGCGCAAGCTGTTCTTCAACCTGCGCAGCCACAAGGAAAGCCTGGATGCGATGACGCCGACCCAGGTCGACGACCTGGCCAAGTCGCTCAACGTCAAGCGCGAGGAAGTGATCGAGATGGAAACCCGCATGTCGGGCCATGACATCGCGCTGGATGCGCCGAGCGACGACGAAGACGACAAGTTTGCTCCCATCGCCTACCTGTCGTCCGACACCACCGAGCCGACCAAGGCGCTGGAAGCGAAGCAGTACGACCGGCTGCAGTCGGAAGGCCTGGAGGCGGCGCTCGACAAGCTCGACCCGCGCTCGCGCCGCATCGTCGAAGCGCGTTGGCTGTCGAACGACGATGGCTCGGGCGCCACGCTGCATGAACTGGCTGAGGAATTCGGCGTTTCCGCCGAACGCATCCGCCAGATCGAAAGCGCGGCACTGAAGAAGATGAAAGGCACGCTGGCGGCATACGCATAACTTGCGGCCGGCTTTTTGACGTGCCCGATGCAAACAAGGCCACCGAGAAATCGGTGGCCTTGTGCTTTCTGGGGCCTGCTTACGCGTCTCGGTCCGCTTGTCCGTCTTCGCCTCTAAGAGGCCGGGCTCCCGGGACGCCATCACGACAAAAATCGAAAAGGCGGTTCAAGCCGGCACGCGCGAATCGTAAAGGGCGCTGCTTTCCCTGCGCGCAAGGCAATCGACTTCGGTCTGCGAGGATGCGGGAAAATCGGGTCGCCCCTCCTTGGTCGCCCACGAGATTGCTGCCTGGATCCGCTCGATTGCCTGCCGGCTTTCCGGCAAGTCATCCCCGTACGCATGGAACTCATGGGTCATGTGGGTCCACACATCCAGGCGCACCCGCCCTCCCTGGGATTCCACGGTGCCCGCAAAATCCCGGATCATGTCCACCAGTATCTCTTTTGCTCCCGCCTGCAGGTAAATGGGAGCGAGCCCGTGAAAATCCTGATTGATCGGCGACAGCTCGGCATCCGCAATATGCCCGCCGCCCTTGAGCCAGGCTGCGAACTGCAAGGTCATATATCCCTGCACCATATCGTAGCGATCATTGCCGAACTGGCTTTCACCGCGGCGCCCGGTATCCGTCCACGGGCTCAGTCCGACTGCGAGCGCGGGTTGCGGCAAGCCTGACGCGCGCAGCTGTACCAGCGTCATCAGGGCCAGGTGTCCGCCGGCGGAATCCCCGCATATGATCAGCTGGCGCGGGTCCACGCCCTGCGCCAGAAGAAACTGATAGGCCGCCAGGCCGTCTTCGATCTGCGCGGGATGCGGGTGCTCCGGGGTGAGGCGGTAATCGGGCGCGAAAATAGCGACTCCCAGCTTCCCGGCAAGCATCGCGATGAAATGGCGCGTGACCGCGGCGTAGAACGTGTAACCGCCACCGTGAAAATAAAGCATGGTCACGCCGCTTTTGCGCACACGCGGGACAAACCAGTCGCCGCGCGGCTCGCCCGCCTTAGCGGGACGCACCTCAACCTCCGGCGGTATATCGGGGATGGTGTACAAGCTGTCGAAATACGCCCTGCCCTCCCTGATGTCCTTCAGGGCGAGGGCATGATTGAATTGTGCCCGCCAGAAGAGGGTTCCGATCTCGAACAGCGGCGTCCATTCGGGCACGAGCGGCCGCCCGGACAGACGGCGGATACGGACGGCAAGCGAGGTAAGAACATAGACAAGCAGGCTGCGTGTCTTGTGTAAGATACGCCCCTGGAATACCGGTTTTGGCATGGTCAGGCTCCGATGTCAGTACGCTCGTGATTCTGCCGCCGCCCGCATCTGTCATATAGAACGGAAACGACAATGGCTTCTTCAGGCTTGGCACGCTTGCTTCTGCCGCATCCGGATCTCGGCTCCTGCATCTTCGCGGGCGTCGAGCGCGATACGCGCGGCACTACCCTGTCGGATTCCGAGCGGTTCAACTATTACCCGGCGACGCCGATGGCACTGGTTTCCTGGATATTCGAGGGCGAGCTCCATATGGTGGAAGGGCAAGGCCCCGCCAGCCGTGCGATACTCGGACCGTCGCTGCCTCGCGTGGTCATTTCCGGACCACAGAGCGTTCCCAGCGCAAGCTGGTCGCCGGGGCCGGTATATGCGCTGTCTGTCGCGTTTTACCCCGAAGCGCTGGGCAGGCTTTGCGGAACCGGCATCGAACCGCTCCTCGATCAGATTCTGCCGCTGAAGGAAGTTGCCGGCGGCGCGTTTCTGGAAGCATGCAATGCGCTTTTCGAGGCGAATGACGGCGCAGACCGCTTCCATTGCCTGGAGAATCGTCTCCGTCCGCTCTGGCACGCCCCGTCCTCCGGCGCCGCTGCGCGCATGGGCGACTGGGTCCGGTCATTGGCGACGCGGGCGGCGTTTTCGACGGCAGGCACGGGAATGCGCCAGATCCAGCGACGCATCAAAGGCTGGACCGGTCAGAGCCACCGCGACTTGCAGCTATTCGCCCGCGTGGAGGAGGTCATGGCTCGCTCCGGAGAGCACCGCAGGGCCAATGCCCTCGATCTTGCGGGACTCGCGAGCGATGCCGGTTTCGCGGATCAGTCGCATATGGGGCGCGAGGTCCGGCGGGTTACAGGACAGTCGCCGGCGCGTCTCGATCATCTCATCGCTCAAAGCGAAGCGTTTTGGTTCTACCGGCTGATTCAGGGGCACTACGACGGGATGTGACCCGGCATAATGCAGCCGGGATTCCCCGTCGCTTACGCCAGGCCGGATCCCCGTTCATTCCCCTCTCCCATAAATATGGGTTGCGTGGCTTGCCCGCGTTCGATGTAATGCCGCCCACGTTTGCTGATTGCTCGCAGCGTCACTGGTTTTATATCAAGGAGAATAAATGTCGCTCGTACAGAAAGTGGAATCCGGTTATTTGCAGTTTTTGCGCGTTGTGTTCCTGCTGGCCGCAACCGGCGCCATTGCCATTGCTGTTCTGCTCGGTGTCCGTTACCTGCTCCAGCACGATGCCCAGCCGGTTCCGGTAAGGGACGAAATAGTCCTGACGCCGGAAAGCTACAAGGCGCCGGCAAAGCAGGACGCAGAGAATGCACCGGGAGACCAGGCGAGCCAATCCATTGACGCACCTGCGGCAAAAGATCCGCTATTCGTCAGTTTCCTCGCATCGGTCGAGAACCTGGGCAAGGCTACCGACCCGGGCTTTTCTGTCAACCACGAACCCGTGCAGCGTCTTTTCAATGAATTGGAGAACGACTCGCGACTGGGCCGGGCGTTCATCAAACAGTTCATCGGCATCCTGGATGCCACGAAGACGAATAAGGCAGCCATCGACCGGTTGAAGGCGAACTTCGGCAGCGAGTTTTACGCGATCCTCAATCACTACAAGCAGGAATACAAGCGGCAGGCGGCGGATATCGAAGCAAAGAAAAACGAGGCTGCGGCGGAGGCGCAAATGAAGCAATCGCAAGCGATGTGGTCGCTCTATGCAGCCGGCGTCCTTTTCCTGGGCTTTGTCGGCCTGATTCTGCTGATCGTATTACTGAAGATCGAGAGGAATCTGCGCGCCGGCGTTTCGATAAAGGCGGAGCCACAGGCTTGACATTGGGGGCGCCAGGGACAGGGTCTTGCTGCCCTGTTTGCGATCGCCAATTTTTGCAGTCAAAGGAAACCCTGCCGCGGCGCGCACGCGGCAGGCAATGACTACTGCGCCCGAATCAACGAAGGTGTCGCCCAGGAAGCAGGTCCACGCCCGATAAGGATCTCTTTGGTGTTCCTGCAGTGCCGCTCTTCGCAGCGGGACCGCCGGAAGGGCTGGCATCAATATTCAGGATATGCATGCGGCGGGACGCGCCCGCTGCCGCTTCCTGGCCGCTCCTAAGACAGCAGCAGTTTCAGGTCATGCGCGATCGGCTCCGGCCCCTGCCCGTGCCGCACGAACAGGCGCAGGCGTCCCTGCGGGTCGAACACGTAACTGCCGGCCGTATGGTCCATTGCATAGGCGCCCGGTTCCTTGCCAGGCACTTTCTGGTAGAAGACGCGAAATTCCTTCGCCATCTTTTCGGTCTGCTCCTTGCTGCCCGACAGCCCGAGGAAACGGGTGTCGAAGGCCGGCACGTATTTCGACAGCAGCTCCGGCGTGTCGCGCTCGGGGTCGACGGTAACGAACAGCACCTGCACGCGGTCAGCCATCGGGCCGAGCTGCTGCATCACGTTCGCCATTTCCGCCATGGTCGTCGGGCAGACATCGGGACAATGGATGTAGCCGAAGAACACGACCACCGCCTTGCCCTTGAAGTCCGCCAGCGTGCGCATCTTGCCGTTATGGTCGGGCATCGCGAATTCCTTCGCGTAGTCCAGTCCGGTAACGTCGGTATTCTTGAACGACGACTGCGCCGGCGACAGCACCATGGGCGCGCCCTCTCCCTGTTTGTCGCAGGCAGTCAGGAGAAGGCAGGCGGTGGCCAGCGCAAGGGCTGCGGCACGATATGCGTTACGGAGAAACATGTATTCAGATCTTGATGTAATGGTCGAGGAGCAGCGCGGCAAACAGCAGCGACAGGTAGACGATGGAATAGGCAAAGGTCTTGCGCGCCAGCAGGTCGGTGTAATGCCGGTATATCTGCCAAGCATACCCCAGAAAGATCGCGCCGAGTATCGCGGCGCTTGCAAGGTAGATCAGCCCGCTCATCTGCACCGCGTACGGGAGCATGGTGGTGGCGACCAGCGCGATGGTGTACAGCCAGACATGGAACCGGGTGAATTCCGGGCCATGCGTCACCGGCAGCATCGGCAGCCCGGACTTCGCGTAGTCGTTGCGGCGGTAGAGCGCGAGCGACCAGAAATGCGGCGGCGTCCACACGAAGATGATCAGCACCAGCAGCCAGGCTTCCATCGGCACGTCGTTGGCCACCGCGGCCCAGCCGAGCGCCGGCGGCATCGCCCCGGACAGTCCGCCGATCACGATGTTCTGCGGCGTGGCCGGCTTGAGCAGCATGGTGTAGATCACCGCATAGCCGACGAAGGTGGCGAAGGTCAGCCACATGGTGAGCGGATTGACGAAATTGAACAGCACCCACATGCCGGCACCGCCGATCACGCCGGAAAACACCAGCGTCTGCGTTACCGTCAGGTCGCCGCGCGCGAGCGGCCGGCGCGCGGTGCGCGCCATGCGCGAATCGATTTCGCGCTCGACCAGGCAGTTCACCGCGAATGCCGCGCCGGCCAGCAGCCAGATGCCGATCGTGCCGGCGACGACGATGCGCCAGTCGGGCAGGTCGGGCGATGCGAGGAACATGCCGATCACCGCGCAAAACACCGCGAGCTGCGTGACGCGCGGCTTGGTAAGCGCCCAGTACTGCGCAAGTCGGTTGGAAGAGAGGGTCAGTGTGGTCATGTGGCACCTCGGACGGCGGAAAGCCGGGTTGCGGTCCGATCGGGCGCGGTTTGCGCCGTCATGCGGACCTGGTAGTTGAGCATGGTCAGAAGGAGCACGAGGACCGCCGCGCCGCCGTTATGGAGCACCGCAAGCGCGAGCGGCCATTTCAGGAACACCGTCGTCATGCCGGTCAGGAACTGCACGCAGATGGCAATCAGCAGCCAGGTGCCGAGACGTTCCAGCCCGGCCGTGTTGCGCGCCTTCAGTGCCAGCCAGCCCACGCCGGCGAAGACGATGAACGCGAACAGGCGATGCACCCAGTGGATGGCGGTCAGCGCCTGGAAAGGCAGGAAGTCGCCGGCGGCCGTCCTGCCCAGGTCGCGCCACAGGTGGAAGCCATTTGCGAAATCCATCTCGGGCACCAGTTCGCCATGGCAAAGCGGAAAATCGAGGCAAGCCAGTGCCGCGTAGTTGGTGCTGACCCAGCCGCCGAGCGCGATCTGCACGAACAGCAGGGTCAACACGGCCGCCGCCGGCGTACGCAGCCGGGCAGCCTGCGCGGCGATTGCCGATGGCGGGTTCTGCCGCGCGCCGAGCCAGGCCAGCAGCATCAGCAACCCCATGCCGAGCAGCAGGTGAGTGGTGACTATCGCCGGTTGCAGCTTCAGCGTCACCGTCCAGGCGCCGAACGCACCCTGCAGGCACACGAACCCGAACAGGAAGGTTGGCAGCCAGGGCGAGAAAAGCGCGTCGCGCCGCCGCGACCTGAGCCAACCGCGCCACGCGATCACCATCGACGCGATGATCAGCACGCCCACGCCCATAGCCAGGTAACGGTGGATCATTTCTATCCAGGCCTTCACCACGGTTACCGGCCCCTGTGGCATGGCCGCCTCGGCCGCGCTGATGCTGTCGTGCGCCTGGAGCGGGTTGGCATGGCCGTAGCAGCCGGGCCAGTCGGGACAGCCGAGACCGGAATCGGTCAGGCGGGTGAAGGCGCCGAACATGATGAGGTCAAAGGTGAGAAATACCGTCACCCAGACCAGCTTGCGGTACTTGTTGCTGTCGCGCGATACCCAGACCAGCGCCAGTGGCAGCAAGGCCGCGAGCAATCCCATGATGGCGAGCTGGATCAGCATGCGTTCCTCATCCGATGCGCGAGGCTTTCAACAGCTTCGCGATGTCCTTCTTGATCTTGTTCGGATCGGCATCCTTCGGGAACCGCATCATCAGGTTCCCCAGCGGATCGATCATGTAGATGTGGTCGGCGGCGGTCGTGCCGCTGTCAGCCGGCAGCCAGCTCTTGAGCGAATCGGGCCGGGCCCGCAGCATGTGCGTGCCGTCGTACTCGCGCATCAGCATCGTTTCCAGCGGCTTGTCGTCGGTAATCAGCCAGACCCGTTCGATGCGATCCTTGTCCTTGCCTTGCGCCAGCCGCAGCTGACGCATGTCGTACAGCCGCTTGCGGCAGTCGTTGCCGCACTCCGCATCGCCGACCTGCAGCATCACCCATTTCCCCTTGTAGGCGTCAAGGCTTGCGGGCTTGCCGTCTAGCGAAACTGCGCCGAGCGCGGCGGGTATCGGATGGGCGCGCGGGTCGACCAGCGCGCCGTAATTGGTGCGGCCCTCCGGTTTGATCACGTAATAGGTCAGGTAGGAAGCGATCACCGGCGATGCGCACACGGCGAGCACCAGGAACAGCTTCCAGCGTCCTGCGTTCTTCTGCTTACTTTGTTCCACGTCGGAATCCTGTCACGACAAAAAATATCAATGCGGTTGCGGCAAGCGCGTACCACTGGAATGCATAGCCGCGGTGCTTGTCCACGCCGGACGACGGCCGCGGCCAGTCGCGCACCAGGCCATCCTGCGTCTCGGAGACCTGCTCGACGACGAACGGCGCCATCTTCAGCCCGGCTGCCTCGCCTACCGCGGCCGAGTCGGCGTTCTGCACGATCGCCCCAGGTCGCAGCGGCTCCGCTTTCCCGAGCTGCAGCACGTGTCCGGGCGCACGCCGTGCCATTCCTTCGATCACGACCGGCCCCGGCGGCACCGGAATCTCAGGAAGTTTAGTCCGATCGGCAATGTCGCGCTTGACCCAGCCGCGCGCGACGAGCACATGCTGGTCCGAGCCCGCGATTCTCATCGGGGTCAGCACATAGAAACCGGGCGCGCCGTTATGGGGGCGGTTGTCGAGATAGACGTTCCAGTCGTGCAGGAACTGCCCCTGCACTCTCACGCGGCGGAACTCGGCCTCCTCGATGCTGTGCAGCGAACCGTCCAACGCCAGCGGCGCTGCCTCTGCGCGCTGCTGCAACCTGGCTTCGATCGCTTCCTTTTCCGTCGCGCGCCGTGTCTGCCAATGGCCCAGCGCAATGCCGATCGCCGCCGCCACGATCGCAGCGATGAACGGCATCCACCTGAAGCGGAATTTCATTGGCATTACAATGTCTCTTTCTCCAAGAGCCTGTTTCCCGACGTTTCGCACACCCTATGAAGATATTCGTCGCCGTTGCCTTCGTCCTTATTCTCGCCAGCCTCGGCTCCGCGCTCGTGTTCCTGATGCGAGATAAGGGCAGGAGCAACCGCACGGTGAAAGCGCTCGCGTTTCGGGTCGGCTTTTCGATCGCACTCTTCATATTGATCCTTGTCGCCTATAGTCAAGGCTGGATCGAGCCGACCGGCATCCGCTGACCGGTGCTTGCAGCAGCAAAAAAGCCGCACCCCGGGGTGCGGCTTTTTGTTGTGCGTCAGCCCATGCTTACAGCCAGTACACGATGACGTAGAGGCCGAGCCACACCACGTCGACGAAGTGCCAGTACCAGGCGGCGCCTTCGAACGCGAAGTGGTGATCCGGCGTGAAGTGCCCCTTCAGCACGCGGTACAGCACGACCGCCAGCATGATCGCGCCCATCGTCACATGGAAGCCGTGGAAGCCGGTCAGCATGAAGAAGGTCGAGCCGTAGATGCCGGAGGTCAGCTTGAGGTTCAGGTCGCTGTACGCATGCGCGTATTCATAGGCCTGGAAGCCCATGAAGATCGCGCCCAGGATGATGGTCGCCGCCAGCCAGAACGCGGTCTTGCCGCGGTGGCCGGCGCGCAGCGCATGGTGCGCGATGGTCAGCGTCACGCCGGAAGTGAGCAGCAGCGCGGTATTGATGGTAGGAATCCAGAACGGCCCCATCTTCGCGAATGGCTCGATCGTGCCCGCCGGCGTGTTGCCCCATTGCGCGGAGAAATCCGGCCAGAGGACCTTGTGATCGATGTCGGCCAGCCAGGGCAGCGTGACGCTGCGGGCATAGAACAGGGCGCCGAAGAATGCCGCGAAGAACATCACTTCGGAGAAGATGAACCAGCTCATGCTCCAGCGGTAAGAGGTATCGATGCGCGCGCTGTACAGGCCACCCTCGGATTCCGCGATCGCATCGCCGAACCACTTGTACAGCACGACGATCAGCCCAAGGATGCCGATGATATTGGCGGCCGGCCCCCAGCTCACCCCGTTGACCCAGGCGGAGGCGCCGGCCATCGTCACGAGCAGCGTGGCACCGGCAAGAACCGGCCACTTCGACGGTCCCGGCACGAAATAGTAAGGCGCACTACCTTGCTGATGAGAATTCATCTCCATCTCCCAATACAAATTTTAAATAATCATTTCGCGACGACAGCGTTTACCACCAACAGCAATACCGCGATGAAAATCAAGGCGCCAAGCAGGCCGGCGATGATCACATGGACCGGATTGAGCTGCTGCGCGTCCTTGTCGTAATCGCTCTTTTTCCTGACGCCGAAAAACGACCAGAACACCGCCTTCATGGTCGCCCCGAAGGAAGGCTTGCGCCGTGCCGCCTGTTTCAGCTCATCCATTTACCTTGCCCTGCACGCCTGCCTGCTTCTTGGCCGGGCCGCCGATTTCGAAGAAGGTGTAGGACAAGGTGATCGTCTTGACCTCCCGCGGCAGCGCCGGGTCGATGTAGAACGCCACCGGCATCTGCTTCGCCTCGTTCGGGCCGAGCGTTTGCTGCTTGAAACAAAAACATTCGAGTTTCTTGAAATGGGCCGACGCCTGCTGCGGCGCGTAGCTCGGAATCGCCTGCGCGTCGATCGCGCGCGCCTGCGTGTTCACCACTTCATACACCACCTGCGCCATTTCGCCCGGATGCACCTGCACGCTCGACACCGTGGGACGGAAACGCCATGGACCCTGTGCCGTCGCATCGAACTCCACCGTCACCAGGCGGCTCTTGTCGACCTGCGTGTTCTTGATGTCGCCCACCATCGCATCCCTGGGGGTCAGCAGGTTCACGCCGGTCAGCTCGCAAATCTTCTTGTAGATCGGCACCAGCGCATAACCGAAACCGAACATCATCACCGCGATCACGCACAGCTTGGCGAGCATCTGCCGGTTCAGCAGTCCGGTGCCGGGTTGGTGCTGGTCTTGCTCCCGCTGTTCCATATCAGCCCAGCCAAAGACGTTTGGTGACGAAGCCGAGCGCGAACACCAGCGCTACCGATGCCAGGATCAGTGCGGTCTTCAGGTTGTTCGGTTTCTTCGGTTCGGACATGGTTGCGCGGGCGGGCCAGGGCCCGCCCTTTTCAATTTACTTCACTACCGGCGGCGTTTCAAAGGTATGGAAAGGCGCCGGGCTCGGCACTGTCCATTCCAGGCCTTCCGCACCGTCCCATGGCTTGTCGACCGCCTTCACGCCGCCCTTGATCGAAGGCAGCACGACCGCAAGCAGGAAGTACACCTGCATCAGGCCGAAGCCGAACGCGCCGATCGACGCGATCATGTTGAAATCCGTAAACTGCGCCGGATAGTCCGCGTAGCGGCGCGGCATGCCGGCCAGGCCGAGGAAATGCATCGGGAAGAAGGTGATGTTGAAGGTAATGATCGAGCCCCAGAAGTGGATTTTGCCGCGCGTTTCGCTATACATGTAGCCGGTCCACTTCGGCGCCCAGTAGTAGAAGCCGGCGAACAGCGCGAACAGCGAGCCGGCCACCAGCACGTAGTGGAAGTGCGCCACCACGTAGTAGGTATCCTGCATCTGGATGTCGATCGGGGTGACCGCCAGGATCAGGCCGGTGAAGCCGCCCATCGTGAAAACGAAAATGAATCCGATCGCGAACAGCATCGGGGTTTCGAAGGTCATCGAGCCCTTCCACATCGTCGCGATCCAGTTGAACACCTTCACGCCGGTGGGCACCGCGATCAGCATGGTCGCGTACATGAAGAACAGTTGCGCGGTGACCGGCATGCCGGTGGTAAACATGTGGTGCGCCCACACGATGAA
>NZ_DASPLS010000004.1:0-11089 GCF_035627455.1 Noviherbaspirillum sp.
GCCATGAACGACCGCGACGCTCCCGCCGCCACCCGCAACTTCCTGCTGTGGCTGTTGCTGGGCGGACTGTTCATCCTCGGCTACATGACGCTGCGCTGGTTCATCGTCCCGGTGGTATGGGCGGTGATCCTGGCCTACGTCACCTGGCCGGCCTACGCCCGCCTGCGGCACGGCATGCGCGGCGCGCGCACCGCGAGCGCGCTGCTGATGACCGCGCTGCTCACCACCGCCTTCGTGCTGCCGCTGCTGTGGCTGGTCGGGTTGCTGCAGACCGAGTTCATCTATGCTTACCAGACCATTTCCACCTATCTCAACGAGGGCCCGCAGCGGTTGCCGGAAATCCTCGGGCGCATACCCTGGATCGGCGCGCGGCTGGCGCAGCTGGTCGAGCAGATCGCCGGCGACCCGATGTCGCTGCGCACCGAAGCCCTGCAGCTGGCGCAGAGCTGGTTCGGCCAGATGACCGACCTGGTCGGCGGCGTCGGCCGCAATGCGGCCAAGCTGGGGTTCGCGGTACTGACCGTCGCCTTCATCTACCGCGACGGCGATGTGCTGCTGCAGCAGGTGCAGCGCGTGCTGCGCCGCTTCATCGGCCCGCGCGCCGACCGCTATCTCGACGCCATCGGCGGTACCACCACGGCGGTGCTCTACGGGCTGGTGCTGACCGCGCTTGCACAGGGCCTGCTGGCCGGGATCGGCTACTGGGGCGCCGGCGTGCATGCGCCGGCGCTGCTGGGCGCGCTCACCGCCCTGATTGCGCTGCTGCCGTTCGGCACTCCTTTCGTCTGGGGCTCGGTCGGTATCTGGCTGCTGGTGACCGGCCGTACGCTGGAAGGCGTCGGCCTGCTGTTATGGGGCACGCTGGTGGTGAGCTGGGTCGACAACCTGATCCGGCCGCTGGTCATCAGCACCGCCGCGCAGATCCCCTTCCTGCTGGTGATGTTCGGCGTGCTCGGCGGCCTCGCCGCCTTCGGCCTGGTCGGCATGTTCGTCGGCCCGGTGATCGTCGCCGTGCTGCTCGCGGTCTGGCGCGAATGGCTGGACGAACGCGCGCCCGAAGAGCTGCGCATCCAGCGCCTGCGCGAATAGCATTCGGCTATTTTTCCCCGCGGTTTTCCCTGCCTTCCTTGTCGCCTTGATATGTCTGTTGTCGGCGGGCGACTTGCCGCTGTTGCCGCTGTTACCTTTCGTTTGCAATTCCCGAATTAGCATGCAAAATGGAAATATGACGTAAGGGCAAACCCGCCGAAAGGCGGGGACGCAAAGCTTCCGGGCTTCGCGCGCAATGGCATTGCCCAGTGCCGCAAGCCAGCGGGGCCGCCGCAGGCGCAGCGTCGCCCTTTTTCCTGCCGGAGAAAGGCGACCCATGTTTTCCACCAATCTGTCCCGACCCGGTGCAATCGCGCTGGCCGTGCTGGCCGCATCAGGCGCGCCGGCAGGCGCGACGGATTTGCCGGCCGCCGGCGACGCCGAACGCGACGCTTCCGGCGCCATCCTCTCCCGCATCCGCGCCGATGCCGCCCACCTGCGCGGCATCACCGGCCGCGGCGTGGTCATCGGCGTGCTCGATACCGGGATCAGTGCCGGGCATCGCGAGTTCGACGCAGCCGGAAAGCTGCTGCCGGGCTTCAGCGCCGTCTCGCCCGGCGGCGACGCGGCCGACCGCACCGGACATGGCAGCCACGTGGCGGCAATCGCCGCCGCCGCGCGCAACGGCAAGGGTATCTACGGTGTTGCCTACGAGGCGCGCATCCTGCCGGTCAAGGTTTTCGCCGATGTCGGCGGCTCGACCGCCGCGGTCGACAGCGGCCTGCGCCATGCGATCGGCAAGGCCGACATCGTCAACCTGAGCCTGGCCAGCAATGGCGCCTACGATCCTGGTGCGCTGCGGGAAGCGGTGCGCGCCGGCCTGCTGCTGGTGGCGGCGGCGGGCAATGACGGCGCCTTTCAGCCCGGCTGGCCGGCCCGCTTCGCGCGGGAGGCGTGGGCCGGCAATCAGATCATCGCGGTCGGCGCGGTGGACGGCGCCAACCGCATCGCGCCATTTTCCAATCGCGCCGGCGATGCCGCCGCCTGGTTCCTGGTCGCGCCCGGCACCGGCATCCTTTCGGCCAGCCTCGACGGCCGCTACGCGGTCATGAACGGCACCTCGATGGCCACGCCGATGGTCAGCGGCGCGGCGGCCCTGATCAAGCAGCTGTGGCCGGCGCTGCGCGCGGACCAGGTCGCCAATATCCTGTTCGTCACCGCGACCGACCTGGGCGCGCCGGGTATCGACCCGGTGTACGGACGCGGTCTGCTGAATGTCGAAAAGGCGCTCGCGCCGGTCGGCCCGCTGATTACCACCACCCTGAACGGGCGCAGGATCAATGTGCTCGCCGGCAGCGTGCAGCCGTCGGCGGCGACCAGCAAGCTGTGGCAGCTGGCGGCATCGGGACAGATGCGGGTGGTCGGGCTGGATGATTTCGAGCGCGATTTCGGCTTCGATCTCGGCGCCACGGTTGCGCGGCCGGCGCCGCTGTCGATGGAACAGGTGATGGGCGGCATGGACAGCCGGCTCGATGTGAGCGAACAGGTGCTGGGCGACGGCCTGCATCTGGCCGCCTTGACCGAGGTGCAGGCGCGGCCCGGCGCCGGCGTGAAACGCCGCCTTGCGGCATTCTCGCTGACGGCGCGCGATGCGCAGGGCGGCGAGTTGGCGTTCGGCATGGGCGGCCTGGCGCCGCAGGCCTTTGGCGCCGGCGCGCTGCTCCTGGACCAGGACTTGGCGCTGGCGCAGGTTGCGGCGCTCGCCAATCCGTATTTCACGCTGGCGCCCGGCGCCACGCATCTCGCGCTGGCGCGCCAGGTCGGCGGCCTCAAGCTGCGCGTCGGCATGCTCGGTTCCGGCATGGACGCGCTGCAGGGAGCGCAGGACGGCGGGCCGGCGGCGCCGGCCGGCCTGCCGAAGGCGCATGCCGGTCTGTTCGAAATGTCTAAGCGCTTCGGTCCCGCCGCGCTGTCGGTGTCGATGTCGCAGACGCGCGAATCGAATGCCTGGCTTGGCGCCTGGTCGAGCGGCGCGCTGGCGTTCGGCCCGCGCGCGTCCACCAGCGCGCTGCAGGTCGCGGGCGCCTTCATGCTTGCGCCCAAGCTGGCGCTCGCCGGCCAGGCCGCCTACGGCGTGACGCCCGGCGCACAGCCGCTCGACAACCTCGTGACCGAGATTTCGCGTGCGCGCACCAACGCCTTTTCCTTCGCGCTGGTGGCCGCCGACCGGGTGAAGCCGGGCGATCGGGTTAGCCTGTCGCTGTCGCAGCCGATGCGCGCGTATGCGGGACGCATCGTGATGGACCTGCTGTCGCGCCAGGTTGGCAGCGGCGGCGCCGCGCGCGAGCGGCTGGTATTCTCGATGGTGCCGCTCGGGCGCGAGATGCGCGTCCAGCTGAACTACCAGGCGCCGGTCGCCTATGGCGCCACGCTTGCCGTCACCGCCATGGTGCGCCGCGATCCCAACAACATGGTCGGCATCTCGACGGAAAAACTGCTCGCCGTGCGTTACCTGAAGTCGTTCTGATTCTTGAGAAGGGGCTGGACGCCCCATCCTCGCGGGGTTAAGCTCGCTGCACAAACCTATGATTCACGAATCCTTACCGCCAGATGTCGAACCGGCGCCGCAGTTGACGCCGCGGACGGAACCGGAACACAGCTTCTGGAGCCGCCGCCGGAAATTTCCGGAACGGATAGAAGGCGCGTTCCAGCGCGAGATGGACCGCATTCGCGAGCGCCGCATCCGGCGCACCGGCCTGGCCGCGGTGCTGCTGTACGGTGCGTTCGCGCTGACCGACCGCGTGATGCTTCCGGATGCCTACCTGCAAGCCTGGGCGATCCGCTTCCTGCTGGTGGTGCCGATGCTCCTGCTGGCGACCTTCCATGTGTACCGGATTCCGCGCCCGCTCTGGCGCGAGGCGGCGATGACCGCGGTCCTGCTTGCGTGCGGCCTCAGCATTCCCTGGATCGCCAGCCTCTCCAGCCACCCTAACGCCGGCCATTACCAGACCGGTGTCATGCTTGTCGTCCTGTTCGGCAATATCGTGCTGGCGCTGCGCTTTCGCAGCGCACTGGTAACGTCGATCCTGATGACCGCGATGTATGCGTACGCGCTGGAGCAGGTCGCGTCCATGACGCCGGAGGTGCGCCTCAACAACTGGCTGTTCTGTTTCGCGGCGGTCTGCATCAGCCTGATCGCCAGCTTCCGGATGGACCAGGACCAGCGCCGCGCCTACCTGGCGCGCATGCGCGAGCAGGAACGCAATGACGAACTCAGCCATGCGGTCGAACTGCTCGCGCGGCTGTCTGCCGAAGACGCGCTGACCGCGGTCGCCAACCGGCGCGAGTTCGAACGCCGGCTGGCGGTCGAATGGGGGCGCGCGCGGCGCGAGGGCCAGCCGCTCTCGGTGGTGATGGTCGACGTCGACTGCTTCAAGAATTACAACGATCATTACGGCCACCAGGCGGGGGACGCCTGCCTGCAGCAGATCGCCGCGCGGCTGCGCGGCGTGCCGCAGCGCTCCTCCGACCTCGTCGCCCGCTACGGCGGCGAGGAATTCATCGTGCTGCTGCCCGGGACGGACGACGAGGATGCCGCCGCCATCGCCGAACGGATGCGCCAGGCGATCGTCGACCTGCAGATTCCACATGCGGCGTCGCGCGTGGCGCCGGGCGTGACCGCCAGCTTCGGCGTGGCGGCGATGCATCCGGACGAGGGCGCGCAGCCGCAGGCGCTGATCGCGGCGGCCGACGCCGCCCTCTACCGTGCCAAGGAAAAGGGGCGCAATTGCGTGGTGCTGCAGCAACCCGGCGCGGAGCTGACGCTGGCGGCCGGCGTGGTGCATTAATATCATTCCGGCCACGCCTGCGCGCCGCGCATCGCGTAGAATCGCGCCACGTCCCTTCCCTCCTTTGCGCCATGTACCAACGCCCGATCGTGATGCTCGACTTTGAAACCACCGGACTGAGCCCGGGGCAAGGCGCGCGCATCACCGAAGTCGCCGCCTTGCGCATCGCCGGCGGCCGCATCGTCGAGCGCTTCGTGTCGCTGGTCAACTGTCATGTGCGGGTGCCGGCCTTCATCACCGGCCTGACCGGCATCACACAGCAGATGGTCGACGACGCGCCGTGCGTGTCGCGGGTGGTGCCGGAACTGTTGCGTTTCATCGGCCGCGACTCCCTGGCCGCGCACAATGCGAGCTTCGACGAGAAGTTCCTGCTGGCCGAAGCGCGCGCGCTTGGACTGGCGCCGGAACATGAGCGCATGCTGTGTTCGCTGAAGCTGTCGCGGCGGCTCTATCCGGGGCTGCCCGGCTACAAGCTGTCGGCGCTGTCGTCGGCGCTCGGCATCCGTTTCAGCGGCGCGGCCCACCGGGCGGAAGCGGACGCGGAAGTGAGCGCGAACCTGCTGCTGCATATCGGCGGCCACCTCGCGCGCACCTATGGCGCGACCAGCATCGACCCGCAGCTGCTGTCGCGCGTGAACGCGCTGGCCGCGGCAAAGGTGCCGGACTTCCTGCGCAAGGAGTTTGGCGCGCAGGGATAAAGCGCGGCGCCGGCCGGTCCAAGGAATGTCGCCGCCGGGACCCGCCATGCCTTTCGCGCGCCTTGCCTTTCTTGCCCTACTGAACCTTGCCGGGTGCACCTCGGCCGACATCCGGCCGCATGTGCCGCGCGAGGTGAGCGGCAGCGCCGCGCAGCAAGCGGCACCACCGGCCCCCTCCGCGCCGCCGGCGCGCCGTACGATTACGCCGGCGCCCGCGCGAACCGTCCCCACGCCGCCGCCTGCGCCTGCCATCGTCCTGCCGCCGCAATCCTCCGTGCCGCCCGGGCCGGTGCCGGTGACCGGCTGCGATCCGGGCGGCTGCTGGGGCGCGGGCACGCGTTACCAGGGCGGAGAAGGCGGCGCCTACCTCGACAAGTCGGGGCGCCTCTGCCAGGGCAATGGCACCTGGATGCAATGCTATTGATGCAACAACCCGGCGAATCGCCGGGCATTCTCCGCTCAGCAATGGTGCCGCCGGCGCGCGTTGATCGCTGCCGGATGGTCCTTTCGGTCCCATTCCCTTCGCGCCTGGCGGCAACAGGCTTGAGCTGCGTCATTGCATCGCGCACCTTGCATGTTTCCAAACCTCGACTAACATTTATAAACCGAGCGCTTGCTCGGTTTCCCCGCGCCGCATGCATCCCTGTCCTGGCGGCATCACGCGCGGACGCCTGCCTGACTCGATCAATAAACAAATACCAATTCAAGGAGACATGGATGAAACAATCCATCTGGAAGTATTTTGTTTCGCTGCTCGCGGCATTGCTGCTGCTGCCCGCGCCTTCCTGGGCGCAGGGCTACACCCAGACCCGCTATCCGATCGTGCTGGTGCACGGCCTGTTCGGCTTCGATAACATCGGGCCGCTCGGCTACTGGCACGACATCCCCTCGTCGCTGCGCAACGACGGCGCCCGGGTCTACCTCGCGCAGGTGTCCGCCGCCAACAGCACCGAAGTGCGCGGCGAGCAGCTGCTGGCGCAGGTCAAGCAGATCCTGGCGGCCAGCGGCGCGGCAAAGGTCAACCTGATCGGTCACAGCCACGGCGGCCCGACCATCCGCTACGTCGCATCGGTGCGGCCCGACCTGGTGGCATCGGTGACCAGCGTCGGCGGCGTCAACAAGGGCTCGAAGGTGGCCGACATCATGCTCGGCGTCGCGCCCGACGGCACACTGTCGCAGGCGGTGCTCGGTTCGATCGCCACCGGCCTGGGCCAGATCATCAGCTTCCTGTCCGGCAGCCCGACGCTGCCGCAGAACGCGGTCAACGCTGCAAAATCGCTGTCGACCGCCGGCTCGGCGAGGTTCAACGCCGCCCATCCGCAAGGCGTGCCGGCCACCGCCTGCGGCGAAGGCGCCTACATGGTCAATGGCGTGCGCTACTTCTCCTGGAGCGGCGCGCAGCCCTACACCAACATCCTCGACGTGCTCGACCCGGCGCTCGCGCTCACCTCGCTCGCCTTCGCCGGCGCCAAGAACGACGGCCTGGTGGCCAGCTGCTCGACGCATCTCGGGCAGGTGATCCGCGACGACTACGGCATGAACCACCTCGACGAGGTTAACCAGACGATCGGCCTGGTCAACCTGTTCGAGACCAATCCGGTGACGCTGTACCGCCAGCATGCGAACCGTCTGAAGAACCTCGGACTGTAAGGTGAACGGATGCCGATAACCAAGCGCGGCTTGCTGATCGGCGCGGCGGCCCTCGGGGCCGCCGTTGCCTGGTTCGGACTGCAATGGCTGCAGCCGGAACACCCGCCGCAAACGCCGCCGCAGGCGGCGCCGGATCTCTTCCCTTTCGTGCGCTCGCTGCAGGGCACGGTGCCGGACGGCCGGATCGACAGCACGCTGGCCGCGGAGCAGGTCGCCAGCGCGGAACTGGTGCGGCTGTTCGATTACTACCTGAGCGCGGTCGGCGAAACGCCGGTCGACGCAATCCGCGCCGAGATCGAGCGCGAACTCGGGCAGCGCCTCAAGCCCGAGGCAGCCGCCGAGGCCAGGCGCCTGCTCGCGCGCTACATCGATTACAAGCGCGCGCTGGTCGAAGTCGAAAAGTCGGCGCAGGCAAATGCGCAGGCCGGCGGCTCGGCGCAGGCGGTGCGCGCGCGCTTCGCGCAGATGCAGGAAGCGCGCCGCCACCATTTCAGCGAACGCGAGATGCAGGCGATGTTCGCCGACAGCGACGCCACCGACCTGGACGCGATCGCGCGGCTGGAAGTGATGCAGGATGCTGACCTGACCGAGGAACAGAAGCGCGAACGCCTGGCGCAGCTCGACGCAGCGCTGCCGGCGCCGTTGCGCGAGGCGCGCGAAGCGCCGCTGCGAGTCGTCCGCCTGGAAGAAGCCGCGCAGAAGATGCGCGCACAGGGCGCGAGCGAAGACGATATCTACCGCATGCGCGCGGCGGCGCTGTCGCCCGAAGCGGCGGCGCGCATGGCGCAGGTGGACCGCGAGGAGCAGGAATGGGCGGGCCGGATCGCCGCCTATCTCGCCGAACGCAAGCGCCTGCTCGCTGCCGCCGGACCGCTTGCGGCCGAAGAGCGGGACGGCATGCTGGCGCAATTGCGGCAGGCGCGCTTTTCGCCCGAGGAGCAGCGACGGCTGCCGGCGTATGAACCGCAGGACTGATCGCCCGCCCGCGTTGAAAACTTTACCTTGAGAGCCGATAGTCTGCCGCATTGAGCTTGCTCAACCGCATCGCATTTCACGCACCCTAAGCTCATCCGGACAAAATCCAGGAGAGAGCAAAAAAAGATGAAAGCGCCGCGCCGCCCCTTGCTGGGAGCACTCATTGCCGCCGCATTCGCGCTGGCGGGTTGTTTGCCCAAGAACCAGTATGTCGATCAAAAGGTCCCGGCCGAATTCCAGTTCACGAAGCTGGGCGACACGGTGACGATCCGCCGCGACAAGCTCGGCATCCCGCTGATCGAAGCGAAGAACAACGACGACCTGCACTTTGCGCTCGGCTATGTCGCCGCCGCCGACCGCCTGTCGCAGATGGTCGGCACCAAGCTGGTGGCGCAGGGCCGGCTGGCGGAATGGATGGGCGAAGCGGTGCTCGGCATCGACCGCTACATGCGCGCAATGAACCTGCGCCAGGCAGCGGAGAACTACTGGAACGCCGCGACGCCCGAGCAGCAACGGCTGCTGCAGCGCTATGCCGACGGCGTGAACGCCTACTTGACCTCCGGCGCCATGCCCGACGCGTTCCGCCTGACCGACTATCACCCGGAATTCTGGAAGCCGGCCGATTCCCTTGCCATCGTCGCGCTGAACCAGCTGATGCTCTCGACCAACCTGCAGGAAGAAATCGGCATTCTCAAGCTGGCGCAGGCGGTCGGCGCGGAGAAGGCCGCGTGGCTGGCGCCGGTCTACCCGGACCAGCCGCTGCCGGCGGACGAAATGCGCAAGCTCGCGCTGATCAACCTGAACGGGATCGACGAGTCGATCGACCGCATCCTGCTGGTGCAGGAGCGGCACGACATCTACGGCCTGTCCGGGGTGGCGGCGTCGAACAACTGGGCGGTGCACAAGTCGCGCACGAAGGACGGCGCGAGCATCGTCGCCAACGACCCGCACCTGCCGCTGGGGTTGCCGTCGATCTGGCACTTCGTGCATGCGAAGACGCCGGAAACCGACTGGGCGGGCGTCTCGATCGCCGGGCTGCCCGGCCCGCTGATGGGCTATAACGGCCACATCGCCTGGGGCGCCACCATGGTGATGGGCGACAACCAGGACATCTTCCTGGAAAAGCTGGCGAAGTTCCATGGCAAGCTGCATTACCTGTACAAGGGCAAATGGCTGCCTTGCGAGGAACGCCAGGAAGTATTTCGCGTCAAGGACGGCAGCGCCGAGGTGCAGACCTACTATGCAACCAGGCACGGCACGCTGCTCAACACCCTGCTGAAGACGCCGACCAGGGCGATTTCCTTCCCGACCCACATCAAGACCTCGTACGGCCTCGCATTCCAGAGCGCGGTCGGCGATCCCGCCAGCAGCCCGCTGGCGTTCACCGACATGGTCCGCGCCAAGACCATCGACGAGGCGCAGGCGGTGCTGAAGAACACGCGCGGCGTGCCGCTGAATGTGGTGTTCGGCGATCGCGACAATATCGCGTGGCAGGTCACCGGCACCTATCCGATCCGCAAGAAAGGCAGCGGCCTGGTGCCCTCCCCCGGCTGGGACGGCGAGTACGACTGGGACGGCTATCTCTCCCCGGAGCTGCATCCGTCCTCGCGCAACCCGGCGCAGGGCTTCGTCGGCACCGCGAACCAGCGCATCGTGCCGCAGGATTTTCCGCACACGCTCAGCTCATCCTGGTTCTATCCGGAGCGCTCCGAAAGGATCAACCAGCTGCTGTCGCAAAGCGAGCGCCACAGCGCCGAGGACAGCATGCAGATGCAGCTGGACCGGCACTCTCCGCTGGTCGGCAAGCTGCAGGACTGGCTGGACAAGAACCGGCCGGCGCTGGAGGAAGCGCTGCATGCGCTGCCCAGGCCGCGGCAGGCCAGGGCGCGGGAAGCGCTGACCGGCCTGCTGCAGCTCGACGGCAACCTGGCGCCGGAATCGCGCGAGGCAGCGATTCATGGCGCCTTCCTGCACACCTTCACCCGGCGCACCTTCCTCGACGAGCTTGGCCCGGCGAGCGGCGAGAACTGGAAGGCCTTCGTGCGGCTGTCCAACATGAGCTACTCGGCGCCGATGGACCACCTGCTGGGCGCCGACGCCAGCCCGTTCTGGGACGACATCAAGACGCCGAAAAAGGAAACCAAGGCCGACATCATCGCCGCCGCGCTGGCCGACGCGATCGACTATCTCGAGAAGAACCTGGAAAAGGACCGCAAGGGCTGGAGCTGGGGCAAGCTGCACACCTACCACTGGAAGACCGAAGCGGCGAAGATGGCCCCGATGCTGAGCCTGAAGCAGCGGCTCGGCATCGATTCGATGGACAAGGTGCTCAACCGCGGCCCGTTCGCCGCCGGCGGCGACCACACCACGCTCAACGTATCGGCCTACAACCTCGGCCATGACTTCGACACCTGGCTGGTGCCGACCATGCGCCTGATCGTCGACTTCTCGCGGGAGGAACCGATGCTGGCGATGAACAGCTCCGGCCAGTCCGCGCATCCGAGCAGCCGCCATTACGACGACGGCATCAAGATGTACCTGGACGGCCGCTATCACACGCTGCCGTTCAGGCAGGAAAACATCGACCAGGCGTACGGGCCGGCCTTGACGCTGCAGCCGCTGAAATGAAGGCGGCGTACGACGGCGGCGGCGCCGGGCGTCATACGCGGCATGCACAACGGATTGCGCGTAGCAGACAGTCCGGATGCGGGCCAGGAGTGGGTAGAGCGCAGCGAAGCCGGCCATGATCCGTAGCCGAGCGCGATGAGATTCGCCACGCTTTAGCTCGGCGGCCCCGCCTATCCTACGATCCTTTACATTTATCCGGACGCTCTGATGGTCAGGCCGGCGGTGTCGGTGTCGGTGTCGGTGTCGGTGTCGGTGTCGGTC
>NZ_DASPLS010000005.1:0-3049 GCF_035627455.1 Noviherbaspirillum sp.
GCGCCGCACGCGAGTGACAAAGGGCAGGAAGTTTGTTGTGAATCCAGTCAACGCGGTCAGCGACCGAGTCAAGAGCAGGGGATCCGTGCACCGCGAGATTTTCCGCCGAATAGCGTGGGTGTCGCTATTCGTCGTGCTGGCGAAAGTTGTCGGCGCGGGGAAAGAGATGACGGTCGCCTACCAGTACGGAGTGAGCGCCGGTGTCGACGCCTACCTGTTTGTTTTCAATTTCGTCAACTGGCCGGTCAGTGTCTGGTTCGCGGAGTTGACAATCGTTCTGGTGCCTTTGGCGGCGCGCATTCAACAGCAATCGCCGGCCGAACTCGCGGCCTTTCGCGCGGAACTACTGGGGTTCTCGCTGCTGGTTGGCGGCGGGCTGGCGGTGCTGACTGGCGCAGCGATGCTGTTGCTGTTGAAGTCGCCGTGGTCGGCACTGCCGCCGGAAGCCGTGCAAATCGCCATAGAAATAGTACCGGCGCAAGCGCTGCTGGTGCCGCTGGGCATTCTGGCCAGTCTGTTCTCCGCATGGACTTTGACGTCCGGCAGGCATGCGGTCAGTTTGTTGGAGGGCGTCCCCGCGCTCGTCATTATGGCGACGCTGCTGCTCCTGCCGGCGCGCGGCATCGAGGCCTTGGTGTGGGCGACGGTTGCCGGGTTCCTGCTGCATGCGTGCAGTCTTGCGCTTCCTCTTGCCTGCCGCGCCGAAATAGAGCGGCCCCGTTTCGGCATGTCATCACCCCACTGGAGAATTTTCTGGCAGGGCTTCGGCATCCTCCTGGCCGGGCAGGCATTGTGGACGCTGATCAGCTTCATCGACTTGTTCTTTGCGGCGCGTCTAGGCACTGGCGGGGTGTCAGTTTTAAATTACGCCAATCGCATCCTCGCACTGCTTCTTGGACTAGGCTCAATGGTGGCCAGCCGCGCGATGCTGCCGGTGTTCTCACGTGCCGAGGCGCGCGGCGGCGAGAATGTGTGGCCTCTGGTGTGGGACTGGGCGCGTATTCTGTTTCTGGTCGGGCTTGCCGGAACGTTGGCAGGCTTGTGGCTTGCGCCCTGGGCGGTCCGCGTCCTGTTCGAACGCGGCGCATTCACGGCACAAGATTCTGAAGCGGTGGCGGAAATCCTGCGTTACGGACTGACGCAGCTTCCATTCTATTTCGCCAGCCTGGTGCTGGTTAATTATGGATCGAGCCGCCGCCGGTACAAGCTGCTTTTCTGGCCTGCCGTTATCGGCATTGTGGCAAAGACGGGGGCGAACTTGATGCTGATTCCATTGATGGGGATGAACGGAATCGCGGTTGGATGGGTGCTGGTCTATGCGCTGATCACACTGTACTTGTGGACGACACTGAGGCGCTTGAAATGACGGCATTGACGAATTCGCGGGCGAACAGCCGCAGAGACAGAGCAGGATAGAAAGATGAAGATTCTCTTCTTCATTTACACGTTGAGCGGAGGCGGAGCGGAGCGGGTAACGGCCACGCTGGCGAGCCATTGGGCCGACAAGGGATGGGATGTCACCATCGTATCCGTCTCGGCCGGAGGCCATGATGAATACGAGGTCGCACCGGGGGTCCGCCGTATCGCCCTGGATATGGCGGGAAAGAGTTCGAGCATGATCGCGGCGGTCCGCGCGAATCTTCGCCGGGCGCGGGCACTGCGGGAAGTGCTGCTGCAACTGAGGCCGGACGTGGCGATCGCGGTGGAGAGCAGCGCCAGCATCCTCCTTTCGCTTGCGGCGCGGAGGTTGCATGTTGTCACCATTGGCTCGGAGCACAGTTTTCCTCCGTTCACACCGCTCACGGCGGTCTGGAATCGCCTGCGCCGGCGCGCGTACGGCAAGCTTGACGCTGTGGTGGCACTGACCCGGGAATGCGCCGACTGGCTCAGAGAAAACACTTCGGCTCGCCGTATTCCGGTCATTCCTAATCCGGCGGGATGGCCGCTCGTGCCGCATGTCCCGGTCGTCGAGCCGTCCCTCCTGTGTGGCCGAGGAAGAAGAATTCTGCTCGCCGCAGGCCGCCTTAGCCCGGAAAAAAACGTGGGCATGTTGATTGAAGCGTTTGCCGCACTGGCGGCGCACCATCCCGAATGGGACTTGGTGATCGCCGGTGAGGGCGGCGAACGCGCAGTGCTCGAGCGGCAGGTACGTGCTGCCAGCTTGGAACAGCGCATTCTTTTCGCCGGCCGCGTTGGCAATCTCGGCGACTGGTACGGGCGGGCCGACCTGTATGCGATGACCTCACGTTTTGAAGGCTTCCCCAATACGCTCGTCGAAGCGCTCGCGCACGGCGTGCCGGCGGTGAGCATCGATTGTAAAACCGGGCCGCGCGACATCATTCGCCACGGCGTTGACGGATTCCTGGTGCCGCCGGACGACATGAGGGGATTGCAGCGGGCGCTGGCGTTGCTTCTTGGCGACGCGGATCTGCGCGCGCGCCTTGGCGGCCGCGCCACCGATGCCCGTACCCGCTTTTCGCTAGAAAAGGTTTCCGCCCTCTGGGAGGACCTGTTCAACGAATGCCTGCGTGACAAGCATTGCCTGACACGCTCGGCGCGTGCGGGCACGCAGCGAATCGACGGAGCTTCCCATGAATATTAGGCCTGGCCACGCCGGGGAGTATTACCGCACTTCTAGCGTCACGGCGCTTCCCTCAGGCGCGCAAGACAAATTGCTAACTCGGTATTTCGTTGCGGTGCTCGCGGTGGTGCTGTTGCTCGTATATCTCGACTTCGGCAATTACGCAAATGCGCTCAACGAGGGGCTGCCGCCGAAGCTCTTCTATGCGGGTTACATCCTGATGCTGGCACCGTTGTTCCTGCGCTTTAAGACCTGGGTCGCCTATCTTCTTTCGCCGTTTTCGCTCTGGACCTTCGTTGTGATCTCCATCAACTGCGTGTACCTGCTGAGCGAGCTATCAGAAGGGCGATGGGTGCGAGCCGACGTTGCGGCAAGCCGGATCCAGATGCTGCTGCTGGCGCTGGTGCTGGGCATGGCGTTCAATGTCCGGCGCTCGCTCTATGAATGGATCTTCCCGTGGCTGGCCCT
>NZ_DASPLS010000006.1:0-27730 GCF_035627455.1 Noviherbaspirillum sp.
CGCCCTTGCCCAGGAGATCCTTTAATGAAGCTTACACGGCGCGACTTCATCAAACAATCTGCCGCCGTCACTGCGGCTAGTTCGGTCGGCATTCCGATTCAATCCATCGCTTCCAACGTCGTCACCGATTCCTCGAAGACGCAGCTTAAGTGGAGCAAGGCGGCCTGCCGCTTCTGCGGCGTGGGCTGCGGCGTCAACGTCGGCGTCAAGGATGGACGCGTGGTGGCCACGCACGGCGACATCAACGCGGAAGTCAACCGCGGGCTGAACTGCGTGAAGGGTTACTTCCTTTCCAAGATCATGTACGGCAAGGACCGCCTGACGCAGCCGATGCTGCGCATGACCAACGGCAAATACGACAAGAACGGCGAGTTCACCCCGGTTTCCTGGGATGCCGCGTTCGACATCATGGCGCAAAAGTTCAAGCAGGCGCTGAAGGAAAAGGGCCCGGCCGGCATCGGCATGTTCGGCTCCGGTCAGTGGACGATCTGGGAAGGCTATGCCGCGGCCAAGCTGTTCAAGGCGGGCTTCCGTTCCAACAACATCGACCCGAATGCGCGCCACTGCATGGCCTCGGCGGTTGCCGGCTTCATGCGCACCTTCGGCATCGACGAGCCGATGGGCTGCTATGACGACATCGAGCACGCGGACGCCTACGTGCTGTGGGGCTCCAACATGGCGGAAATGCATCCGATCCTCTGGACGCGTATGACCGACCGCAAGCTGTCGTCATCGCAAGTGAAGATGGCGGTGCTGTCGACCTACGAGCATCGCAGCTACGAGCTGGCCGACCTGCCGATGATCTTCACGCCGCAGACCGACCTGGCGATCCTGAACTACATCGCCCACTACATCATCAAGAACAACAAAGTCAACAAGGACTTCGTCAACAAGCACACCCGCTTTGTGGTGGGCAACACCGAGATCGGCTACGGGCTGCGCCCTGATCATCCGCTGCAGAAGGCCGCCAAGAATGCCGGGCCCGATGCGGGCGGCAGCAAGCCGAGCAGCTTCGATGAGTTCGCGAAGTTCGTCAGCACCTACGACGCCGACTACGTGTCGAAGCTCTCCGGCGTGCCGAAGGACAAGTTGCAGCGCCTGGCCGAGATGTATGCCGACCCGAAGGTCAAGGTGATGTCCTTCTTCACCATGGGCGCGAACCAGCACACCCGCGGCGTATGGGTCAGCAACCTGATTTACAACATTCACCTGCTTACCGGCAAGATCTCCACGCCGGGCAACAGCCCGTTCTCGCTGACCGGCCAGCCGTCCGCCTGCGGCACCGCGCGCGAAGTCGGCACCTTCTCGCACCGCCTGCCGGCGGACATGGTGGTCGCCAATCCGAAGCACCGCGAGAAGGCGGAGCAGATCTGGCAACTCCCGCCCGGCACGATTCCGGACAAGCCGGGCCTGCATGCCGTTGCTCAAAGCCGCGCGCTCAAGGATGGCAAGCTGAACGTGTACTGGACGCAGGTCACCAACAACATGCAGGCCGGCCCGAACGTGATGCAGGAAATGCTTCCCGGCTGGCGCAATCCGAACAACTTCGTGATCGTCTCGGACGTGTATCCGACCGCCTCCACCATGGCGGCCGACCTGATCCTGCCCAGCGCGATGTGGGTGGAAAAGGAAGGCGCCTATGGCAACGCCGAGCGCCGCACGCAGTTCTGGCACCAGCTGGTGGACGCTCCGGGCGAGGCGCGTTCCGATTTGTGGCAGCTGGTCGAGTTCTCCAAGCGCTTCAAGATGGAAGAAGTGTGGACCAAGGAGCTGCTGGACCAGGCACCGCAGTGGCGCGGCAAGACGATGTACGACCTGCTGTTCAAGAACGGCGTGGTGGACAAGTTCCCGGCATCGCAAGTCGAGCAGGGGTACGAAAACCACGAAGCGAAGCACTTCGGCTTCTACCTGCAGAAAGGCCTGTTCGAAGAGTATGCAAAGTTCGGCCGCGGCAAGGCCCACGACCTCGCCGACTTCGACACCTATCACCAGGTGCGCGGCCTGCGCTGGCCGGTCGTCGACGGCAAGGAAACCAAGTGGCGCTTCCGTGAAGGTGTCGACCCGTACGTCAAGGCAGGCGAGGGTTACAAGTTCTACGGACACCCTGACGGCAAGGCGGTGATTTTCGCCCTGCCATACGAGGCGCCGCCGGAGTCGCCGGACAAGGATTACCCGTTCTGGATGTCGACCGGCCGCGTGCTGGAGCACTGGCATACCGGCACGATGACGCGCCGCGTGCCCGAGCTGTACCGGGCGGTGCCGAACGCGGTGTGCTACATGCATCCGGAAGACGCCAAGCAGCTCAACGTGCGCCGCGGCGACATGATCGAGGTATCGTCGCGCCGCGGTTCGATCCGCACCCGCGTCGAGACCCGGGGCCGCAACAAGCCGCCGCGCGGCCTGGTGTTCATCCCATTCTTCGATGCCAGCCAGATGGTCAACAAGCTGATCCTGGACGCCACCGATCCGATCTCGTTCCAGACCGACTTCAAGAAGTGCCCGGTCAACATTCGCAAGGTATAAGGAGCCTGACATGAACGTGAAAAAAATCCTCATGACGCTGCTCCTGCTGGTGCCGCTGGTCGGCACCGCGGTCGACCTCCAGGACAGCATGCGCGGCCACACGCCGCTCGATCAAACGACGCAGCCGCCGCCGATCGCCAACACCGACAACAGCGACATCCGGCGGGCGCGCAACTACGCGATGCAGCCGCCGGTGATCCCGCACAAGATCGAGGGATACCAGGTCGACAAGAATGCGAACAAGTGCATGATGTGTCATGCACGTACCCGCACCCAGGAAAGCCAGGCGCCCATGGTCAGTGTCACGCACTTCATGGACCGCGACAGCAATTTCCTGGCCGAGCTGTCGCCGCGGCGCTACTTCTGCCTGCAGTGCCACGTACCGCAAGCCGATCTCAAGCCCCTGGTTGAGAACGAGTTCATCGACGTCGACACGATCCTGAGCAAGCCCGTGAAGTCGGCGGGCGCACCGGCAAAGAAGAAGTGAGAGGCCGATCATGAAACAAGTCCTCAAGCGGTATTGGGACATCCTGCGCCGGCCCGCCACCCACCTTAGCCTGGGCTTCCTGGTCATCGGCGCGTTCGTCGCGGGTATCATCTTCTGGGGGGGATTCAACACGGCAATGGAGGCGACCAATACGGAAGCCTTCTGCACAAGCTGTCACGAGATGAAGGACAACGTGTTCCAGGAGCTGCAGACAACGATCCACTACTCGAACCGCAGCGGCGTTCGCGCCATTTGCTCCGATTGCCATGTGCCGCACAACTGGACAGACAAGATTGCCCGCAAGATGCAGGCGTCCAAGGAAGTCTGGGGCAAGCTCTTCGGCACCATCGACACGCGGGAGAAGTTCGAAGCGCACCGGCTGCAACTGGCGCAGAACGAGTGGCGACGGCTCAAGGCGAACAATTCGCTGGAGTGCCGCAATTGCCACCAGTTCGAATCGATGGACTTCACCAAGCAAAGCAAGCGTGCGTCGGAGGCCCATTCGACCTACCTTGGCAACGGTGAAAAGACATGCATCGACTGCCATAAGGGGATTGCGCATCAACTCCCCGATATGTCCAACGTGAAGTAAAGCACGCGGGCCGGTTGTGAAACCGGCCCGCTGTCGCATTTGCCGCCTGGGTGCGGCTGCGATGAGCCCCGTGTTTCAATCCCGCTACATGCCATTGCCGCCGGAATAGGTTTCAGCGGCAAACTCGATCAGGCAAAATCCGTGGCCGAAGGGATCGGAGAAGGTGATGCACTTTGATCCGTTCCATTGGATGCACTCGCTTTCCTGCGCCGCGCCGGCGCCGATGGCGCGTTTTGCGGCGACAGCCACATCATCAACCACGAAATCCAGGTGTACCGGCGTCCAATGCCGGGCGTAGTCGCGTGCGCGCGCGAGCGTCGACGCTGCCTGCGACCCCGGAGGATTTTGCAGCAGATAGATCACCGAGGATGCGCCGGCGAGCTCGGCCACATCCTCTTCGATGACACGATTGAGCTTCAGGCCAAGCGCAGCGGTGTAGAACGCGACCGCAGGCGCAAGCGCGGGGACGTCGATATTCACCAGAACTTTCATGTTTGTCCACCCGGTCAGTTGAGTTGCGTGCAAGCGCGGCAGCTTTTCGGAAGGCAATTCGGACACCCCGGCCGCCGCGGCACACCGCTTGCGGAGCGTGCGCGACGCCGTTACGCATCAGGCACTCTACCTCCTTTCCGGCGCTGCGCGAAACCGGGGATTCCGGGCGGGGAAGCGCCGGCACGTTCATAATGGGCGGAATGCGTCTGCGGCCGGTGCCATACCAGCCGGTTTTCCTCGAGTCGAATCCATGCCTATCCGTCTTCCTGTCGAACTCAGCAAGTCCTATCGCCTCCTGAATCACGGGCCGACCGTCCTGGTGACGAGCGCCCATGGTGGAACCATCAATGTGATGGCCGCCGCCTGGTCGATGCCGCTTGATTTTTCACCGCCCAAGGTCGCCGTGGTCATCGACCGCAACACCCTCACGCGCCAATTGGTCGAGGATTCCGGCGAATTCGCGCTGAACGTCCCATCCCGCGACCTGGCGCGCCTGACGCTCGCCGTGGGGTCGGCGTCGGGACGCGAGATCGACAAGTTCCGCGCGCACGGACTGGTTGCCGTTCCCGGCGAAAAAATCCGCGCTCCCTTGCTCGAAGGCTGCGTCGCGTGGCTGGAGTGCAGGGTGATTCACGAGCCGCATGTGCAACAGGCGTACGACCTGTTTCTCGCGGAGGTTGTCGCGGCATGGGCCGACCCGGACGCATTCAGCAACGGGCACTGGAACCCGGACCAAGGGGGCCGGCATAGCATCCACTACATTGCGGGCGGCAACTTCTTCGCGACCGGTGCCGCGTTCGACGTTTCGAAGTGATCCGCCGGCGGCGGCGCCGCACGGTTTGCGCTTGTTCTTTTTGAACTTCACCCGGGGCGCTTCATCGAACATGCCATCCTTGTATGGTTGCGCACCGCGCGCCGGGTCTTTCCCCGCGCGTTCACCCGCCATGCATCTTTCGAAGCCCTCAAGAATGGAGTCCATGATGGATGCCGATATGCACGAAAACCGTGGCGCCTTTCCCGTCGACCGGCCGGTGGAAGCGCTGTTGAGAGACCACAGCATGGTGCGCAAGCTCGCCGAAGCGTACCGCAACAGCCAGAGCATGGATGCCAGGAAGGAAGCGGCGACCAAGATTCTCCAGATGCTGGAAACGCATTCCCGGCTGGAAGAAAGCGTGTTCTATCCGGCGGTGCGCGACATCGATGCGTCGATGGTCGGCCATTTCGAACAGGAACACCAGAAAACGGATGACCTGCTGCAATCGCTGCAGAGCATGCCGATGGACGACCCGCAGGCGGAGCAGATGATGGGCCAGCTGCTCGACATGACCCTGCACCACATCCAGGAAGAGGAAGATGAATTCTTTCCCAAGCTGGAACAGGCGTCCATGGACATGACGCAGATTGGCCTGCAGATGCAAGCGTTCGAAGCCAACCTGGTGCATGCGCAGGCGCAAGGCAGCCAGCCCGGCGCGCAGCAGTAACCGTCACGACAACATCACGGGTAGCAGCATGCAACCAGGACAATCCGGAAACGACAACAGGAAGCAAGGGCAGGGCGTGCCGCCGGCGGAGCAGCCGGGTGCGCCCGGCGGCGCGCGCGCCGGCCAGCCGCTCGACGATAGCGCGGGCGGCGCCGGCCTCGGCAAGCCGCCCGGAGAAGGCGACGTGCCCGCCAGCTCGCAGCCGGCAGAGAAAAAGGCGCCCGATGTGCAGGACCGCAGGGAAGGCGGCGCCTGACCCTTGCGGCTGCCGCCAACGCAAACGCCTGCCGGCTCCTTAAAATGCCGGCCTTTCGCTGCGGCAGCCCCCTTGCTGTGGCGCAGCGCCTGGAGGAAATCCATGTCCAGCACTCGTAACGTCGAACTGAAGATTTATCGCTACGATCCGGATACCGATGCCGGCCCGCAAATGCAGGACATACGCATCCCGCTCGGGCATGATGACAAGATGCTGCTTGACGTGCTGGTGCGCATCAAGAGCGATTACGACGACAGCCTCTCTTTCCGGCGCTCCTGCCGGGAAGGCGTATGCGGCTCGGATGCGATGAATATCAATGGCAAGAACGGCCTGGCATGCACCACGAACATCAAGGAAGTGACCCAGCCGATCGTGTTGCGTCCGCTGCCCGGCCTGCCGGTGGTGCGCGACCTGGTGGTCGACCTGACGCTGTTCTGGAAGCAATACCATTCGATCAAGCCCTACCTGATCAACGACACGATTCCGCCGGAAAAGGAACGTTTGCAAACGCCGGCGGAGCGCGAGGAACTCGACGGCGTCTACGAGTGCATCCTGTGCGCCTGCTGCTCGACCGCTTGCCCGAGCTACTGGTGGAACCCGGACAAGTTCGTGGGCCCGGCCGGCCTGCTGCAGGCCTACCGTTTCATTGCCGACAGCCGCGACCTCGCCACCAACGAGCGTCTCGATAACCTCGAGGATCCGTACCGCCTGTTCCGCTGCCGCACCATCATGAACTGCGCCGATGTCTGTCCGAAGGGCTTGAATCCGGCGCGGGCGATCAGCAAGATCCGCGACATGCTGGTACGGCGCTCCGTTTAGGTGCCGGTTTCCGGCGAGCCGAGGATCTGCCGTGGCGAAAAAAGTGGTATTGCTGTTGCAAGGCGGGGGCGCACTGGGGGCGTTCCAATGCGGCGCATGGCAGGCGCTTGCTCCTTTCATCCGTGAAAGCGGCTACGAATTGACCGCGGTCGCAGGTGCTTCGATCGGGGCGCTGAATGCCGCACTGATCGCGCGCCACTGGCAGGCGCCGGATAGTGGCACCGGGATGCTGCGGGAATTCTGGCGCGCCCGGCTTGCGACGCCGCCGGTATCGTTCTTTCCGCTGCCCGGGGAGTACTGGCGGGCGTGGAACGGCCTGCTCACCGGCCTGCTGCTCGGCAACCGCGCGCTCTTTTCCCCGGTGTACCCGCACTGGCACCCGGCCGCCGGCATGCTGCGCTTTTACATGCCGCTGTACCGCACGGACAGCGCGGTGCGCACGATGGCGGAACTGGTTGGCAGCTACCGGGAAACCGCGCCCGTCCTGTATGTGCAACTGACGGATGTGGAAAGCGGAAGGGCGGTGCTCGAGTCCAGCGCGGCGCGGCCGGTTACCCCGCATATGCTTGCCGCGAGCATCGCGATCCCGCTGCTGTTTTCGCCGGTCGTGATCGACGGACGCGCCTGCTGGGATGGCGAAATGCGCAGCAACACCCTGCTTCCGGAAGTGCTCGCGGCGCTGCGGACCGGAACGCCTCCTGGCGATGAGCCGGACGACCTGCTGGTCATCGTGGTCGACATGTTCAACCCGCGCACAAAAAGTTTGCCGGCCAGCACGCTGCAGTCACACTACCGTTTCCTGAACATACTGCTTGGCGGCAAACTGGAATACGATCGGCGCGGCGTGGAGGCGACCAATGAATTCATCGACACGCTGGCGCGATTGCGCAGCGCCGCCGAAAAGGAAGGGGATACGCCGCTGGCCGCCGCTGTCCGGCAGGAATACCGCAAGATGCGGGCGCAACGGCATGTGCGCGTCGAGCTGATGCATGTCGGCCGGGCGCCGTTTCGTTACGAGCACATCTCAAGGGATTTCGATTACTCGCCGCAATACATCGACCGGCTGATCCGCCAGGGTTTTGAAAGCGCGTCGGCGGCGGTCAGGGAATACCGGCAAGAGGACCTTGCCCTGCCTGCGGCGAGCGCGGACACGGGTTCGACGCTGCGTGCCCGCGACCCGAAAAGGCTCTATCCGCGGCTGGTCTATGACAGCGAAAGACCTGGAAGATGAATCGCTCGCCGCTTGTCCCGCCGCCGATTCTTTCTGCGGATTGCCATCCCGGACTGGCGCTCGTTAACCGCCCGACTACACTGCATATTCACCGATTGCTTATCTCCGCTCGCGGGCGGAAGGCCGGCCTGTTCCGGCATCTCACGAAAGGATGGAAAAATGCAGATGATTTCAGAACTCATGACACGCGATGTCAGATTCGTGGCGCCACAGGAAAACCTGCAGCGCGCAGCCCAGTTGATGGATGAGCTCAATGTCGGCGCGCTCCCGGTTTGCGACGACGGCCGGCTGGTGGGCATGGTCACCGACCGCGATATCACGATCCGCGCGACCGCGGCCGGACGCTCGCCGCAGGAAGCGCATGTCGATGAAGTGATGAGCACCGACGTGCGCTGGTGCTTCGAGGACCAGTCGCTGGACGACGTGATGATCCAGATGGCGGACAGCCAGATCCGCCGTGTCCCGGTGGTGACCCATGACGACCAGCACAGGCTGGTCGGCATTGTATCCCTGGGCGACGTGGCGACCCGGACGCCGGCCGGCGCACAGAAGGAGGATGTGGAGCAGGTGGTGGAAATGGTGTCGTCCCCGTCGCAGCCGGGCCGGCCGCAGGCGCCGGTGGAAGAGGCCGCGGGCCGCAGTGGCGCGGTGTCGGCTGAAGCGGCGGCCGGGACTCCGCGTGACGCCGGCACCGACGTGCCGCATGCCGGCGATACCGGCGGCAGCCTCGGCTACGGCGTCGCCGCCGGGGCTTCCGGCGATCCACGCACGGCTGCGGACGGCGCCAATACCGGTGGCGCCAGCGGCAACACCGGCGATCCGCGCCGCAACTTCGGCGTGAGCGGACAGGACCTGAACCAGGACGGGCTGCCGCCGGCGTAAACCCGCGCCGCAGCGCGTCAGGGAGGAACAACACATCACGAGGAGAAATCCGTGGACATCGAATCCCAACTGCGCGGACGCGGCGAGTTCCCGTCCGACCGGCCGCTCGAGGCGCTGAAGACGGACCACGATCTGGTGCGGCAGCTGTTCGACCGCTACTTCCAGACCAGCGACGCCGGCGAAAGGAAAGACCTGGGCGGACACCTTCTTGCCCTGCTGGAGATGCATGCCGAGCTCGAAGAGAATGTCTTTTATCCGCGCGTGCGCGAGGCCGATCCATCACTGGTCTCGCATTGCGAAGAGGAACATGCCCGCGCGCGGCAGCTGATCGATGCGCTCAAGCTGATGGATGAAGACGGCCAGCAGGCGGAGCCCTTGTTTCGCCAGCTGCAGGAAGCGGTCTCCAGGCATGTGGAGGAAGAAGAGCGGCAGCTGTTTCCGAAAATTGAACAGGCCGGACTGGATATGGGCGCGCTCGGAAACGAGATGCAGTCCTACGAAATCCGGTTGATCGCCGCGCGCAACCAGCGGCCGGCGGCGCCGGGGATAAGGCTGTAGCGGCAAGCCGGTGTTGTCAGGGAAGCTGGGCAACGTCAAACATGCCGTTCGCTGCCTTCACCAGGAAGAGTTCGTCGAAGCCCTCGTCCCGGCGCGGCCGTTGCAGGCGCTTGAGCGTGCCGAACAAGCCGGCCGGCGGCACGCGCTGTTTTTCCGGGCGGCGCTGATTGCGCTCCGCGCAGGCGGACGGATCCGGTTCGAAGAAGTATCCGGCGACACGGAAGCCGGACTGTTTCGCCATGCCGATGTAAAGTGCGCGCTCCTCGACCGTCGGGTTGGTGTTGTCGATGACGCAGCGCTGGCCGCTTGCCAGGCAGGCCCGGATGAACAGCGACTCGCGATGGCGCGTTTTCAGCAGATCCATGCTGATGCGTACGTGGGTATCGAAGAAGCGTTGCAGGTAAAAGCTGGTCTTGCCCGACGCCTGGATACCGATGAACACAAGCATTTCCACGACGATGGTTGGCGGCAACGGCCGCGGCTAACGGGCGGCCGTGCGGTCGGTGGCCGGCAGGCGCGCCAGAACGCTGTCGAGCTTCTGGTCGAGAACCCGGATCCTGGAATCCAGCGCTTCCTCGGCATCCGGCTCCTGCGGGATGATGGAAATGGCACCGGACGTCTCCAGCACCGCGTACTTCACCTGGCTCATCCGCTCCAGGCCCTGGCTTTCGCGGGCGGTCTGCAGAATGTCGCTGTAGGTGACGCGCGACTTCTTCATGTTCTGTTCAATCACCTTGCCATGGTCGACCAGGAGCAGCGGAACACCCTCGGCGAACTTTTCGAATGCATTGAACCGCGCTTTCAGCGCGGACAACCCCAGGTCGAGCAGGAGGAAGGTGAGGATCACGGTCAGGCCCATGACCAGCGATTTGTCATCGTCGACCAGCGCGTTCTGGATCGCCTCGCTGATGATCAGGAAGAGTATGAAATCGAAGGCGGACAGCTCCGACAGCGAACGCTTCCCGAGCAGGCGGAAGAGTACGAGCAGGAACAGGTAGATACCGGCCGTGCGCAGAATGAGCTCCATGTTTTTCCCTCGCTACGGATAGACGAAATGGCTGAAATGCAGGCGAGGCGAGCCGGCCAGCGCGATCCATCCTTCCAGCCTGCCGTACTTTTGCGGAGAAAAATGGAAGCTGACGCTGACAGTCGCCTTGCGGTGGGTGTTGAAAACGTAAACCACGGCGCCGTCTTCGCCGATTTCCCGTGCCGGATCCGGCGTGATCCGCTCGATCTGGACATGTTTCGCGTACTCGCTGTCCATCTGCAGCCGCACCGCGTCCGACTGCGCCTTGACCGTCAGCTGCAGCGTATCGGGAGAGTGGTGCCGGACAAACCGTTCGTATTCGAGCTGCAGCGCGCCATCGTCCGATATCGCGGTCATGCTGCTCAGCGGCCCGCCGCGCCCGAACAACCCAAGCGCGACCGCGATCAGCAATGCGGTCAGCGCCATCAAGGCGATGCGCTGCATGATCCATTCCCGCTGCTGCTGCTTCGGATCGTCATCGATTTCGAGCGAAGGCGATTCTTTCACTTCCATGCTGTCCTCGCGGCTGGAGCTTGCCGGCAAGCGGCGGTTTTCCGATGATCTACGTTCTAGAAATCTCCCGGATTGCCCGGCACGCTGCCGGGCTGCTTAAGATCCTGACAATCCCCGCATAGAAAAAGATCCGCCGGAACGCATGCTTTGCCGATGGCCGCGCTCCGTCTCCCGCAGGGGGATGTTGCAGGATTTTCCATCCCGGCCGCGCGATTCCGTTTTTGTTCCTGCAGGCGGGCAACAGCCGATACATTTGCCCCCGCCATCCGTCGAAGTCGGCGGATGCGCCGCAGGCGGGCGGATTATAATTTCGGGTTACGCCTGTCAGGATCCCGCCATGTCCTTGCTTGACCACCAGATTGAATTATTGTCGCCCGCCAAGAATGCCGAGATCGGCCGCGAAGCCATCCTGCACGGGGCCGATGCGGTCTATATCGGTGGCCCCGCGTTTGGCGCGCGCCACAACGCGAGCAATCCGCTGCAAGACATCGCCGGCCTGGTCGAATTCGCGCACCGTTACCACGCCCGCATCTTTGTGACGCTGAACACTATTCTGCATGATGCCGAACTGGAAACGGCGCGCAAGCAGATCTGGCAGCTGTACGATGCCGGCGTGGATGCGCTCATCGTGCAGGACATGGGCCTGCTCGAGATGGACCTGCCGCCGATCCAGCTGCATGCCAGCACGCAATGCGACATCCGCACGGTGGACAAGGCGCGCTTCCTCGGCGCGGTCGGTTTTTCCCAGCTGGTGCTGGCGCGCGAGCTGAGCCTGGAACAGATACGCAGGATCCGCGAGTCGGTCGACACGCCGCTCGAGTATTTCATCCATGGCGCGCTGTGCGTGGCGTTTTCCGGCCAGTGCTACATTTCGCACGCCGACACCGGGCGCAGCGCCAACCGCGGGGATTGCTCGCAGGCCTGCCGCCTGCCGTACACGCTGACCGACGGACAGGGCCGGGTGGTCGCGTATGAAAAGCACCTGCTGTCGATGAAGGACAACGACCAGAGCCGCAACCTGGAAGCGCTGATCGACGCCGGCATCCGCTCGTTCAAGATCGAGGGGCGCTACAAGGACATGGGCTATGTGAAGAACATCACCGCCCACTACCGCCTGCTGCTCGACGACATCATGGAGCGGCGGAGCGGGCTGGTGCGCGCCTCGAGCGGACGCACCCGCGTATTGTTCACGCCCGACGTGGACAAGAACTTTCACCGAGGCCACACCGACTATTTCGCGCAGGGCCGCCAGCCGGACATCGGCGCCTTCGATTCGCCGAAATACCTGGGCGTGCAGCTGGGCGAGGTCAGCCGCCTCGGCCCGGACCATTTCGATCTCGTGTGCGACGAAGCGCTGGCAAATGGCGACGGCCTGAACTACATGCACAAGCGCGATACGGTCGGCATCCTTGCCAACCGTGTGGAGAAGCTGGGCGAAGACGGCGGCCGCCAGCGCTGGCGCGTGTTTCCCAACGAACCCATGCATGCATTGACGGGCCTGAAGGCCGGCACCGTGATCCACCGCAACCGCGACCACCAGTGGGAGGCAGCGCTGAACAAGAAGTCGGCGGAACGCAAGGTGCGCGTGCAGATGGAATTGAGCGAGCAACCCGGCGGGCTGCGCCTGTCCATACGCGACGAAGACGGCATCACCAGCGCGAGCCACGCGGCGATCGCGCTGCAGCCCGCGCAGCAGGCAGCGCAGGCCGAAGCCGCGCTGCGCACCAGCCTTGGCAAACTCGGCAACACGATGTTCGAGGCAGGGCAGGTGGATCTGCGGCTGTCGCAGCCCTGGTTCGTGCCGGCGGCGGCAATCAATGCACTGCGCCGCGACGCGATCGCCGCGCACGAGGCGGCGCGCCTGGCCGCATGGCAGCGCCCGCCGCGCAAGGCGCCGGCCGAACCATGCCCGGTTTATCCGGAAACGCAGCTGAGCTACCTGGCCAACGTCTACAACGAAAAGGCGCGCGCCTTTTATCAAAAGCATGGCGTGGCGCTGATCGACGCAGCGTACGAGGCGCACCAGGAAGCCGGCGAGGTGTCGCTGATGATCACCAAGCACTGCCTGCGCTTCTCGTTCAATCTTTGCCCCAAGCAAGCCAAGGGCGTGCAGGGGGTGCAGGGCCAGGTGCGCGCCGACCCGATGACGCTTGCAAGCGGCAGCGAACGCTACACGCTGCGCTTCGACTGCAAGGCCTGCGAGATGCATGTGGTGGGCGCGATGAAGCCGGGCATCCTGAACTCGCCGCCACCGTCGGCGGTGCCATACAGCCCGCTGGTGTTTCACCGGCAGCGGCCGCGGAACTGACGCCGGGCCTTCGGCCAGCGTGCGGACGAGTGCGGACGGGCGCCGGTCGGTTGTCGCGCTGCCGTCTTCAACACGTCGGACAGGTGGCAATTGTTGTCGGTTAGAATCTCATTCTGGTTGAAGAACGATGAATTCCCGCCGACTTGCCGTTGCCGCCAATGCCATGACCGCCTCATCCTCTGCCCCCCGGCGCTCGCCGGCCGAACAGGCCCGCCTCGAAGCCATGTTGCGCGAGCTGTTCGAGCGTCAATTGCGTTTCAACGAAGTCGTCGGCCTGCGCGTGGTGTCCCTTGATCCCGCAGCGCCGCGCATGGCCTTCGACATGCGTCCGGAACTGATCGGGCATTACCTGCATGGCCGCCTGCACGGGGGCGTGATCACGACAACGCTCGACACCACCGCCGGGCTCGCGGTCATGGTCGGCATCGCCGAAAAATACGCCGGTGAAACCACGGAGCAGATCGGCCACCGCTTCGCGCGGGTCGGCACGATCGACCTGCGCACCGACTTCCTGCAGCAGGGGATAGGCAAGACGTTCACGGCAACCGCACGCCTTGTCCGTCTGGGCGGGCGCATCGCGTCGGTGCAGATGACGCTGGAAAACGAGGCCGGAGTCCTGATCGCAACAGGCTCTGCCGCGTACGTGGTGAGTTAGAGCGGGATAGCGCCAACCGGTATTCGCGCTATCTCAATTAATATCGTCGTGATTGCGCCGAAGGGGCCGCGAGTGGCCCCGGGCCATTCTTTAATCAGCCGAAATGGCAGCGGTGCCGCGGGCTTCATTCATGCCTTGATTTTTCGCAACTCAAGTTTCTTCTTTTAAATCATGTGGTTGCAGAAATACCTGTATCTTATCCGCAGGCTTATCCACAGATTCGGTGCATAAGTTTCCTTGGCCGCCAGACCAACTTCCGGTATCACCAGGTTTGATTCATGTCGGGAAGGGAATATCGACTAGCGGTTACGCTGGGACATGTCCTCGACACCGTGTCCGTGGCCGGGCTCTCCCGAAGCGCTGCCGGCTGCCCTCCCGCCGATGCTTGCCAGTCAGGGGGCAGGGCCTTTCACGCAGGACGACTGGACGTTCGAGCCGAAACTGGACGGCTACCGCATAGTCGCCTGGATACGGGATGGCGGGGTGCGCCTGATGACGCGCGGCTCGCTCGACCTCGCCGGCGCCTTCCCGCAGCTGGCCGCGGAGCTGGCGGCGCAGCCGGCGCGCTCGCTGGTGATCGACGGCGAGCTGGTCGCCTTCGACGCCGGCGGCAAGCCGTCGTTCTCGGCGCTTCAGACGCGCAGCAGGAGCCGGCGGGCGCGCGGCGGCGCGCTGGTGTACTACGGCTTCGATGTGCTGCACGCCGATGGCATCAACACCCGCACGCTGCCGCTGTCGACCCGCAGGGAGGTCATGCATGGCGTGCTCCGGCCCTCGGAGCACATCCAGCTCGTGCATGCGGATGACGACGGCCTGGCCCTGTTTTCCGCCGCCGCCGACATGGGGATGGAAGGCATCATTGCGAAACGCAAGAGCTCGCTCTACCAGCCCGGCATTCGCTCCGGAGACTGGCTCAAGATCCTCGCATTCAAGCGCGCCGACCTGCTGATCGTGGGATACACCGGCACCTCCGTGGTCGAATCCCTGCTGGTCGGTTACCGCCGCCGCGGGCGGCTGAAGTATGCCGCACAGGTAAGCGGCCTGGGCAAGCTCGGCAGGTCACTGCTGCCGCTGGTGCGAACCGTGCCTGACGCACCGCCGCTGGAGCGCATCGACGGCGCGCACTGGATCGCGCCGTTGCTGGTGGCCGAGATCAGGTTTCGCGAAATCACGCGCGACGGCAAGTTGCGCCATCCGGTGTTCTATCGGATGCGGGACGAGATCGCGCCGGACGCCGCGGATTTCCCGCCGATCCTGCCCGGTTGAGCATCCGCAGCAGCGCGTTCCCGCCCCGAAATTCCCCGCCGACCGCATGCGTGCTTGCGCTTGCACAACACCCGCCCGGCGCACCCGGTGCAAGCTATTTCCTTGCACAAGAGAAAACAGTTCCTGCAATACAGGACCCAGGGGAGACAAGCATGCCACGTTCAATCGCGGACCTGACGCTGTCGTTCGGTCTCGTATCCATCCCGGTGAAGGTGTACGCCGCCACCGAAGCGAAGGAGAGCATCCACTTCAACATGATCCACAAGGCTTGCGGCTCGCGCATCAAGCAGCAGCTCGTCTGCATCAAGGAAGAGGTGGTCGTCGAGCGCAAGGATCTGGTCAAGGGCTATGAGTTCGCGCCGGGCCAGTACGTGATTTTCGCGCCGGAAGAACTGAAGGAGCTGGAAGAGACGGGCACCCATATGATCGACATCGTCGGCTTCGTGCCCGCCGGCTCGGTCGACCCGGTCTATTACGAGAAGGCGTATTACCTGGCGCCGGACAAGCGCGGCGACAAGCCCTACCTGCTGCTGCTGGAAGCGATGCGCCGCACCGGCCGGGCGGCGCTGGCGCGCTGGACATGGAAGGGCAAATCGTACACGGTGCAGGTGCGGCCTTCGCTTGAGGGCGGGCTGGTGCTGCAGCAGCTGCTCTACGCGGAAGAGGTGCGTTCCTTCAAGGACCTGAACCTGCCGCAGGGCGCCGTTTCCGACAAGGAACTGGACCTGGCGATGATGCTGGTCGACCAGATCGCCACCGACTTCGATCCCGGCCAGTACCGCAACGATTTCAAGTATCGGCTGGAAGCGGCGATCGAACAGAAGATCGAAGGTCAGGAAATCACGCTGACCGAGGAACCCGAACCGGGCGCTTCCGCGCAGGTGATCGACCTGATGGAGGCGCTGCGGGCCAGCCTTTCCGGGAAAGCGCCCAAGACGGCGGCGCCGGCAAAGACCGCGGCCCGCAAGAGCGCAAAGAAGGCCGGCGACACTCCAAAGCCCGCGCCGGCGAAGAAAGCGGCGCGAAAAACCGGTAAATGACCGGATTGACCATTGCCGACGTCGAGGAGAAATACGGCGTGCGGCGACGCGTGGTTTCCGAGCTGGTGAAGGCGGGCTTTGTGCGGCCGCAGCGCGGCGCGCGCCGGGAATACCGGTTCGCCTTCCGCGACGTGGTGCTGATGCGCATGGCGCAAGACCTGTTTCAAAGCGGGATTCCGCCGAAGAAGACCGCCCGTTTCCTGCAGCAGTTGCAGCGCGAGCTGCCGGCGGCCGCGTTCGCCGCCGCACGGGTCGCGGCGGTTGGCAAGGAGCTCGCGGTGCGCGACGGGGGGCGGCTCCGCAGCGCGAGCGGACAGCTGCTGATCGACTTCACCGACGCCGGCGGCGGCGCGTCGCTTTCACCCTTTACCCGCGGCCGCGGCGCGCCGGCGACGGCGCAGGACTGGTACCGGCAGGCGCAGCATCTCGAAGCGCGCGATCCGGTGGGCGCAGCGAGGTGCTACCGCGAAGCGATCACGATCGATCCGGCTTTCGAGAATGCCTATGTCAACCTGGGCCATCTGCTGCTCGCGAACGGGCAGGCACTCGAGGCGTGCATCGCGCTGCAGGAGGGCGTCGCGCACTGCGGCGCCAGCAGCCTGATTCACTTCAACCTGGCGATCGCGCAGGAAGACTTGCGCCGTGCGCGCGAAGCGATGGCGTCCTACGAGCGGGCATTGGAGTGCGATCCCGGTTTCGCCGACGCGCATTTCAATCTCGCGCGGCTGCACCAGGAATGCGGGCATCTGGCCGGCGCGCTGCGGCATCTGAATGCGTACCGCAAGCTGACGCAAGGCGACTAGCGGTGTCCGACATCCGGGCGAGTGAAATATTCCTCGCACTGTCGCTTCGGATGTCTCCAGCCTCAGCATCCGGACAGTGTGGTTGAACCGAGTCCAGGCTGTTTTCGAACGCACTATTGGGGCCCGCCTGGCAGGAGCTGATCGCGATAATGCCGACGCGAGATTGTTTTTGCGCCGGACGTTATACGAAAAGGACTGGATCGACTGATGTGATTTCTGATGCAATCGACAAGTGCCGTTCTGCCAGGCGAGTCACTGTCGCGCAAACACGTTCAACCATGCTTGCATCCGCTCTCTCCAGGATGACTTCCCGCTGTGTGCGGGGTAGCGCCTGTAGCAGTCCCGTGGAAATCTTCCCCATCTCGCGGGAAATCAATTGTGGCCGCAGTCCGCACAGATGTGCGAAGTGCGCCCACTCATAAGGGGTAAGCTCGGCCTCGGTAAATGCGTCTCCAATCGCCATTGCAAAGGAGCCTTCGATTTTTTCGTCAGCGAACGCCAAGATGCTTACGAGATCATAGGCTGGCGTGAGCCGAATGCCGTCGCCATCATTGAAGAACGACAAATTCTTTGCGTGCGCATCGGTGTTGCCGATCAGGACCTGCAAGATAGTCCATCGCAGCAACTGCAGACGTTGCGCGGCTGGATTGGGGCAGTTTCGCAACATGTCGAACAACTGTGGAAGGGAGACGCCATCCCGGATGTCCTTGACATGCGGGTTGTCTCCATACGGACGTTCGTATTTGAGCGTTGGCGGATATCCGAGTGCCTGGCACCCGTCGATGACATGCAGCCGGCGTACCATGTCGCCTTCCACCGCTCGGTCGAAACGATCCACCTCGAGCACCGGTTCGGGTACGTGAGTCAGGCGAACAGTCGCGATCGGCAACCCGATATTCTTCGCCAGCCGCATACAAAAAAACTCATTGCTGGTTAGCCCTGCAAGGTTTGAGTTTAGCGGTTCCGGCTTAAGGATCGTGGTGGATGCAAATTCGTTGCCTTCGACAAGAAACCATTCGCCAGACTCCTTGAATACCGCTACTTTGTCCTGATAACCCGCAATCGACAGGCGAACTTTGCCGTCCCAGACGGAAAAGGGCTCGTAAGGTCGCGCTTTGATACGGTCGGATAGTTCTCCCTTGGAGAGCTGGCGGCGCTCGGCCCTTGCATGCAGCAAACTGCGATTAGCGGCAGTTCCAGTATCGTCACCGCGTGATAGATGTAGTGCGAGCGCGCCTGCCGTCTCGCGCCCAAGAGCAATCATCAGGCCCACCAGGTTGGACTTGGAAACCTTGCTTGCCGCAGCCGCCTCATCGAGTGCCCGTCCCTCGGGCAGGAGGTTCTCGAAGAAATGGCGTACTGCGGCGCTATGCGCTTCCGGAGTTTGATCTAAGTCCGGCACCAGAGGAAGGTGAGGACTAAGGGGATAGCGCTGCAGGTTATTCAGCCATTGCGGAGAATACGAAAAGGCAAAGCGGTTTTCTGCGGGATTGTGCTCCAACACCCCGGCCATCTGCCGATCAAGAAAAACATCCAACTTTGTCATTTACTCATCCCGCAAATAAGGCTTTGAATGCGTTCCCGCTCGCGGGCCGGCGCCACGAACAGGCTTACCCCGAGTTCCGTTGCGACCTTGAGCACAATTCCCAAGCTGACGGTGGACTTGCCGGCTTCGATGTCAGAAAGTGTTTGCTTGGCAACACCGATCGTCATTGCCGCTTCTTCGATCGTGAGACCCTGTTCCGTACGGCTGGAGCGCACGGCTTTCCCCAAGGTCTCGGGGCCTGCGACTAGAGGATCAGTTGGAAATGGGATCTTGACAACACGCTTCATGATTACTCCTATGATGATAGGAATATACAGGAAAAGCGAAACAAAGAGCGTATAAATCCCTTTCTGCTAGGATTTAACAGAAAAAAGGCTTGCACTGTCTCATAAATCCTTACCTGGCAGGATTTTTGGCCGCCATCGCTTCTCGTTGCTGCTATAGAACAACGACATACGCACTTATACACACTTCAATTAATGCTTTGTCAATTCCTGCGCAGGCTAGGCCCTTTTTTAAACAAGCAATCGACCACATTGGCGCAAGACGAAAAAAAGCCCGCGCAAGGCGGGCTGAAGTGACGTTGGCTACGCGTCAGTAATCCAGGTAGTCGGTTACCGCGACCCACCTGCCGTTCTGGATCTGGCCGATGCGCGACTTGGCGTTGCCCAGGTGGTTCGTCTTGGTGAACTTGTATTCCGGGCTGCCGAACATGTCGCGGCTGTAGGTGGTTTTTTCGAGCGCATCGACGAAGCTGTCGACATTCAGGTTCGGGCCGGCCTTTTCGGCGGCCATCGCGAACAGGTTGACCATCGAGTAGCCGTAGGCGGAAAACACGCTCGGATCTTCGTTGAATTTCGACTTGTACTTGGTGCCCCAGTCGCGCACGTTCCTGGACGGGTCGTCCAGGTAGGGCACGGCGACCTGGAAGGCGGAGTAGAAGCCATCCATCGCCTTGCCGCCGAGCTTGTGGATCAGTTCGGTGTAGGAGGCGCTGGTGCCGATGAAGTTCGGACTCCAGCCGGTCTTGCGCGCTTCGGCGATGGTGCCGATCGTCTCCCGGATCACGGTGCCCATGACCACCGTGTCGCAACCCGATCCGCGCATCTTGGCCACCTGCGACGAGAAGTCGGTGGCGCCGCGCTTGTAGCTGGTCTTTTCCGCGAAGCTCATGCCGATGTCCTTCAGGCCCGCCTCCGCGCCGCGCAGCACCTCGAGGCCGAAGTCGTCATCCTGGTAGATCACGCAGAATTTCTTCGCGCCGCGCTCCTTCTGCATGAACTTCACGCCGCTCCTGGCCTGGTCGAAGTAGGGCGCCGCGAACGAATACTTGAGCTTGTGCACCGGATCGTACACTTCACGCGCCGCGGTCAGCGGAAACAGGTTCGGGACATTTTTTTCCAGCAGCGTCGGCAGCGACGCCATCACGACGCCGGTGCCGATGGTGCCGATCATCGCGAAGATCTTGTCCTGCTGCACCATCTTCTGCGTCGCCAGCAAGCCCTTCTTCGGATCGTAGCCGCTGTCCTCGACCACCAGCTTCAGCTTGCGGCCGTGGATGCCGCCGGCCTCGTTGATTTCCTCGACCCGCATCTGGATGCCGTTGCGCGCCTGCTTGCCGAAGCCGGCGATCGGGCCGGACAGGTCCTGGATCGTGCCGAGCACGATTTCATTTTTCGTCACGCCCTGGTTCTGTGCCTGTGCCGGGGCGCCGGCGGCAAGCAGGCCGAGCAGTGCGATCGGCGCAAGGATGTGGCGTGCTGTCTGTTTCATGTTGCCTCCTTCTGAAAGGTGGGACGATGGATCGGTTGAAGCTTGCTCCGGCCGGCGCCGGCGTCAGGCTTCCTGGTACATGCTGTCGATGAGTGACGCGTATTTCTTGTTGACGAAATTGCGCTTGAGCTTCATGGTCGGCGTGAGCTCTTCGTCCTCGGCGCCGAGCTTTTGCTCAATCAGGCGGAATTTCTTGATCTGTTCGACGCGCGCGAATTTCTGGTTGACCTTCTGCAGCTCGGCGCCGATCAGCGCCTGGATTTCCGGCGCGCGGCACAGGCTGGCGTAGTTCGAGAACGGGATGTCGTGGTCCTGCGCGTATTTTTCGACGTTGTCCTGGTCGATCATGATCAGGCAGACCAGGTAAGGGCGCTTGTCGCCGATGACCACCGCGTCGGTGATATAGGGCGAGAACTTGAGCTCGTTTTCCAGTTCCGACGGCGTGATGTTCTTGCCGCCGGCGGTGATGATGATGTCCTTCATCCGGTCGGTGATCTTCAGGAAGCCGTCGTCGTCGACCCGGCCGACGTCGCCGGTGTGCAGCCAGCCGTCGGCGTCGATCGTCTCGGCGGTCTTGTCCGGCTGGTTCAGGTAACCCATGAACACGTTGTCGCCGCGGACCAGGATTTCATTGGTGGCGGGATCGACGCGGACCTCGTTGAACGGCGCCGGCCTGCCGATCATGCCAGGCTTGATGCGCGACATCGGTGTCGCGGTGCCGCCGCCGGAGGTCTCGGTCATGCCCCAGACTTCCAGCATCGGCACGCCGAGCGACAGGTACCAGCGCACCAGGTCGGGCGAGATCGGCGCCGCGCCGGTAGTGATGTGCCGGCAGCGGTGGATGCCGATCAGCTTGCGCACATTGTTCAGTACCAGCACGCGGGCCAGCAGGAACAGGAAGCCGAGCCCGGCCGGCACCCGCTCGCCCCGTTCCAGGTAGACCGCCGCCTTGCGCCCGACGCCAATCGCGGTACGGTAGGCAAACTTTTCCAGCCGCGTCGCTTCCGACAGCGCGATCATCACGCCGGAATAGAATTTCTCCCAGATGCGCGGCACCGCCAGGAATACCGTCGGCGCGATTTCGCGCACGTTTTCGGGAATCGTTTCCGGGTTTTCCACGAAATTCAGGCGCGCGCCGGTATACAGCGAGTAATACACGCCGCCCAGCCGTTCGGCGACGTGGCACAGCGGCAGGAAGCACATCCGCTCGTCCGAGTCGTCCTGCGGGATCACGTCCTTGAAACCGCGCACCGCGGTGATGACGTTGCGGTGGGACAGCATCGCCCCCTTCGGCTTGCCGGTGGTGCCGGAGGTGTAGATGAGGATGGCGAGGTCGCACGGCTGGCGCATCCGCACCCGTTCCAGCCACTGTTCCGGATGCAGCCGGTCGGCCGCGTCATAGGCGCGGCCGAGCGAGCGCAGCATGCCCAGGCTCAGCACCTGGTCGTCGTCCAGGTCGCGCAAGCCCTCCATGTCGAACACGATGATCTTGCGCAGGCCGGGCAGCTTGTCCCTCACCTCGAGCGCCTTGTCGAGCTGTTCCTCGTCTTCCACAAACAGGTAGACCGAGCCGGAATCCTGCATCAGGTATTCGACCTGGGCGGCGGAATCGGTCGGGTAGATGCCGTTCGACACGCCGCCGGCGCACAGCACCGCGAGATCCGCATACAGCCATTCCCGCTTGGTGTTGGACAGGATGGACACGCATTCGCCCGGTTCCAGCCCGAGCGATACCAGGCCTTGCCCCACCTCGCGCACCACCTGCGCCAGTTCGCCGAAGGTCATGCTCTGCCAGATGCCGAATTCCTTCTGGCGCAGGCAGACGCGGTCGGCGCGCTGCTGCGCCGCGTTCCAGAACATCTGCGAAATGGTGTCGCCGGGGATGACCGGAGCGCCGGTCGCCTTGCCTTGGGAAAAGCTCATGGGTGCCGTCCTAACGCCAGTTTTTCTTGCGCTTCCAGCGGCGCTGGCCGCGCACGCCCGCATCCTTGATGCCGAGATAGAATTCCTTGATGTCATCCTTGTCCCGCAACACCGCGCACCGGTCTTCCATCACGACGCGTCCGACCTCGAGCACGTAGCCGTAATCGGCATAGTGCAGCGCCACCTGCGCGTTCTGCTCCACTAGCAGGATGGTGGTGCCGCGCTCGCCGTTGATGCGGCGGATGATTTCGAAGATTTCCCGGGTCAGCTTGGGCGACAGCCCGAGGCTGGGTTCGTCGAGCAGCATCACCTTCGGCTGCGCCATCAGGCCGCGTGCGATCGCCAGCATCTGCTGCTGTCCGCCCGACAGCAGGCCGGCTTCCTGGCGCGCGCGTTCCTTCAGGATAGGGAAATAGGCGTAGGCCGCCTCGATGTCGCGCGCCACCGCATCCCGGTCGCTGCGCGTGAAGCTGCCCATCAGCAGGTTGTCGTAGACCGACAGCAGCGGGAATACCTCGCGCCCCTCCGGCACATGGACGATCCCGCGGCGCACGATCTCCGCCGGATCCTTCTTCTGGATCGGCTCGCCCTCGAACAGGATCGATCCCTTTTGCGGGTCGATGATGCCGGAAATGGTCTTCAGGATGGTCGACTTGCCGGCGCCGTTGGAGCCGAGCACGGTGGCGATGCTGCCGCGCCTGACGCCAAGGCTGACGCCGCGGATCGCCTTCACCGGGCCGTAACTGCTCTCGATGTTGTTCAGCTGGAGAATCGCGTCGCTCATGCGGCAACCCCTCCCAGGTAGGCTTCGATGACCGCCGGATCGGCCTGCACCTCGGCCGACTTCCCGCTCGCCAGCACTTCGCCGTAATTCAGCGCCAGCACGCGGTCGGACACGCGGCTGACCAGCGACATGTCGTGCTCGACCATGATCACGGTGATGCCGAGATCGGTGCGGATGTCTTCGATCCAGAACGCCATGTCGTCCGTCTCTTCGGTATTGAGCCCGGATGACGGCTCGTCCAGCAGCAGCAGCTTCGGCTGCATGCACAGCGCGCGCGCCAGTTCCACCACCTTGCGCACGCCGTAGGGCAGGGATGCGACGAGGCTGTCGCGGTAATGCTGCAGGTCGAGAAAATCGATGACTTTCTCGACTTCGGCCCGGAACGCAAGCTCGGCGCGGCGCGTGGCGGGGGTGAACAGCAGTTCCTGCCACAGCGCGGTGCGCCGCTGCGTGTGCCTGCCGATCAGCAGGTTCTGCAGAACGGTCGCGTGCTCGAACAGTTCGATGTTCTGGAAAGTGCGCGCGATGCCTTTTTCCGCGATCCGGTGCGGCGGCAGCCCGGTCAGCGTCTCGCCGCGGAAGCTGATGCTGCCGCTGGTGGGACGGTACAGCCCGCTGATCAGGTTGAAGGTGGTGGTCTTGCCGGCGCCGTTGGGGCCGATCAGCGTGAAGATCTCGCCTTCCTGCACCGAAAAGCTGACGTTGTTGACCGCGGTCAGGCCGCCGAAGCGCACGGTGAGGTTGCTTGCCTGCAGCAGGGGTGCCGTCATTTCAGCCGCTCCGATTTCATGTACGACTTCTGGCGCCGGAACATGCCGCGCCGGTAGAACGGGAACAGTTCCAGGTAGGTCCGCACCTTCAGCCAGCGCCCGTACAGCCCGAGCGGCTCGAACAGCACGAAGGCGATCAGGATCACGCCGAACACTGTCGGTTGCAGACCCGCCTGCTGGCCGATCCACGGCGGCAGGTAATCCTTGGCCAGCACGATCAGCTGCTGCGCGACGACCCAGAATGCGGCGCCGAAGAAGGCGCCGTGCACGAAACCGAGCCCGCCGATGACGATCATCATCAGCAGCTCGATCGACTGCACGAAGGTGAACTGTTCCGGCGAAATGAAACGCAGCTTGTGCGCGTACACCGCACCGGCCACGCCGGCGATCGCCGCGGAGAGCGCGAAGGCGATCGTCTTGTAGCGGGCCAGATGAATGCCCATACTCTGCGCCGAGATTTCCGAATCGCGCACTGCGACGAACGCGCGGCCGGTCGGGCTGCGCAGCAGGTTCAGCACGAGCAGCGTGACGCCGACGGTCAGCGCCAGCGTCAGGTAATAGAAGCGCTCCTCGCTGTCGAGGGGAAAGCCGAACAGCTCGATCCGGCCCACCTGCTTGCCGGAGTTGCCGCCGGTGATGCTTTCGGCGCGCACCACCGCCTCCTCGACGATGAAGCCGAAGGCGAGCGTTGCGATCGCGAGGTACATGCCCTTGGTGCGCAGCGCCGGCAGGCCGACGACGACGCCGGCAACCGCCGACAGGAAGGCGGCCGCGGCCAGCGATGCGGCGAACGGCCAGCCCCGGCTCTGCAGGTAGGCTTCGGTATAGGCGCCCACCGCGAGGAAGGCGGCATGCCCGATCGACACCTGGCCGGTGAAGCCGGACAGCAGCATCAGCCCGAGGCCGACCATCGCGTAGATCAGGATGAAAACCAGCTGCGAAAGAAAGTATTCGGACAGCAGCAGCGGCGCCGCCAGCAGCAGCACGCCGAGCAGGCCGTACCAGAACGCCATGCCGCTGTGCTTGACGAGCCGGATATCCTGGTTGTAATCGGTCTTGAAAAGAAAACGCATCTTGCCCCGGCTCCTCAAACGCGCTTGCGCAGGCTGTCGCCGAACAGGCCGTTCGGCTTCACGGTAAGCATCAGCAACACCACGATGTAAGCGGCAATGTCCTTGAATCCCTCCGGCAGGTAGAAGCCGGAAAACGACTCGACCAGCCCGATCACGAGACCGCCGACGATCGCGCCGGGAATGCTGCCGAAGCCGCCCACCACCGCGGCGGGGAAGGCTTTCATCCCGATGAATCCCATGTTGGAGTGAACGAAGGTGACCGGCGCGAGCAGGATGCCCGCACACGCTGCCACGCCGGCGCTGATGCCCCAGACCAGCGCGTTCAGGCGGCGCACCGGGATGCCCATGTAGAACGCGGCGAGCTGGTTCTGGGACGCTGCCTGCATCGCGATGCCGAGACGGGTATAGCGGAAGAACAGGAACAGGATCGCGCACAGCAGCGCAGTGGCGAGGATGATCGCCAGATGTTCGACGCTGACCACCAGCTGCACGCCCGACGCGTCCGGCTCGCCGAAGCGCAACAGCTCATCCTTGTACGGAACCGGGAGGCTATGGGTATCGGTGCCCCAGGACGGGATCATCGTGACGACGCCGCGCGCGAAGTAGGCGAAGCCGATGGTCACCATCACGATCGTGAACGCCGGCTGGCCGAGCAGGGGGCGCAGCAGGCTGCGTTCGAGCAACATGCCGAACAGGAACATGACCAGCATGGTCGCGCCGATTGACGCCCAGAACGGAAGGCCGAGCACGGTGGCGCCGGTCAGGCCGAGAAACGCGCCGAGCATCATCAGCTCGCCCTGCGCGAAATTGACCGTCTCCGTCGCCTTGTAAATGAGAACAAAGCCGAGCGCGATCAAACCGTAAATGCAGCCCTGTGCTATACCGCTAAGGGCAATCTGCAATACCTGCATGTCTCCTCCGCGCAGCGTACCACGTGGATATCCGTATGGTGCGTCCGCCGGCTCGGTGATCACAGCCGCCGTCGCTCTTTTTGACGAAGTGTAACAAGCTTACTTTTCTTTAGCAACCAAGCAGTTGCTTTTTATCAGACCCGGGTCTAGGATCGCTTCCATCGCCCCAGTCAACAGGAGGACGGAGACCATGACGACGCGCCTATCCATCGACGGCGGCCTAGCCACCGTCGTATTCGACAACCCGGCCACGCTCAATGCAATGGGCAGGGAACAGATCGCGGAACTCAACCGGGTCACACAACAGGTCGCCGCCGTGCCCGGCGTGCGGGTGGTCCTGCTGCGTTCCGAGGGGCCGGCCTTCGGCGTCGGCGGCGACCTTGCCAGCCTGCGCCCCGACCGCGTCGACGCGCCGGCCGTGCTGCGCGAAATCGGACGCGACCTGAACCCGGCCATCCTGCGGCTGCGCGAGCTGCCGGCGATCGTGGTGGCGGCGGTGCACGGCGCGGTGGCAGGGGGCAGCATGGGACTGGTGTGCGTGGCCGACCTCGTGATCGCGGCGAAAGACACGAAGTTCAACCTGGCCTATGCGCGAATCGGTGCCAGCCCGGACGCCGGCAATTCCTGGTTCCTGCCGCGTCTCGTCGGACCGCGCAAGGCTTTGGAGTGGCTGCTGTTGTCCGACAACTTCGACGCCGACACCGCGCTGGCATATGGCGTGGTCAACCAGGTGGTGCCGGCGGACGGCTTGCGCGCGGCGACCGATGCGCTGGTCGCCCGGCTGCTGGCCGGACCGCATGGCTCGCATGCGCGCATGAAGCGGCTCGTGTACCAGGCGGAAACGACGCCGCTGGCGCGGCAGCTCGACGATGAAATCGAGAATTTCGCGCAAGCGGCCGCGTCGCCGGACCTGGCGGAAGGCATCGCCGCCTTCATTGAAAAGCGTCCGCCGCGCTTCGGCAAGACCTGAACGGCGGGGACCGGATCATGCACCCCGGGACAAGGACGCCACCCTGAAGTCCTGACTCGGCCGCTCCCGTTCTCCCGTTCATGCCGCGATAGAAACAATGCTGCGTTTCAAGGGCATTTCCCTTCACAGGAAGATGCCCTGTACCGGCACCGCGCTGCCGTAACCGGTATGGCCGCCGATCAGGTCGATCCTGACGACCGCATCCTCCACCGACTGGCTGTTGTCGCTGACGCCGGACAGCACCTCGACCGACTGCTTGTACGGATCGGAATCGACGCCGCCGTTCGACTTCGCGGCGAGCGTCGCGGCGAAATGCAGGCCGACTTCGACCTTGTTGCTCAGGGTGTTTTTCGCCATGTTCGCATTCGCCAGATCGGTGCCGGTGACGGTGGTCGTGCCGGCGTCGAAGTTCAGCGCCGAAGTCACGAAGTCGGCCACGAATTCCGTGCGGCTCACCCCGGAATCGATCATCTTCGCCCAGAATGCGCGGCCCGCCTGGTCGCCCTGGATGCCGAGGACGTTCTGGTAGATCTTCGCGACGAATGCTTCCGTGGACAGGGAATCCGGATACAGCTCGCCGAACTTGGCAATGCCCGCGAACCGGTCGGCCATGTCGCGCAGGCTCAGCTGGCCGGCGTTCGCCTGTTCGATCCAGTACTGCAATCCGGCATTGTCCGGCGCCCGTTTGTAGAATGCCGCATACAGCCCGGCGACGAGCTCCGGCAGCGCCGCCGGCGCGCCGTCGTCCGAAACGGTCAGCGTGCCGTCGCCGAAGCTGATCTTTTCCACGTTGACCAAGGTATCGGCATCGGTCGCATCCTTCAGCGAGCGCACCGTGACGATTTTGCCGTTGCGCTCGATCGCGTAATCGGCGCGGTTCTGGCCATAGGTCACGGTATCGGTGCCCCTGCCGCCGCACACCAGGTCCTGTCCGGCACCGCCGAACAGCGCGTCGTCCCCGTCGTCGCCGAAAATCCGGTCGTTGCCGGCGGCACTGCCGACCTTGTCGTTCCCGCCGCCGCCATGCAGCTCGTCGTCGTCCGCCCC
>NZ_DASPLS010000007.1:0-93357 GCF_035627455.1 Noviherbaspirillum sp.
GGGCGCGCACACGTTCAGCTGTTCCAGCGTGACGCTCATGGCCGGGCCTCCTCATGGGGATGGGTCGCGCGCCAGTGCTCGGCGATGTCGATGCGGCGCGTGACCCACACCTTGTCATGCGACTGCACGTAGTCGAGGAAGCGCGCCAGCGCGGCCGCGCGCCCCGGCCGCCCGGCCAGGCGGCAGTGCAGGCCGACCGACATCATCTTCGGCCGGTCGAGCCCGGCCGGATCGCCTTCCGCGTACAGCACGTCGAACGCATCCTTCAGGTAGTCGAAGAACTGGGTGCCGGAATTGAATCCCTGCATCGCGGCAAAGCGCATGTCGTTCGCGTCCAGCGTATACGGCACCACCAGGTGCGGCTTCGCTTCCTGCCGGCCGTCCGGGCCGCTGATGTCGACCCGGGTCCAGAACGGCAGGTCGTCGCCGTAGTAGTCTGCATCGTAGGCAAAGCCGCCGTGCTCGACCACCAGGCGGCGGGTGTTGGGCGAGTCGCGGCCGGTGTACCAGCCGAGCGGCGCGGCGCCGGTCATCTCGCGGATGATCTGCACCGCCTCATGCATGTGCGCGCGTTCAGTCGCTTCGTCGATATGCTGGTAGCTGATCCAGCGCAGCCCGTGGCAGGCGATCTCGTGGCCGAGCTCGCGGAAGGCGGCCACCGCCTCCGGATGGCGCCTGAGCGCCATCGACACGCCGAACACCGTGAGCGGCAGCTTCCTGTCCTCGAACAGCCGCAACAGACGCCAAAGCCCGGCGCGCGAGCCGTATTCGTAGATCGATTCCATGCTCATGTGCCGCATGTTGAACGCCTGCGCGCCGATGATTTCGGACAGGAAGGTCTCGGACGCGGGGTCGCCGTGCAGCACGCTGTTTTCTGCGCCTTCCTCGTAGTTCAGGACGAATTGCACCGCGATGCGGGCGCCGCCCGGCCATTTCGCATGCGGCGGATTGCGGCCGTAGCCGGCCAGGTCGCGCGGGTAGTTGTGGTAGGTGTCGGTCACGCTTTGCCTGCTATTCTGTTGTCGTTGCGGAGTGCGATGTCCGATAGTAAAACGGCATCGCCGGCGCGATATATGGAATCGCTGATACCCGGGTTCAGCAGGGCGATATAGGGCGACGCCCGACGCCGCAGCCTATTTCGACAATGCCCTGGCGGTGGCGGAGATCAGTTCCCGCAGCCACTTGTGCTCCGGCGCATGGTGCACCCGTTCATGCCAGAGCTGGTAGAACTGCATGGTCGGAAACGGGATCGGCACGTTAAAGATCTTCAGCGGCAGGTTCTTTTCATAGAAGCGCATGAACTGGCGGCCGGTGGTCAGCACCAGGTCGGTGCGCGTAAGCATGTAGGGGATCAGGCCGAAATACGCCGACTCCGCGACCACGTTGCGGCACAGGTTCTGCTTTGCAAGGAAGGATTCGATCACGCCGCTGTAGCCGGGAAGCATCTGCGACGGCGCCACATGCGGCAGAGCCAGGTAGTCTTCCACCGTCATCTGGTGCGCGCCGGTGCGCAGCGCATACGCGCAGTCCGCGCGCATGATGCACGCGATCTCGTCCTCGAACAGCTTGGACATGTGCAGGTGCTCCGGCGGCTCGTCCCAGTTGGCGATCACGATGTCGAGTTCACCGTCCGACAGCAGCTTCAGGTAATCGCTTTGCGCGCCCATGCCGTGGATCACAGCGCGGCTCTTCGGCGACTCGCGCCGCAATGCGGCGACGATGTTGGGCAGGAACTGGCTGTCGAGGTAATCGGGGGCGGCGATGTGAAAGGTGCGCGCTTCATGCTGCGGGGAAAAGGCCGCTTTGTGCGAAAACAGCTTCTCGGTCTCGTCCAGGATGCGCTTGGCCGGCAGCAGCAGGCTCTCGCCATGCTGGGTCGGCACCATGCCGCGCGCGCCGCGCACCAGCAGCGGGTCGCCGGTCAGTTCGCGCAGCTTGCGCAGCGATGCCGAGATCGACGGCTGCGGCTGGTTCAGCTTGAGCGCGACGCGCGAGACATTCTTTTCCGACAGCAACAGATACAGGATGCGTATCAGATGAATATCCAGATGATCCGGCAGGCCCGACATTCCGTCCTCTATATCGTTATTGGTATGTAAAATATACTGGATGCCCGATGTTCCGGGTCAGAAAAAAGTCTATCTTTTAACAGTCTTGCATCATAGCGGCCGGCGCGCGTCTTTCGCAAACGCCGTCGCATGGAAAACCGGGTCGCAGCGGAGCTTTCAACAGGTTCGCGACCGCAAGGGAAACCCTTCCCCCCTCGTCTGAAGCGCCCGCGGAGGCAGACGAGCTTCTGTCTGTAAGGAATCTATGGAAGCTTTGTTGCTCAATTACGGCGTCGAATGGCTCAACCTGCTGGTCCGCTGGCTGCACCTGATCACCGGCATCGCCTGGATCGGCGCTTCCTTCTACTTCGTCTGGCTGGACAACTCGATCAGGCCGCCCAGGCCGGGTTCCGACCTGGAAAAGGCGGGCGTGGCGGGCGAACTGTGGGCGGTGCACGGCGGCGGCTTCTACAACCCGCAAAAGTATCTCGTCGCGCCGAAGCAGCTGCCGGATGAACTGCACTGGTTCAAATGGGAAGCGTACAGCACCTGGCTGTCCGGTTTCGCGCTGTTGTGCCTGGTCTACTACGTCAATCCGTCGGCGATGATGATCGACCGCGCGGTGGCCGACCTGACGCCGCTGCAGGCGGTCGGTATCGGCATCGGCACGCTGGTGATCGGCTGGACCGTCTACGACCTGCTGTGCAAGTCGCCGCTCGGACAGCGCGACGGCCTGCTCGGGATCGTGATGTACCTGCTGATCGTGGCCGCCGCGTGGGCGCTGGCCAGGCTGCTCGGCGGACGCGCCGCCTACATCCATGTGGGCGCGATGATCGGCACCATCATGGTCGCCAATGTGCTGATGCAGATCATTCCCGGCCAGCGCAAGATGGTGGAGGCGATGAAGGCCGGCAAGTCGCCTGACCCCATCTACGGCAAGCGCGCCAAGCAGCGCAGCGTGCACAACAATTACTTCACGCTGCCGGTGCTGTTCATCATGATCAGCAACCACTACGCGATGACCTACAACCATCCGTACAACTGGCTGATCCTGGCGGGAATCATGGCGGCCGGCGTGCTGATCCGGCATTTCTTCAACCTCAGGCACAAGGGCCGGATCGCGATCGGCTATCCGGCGGCGGGCATGGCGCTGCTACTGGTGGTGGCGGTTGCGATCGCGCCGAAGCCGGCCGCGCGCGGCGGCGGCGCGGCGGTCGACATGGCGCAGGTGCAGGCGGTGGTCGAACAGCGCTGCGTATCCTGCCACGCCGACCAGCCGACCCATCCCGGTTTCGCGGCGGCGCCCTCGGGCGTGATGCTGCAGACGCCGGAACTGCTGAAGCAGCATGCGGAGCGGGTGTACCGGCAGGTGGTGCAGCTCAAATCAATGCCGATCGGGAACCTGACGAACATGACGGAAGAAGAAAGGGCGCTGATCGCGCGCTGGTACGAGGCAGGGGCGAAATAGCACCCGCCCGACGGATACAACGGATGCTGCATGCCGTCCACCGGCATGCACGCAAGGAAACGGAATTCACGGAAAAACCATGACCACCATACTGATTGACGGTTTCACCCTCGGCGCGGAACAGGTGATCGCGATCGCGCGCGACCCGGGCGTGCAGGTCGGCCTGGCGCCATCCTCGCGCGACGCGCTCAGGCAAAGCCGCGACTACATCGAAGCCACCTGGATGCACGACGAAGCGCCGATGATGTACAGCTTCAACACCGGCGTCGGCCTGCTGAAGGATACACGCATCAAGGTCGAGCACATCGAACTGTTCCAGACGCAGCTGATCAAGGCGCACGCGGCCGGCCTCGGCGAGCCGTTTTCGGAAGAGGTGAGCCGCGCCACCATGCTGCTGCGCGCCAATGCCTTTGCCAGCAATTATTCCGCGCCGCGCGTCGAGGTGGTGGACCGGCTGCTGGCCTTCCTCAATGCCGGCATTCACCCGGTGATGCCGCAGAAGGGATCGGTCGGCGCCTCCGGCGACCTTGCGCCGCTGTCCTATCTTGCGGCGGCCATTGCCGGCTTCGACGAGGCGGAAGTGATGTACCGGGGCCGGCGCATGCGCGCGCCGGAAGCGATCGCGGAAGCGAACATCGGCCCGGTGAAGTTCGACCTGAAGGCCAAGGATGCGTCGGCGCTGATCAACGGCTGCACCGTGTCTCTCGCGGTCGCGGTGCTGGCCGCGCACGATGCCCGCAACCTGCTGGCCGACGCCTGCCTGTCGCTCGGGCTGACGCTGGAGGCGATGCGCGCCGAAATGTCGGCGTACGACGAGCGCATCCACCTGGCGCGCCCGCATGCCGGCCAGATCAAGACCGCGGCGGTGATCCGCAGGCTGCTGCAGGGATCGACCCGCACCACGCACGAGGCGCGCGCGGTGCAGTTCCCGGAAGAGCTGCGCCGCGCCGACGTTCCGTACACGCCGCGCATCCAGGACGTGTATTCGCTGCGCTGCGCGCCACAGGTCTACGGGCCGGTATTCGATGCGCTCGACTACATCGATACCATCGTCCATCGCGAGATCAATTCCGCGACCGACAACCCGCTGATCTTCGGCAAGGACGGCGGCGGCTTCGAGATCATTTCCGGTGGCAATTTCCACGGCCAGTACCTGGCGCAGGCGATGGACCTGCTGGCGATCGCGGTGGCGGACCTCGGCAGCATCTGCGAGCGCCGCATCAACCGCCTGATCGATCCGACGCTGTCCTGGGGACTGCCGCGCAACCTGATGAGCGGCATCCGCGGCGTCAACACCGGCTATCCGGTGGTGCAATGCTCGATGACCGCGCTGGTGATGGAAAACCGCACGCTGTGCATGCCGGGCAGCGTCGACAGCGTGCCGGCCAAGGGCAACAGTGAAGACCATGTATCCAATTCCACCTGGTGCGCGCGCAAGGCGGCGACAGTGGTCGCCAACACGCAATACATCGTCGGGGTCGAGATGCTGTTCGCGGCGCAGGCATTGACGATGACCGAGTCCCTGCTGCCGGGCTTCGTGCTCGGGCAGGGCACGCAGGCGGCGTACGAGGAAATCCGGCGCCAGATCCCGGCCTGCCTGGACGGCGACCGCTGGTTCCATGACGACATCGCGGCCGCGCGCGCTTTCGTGATGACGGGGTCGGTGCGGGCGGCGGTGGAGAAGCGGATCGGCGCGTTCGTGTAGCGGCGGCCGGTCCGGCGATCCTTTCAGGCGAGCGCGACGCCGACGTCGAAGCTCGCCATATATCCGCCATCGGAAGTGGGCTTCGGGTCGAGCAGCAGTTGCGTGCCGCCGTTGCGGAACAGGCCGTCGCTTTCATTCCTGGTGCCACGGCCGCGCGTCCGTTCATACGGCGAGCGCGCATGCACCCGTTCAGTCAGCGCATTCGGGAAGTAGAGCTGGGAACTGAATTCGCGGCCCTGCAGCAGGTCGCTGCGCACCTTGAAGTGGACGTGCACCGCCCGTCCCGGATACCAGCCGGGGTAGATGGTGAAAAAGCGCACGGCGCCCGCGGCATCCGTGGTCTGGTAACCGCGCAGGAACTTGCGGCCGCGGGTCTGGAAACCGCTATCCGTCGCATCCGAATAGGCGCCCGAGGCATCGCAATGCCACAGGTCGACGACGGCGCCCGCCAGCGGCGCGCAATTGCCGGGCGTGACCGCGAGCACGCGCAGCGACAGCGCCAGCGGCACGCCCGGCTTGACCGAGCCATCGGACGGATCGCCGCGGATGTCGGACCGGTCCAGCCGCACATCCGAAAAATACGGACCCTCCATCTGCTCGGGCGTCAGGATGCAGGCAGGCCTGGGCGCGGCCAGCTGCGACGACGCCGGGCCGGCGACGAGGGCCGCACCGAGCGCCAGCAGGGCATCGCGCCGGCTGACGCCGGTTTTCGGAACGGGTTTGCGGTTCATGCGCATAGTGTAGTCCGCCGGCGCCGCTGACGCCCGCCGCCGCGTTAAAAATCTACTGCAGCAGCTTGTCGTCGCGACCTTTCCTGCCGGCAGCCATGCCGCGCACCAGCAGGCCGGCGCCGAACGCGGCGTACACCAGGAACAGTGAAGGCGAGGACAGGCGCTTCTCGAATCCCGGCGTCAGCCGTCGCGGCGTCAGGTTGTAGTCGACGAAGCAGGCCAGCGCCGCAACCGCGGCCGCGCCGGCGACCGCAGGCCGGACTTCGCGCCGTTCCGCGCTTTCTCCAAACCATTTTTCGTACAGCACCGCCCATAGCGTGGCCGACACATGGTGGATCGCATAGCCGACCGCGGTATAGCGGCCGCTCGGCTCGTCATGCCGCGCCGCGCGGTCGCCCCAGATCCAGTGGCTGGTCGCGTTCGTCGGCGCATACGGCGAGTCGTTTTCCTGCTCGCCGCGCGCGCTCAGCACCGCGGTCGACAACACACTGCCGACGCTGCCCGAAATGGCGCCGTCGCGGATGGCTTGCGGCCAGGTTTTCATGCTTCCTCCATGCAAGTCGAGAGTGACTGAACCAGCAGTCGTGATAACAGGTCGTAACGTTGTCAATTGTGATGCGTAAAGTGAAGGCCAGGTTCCCTGGAAAGGATGCGTTGTGGTCGTTTTGCTGACAGGAGCGAGCGGATTCATAGGAAGCCGGCTGGCCGCGGCGCTGGCCGCGGCCGGGCACGAGGTCGTGTGCGCGGTGCGCGATCCCGGGCGGGCGCACGACGCCCGCTTTCGTTACGTGCAGGCGGATTTTTTGCGTGACACGACGCCGCAGGCTTGGCGGCCGCGGCTGGACGGGGTGGATGTGGTCGTCAATGCGGTCGGCATCATCCGCGAGCAGGGCGCGCAGACCTTCGCGCGCCTGCACGAGGAAGCGCCGCGCGCGCTGTTCCAGGCCTGCGCCGACGCCGGCGTGCGGCAGGTGGTCCAGATCTCGGCGCTCGGCGCCGACGCCCAGGCGCAAAGCCGCTATCACCTGTCGAAGAAGCGGGCCGATGATTTCCTGGCGGCGCTGCCGCTGCGCTCGGTGATCGTGCAGCCGTCGCTGGTGTTCGGCGCCGGCGGCGCCAGCGCCGCGCTGTTTACGATGCTGGCCAGCCTGCCGCTGATCGCGCTGCCGGGAAACGGCGAACAGCAGATCCAGCCGGTGCATGTCGACGACCTGGTGGCGGCGATCGTCGCGCTGCTGCACCACCCGCTGCCGCCCGGGACCCGGGTGGCGCTGGCCGGCCCGCGCGCGATCTCGTTGCGCGCTTTCCTGGCGAGCCTGCGCGAGGCGATGGACCTGGGGAAAGCCCGGTTTCTCCCGATGCCGCTGCCACTGGTGCGCGCCGCGGCTGCTGCCGGCAAGCTGTTGCCCGCAAGCCTGCTCGATCCCGAGACCCTGCAGATGCTGGAACGCGGCAACACGGCCGACCCGGTGCAGATCACCGCCTTGCTCGGGCGGCCGCCGCGCGCCCCACGCGACTTTGTCGCCGGCAGCGGCGCGCGCAGCGTTCGCCTTCAGGCGCAGCTAGCCTGGCTGCTGCCGATGTTGCGCCTGAGCATTGCCCTGGTCTGGATCGTCACCGGCATCGTGTCCCTCGGCCTGTACCCGGTGCAGGACAGTTATGCCTTGCTGGCGCGGGTCGGCATCACCGGCGTGCTGGCGCCATTGATGCTGTACGGCGCCGCGCTGCTCGATCTCGTCTTCGGGATCGCCACGCTGCTGCTGCGCCGCCGCCGGCTGCTGTGGTACGCGCAGCTGGCGGTGATCCTGTTCTATACCGCGATCATCAGCTGGCGGCTGCCGGAATTCTGGCTGCATCCGTACGGACCGCTGCTCAAGAACCTGCCGATGCTGGCCGCGATCTGGCTGCTGCTGGAAGTGGAGGAACGCTGATGGATTACGTCACCGTGAAATGGCTGCACATCATGTCGTCGACTTTCCTGTTCGGCACCGGCGTCGGCTCCGCCTTCTACCTGCTGGTTACCTCGCTCACGCGCGACGTGCGCGCGGTGGCGGTGGTGTCGCGCCAGGTGGTGCTGGCCGACTGGCTGTTTACCACCACCACCGCGGTGATCCAGCCCTTGACCGGGTACTGGCTGATTCGCCTCGCCGGTTTCCCTCTGACCAGCCGGTGGCTCTCCTGGTCGATCATGCTGTACGTGCTGGCGATTGCCTGCTGGCTGCCGGTGGTCTGGCTGCAGATGCGCCTGCGCGACGTGGCGTGCGACGCGGACCGGGCACAAGCGCCGCTTCCCGCCCTGTACTGGCGCTATTTCTGGATCTGGGTCGTGCTTGGCATTCCGGCCTTTTTTGCGTTCGTGACGGTGTTCTACCTGATGGTGGCCAAGCCGACCTGATGCCGGCAAACGGAATCCACACGGGACCGGGCAGCCGCAGCGGTCTTGCGGTAGACTTTTTCTTCGAATAACTCTGCGAGAAGCTGATGGCCGCCTCCCTAGCCGAGCGCTCCGCCTTCATCCGGTATGCGGTTACCGCGGCCGTGATTGCAGTGGCGGTGGCGCTGCACTGGGCGATCCAGCCCCTGGTGGGATCGCGCATTCCCTTCCTGTTTTTCCTCCCGGCACTGCTGCTGACGGCAATGCTTGTCGGCCGCGGACCGGCGGTGATCGTGCTGGTTGCCGGCGTCGTCAACGCCATGTTCCTGCTGCCGCCGGTCGGCAACCCGCTGATCGTGATTCCGGAAGACCGCGTCGCAATCGCTGCCTACCTCGCGGTCGGGACGCTGCTGGTGTTCGCCGGCACCTACTTCGGCGCGGCGGACCGGCGCGCGCGCGACGCGGAGCGCCGGCTCGCGCTGGCACAGGAAAACACCGGCGTCGGCCTGTTCGAGATCGATCTCGGCGCGCGCTCCATGTTCGCGTCGGCCACCTTGCGCAAGCTGTTCGGACGCGACCCGCAGGGCGGCGATTTCCGCGCCCAGATGCCGCTCGATGACTGGAACGCGTTACTGCGCCCGGAGGAATTGCGCGAGGCGCGCGCGGTCCTCAAGCGCAAGGTGGCCGAAGGCGCCGAGGGTTATGAGACCGAGCACCGTGTCACGCTGCCCGACGGCAGCGAGCGCTCGCTGTTCACCAAGATCCATATCGAGCGCGATGCCGCCGGCAGGGCGGCGCGCCTGCGCGGCGCCTCGGTCGACATTACCGAAAGCAAGCGGGTGCGGGAACTGCTCGAGAAAACCCAGGGCGAGCTGACGCAGCAGGTCGCGGACTTGCGCCGCCTGCATGAGTTGAGCAGCCGGCTGCTGGAAATCGGCGACCTGCGCAGCCAGTTGCGTGCCATTCTCGATGCGCTGGCCGCCTTCCATGGCTGCGGCCAGGGGCTGGTGTCCTTGTATGACGAGCAAAAGGATGCGCTGACGCTCGAAGCGAGCGTCGGCTTTTCCGCCGCCGCGCTGCGGCAGCTGGCGCGCGTGGCTCCAGGCGACGGCGCGTGCGGACTGGCGTTCGGCAGCAGCCGGCGCACCGTGGTCGAGGATACCGAAAGCGATCCGGCCTTCCTGGCGTGGCGCGGCATCGCGCGCCAGGAAAATTTCCGTGCGGTGCATAGCACGCCGTTGATCAGCGCCGAGGGCAGGGTGATCGGGGTCATTTCCGTGCATTTCCGCCAGCCGCGCCGGCCAGACGAGCGCGAAACCCGGCTGGCCGACATCTGCGCGCGCAAGGCGGCGGTGTTCGTCGAGCGCGCCCGGGCGCGCGACGTCGCGCACGAGAGCGAGCAGCGCTTCCGCGTCGCACTGGAGTCGTCGGCGATTCCGTTCACGGTCCTGGCACCGGTGCGGGACGAGGGCGGAACCATCGTCGATTTCCAGTGGCTGTACATGAACAATGCCGGCGCAACCGTGCTCCGGCAGGACGCCGCCGCGCTGGCCGGGCGGCGCGTGCTCGACGTGCTGCCCGGGCACTGGGACCCGCCGGGGCTGCTGGACCATTACGTGACCGCAGCGGAAACCGGACGGACGCAGGAATTCGAGGCGCATTCCGAGGCGAGCGGCGCCGGGGTCTGGTACCACGTCATCATTTCGCCGATGCGGGACGCGCTGGCGGTCTGGTTCGCCGACATTACCGAACGCAAGCAAAACGAACAGGCGCTGCGCGACGCGGACCGCCGCAAGGATGAATTCCTTGCCACCCTCGCGCACGAGCTGCGCAACCCGCTGGCGCCGATCCGGCAGGCGGCGATGATTTCCAAGGCGCCGGGCGCGACCGAAGCGCAGAAGAGCTGGAGCCATGACGTGATCGAGCGCCAGGTGGCGCACATGGCCCTGCTGCTGGATGACCTGCTCGACGTGTCGAGGATCACGCGCGGCATGCTGCAGCTGCGCAAGGCGCGCACCGACCTGTGCGCGGTCGTCAATGCGGCGATCGAAACCGCGCGGCCGCTGATCGATGCCCGGCAGCACAGGCTGCTGGTCGACCTGCCGCCGTATCCGGTCCAGTTCGAGGCCGATCAGCTGCGCGTGGCGCAGGTGGTTGCCAACCTGCTGACCAATGCGGCGAAATACACCGACAACGGCGGCGTCATCCGCCTGGCGGCGGAGGCTCGGGGCGAGGAAGTGACGATCACCGTCAGCGACAACGGCATCGGCCTGCGCGAGGATGCGCTGTCGGAAATCTTCAAGATGTTCAACCAGGTGCGCGCGACGCAGGACCGTTCGAATGGCGGGCTCGGAATCGGCCTCGCGCTGGCGCGGGGACTGGTCGAGCTGCACGGCGGCAGCATCGACGCCGCCAGCGCCGGCCCCGGGCGGGGCAGCAGTTTTACGGTGCGCCTGCCGGTGCGTGCGGACCTGCGCGCCGCGGACGCCGGCGTGGTGGTGCCGGTGCGTTCCACTGTGAAGCGCCGGGTGCTGGTGGTCGACGACAACCGGGATGCGGCCGATACGCTGGCCGAATTCCTGCAGCTCGAGGGACATGAGGTCAGGGTCGCGTATGACGGCGAGGCCGGTCTCGCGCAGTTCGCCGCCTTCCGGCCCGACACCGCGCTGCTCGACATCGGCATGCCGCGCCTGAACGGCAACGAGGTCGCGCGCCATATCCGGGGGCTGCCGGAGGGCGCCGGCGCGATGCTGATCGCGGTCACCGGCTGGGGCCAGGACAAGGACAAGCAGCGCGCGCAGGAAGCCGGATTCGACCATCACCTCACCAAGCCGATCGACCTGCACCGGCTGGCCCTGCTCCTGACGGAACCGTCGGCGGCGGTATTGGCGGAAGCCGCGCGTCACGCTTAGAATGCCTGGATGACGAATTTCTACACGATACGCACCGACATCTGGCTCATGTCGCTGCCAAGCGACTGGGAAGAGCGGCGCACCCCCGACGGCAAGTCGCTGTACTTCGAGTGCAAGGACGGCACCAAGGGCCTCTATATCGCCACCTGGAGCCTGTCCGAAGACGACGGCCGCAGCGCGGAAGACATCGCCGGATCGTTCAAGACGGCGGACCTGAAGGCGCTCGATGCGATGGAGGGCTATGCATGGAAGATCGTCGAGCAGGTCAACCGGGGCTCCGGGCAAGCCTGCGTCGCGATCACCGACTGCCTCGCCGCGGAAAAGTGCTATCGGTCGCTCGGCAAGATCCTCGCGATGCCGCCGGTGGTGGTCAAGGCATCCTTCCACGACTATGCCTGCGTCGACTATGCGGCGTCGCAGGCCTACTTTGCGCCGATCGTCGATTCGCTGCGGTTCTACGTGCCGGGGGAAGAGGCGGGCTAGTCGAGCTCAGGCGGGCGCTCAACGATAGAGGCCGCGACCCGCGCAAAAAGAAAGCCCGGCGATTAGCCGGGCTCACGCATCAATCGATCTTCATCGATCAATTCCGCGGCGCGGGCTTGTGGCACGCGCTGCGAAGCGGGCGCCGCTGTCGCGTGCGCCCGAATCAAGTCATCAGAAGCGGTGGCGGACACCGACGCCGAAGCTGTTGCCGTTGTTGGTGCCGGTGATGCGGTCGTTCATGTACACCGCGTACACATCGGTGCGCTTGGACAGGTCATAGTCGTAGCCGACCGACGCCGTGTTGCGCTTCTGGTCCGGGCCGAATGCCGTGCCTTCACGCTTGGTCTGCGCCCAGGCGGCCTGGATCTTGCCCTGGCCCATCGGCACCGTGGCGCCCAGCGACAGGGTCTGGTCTTCGACGTCGATGTTGTGCGAGGTCTGGCCGTAGGTGGCGAACAGCTTCACCGCCTTCAGGTCGTAGCTGCCGCCGACCATCCATGCCTTCTGGCGGCTGGCGGCAAATGCCACCGGCGTGCCGACGGTATTGGTCGGGTTGTTCACTTCCACCGTGTGGTAGAAGGCGGTCAGCGCGAGCGGACCGTTGAAGTACAGCGCGTTGGCGCCGATGTTGTTGACGCCGCTGCGGCCGGGGATCTCGCCGAGCTGGTAGTGGATGTTCGCGGTCAGGCCGCCGAAGTTCGGCGTCGTGTAGCGGATCGAGTTGCTCCAGCCGGTGTCGCCGGCGACCGAATTGCCCCAGCCGGATGCATTGAACAGCGGCACATCTGCGTGCAGGATCAGCGGTGCGAAGGTGTACGAATCGCCGAACGGGTTGAACAGGATGGTCGGCAGGAAGTGCGGCGCCAGTTCGCGGCCGAAGGAGAGCGCGCCGAAGCCGCCGGACAGGCCGACGTTGGCGTCGCGCGACCACATCGTGTCGCCGGGGAAGCGGCCTTGCACGCCGCTGTCCGCCTGGAAGAAGCTGGTCAGCAGGAAGTTGGCCTTGAGGCCGCCGCCGAGGTCTTCCGAACCCTTGAAGCCGAACCAGGAGGTGGTCATGCCGCCGCTGTTGACGACCGCGCGGCTGCGCGCGTCGCCGGCATTGCGCATGGAACCGGCATAGGCGTCGACCAGGCCGCTGACCGTGACATTGGTCTGCGCCATCGCCGGCGCGGCGGCTGCGGCGGCAACAACGGCGGCCAGCAGGGCTTGTTTCAGGTGTTTTTGTTGCATGACATCTCCTGTTGCAATGCAGTTAAAAATAACCAGGTTGCCGCTCGGTCTTTCCTTCCAGGCGCTTGGCAATCCTCTGTTTCCAGTCGGCAGCCATTCTACTTTTCCCAACTAATCTTGCGAATTAGAAATTCTGAGAAAACTCAAGAACTTGACCTAGGTCAATCTTTTAATTGCATGTATTGCAACGCTTATTCATGCTCTCCGGCTCGCGAATGGACCTGCTTTCCTCCGCTGTAAGTGGCTTCCACGCTACGGTCGTCGCCCAGCAGCGCAAGCGCGAACAGCAGTTCTTCCAGGCTTTCGCTGCGCCCCGTGCGCCGCGCGAGCAGCGGCGTCGCCTGTGGATCCAAAACAACAAAATCGGCTTCGACGCCCGGCAGGAAGTTGCCGATCGTCCCTTCCAGCTGCATGCTGCGCGCGCCGCCCAGCGTGGCCAGGTAGAACATGCGCAGCGCCGGCAGGTAGGTGCCGCCCATGCGCGCGACCTTGTACACCGCATTCATCGTCTGCAGCATCGAAAAGGACGTGCCGCCGCCGACGTCGGTCGCCAGCGACAGCGGCACCCGTGCCGCATCCGCCTTCGCGAAATCGAACAGCCCGCTGCCGAGGAACAGGTTGGAGGTCGGGCAGATGGAGGCCGCCGCCTGGGTCTCGTGCATGCGCGCGCGGTCGTGGTCGTCGAGCCAGATGCAGTGCGCGAACATCGCGCGCGGGCGCATCATGCCGTACCCGTCGTATACGTCGAGATAGCTGCGCGCATCGGGGAACAGCGACTTCACCCATGCGACTTCGTCGGTGTTTTCCGCGACATGGGTCTGCAGGAAGGCGTCCGGATGGGCGGATGCGAGTTCGCCGGCAAGTTGCAGCTGCGCCTCGCTGGAAGTGGGCGCAAAGCGCGGCGTGATCGCATACAGCTGGCGGCCGCGCTTGTGCCACTTGCGGATCAGCGCTTCACTGTCGCGCACGCCGCCCTCGGCGCTGTCGCGCAGGAATTCCGGGCAGTGCCGGTCCATCAGGATCTTGCCGGCCACCATGCGCAGGCCGCGCGCTTCGCTCTCGGCGAAGAAGGCGTCGACCGATTCCGGATGCACGGTGCAGTAGACCATCGCAGTTGTGGTGCCGCAGCGCAGCAGCTCGTCAAGGAAAAAGCGCGCCACCTCGCGCGCATGCGCCGGGTCGCCGAACCGGCTCTCCACCGGGAAGGTGTAGTTTTCCAGCCACGGCAGCAGGCCGGGCGCCGGCGACGCGATCATGTCGACCTGGGGATAGTGGATGTGGGTGTCGATGAAGCCGGGGACGATCAGGCGGCCGCGGTAGTCATGCAGCACGGCGTCTTGCGGCAGGCTCGCGGCCAGCTGCGCGTAGTCGCCCGCCGCCTTCACCCGGCCGTCCTCGACGATCAGCAGGCCGTCTTCATGCCACGCATGGGCGTTCCCGTCGAAGGCGGGGTCGGCGGTGAAGTGCAGCACGCCGGCGCGGTAGGCCTGGCAGCGTGGGGAGACAGAATCCAAACTCATGTATTGCTTTCGTTCGTATATTTCAGGAATTTCATCGTGCCGGCAGCCATGCGCCGCGCAGTGTCCGTTTTGCGGGGCACCTTACAGGCCGACCGGATTGCCAATCCGCCGTGCGCCCTGATTGGACAGGGCAAGCGCGCGCGGCTGCTTTGCTTCCTGTTCCCAGACCTGCAGCAGCTGCGCGCACACCGATGCGGCGATCACCGCCGGCGCCTTGCCGGCTATGCCCGGCAGGCCGATCGGGCATACCATCCGGGCCAGCCGCTCCGGCGCCACGCCGCGCTCGCGCAGGCGATGCTCGAAATGCATGCGCTTGGTTTTCGAGCCGATCAGGCCGAACCAGCCGGCATCCTCGCGCTTGAGGATTGCTTCCGCCAGCCGCTGGTCGAGCGCGTGGCTGTGCGTCATCACGAGGTAGCTGGCGCCGGCCGGCGCCGCCGCCGCCAGCGCTTCCGGCGTGTCGGTTGCTTCCAGCGTGACGTTGGCGGGCACCGCATCCGGAAACAATTCCTCGCGTTCGTCGATCCAGGTTACGTGGCAGGGCAGCTCGGTCAGCGCGCGCACGATCGCCGCGCCGACATGGCCGGCGCCGAACAGCAGCAGTTGCGCGCGCCAGGCGAGGCAGGGGTCGACCAGCCAGCGGCCGCCGCCGGGATCGCGCAGCAGGTGGCAGCCGCAGGCGCGGTCGAATCCGGCTAGCGGCACCGGCAGTGTCCCGGCGAGCACCGCGCCGCCAGCGTCGGTCAATGCCGGCGCAAGATCCGCATCCAGCGCAACCACGCGCCAGCTGTCTTCGCGCCGCTGGCGGCGCCCGGCGAGCAGCTCGACATGGCCGCGCTGCACCGCATCGATATGTTCGAACGCCAGTTGCACCACGCCGCCGCAGCATTGGCCGAGGCTGGGGCCGAGCGCGAAGCGCTCCAGCCGCCGCCCGCCGTCCGCCGTCAGCATCTGGCGCGCGATTTCGCAGGCGCGCAGTTCGAGATGGCCGCCGCCGATGGTATCAAACGCCGCATCCCGCGTGACCAGCATTTTCGCGCCGGCTTCGCGCGGGCCGGAGCCGTCGACCGACGCTACGGTGACCAGCACCGCGGGGGTGCCGGCGGCGAGCGCGGTCCGGAGGGCGGCGAGCCAGTCGTTCATGTCATGTTCCGGGTGTCAGGCGGCGCGCACCGCGTCGACCGCGTTCAGGATCGCTTCGCAGGTCGCGGGGGCGTCCAGCGGCGGATTGCGCCGGTAATCCGCGACGCTGGCAATCGCATCGCGGATCGCGAAGAACACCGAGAACGACAGCAGCAGCGGCGGTTCGCCGACTGCCTTGGAGCGGTGGATGCTGTCGGCCGGATTGCTGTTGTTAAACAGTTTCACCCGGAAGTCGCGCGGGCAATCGGAAATCGCCGGAATCTTATAGGTCGACGGCGCATGCGTCATCAGCCGGCCAGCCTGGTTCCACCACAATTCCTCGGTGGTCAGCCAGCCCATGCCCTGGATGAAGCCGCCTTCCACCTGGCCGATGTCGATTGCCGGGTTGAGTGAGCTGCCGGCGTCGTACAGCACGTCGGCGCGCAGCAGCTTCCATTCGCCGGTCAGGGTGTCGACCACCACTTCCGACACCGCGGCCCCATACGCGAAGTAGAAAAAGGGATTGCCGGACATTGTTGCCGCGTCCCAGTGCAGGCCGGGCGTGGCATAGAAGCCGTCCGACCACAGCTGCACGCGCGCGTTGTAGGCGCGGCGCACGAATGCGGGGAAGGGTTCCGGACTGCCGTCGATATACACCTGGTTGTCGGCGAAGCGGATCGCGGCCGGATCGACCTTCCATGCCTGCGCGGCGAACGCGGTCAGCCGTTCGCGGATCTGGCGCGCCGCGTCCTGCGCCGCCTTGCCGTTCAGGTCGGCGCCGGTGGATGCCGCGGTCGCCGACGTGTTCGCGACCTTGCTGGTATCGGTGGCCGACACCCGCACCTGCGACAGGTCGAGCCCGAGTTCATGCGCGACCACCTGCGCCACCTTGGTGTTGACGCCCTGGCCCATCTCGGTGCCGCCATGGTTCACCAGCACCGACCCGTCCACATACACGTGCACCAGCGCGCCGGCCTGGTTCAGGTGCGTCAGGTTGAACGCGATGCCGAACTTGACCGGCGTCAGCGCAATCCCTTTCTTCAGCACCGGGCTGCCCGCATTGAAGGCGCGCAGCTGCGCGCGGCGGCGGCGGTAGTCGCTGTCGGCCTCCAGTTGCGCGACCAGCTCGTGGATCACGTTGTCGGTCACCTTCTGGCCGTATTGCGTGATGTTGCGGCCCTCGGCATCGCTGCGGCCGTAGAAGTTGAGCTTGCGCACGTCCAGCGCATCCTTGCCGAGATTGCGCGCGATCTCGTCGATCACATACTCGATCGCGATGGCGCCCTGCGGCCCGCCGAAGCCGCGGAACGCGGTATTGGACTGGGTGTGGGTCTTGCCGCACAGCGCGAGGATGTCGACGTCGGACAGGTAATAGGCATTGTCGAAATGGCAGACCGCGCGCGTGGCGACCGGCCCGGACAGGTCGGCGGAATAGCCGGCGCGCGCCGTCATCTCGATGCGCGCGGCGAGGATGCGGCCGTCGTCGTCGTAGCCGACTTCGTATTCGTAATGGAAGTCGTGGCGCTTGCCGGTCACCAGCATGTCGTCGTCGCGGTCGGCACGCAGCTTGACCGGGCGCTTCAGCCGGTAGGCGGCGATGGCCGCCGCCGCCGCCCACAGCGCCGACTGCGATTCCTTGCCGCCGAAGCCGCCGCCCATGCGCCTGCATTCCACCACCACATGGTGCGAATGCAGGCCGAGCGCGTGCGCAACCACATGCTGCATTTCCGACGGATGCTGGGTCGAGCAATACACCAGCATGCCGCGGTCTTCCTTCGGCAGCGCATAGGACACCTGGCCCTCGAGGTAAAACTGTTCCTGGCCGCCGACCAGCAGCTCACCCCTGACCCGGTGCGGCGCGCGTTCGAACGCGGCACGCACGTCGCCGCGCTTGAGGCGCATCGGCGGCAGCACCAGCGACTGCGCCTGCTTCGCTTCCCGCGCGGTCAGGATCGCCGGCAGCTCTTCATAGTCCACCCTGGCCAGCCGCGCCGCGCGGCGCGCGTTGTCATGGCTGTCGGCGACCACCAGGAACAGCGGCTGGCCGACATACTGCACCAGCCCGTCGGCGAGGATGGGATCGTCATGCAGGATCGGGCCGCAGTCGTTGGTGCCGGGAATGTCGGCGGCGGTGAGCACGGCGACCACGCCGCGCGCGTTCTTCACCCCGGACACATCGATCGACCTGATCCTCGCATGCGCCTTCTGCGACAGGCCGAGCGCCGCGTGCAGCGTGCCCTGCAGTTCCGGGATGTCGTCGGTGTAGGTCGCTTCACCCAGCACATGCAGCAGCGCCGACTCGTGCGGATGCGGCTTGCCGACCTGGGTCCAGTCCGGCGCGGTCGCGCTGTGCAGGAAATTCTCGGTCTGCTTGTTCATGGCTGGCCCTCCGTGCTGGTACAGGCAAACGCATTGAGCGCGGCCGGCGGCAGCGGCGCGTCCGGCCGCGTCTCCAGCCAGAAGCGGCGCAGCAGGTTCTGCGCCGCCTTCATCCGGTAGGCGGCGGATGCGCGCATGTCGGTAAGCGGCGCGTAATCGTCGGCCAGCGCCGCGAGCGCGTCGGCGAGCGCCGCTTCGTTCCATTCGCGCCCCGCGAGCGCGGCTTCGGCCTTCGGCGCGCGGCGCGAGGTGGCCGCCATGCCGCCGAACGCGATCCGCGCGTCGCGGATAGTGTTGCCGTCAAGCGTGAGCGCGAATGCGGCGCACACCGCCGAGATATCCTGGTCGAAGCGCTTGGACAGCTTGTAGGTGCGCAAGCGCAGGCCGGGACGCGGCAGCGGCACGCGCACCGCTTCCAGGAATTCGCCGGGGCGCAAGTCCTTTTTCTGGTAATCGAGATAGAAGGCTTCCAGCGGCAGGCGGCGCTGTCCGTCCTTGCCATGCAGCACGATCTCGGCACCGAGCGCGATCAGCCACGGCGCGGAGTCGCCGATCGGCGAGCCATTGGCGATGTTGCCGATCAGCGTGCCGGCATTGCGCACCGGTAGCGATGCAAAGCGCTGGCGCAGTTCCGACAGTTCCTGCGGATAGTGGCGGCATGCGGCGCGGTAGGCGTCCTCGAGCGTGACTGCGGCGCCGATCTGCAGCCAGCCGTCCGCTTCGTCGATGCGCTGCAGCTCGGCAACCTCGTTCAGGTAGATGACGTCGCCGAGCTCGCGCATCTGCTTGGTGACCCACAGGCCGACGTCGGTGGAGCCGGACAACAGCGTCGCGTCCGGATTGCCGGCGCGCAGTTGCACCAGCTGTTCCAGCGTGCGCGGCACATGGAAGGCGCGGCCTTCGCAAGTGTAAGTGAGCGGCTCGCCGCGCCGGATCGATTGCAGCGATGCGGCCAGCGCGGCGCGGTCGAAGGCGACGCGCGGCAGCTCGAACATGCGCTGCGCGGCGTCGATGATGGGGCGGTAACCGGTGCAGCGGCACAGGTTGCCCGACAGCGCGTCGTCGATGTCGGCGCGCTGCGGCCGCTGCCGGCCGTCTTCCTGCGCCAGGTAAAGCCCCCACAGCGACATCACGAAGCCCGGGGTGCAGAAGCCGCACTGCGAGCCGTGGCATTCCACCATCGCCTGCTGCACCGGATGCAGGCTGCCGTCCGGCTGCTTCAGGTCTTCCACGGTAAACAGTGCCTTGCCATCCAGCGCGGGCAGGAACTGGATGCAGGAATTGACCGCCTTCAGCGCGACGGTGTCGCCCTTGAGCTCGCCGATCACCACGGTGCAGGCGCCGCAGTCGCCTTCGGCGCAACCCTCCTTGGTGCCGGTGCAATGCCGGTCCTCGCGCAGATGCTGCAGGATGGTGCGCGTGGTCGCTGCGTCGCTGACGGTATGGAGTTCGCCGCGATGAAGGTAACGTATGGGCTCGGACATGCTGTTTCCGCCTCGACGGTCGGTATGACTCTGATTCTCGCATCATGCAAGAAGCACGCGTGCGCGTCTGCGGGCGACGCAAATAATCGGTATATAGGCAACCTTATAACGTTTTGCGTTGTCTCGCCAATACAGTGGGTATCATTGCGCATCGGTTAACGGAGACGGCAATGGGAAAACTGAGCACGCACGTACTGGATGTCACGCTGGGCAAGCCCGGCGCGGGCGTCATGGTGGAACTGTATGCGGTGGAAGCGACCGCGCGCACGCTGCTGTGCAGCACCGTCACCAACCAGGACGGGCGCTGCGATGCACCGTTGCTGCAGGGCGAGGACATGCGCGCCGGCCAGTATGAACTGGTGTTCGCGGCCGGCGATTACTTTGCCGCGCGCGGCGTGCAACTGCCGGAGCCGCGTTTCCTCGACCGCGTGATCATCGCTTTCGGCATTGCCGACCCGACCCAGAATTACCATGTGCCGCTGGTGATGTCGCCGTGGTCGTATTCGACCTATCGCGGCAGCTAGAGCGGTTTGTCAACGCATGAAAGAGGCCGATCTCGGGCCTGCGATGCTCACCGTACCTCACGTACGGTTGCGCTTCTCGACCCGACCCCGGCGCTCTTGCATGCGCTGTCAAACCGCTCCAAGTGCAAGCTGGCTGCATCAAGGATTTGCGAACCCGGGGCGCGGTTTCGTCCGAGCTCCAGTAGAATCGACCCTGTTTGCAATATCGCATCGGCTGCTTGCCAAACGGCAAATGCAGGCCGGTCCCGGAATTTCTCACCTATTGATGGAGGCGCGAGTGCCAGGTTTGTTACCCCACGTCGATCCCGACGGGCTTCTCGAATATTCGGTCGTCTATACCGACCGCGCGGTCAACCACATGTCGCAGCTGTTCCAGGACACGATGCGGGATGTGTCGGCGACCCTGAAAAAAGTCTACGGCGCAAAGTCCGCGATCGTCGTTCCCGGCAGCGGCACCTTCGGCATGGAAGCGGTCGCGCGGCAGTTTGCGACCAACAAGAAATGCCTGGTGATCCGCAACGGCTGGTTCAGCTACCGCTGGACCCAGATCCTCGAAATGGGCGGCATCACGCCCCACTGCAGCGTCATGAAGGCGCGTCCGGTGGAGCAGGGCAGCCAGGCGGCTTTCGCACCGGCGCCGATCGAGGAAGTGGTGGCGGCGATCCGCGAAACCAAACCCGACCTGGTGTTCGCGCCGCACGTCGAAACCGCTTCCGGCATGATCCTGCCCGACGACTACCTGCGCCAGGTGGCCGACGCGGTGCATGCGGCCGGCGGCATGTTCGTGCTCGACTGCATCGCCTCCGGCGCGATCTGGGTGGACATGCAGGCGCTCGGCATCGACATCGTGGTCAGCGCGCCGCAGAAGGGCTGGAGCGCATCGCCCTGCTGCGGGCTGGTGATGCTCGGCGCCGCCGCGCGCGAGCGCATCGACGGCACCACCAGCACGAGCTTTGCCTGCGACCTGAAAAAATGGCTGCAGATCATGGAAGCCTACGAAGGCGGCAGCTTCGCCTACCACGCGACGATGCCGACCGACGGCCTGATCGTGCTGCGCAAGGTGATGCAGGAGATGGATGCGTACGGCTTCGACAAGATCCGCGCCGAACAGCAGGAACTCGGCGACCGCGTGCGGGCGCTGCTCGAGAGCCGGGGCATCAGGAGCGTCGCCGCCGGCGGCTTCAAGGCGCCGGGCGTGGTGGTCAGCTATACCGGCGACGACGGCATCAAGTCGGGCAAGAAGTTCGCCGACGCTGGCCTGCAGGTGGCGGCGGGCGTGCCGCTGCAGTGCGACGAACCGGCAGATTTCAAGACCTTCCGCATCGGCCTGTTCGGCCTGGACAAGCTGCACAATATCGAGCGGACCGTGGCGAACCTGGAAAAGGCGCTCGACCAGGTCGGGGCGGGCTGACAACCTGCGCGCCGCATCAGCGTCGAATTAGCGCCGCGAGCCGGCGAATGAAGAGAAGCCCACGGCATCGAAACGATGCGTGGGCTTTTTTGCGCTGTGTTGCCGCCTGCCGCCGCGCCGGTGCGCAGATTAAGCGGCCGCCTTCCTGAGGCTGGGGGCATTGCGCAAGGTGGCAATGCAGGCATCCACCAGCCGTTCCGCTTCGTCCTCCAGAGAAAAGTAGTCGGGCGCGATCAGCCAGTTCACCAGGATGCCTTCGATGCTCGCCTGCAGCAGCACGGCCGCCAGGCGGATATCGGTGTCGGGCGCAAGATGCTGCGCGTCGATCGCGAGAGTCAGGGTCTTGACGATGCGTTCCCTGCCGCGCATCGCCGCCTCGTGCTGCCGCATATAGATCAGGTCGGCCGGGTCGACGAACTCCGTCTTGCGGAAAAGAATTTCCATCACCTTGCGCAAGTGCGTGTTGCCTGCGCACTCCTTCAGGAAAAAGACGCAGACCTTGCGCATGTGGTCCAGCGGGTCGCCGGTTTCCGCGTCATAGCCGGCTTCGGCCAGCTCTTCCATCGGCAGGCGCACGCGATCGCACATCGCATTGAACAAGTCGCTCTTGTTCTTGAAATGCCAATACACCGCGCCGCGCGTCATGCCGGCCGCTTCCGCCACCGCGTCGAGCGTGGTGCGGGCAAAACCGTCGCGATGGAATACGTCCGCCGCGGCGTCCAGCAAGCGGTTGCGGGTTTCGAGCGCTTCTTCCTTTGTCTTTCTCACCATATCGCTTCCTTAGGTAAAACCAATCGCCAGCGCCATATATACATACGCGAACGTATGTATAATACGCCGATCGATGTGAAAAGGTACCGCCTGCACGCAGGCAAGGCCAGAAAAAACGGTGCTCTTCCTCAACTTCTTCTCGAAAAACATGATTGCACACCAGAAAATTCCTTTACTCGCCGCCCTCTCCGTCGCCATTGCGGTCCTTGCCGGCTGCGGAGAACAGATCCGCAGCGCACAAGCGCAGGCGCCGGCGGGCATGCCGCCGCCGGAAGTTTCGGTCGTCACGGTCGCACCGGAACGGATTGCGCTGGCAGACGAACTCCCGGGGCGGCTTGAAGCGAGCCGCCTGGCGGAGGTGCGCGCCCGGGTAGCCGGGATCGTCACCAGGCGGGTGTTCCGGGAGGGCGCCGAAGTGAAGGAAAACGAAGTGCTGTTCCGGATCGATCCGGCACCGTTTCAGGCAACGGTCGCCAGCGCCGAGGCGACGCTGGCCAGGGCGGACGCGAACCTCGCTCAGGCCGGGCTCAAGGCACAGCGCTACAAGCCGCTGGTCGAGACCAATGCGATCAGCCGCCAGGAATACGACGACGCGCTGACCGCGCAAAAGCAGGCGGCGGCGGACGTTGCGGCGGCGAAGGCGGCACTGGCGGCAGCGCGCCTGAATCTCGGCTACGCCACCGTCAACGCACCGATCTCCGGCCGTATCGGGCGCGCGCTCGTCACCGAGGGCGCGCTGGTCGGCCAGGGTGCGGCGACGCCCCTGGCGACGATCCAGCAGATCGATCCGCTCTACGTGAACATCACCCAGCCGGCGGGTGAAGCGCTGAAGCTGCAGCGCGCGATGCGCGACGGGAAATTGCAGAAGGCGGGCAAGGACGAGGCGAGGGTGAGCATCGTGATGGAAAACGGCGAGGTCTATCCGCATCCGGGCAAGCTGCTGTTCTCCGACCAGACCGTCGACCCCGGCACCGGCGCCATTACGCTGCGGGCAGTCGTACCTAATCCGGACCGTTCGCTGTTGCCGGGCATGTACGTGCGCGCGCGGGTCGAACAGGCGGTACAGGAAAACGCGATCGCGGTGCCGCAGCAGGCGGTGCTGCGCCAGTCTGGCGCCAGTGTCGTGATGGTGGTCGGGCAGGACAACAAGATCGCGCCGCGCCCGGTGAAGGCCGATACCGCCGCCGGCGACAGATGGATCGTCAGCGAGGGTTTGAAAGCGGGCGAGCGCATCGTCGTCGAGGGCTTCCAGAAAGCCCCGCCCGGCGCCGTGGTGAACGCGGTGCAGTGGAAGCAGGCCGCCGCAGGCAATCCAAGCCCGGCGCAATCCGGCGCGCCGCAAGCGCAAACAACCAACAAGTAAGCGAGCAAGCGTATGGGAAAATTCTTCATCGAGCGCCCGGTCTTCGCCTGGGTGCTGGCCATCTTCATCCTGATCGCCGGCGCATTGTCGATCACCGGGCTGCCGGTCGCGCAATACCCGACGATCGCGCCGCCTTCCGTCGTGATCACCGCCGTCTATCCCGGCGCCAGCGCGCAGACGCTGGAGGAAGGCGTGACCAGCCTGATCGAGCAGGAGCTGAACGGCGCGCCCGGCTTGCAGTACGTCGAATCGCAGAGCCAGGGCAATGGCCAGGCGCAGATCACCGCGACCTTCGCGCCCGGCACCAACATCGACCTTGCGGCCGTCGAGGTGCAGAACCGCATGCGGCGCGTCGAACCGCGCCTGCCGCAGGCGGTCGCACAGCAGGGCGTGCAGGTGACCAAGGCGCGCAGCAACTTCCTGATGGTGGTCACGCTGTCGTCGAAGGATGGCAGCCTGGATCCGGTCGCGCTCGGCGACTACCTGTCGCGCAACGTGCTCAATGAAATCAAGCGTGTCGACGGCGTGGGCGAAGCGATCCTGTTCGGCACCGAACGCGCGATGCGCGTCTGGATCAATCCGGACAAGATGGTCGGCTTCAAGCTGACGCCGGCCGACATCGGCAACGCGATCCGCGCGCAGAACGCGCAGGTCGCGTCCGGCACCCTCGGCGAACTGCCGTCCCCCACCAACCAGCAGGTCACCGCGCCGATCGTCGTCACCGGCCAGCTGTCCAGCGCAGAACAGTTCGGCAAGATCGTGCTGCGCGCCAACACCGACGGCTCGGTGATCCGCCTGCGCGACGTCGCGCGGGTGGAGCTGGGCGGGCAGGCATACGCGACCTCCGCCCGCATTGATGGCAAGCCGTCGTCGGCGGTCGGCATCCAGCTGTCGCCGACCGCCAATGCGCTCGGCACCGCGACCCTGGTGCGCGAGAAGATGGAAGAACTGAAACAGTACTTCCCGGCCGGCGTGCAGTACGACATCCCCTACGACACCTCGAAGTTCGTCAGGATTTCGATCGAGGAAGTGGTCAAGACCCTGCTCGAAGCGGTGCTGCTGGTGTTCCTGGTGATGTACCTGTTCCTGCAGAACATCCGCTACACGCTGATCCCGACCATCGTGGTGCCGGTGGCGCTGATGGGAACCTTCGCGGCGATGTACGCGTTCGGCTTTTCCATCAACGTGCTGACCATGTTCGGCATGGTGCTGGCGATCGGCATCCTGGTCGACGACGCCATCGTGGTGGTCGAAAACGTGGAACGCATCATGAGCGAGGAAGGCCTGTCGCCAGCGGCGGCGACCAGGAAGGCGATGAGCCAGATCACCGGCGCGATCGTCGGCATTACGCTGGTGCTGATCGCGGTGTTCATCCCGATGGCCTTCTTCGGCGGCGCGGTCGGCGCGATCTATCGCCAGTTCTCGCTGTCCATGGTGGCGTCGATGGCGTTCTCCGCGCTGATGGCACTGACCCTGACGCCGGCCCTGTGCGCCACCATCCTCAAGCCGGTCGAAGCCGGCCACCATCACGAAAAGAAAGGTTTCTTCGGCTGGTTCAACCGCAGGTTCCACAGCACGACCAACGCCTACCAGCGCGTCGTCGCCGGCGCGCTCGGCAAGACCGCGCGCTACATGATAGTGTACGGCGTGATCCTTGCCTGCGTCGGATTGCTGTTCATGCGCCTGCCGGCCTCTTTCCTGCCGAACGAGGACCAGGGTTACATCCTGACCAACATCCAGCTGCCGCCGGGCGCGAGCGCCAACCGGACGCTGGACGTGGTGACGCAGGTCGAAGACTATTTCCTGAAGCAGCCCGGCGTGCAGCACACCGTCGCGGTGACCGGCTTCAGCTTCTCCGGCAGCGGCCAGAACGCAGGCATCGCCTTCGTACCGCTGAAGGACTGGAGCGAGCGCGATGCGGCCAATACCGCGGATGCGATTTCCGGGAAGGCGATGGGCGTGCTGCTGCAGATCAAGGATGCGATCGTGTTCGCGCTCAACCCGCCGCCGATCCCCGAGCTCGGCACCGCGACCGGCTTCAACTTCCGTCTGCAGGACCGCGGCGGGCGCGGGCACGACGCGCTGCTCGCGGCGCGCAACCAGTTGCTCGGCATGGCTGCCAAGAGCCAGCTGCTGGCGGGCGTGCGCCCGGAGGGCCTGGAAGACGCGCCGCAGCTGCAGGTCGACATCGACCGCGACAAGGCAAGCGCCCTCGGGGTTTCCTTTTCCGACATCAATGCGACGCTGACTGCGGCGCTCGGTTCGTCCTACCTGAACGACTTCCCGAACGAAGGACGCCAGCAGCGCGTGATCATGCAGGCCGAACCGGCGCAGCGCACACAGCCCGAGGACCTGCGCCAGCTGTACGTGCGCAATGTCAGCGGCGAGATGGTGCCGCTGGCCGCCTTCACCACGCTGAACTGGATCACCGGCCCGGTCCAGGTGGTGCGCTACAACGGCTACCCGGCGATGAAGATCGCCGGCCAGGCGGCGCCCGGCTACAGCAGCGGCGAAGCAATGGCGGAGATGGAGCGCCTGGCGCGCCAGTTGCCGCCGGGCTTCGCGTTCGAATGGACCGGCCAGTCGCGCGAAGAAAAGATCTCCGGCGCGCAGATGCCGATGCTCATGGCGCTGTCGCTGCTGGCCGTGTTCCTGGTGCTGGCGGCGCTGTACGAGAGCACGTCGATCCCGCTGTCGGTGATGCTGGTCGTCCCGCTCGGCCTGCTCGGCGCGCTGCTGGGCGTGACGCTGCGCGGCATGCCGAATGACGTCTACTTCAAGGTCGGCCTGATCACCATCATCGGCCTGTCGGCGAAGAACGCGATCCTGATCATCGAGTTCGCCAAGGACCTGCAGGCGGAAGGCAAGGACTTGCTGACGGCCACGCTGGAGGCGGCGAAGCTGCGGTTCCGCCCGATCATCATGACCTCGCTTGCCTTCATCCTCGGCGTGCTGCCGCTGGTGATCGCAAGCGGGGCCGGCTCCGCCAGCCAGCGCGCGATCGGCACCGGCGTGATGGGCGGCATGATCACCGCCACCGTGCTCGCGGTGTTCCTTGTGCCGGTCTTCTTCGTCGTGGTCCGCAAGCTCTTCCCCGCCAGCAAGCGCGAACAGGAATTCACGCTTGCGCACTCGCACCACGTCACCACCGAAGGAGAAGGAGCATGAGCAAGTTGCGCATCCCGTCGTTCACGCTGCCGCTGCTGGCGGCCGCCGTGCTGTCGGCCTGCTCGCTGGCGCCGGTGTACCAGCGGCCCGACGCGCCGGTCGCCGCCGCCTATCCTGCCGCAGTCCCTGTGGAGGCGGTGCGGACCGCCGGCGTCACTGCCGACAGCGGCTGGCGCGAGTTTTTCCGGGAACCGCGCCTGCAAGGCCTGATCGTGGCGGCGCTGGAGCATAACCGCGATCTGCGCGCTGCGGCGCTGCGCATCGAGGAAGCTCGCGCGCAGTACAACATCGTCGCCGCGGACCTGCTGCCGAACCTCGCCGGCACCGCATCCGGCTCGCGCGCGCGCAGCGCCGCCGCCACCTCGCCGACCGGCGCCTCGGTGGTGGGAAGCGGCTACCAGGTCGGCCTGACGCTTGCCGCCTTCGAGCTGGACTTTTTCGGCCGGGTGCGCAGCCTGAACGAGGCCGCGCTCGCGCAGTATCTGGCAACGGAAGAAGCGCGGCGCGCGGTGCACATCAGCCTGGTGGCCGAAGTGGCGAAAGCCTACCTGTCCGAGCGCGCGCTGGCCGAACAGGAAGACCTCGCGCGCCGCACGCTGGCCTCGCGCGAATCCGCGTACAAGCTGTCGCAGCAGCGCTTCGAAGTCGGCGCCTCGTCGGCGCTCGACCTGCGCCAGAACGAAATCCTGGTGCAGTCGGCGCGGGCCTCGCTCGCCGCGCTGGCGCGGCAACGGGCGCAGGCGTTCAATGCGTTGACTCTGCTCGTCGGCAAACCGCTGGACGGGCTGCCGGCACCCGGCGCGCTTGCCGCGCAGGGCATCGTGGCGGACCTGCCGGCAGGCCTGCCGTCCGACCTGCTTGCGCGCCGCCCCGACATCCGCGCCGGCGAGCAGCGTCTCAGAGCGGCCAATGCCAGCATCGGCGCGGCGCGCGCAGCGTTCTTCCCGCGCATTTCGCTGACCGCCGGCCTCGGTTCGGCCAGCAGCGAGCTGTCCGGCCTGTTCGATGCCGGTACGCGTACCTGGTCCTTCGTGCCGCAATTGGTGCTGCCGATCTTCGATGCCGGCCGCAACCAGGCGAACCTGACGCTGACCCAGGTGCGCAACAATATCGCGGTGGCGGATTATGAAAAGTCGATCCAGGCCGCGTTCCGGGAAGTATCGGATGCGCTCGCCGCGCGCGGCGCGATCGACGAGCAGGCCGACGCGCAGGCACGCGTGGTCGACGCCCAGCGCGAGCGGCTGAAACTGGCCGAGCAGCGCTACCAGAACGGCGTGGCGAGTTCGCTCGAGGTGCTGGACGCGCAGCGCGAGCTGTTTTCCGCGGAACAGTCGCTGGTGCAGGCGCGCCTGCTTCGCCTGACGAATGCGGTGGACCTGTACCGCGCACTGGGTGGCGGACTGAAGGAAACGGCGGCGGGCTAGGCCGTGCATGACCGGCGCCGGTTTCGTCCTTGCGGCGGACCGGCGCCCCGCCGGTGAAACAAGCCGTCGAAAGCGTGGTACGAAAGCGCTTCAACCGCGACGCCATCCCGTGCCGGCCTACCCCATGCCGTCTTTGCCGCAGGCGACACATTCTTATGCGATAGAGAAAGGTCCATCGCGCATCCCGTCCGTTCCACCAGCATCGGGCGGTTTTCCTGCATCCTCAACAGGTCTGTTTGTCATTCGTCGATGACGCTGATCGAAGCTGCCCTACAATGCAGAGTTTCACTCGCTGTAGCATCGCGTCGTGAGAAGGGCGTTCTCGCGGTAATCATTGCGCGGGTTCAACTACTATCTTCGACTGGCATCAACAGCATCCATGGCATCCGATCCGGATCAGCTCGCTGGCCTGCTTTCCCAGTGCGAGAAAGAACCTATCCATATCCCCGGTGCAATTCAGCCATTCGGCGTATTGCTCACCGTCGATCCCCAACGACTGCTGGTTCAAAACGTCAGCGAAAACTGCGCCGCGGCCTTTGGTGTTTCGGCTCCGGATCTGCTCGGCCGGCCGCTGTCCGGGCTCATGAGCACGCAGGATCCGGCCAGGCTCGGCGTCTATCTCGCTGCGCCCGACGCCGGCGGGCAAGAGACGGTGCTCGTCAAGCTGTTTCCTGGCGACGATAAAGATGCCCGGGATTGGGAATTGCGGGCGCACCGGCACCACGACACCCTGTTCGTCGAAGCCGAACCCGCTGTTGCCGGCACGCCCGGGCTGTTTCAGAACGCGGTCCGGGAGGCGGTCGGCGCACTGCAAAGCGCCGGCAGCGTGCAGGAACTGTGCGACAGGGCGGCACAACAGGTAAAAAAGATTACCGGATTCGACCGGGTGATGATTTACCGTTTTGATGCCGACTGGCACGGCATCGTCCTGTCCGAAGCATGCAGTCCGCATGTCGCTTCCTATCTCGGGCATCACTTCCCGGCATCGGACATTCCTGCGCAGGCACGCGCCATTTTCCTGCAGAACTGGCTGCGCATGATCCCGGATGTCGACTATCTGCCTTCCCGCATCCATCCCGGAACGCACCCCGGTTCCGGCGCCCCGCTCGACCTTGGCAAGGCCTTGTTGCGCAGCGTCTCGCCCGTCCACCTGGAGTATCTGAGGAACATGGGCGTGAAGGCGAGCCTGACCGTATCGCTGGTAGACAACGGCAGGCTGTGGGGGCTGATCGCGTGCCACCACGCGGCGCCGTTGCTGGTCGACCGGGACACGCGCGCCGCCGCCGAGCTGGTCGGACGCCTCGTATCGACGCAGCTCATGATCAAGGAGATGCAAGAAGACCAGCACCACAGGAATCGGCTCGGCCAGGCGCGGGAAAGATTGATGCGTGCGCTGGAGGACGAACCGGACCTCACGCAGGGCTTGCCCCGGCATGCGGACAAGATGCTTGATATGGCCGGCGCAGAAGCGGGCGCAGTCGCGCTCTGCTATGGCAACGAGTGGACGCTGGTCGGGCCGACGCCGCCGGTCGCGGAGCTGGAGAAAATCGTCACCTGGCTGGTGCACGCCTATCCCGATGCGCCGGTTTTCGAAACCAACCGGCTTTCTTCGTATTTCCCCGGGGCCGCGGCGTACAAGGAAGTGGCCAGCGGCTTGCTCGCGATGTCGATCGCGCGCGCGGAGCGCGACTATGTGCTGTGGTTCCGGCCGGAAGTGACGACCACGGTAACCTGGGCCGGCGCACCGGACAAGCCGCTGCGGCAGAGCGGCGACCTCCTGACACTGCATCCGCGCGCGTCTTTCGAATCCTGGAAGGAGGTGGTGACAGGAACGGCAATTCCATGGAAAAGCGTCGAAATCGCCGCAGTCGAGGGTTTGCGCGCCGACATCATCGCGCTGGCGCTGCAACAGGAGTACAGGAAAGAGCAGGAGGCACGGCAGAGGGCCGAGCAGCTGAGCAGGGAAAAGGACGAGATGGTGATGATGGTGTCCCATGATTTGAAGACGCCGTTGAGTGCGGTCTCCATGAGCATCGAATTCCTGCGGCGCTTCCATCCGAGCACCGACAAGGCGGTGCAGCGCATGGTCGAGCGCGGCGAGCGGGCGACGAAGATGATGGACAAACTGATCGCGAATATCCTGGACGTCGCAAAAATCGAAGCCGGCACCCTTGACGTGGATCTGAAGCCGGAACATGCGGAAGACCTGATCCGGGAAGTGGTCAACGTTTCCGCGCCGGTGGCCAATGAAAAAGGCGTCCAGCTCGCGGCCGCGCCGGCAAATGCGCCATGCCAGGTCCTGTGCGCGCGGCACAGGATTTTCCAGGTGCTCAACAACCTGGTCGGCAATGCGCTGAAATTCACGCCGCCGGGCGGCAAGGTCAACGTTGCCGTACATGCGCAGCAATCCGAAATCGTGTTCAGCGTTGCCGACACCGGCGAGGGCATTCCTCCGCAACACATCGAGAAGATTTTCGAACGATACTGGCAGGCCGACGATACGCGGCGGCAGGGCACGGGACTGGGACTGTGGATCGCGAAAGGCATCGTGGAACGGCATGGCGGAAGAATGTGGGCCACCAGCCGGCCGGGTGCCGGAAGCACCTTCTATTTCACGCTGCCGCAGGCGGGCAGCCAGCCCGGAGCCCGACCATGACCGGAGCCGGGCATGCCGTTTACCCGCCGGCGGCCGCGCCGAGCCTGCACGACTTGCTCAGGGCCGGCACAACGCCCGAGCACAGGGACCTGGAATGCGCGCTGAACCTGCTGCGGGCTGGCTTCCGACTGGAAGATTACCGCCGCCTCCTTGTTCACTACCACGGCTTCTATCTGCCGTTCGAACGCTTCTTGCAGGACAGCGCCGGCAGGCAGTCGACTGTGGCGCGGTTCTATTGCGGCGGCCGCCGCAAGCTGAGCTGGCTGGAACAAGATCTCAGGGCGCTCGGCGTTGCTGTCGCGCCGTATGCCGCCTATATGGCGGAGCAGCGATTTCCCGCCCTGTTCCCATCCGAGGAACATATTCTCGGCGCGATTTATGTGATCGAAGGCTCGATGCTAGGCGGCGCGGTGTTGTCGAAACATTTCAGGAAGCACTTGCAGATCGAGGCGGAAACAGGGCTGCGGTTCTTCAGCGGATACGGACCGGAATCAAGGGAAAAATGGCTCGAGACGCTGCAGTTTCTCGAGAGCCGTGATCCGGGCGGCCCGTTGCGCATCCATGCGCTTGACGGCGCAAGGCGCATGTTTGTCCTGCTCAGGCAGCATCTGGTCGATGCGCCGGCTTGAGGAACGCCAGAAGTGCCTACAAGACCGGGGGTGATTCGATGCGGCGCGCGTCCCGTTCTTCGAACACCTTGCGCAGTGCGGCTTCGCCGGATGCTGAAAAGTGAATCACGCGCGAGCCGGCGTCGCGTGTTGCCCAGCCGAGCTCGAGCATCCGCTGCAGCAATGCGGCGCCCAGCGCGCCGGCAAGGTGATGACGCCGCTCGCTCCAATCCATGCAGCTCTTGCACAGCGTGCGCCGCCGTCCCGCCAGCGATTCGGCAGGAATTCCCAAGGCACGGAAAATCTGGTGGCCGATGCTGCTCAGTTCGATCTTGTCGCCGTGCGCGGTCAGCGCGTTCCGGCGAATCAGGCCGTCATACACGAGCACGCCGAGTTCGCCCGCCAGGTGGTCATAGCAGACGCGGGCCTTGCGCAATGCCGGTTCGCGCGGGCTGGAGCGCAGCCGCACCGCTCCGGTCCTGAACGCCACCCCCATCAAGGTCTCGAGCAGGTGGGCCACATCGTCATCGGCCAGCCGGTAGTAGCGGTGCCGGCCCTGCACGTCGACTGCGATCAGCGCGGCATCGGCCAGTTTCGCCAGGTGGGCGCTCATGGTTTGCTTGGTCACGCCGGCGATGTCGGCCAGCTCGGTCGCCGTCAACGACTTTCCCGTCATTAATGCAGTCAGGACTTCCGCCCGGGCGTGATCCCCGATGAGCGCAGCAATGCCAACGATGTTCGGACCGTCTCTCATGGTTCGATGTTAGACGAACCATCACACTGCTACAAGGAGTTATCGTTCACCTGTCCGAACGAAGGAGACCGATGATGACGATTGCCTGTTTTATCCGATACGAAATTGACCCTTTTCAACGCGAAGCCTTCCGGAAATACGCGGAGAACTGGGGGCGCATCATTCCCCGCTGCGGCGGCCATCTGATCGGCTACTTCCTGCCGCACGAGGGGACGAACAATATCGCCTGGGGCCTGATCGCGTTCGACAGCCTGGCGGCGTACGAGCGCTACCGCGCCCGGCTGAAGGCCGACCCGGACGGATGCTCGAACTTCGAGATGGCGCAGTCCCGCAGGTTCATCCTGCGCGAGGAGCGCACCTTCGTGGAACTCGTGGCCGGCACCTTCGCGGTCGCGCCGGTGATGACGGGTGCGGCATGATCGCGGTCATCTTCGAGGTGCTGCCGCGCGAGGGGCAGAAACAGACCTACCTGGACACCGCGGCGCGCCTGAGGCCGCTGCTGGAGCAGATGGACGGCTTTGTATCGATCGAGCGCTTCGAAAGCCTGTCGCAACCCGGGAAAATCCTGTCGCTGTCGTTCTGGCGCGATGAGCAGGCGGTGTGTCACTGGCGAAACCAGGAGGCGCATCGCGAAGCACAGGCGATCGGCCGCCGCCAGGCCTTCGCGGATTACCGCCTGCGCATCGCTTCGGTGATCCGGGACTACGGGATGAACGAAAGAGAGGAGGCGCCGGAAGATTCGAAGCGGATCCACGGCGATTCCGCCGAGGCGGCCGGCAGCTGACGCAGCGCCGCGTGCAAGGCCGCTTCAGGCGGCGCGTTTCCACTGGTTGCGTCCGCTTTGCTTGGCTTCATAGAGGGCCGCGTCCGCAAGCGCCAGGAGTTCCCGCGCATGGGCCGGGTCGGATGGAATCATGGTGGCCACGCCGACGCTGATCGTCAGCGGAATCGGCTCGCCCTGCTCGTGCACTGCAAGACGACGGACCTCGTGACCCAGCGCCGCCGCGATTCTTTCCGCGGCCGGCTCGTCCGCATTGGCCAGCAGGATGACGAACTCGTCCCCGCCGAAGCGCGCGAGGATGTCCCCGGCACGGCGCCTGGCCCTGGCGATGCACAGGCCTAACGCGGCCAGGCAGCGGTCGCCGGCGGGATGGCCGAAGCGGTCGTTGATAGCCTTGAAGTGGTCGACGTCGATCATGAGCAGCGACAGCGGATACTGCTGGCGGTGCGCGCGTCTCCATTCAAGCTCGAAATGCGCATCGAAGTAGCTGCGGTTCCGCAGCCCGGTAACCGCATCGGTGAAGCTGATCTGTTCCAGCTCCTTGGTCCGCTGCTCCAGCAGCATCGCGGTGCCGACCGCTTTGTAGTAGTCCTGCTGCCGCTTGCGGCCGGCGGCAAGGATGTAGGCCAGGAAAACAAGGCAAAGCGCTCCCCAGACGCGCTCGTCGGGATTCTCCGACAGGAGGAGGGTGATTCCGGCGGGGACCGCCAGGATGGCGGGGAACATCACGCGCAGGGTCGTATTGAACACGACGGCGAAGGTCCCGCTGCCGATCATGCCGGTGCCGACAAGGAGCATCGCGATGCGAATGGAATGCAGCGCCGGATCGACAAGGGCCCACACCGTCATGACCGCCCAGTGCGCGGCATTGAGCAATACCGCGCCAACCAGCATCCGTTCGACCACCGGCGCGTCGCTGTACGCGCACTCCCTCATGCGCAGGTGCACCCGGTAGCGAAGGACGGTGCTGAGGATCAGGACCACCAGGTTGGCCCAGAAGAAGAGCGGATCGCGCCGGGCGAGGTCCGCATGAAGCATCAGGACAAGCCATAGCACCGGGTACAGCACCAGGCTGATCAGGTTCTGGCTTCCCAGGTCGAACAGCACGCGGCCGCGCGTTTCAAGCGAACGGGCAAGGTCGGCCGAGGCCGCGTGTCCCGGCGCGCCGCCGGTGCATGAATCCGGAGTTGTCTCCCCTTGATTTCGCTGATTTTTTTTCATCTCCCGACCAGCCTTTCCGGTGTGCCGGTTCTTGTAATTCGAGAGATTATGGTCCGAAGATTCCCCTAGGGAAATGATTTGCATCAACTCCGGGACGCGAGGCGTCCCGGTTGCGGGTCGATGAAGCTTGCCGCTTTCGCATCAAGTAAAGCGCTGATCAAGGTTTCCCGCGATTCAGGATGCCCTCTATTTCCTGCCGGGTAACCGGCCCTTCCTTCACGAATACCTGCTGGCCCGACGCATTATAAAGAATGCTGGTCGGATAACCTTTGGGGCCGAATTGCTGCGCCATCGCCGCATTGCCTGCAATCACCGGATAGCTGACCCCGAGCTTTTCGGCGAACCGGGCCACGCGCGGCGCGGCTTGTCCATCGACCGCGAGACCCAGCACCACCAGATCGCTGCGCCTCGCCTTGCTCAATGCTTCCAGCTCGGGCATTTCGGCAAGGCAGGGCGCGCACCAGGTTGCCCAAAGATTGACCAGCACCCATTTGCCGGGATGGCTGGACATCGTATGCGTCTTTCCCGTGGTGTCGGTGAACGAAAAGTCCGCCGCGGCCGCCAGGACCGGCAACGCCAGGAGTGCCGCGACGGCGGCAATTTTCTTCATCATTGCATGAACCTCCATCGTGTCGCCACGGGGCAGGGAATGCGGCCCGATGCGCCGCATTCCCATCCGTGCCACGTTCCGGGAAAAGCCCTAGAAACGGCCGCTCACGCCGATCACCAGCGCCTTGTCGGCGGTCAGCTGGACGCCGTTCACATGCTGGTACAGCGGCTTCTGGAAGAAACCATACACCTGCACATTATCCGAAACGGCGTAGCTCAGTCCCGGGCTGAGGGACAGATAGCGCGCGCCGCTATCGGCCGGTTCGGCCGCAGAACCGCTGTCGCGGCGCTTCAACAGCAGGTTAAGCTGGATCAGCGCGCCGAGCTGGTCGGTCACGCCGTGGCGATAACCCACGTCCGCGCTCAGCTGTGCGCCCGGCTTGAAATTGTCGCGGCTGTTCAGCGCCTGCTGGTACTGCGCCTGCGCGAACCAGGACGCGTTGGATTGCGGCAGTTTCTGGTGATAGTAAGCACCGAGGATGGCATCGGTCGTGCCGGTGCCCGGCTGCAGCGTCCGTTCCGCCACATCGCCGCTGGCATTGCCCACGCTGGTCCTGCCGGTGGGCAGCTTCAATCCGAAGCTGATGCCGGTCGCGCGCGGGCTGCGCGGATCGCCCATGTCGGGCGACTGGTACCTGCCGATCACGCGCATGTCGCCGAGTTCGGTGAAGTCCCAGCGTTCCGGAAGCTGCGCGCCGTGGTGATTGTGGATATGGAAGTGGTTGCGGTCGACCACCGGCGCCGTCACGGAAAGCCCCCACCCCGAACTGAAGGTGTGGGAATACGACAGGATCAGGTTGCGGTTCACGGTCTTGACTTCATCGTGATGCTTGCGAATCTGGCCGACGGCGACGTCATCGGTCCCGCTGCGTGGCTGGTTCTGGGAGACATACTCGTAACGCAGGTCGAGCACGGACCCGGTCTCGGTTGCCGCGCTTTCCGACGTCCAGTTGCTGTTGACCGTGCAAAACGCCGTTCCGCAGCTGGCAAGTGCCGAGGAAGGAAGGACGATGCCCAGGGCGCCGCCGCAGACGGCGAGCGCGACAATTTTCGATGCTTTCAATTTTCAACTCCAATGTGATTCCTGGCCGTCCCCGCGACGGATCAAGGTCGCGGGGACAGGCGGCCGCCTGCCTACCGGCACGGCAGCATATTGATGAGGCAAAACAGGGCCGGCTATCCCGCGCGCAGGCGGGACAGCGGCTGTCAACGGCAGTCAGGAATGCGCGGGCGGCGCGCGCGGTTGCGGCGTGGCCCATGCGAACAGCGGGCGTGGAGATTGATAGAAGAGCGGCGGGAGCATCGGCGCCCCGCTTGCCTCGGGAAGGGGAAGGGCGTCTACCGGCGCCAGGCCGAATGAACCCGCATGCGTCGCGCAGAACGGGCAGTGATCGAAATGCAGTTCCTTTCCGGCGGGTGCCGAAGAATGGTGCGCGGAGTGATCCTCTTCCTGCGCCATCTCGTCGCCGTGGGTGGCGCAAATCTCAGCCCGCGCGAGTGGCGCGTCGCAGGTGGCGGCGAGTATACGGGAGACAGTCGGCGCAAGGGCCGCGAGCAGGATCGCAAAACAGGCGATCCATGCAGCAATATGTCTGATTCGAATACTCCGTCTCACAACAGCTTTTTCCAGTATGGCCAGGTCTGCCCGCAAGCAGGCCGCGATCCGCGCGAAGCGAATGATATCCGCGCACACCGGATTAAAAATTGATTTGTCTTAATGTATTGCCGGCGAGCGATGAATTGTAGCCGCTGCCTTTGTGCGGCTGTGAAAACCACGCAACAATGCGGCGGTCCGCCTGGCGCGCTCAGGCCTTTGGCCGGCGCCACGAGATTTCCCTGGTATTGGAAACGCAATGCCAACGGCGGCTGCGCGCGGCGTTGGCGCCACGGTGCTGTGCCCACTGCGCACTGCGCACGACGCAAGCGTTTCCGATTTCCGTTTGCATCGAGAGCATGCTTAAGGCTGACGCGGTCACGACCTGTCGCCGTTCGCTGGTGCTGCTCTGGCGCGCGGAAACGGTGCGGCAGGCAGAAGCGCTGCCTGACTGCGGCGAACGATTCTTTGGACCCGACACGCCGGGCGCCGGCATGCAAGGCAGTGCAATGCACCAGACACTGCTGGTAGCGTACGACAAGCTGTTCGCGCCAGCGGCCGAGGTCCCGGCCTGACAGGCTGGCAGTGTGCGGCGCGGCGTCAGGCGCTTACTGTCGCCTGCCGCACGTAACCGTCGGCAAAGAGCAGGCCCGGGTTGCCGTCGGCCGAATGCGTGCCCGGACCGTTGGTCATCCCGCCAAGCAGCCAGTCGCCGTTCCACGGCGCCAGCGAACGCAACTGGTTGTGGCGCGGCCCGGCCGCCACCGCAATGCGCTGCGTGATGCGCCCTTGCGCGTCGGCGACCGCAAGCAGCGGCGCCGCCTCTTCGGAGATGCTGCCGCCCGCCGGATTCTGCAGGTAGGCGCTGGCGCCGGCCAGCAGCATGCGGCCGCCGCCCAGCGGTGCGATATCGAAAATCACGTCGCCGCGCTCCACGTCCACCGCCGTCGCCTTCTGCAGCGCCGCCCCGCCGGCCGGCACGACGGCCAGGTAGCCGTCCCAGCCGCCGCCGTCGGCGCGCTGCTCGGTACGCACGCGCCCGCCCACCACGACGCGGCCGTCGATCCAGCGCAGCGCATGGATTTCCGATTTCTGCACCGTGTCGATCAGTGTTGCACCGATGCGCCTGCCGCCCGCGTCGAGCCGGGTGACCAGCGCGCCGCTGGTGACGGACGGGTCGAGCGCTTGCCCGAAATAGTCGCCATGCCCTTCCAGCAATTCGGTCAGGTTGAGGTTGACCGCAATCGCGATCGCGCCGCCGGCGTCGACGTCGAGGAAGACCTGCCACTGGTTGTCCAGCCCGCCGAACGGATCGAAGGTGCCCGAGGTCAGGCCGATCGCTCCGATCGCCACGCCCGGCTCCACCAGCGTGCGCCAGCCGGTCTGCACGCCCGCCACGCTCTGGCGCAGCCGGTAAGCCAGCACCGCATTGCGCCCGGTGCGCAATGCCATCACCACGTCCTCGCCCAGCGCCGCGAGCCGTGCGGCGTCACGGGTGCCGTAGGGCAGCAGTGCGCCGGAGTCGCGAATCTGCAGCGGGTCTCCCATGTACGGATCGGTGGCCGCCAGGGGATCGGCGAAGTCGGCCTGCGCCAGCAAACGGCCGAGGCGATCCAGCCGCACCAGCCGCACCGCGCGATTCGTCCCCAGCACGGCGCTGATGTCGGTTGACGGATGGACCGCAAAGTCCAGCAGCGACCAGCCTTCCGGCGGCCGGTAGGTCGCCGTTTGCGCGCCGGTGCCGTCTGCCAGCAGCAGGTGGCGCTCCGGCGTGGTGACGTTGGCCAGGGGGCGCAGTTTTTCCGCGAGCGCGACCCAGCCGCCGGCGAAGGCGCGCACCTTCATCACTGCGCTGCCGGGCAAGGCCCGCCTGACCGGCTGCGGCGCCGGATCCACGCCGCCGCCGGCGTTGCCACCGCCACCGCCGCAGGCGGCGAGCGCACCGGGCAAGGCGGCCGCCGCCAGGGTGCGTAGCAGCGCGCGCCGTTGCGGGCTTGGTAGCGGCGCCGCGCCGGACCGGAACAAAACGTTCGACATGTTGGGGAAACGATCAGCCATGGAAAACCTGCAGGGTAGCTGACCCGGGCCATGCATTTGTCGCAATTTTGTCGCGGATTTGTCGTGCAAAAGCCCGCCGTGCCGTCCGTGCGGGGGCGCGTGGCCCGCATTGCCGTCGTCGTTCGAGGAATGGAGAGGGCGCCGGCTGACGCCGGAGGCCGCCTCAAATGAACGAAGGCCCGCGCAGCGGGCCTTCGTTCATTGATGCGGCGCGGACCGGCGCGCCATCGGACTCCGGTCGCCGGTATTCGTGCCGCGCTGCCTATTCAGCGCCCAGGTACACATACCGGAACACGAAGATCGCTGCAATGATCCACACGATCACCGGCACCTCGCGCGCGCGGCCGGTGAACAGCTTCAGCCCGGCGTAGGAGATGAAGCCGAACGCCACGCCGTTGGCGATGGAGTAGGTGAAGGGCATCATCAGCGCGGTGATCACCGCCGGCACGCTTTCGGTGCTGTCGGCCCAGTCCACGTCGGCCAGGTCGCGCAGCATCAGGCAGGCGACGTAGAACAGCGCGGGCGCGGTCGCGTACGCCGGCACCGCGCCGGCCAGCGGCGCAATGAACAGGCAGGCGAGGAACAGCAGCGCGACCGCCACCGCGGTCAGGCCGGTGCGGCCGCCGGCCTGCACGCCGGCCGCGCTTTCGATGTAGGCGGTGGTGCTGGAAGTGCCCATGAAGGCGCCGGCGACGATCGCGCTGCTGTCGGCCAGCAGCGCCTTGTTCAGCCGGTCCATCTTGCCCGCCTTCAGCAGGCCGGCGCGGTTGGCCACGCCCATCAGCGTGCCGGTGGCATCGAACAGCTCGACCAGAAAAAACACCAGCACCACATTCAGGATGCCGATCGACAGCGCGCCGGAAATGTCCAGCTTGAACAGCGTCGGTTCCAGCGACGGCGGCGCCGAAAACACGCCGCCGAACTTGTTGCCGCCGACCAGGAAGGAGAGGATGGTGACGGCCAGGATGCCGATCAGGATCGCGCCACGCACGCCGAGCCGGTCCAGAGCCACGATCAGGAAAAAGCCGACGATGGCCAGGACCGCCGGCGTCGCGTGCAGGTCGCCGAGGGTGATGAAGGTGGCCGGATGGGCGGCGACGATGCCGGCGTTCTTCAGTGAAATGATCCCCAGGAACAAGCCGATGCCGGCGGTGATCGCGATCCGGACCGAGCGCGGGATGCCGTTGACGATCATTTCACGGATCCGCAGCACGCTGACGATCACGAACAGGATGCCCGACAGCGCAACCGCGCCCAGCGCCGCTTCCCAGCTGTAGCCCATGCCCTTGACCACGCTGTACGCGAAATACGCGTTCAGGCCCATGCCCGGCGCCATCGCGATCGGATAATTCGCGTACAGGCCCATGATCAGCGAACCGAGCGCGGCCGCGATGCAGGTGGCGACGAACACCGCGTCCTTGGGCATGCCGGCGTCGCCGAGGATGGAGGGGTTCACGAAGATGATGTAGGCCATCGTGAGGAAGGTGGTGAAGCCGGCGACCAGTTCGGTGCGGACGTTGGTGCCGTGTTCCTTCAGTTTGAAGAACCGCTCCATGGTGCTCATGGGTTTTCTCCTATTCGTGTTGTTGGCATGAGGGGTGCTTATTAGACATGATTTTCGAGGATTTGCCGAGATGCACCGACAATGTTGTATTCGGCGCGGATACAGACGATTTCCGACGCGCTCTATACCCTTCGATCTATATGAGCCATACAGACAAAGGTATAGTTGCACAAATTATTTCCTGTAATTTTCATGAATTACAAGAATATCGACCGCAGAGCCACTACCATATCGCCTTCGGCAAAATTCGGTAGCAGCTGGCAAGTGAAGAGTGAGACATGGATACCCGCCTAACCCTGAGCAGGATCACGAAGCGTTATCCTTCCGTGGTCGCCAACGACGGCATCGACCTGAACGTGATGCCGGGCGAGATCCACTCCATCCTCGGCGAGAACGGCGCCGGCAAGTCGACGCTGATGAAGATCATCTACGGCGCGGTCAAGCCGGATGCCGGCCAGGTGTTCTGGAACGGCCGCGAGGTGCAGATCGCCAATCCGGCCGAGGCGCGCAAGCTCGGCATCGCGATGGTGTTCCAGCATTTCTCGCTGTTCGACACGCTGACGGTTACCGAAAACATCGCGCTCGGCCTGCCCGGGAGTACCGACCTGCATGAACTGAGCCGGCGCATCAAGACCACCGCCGCGCAGTACGGCCTGAACCTGGAGCCGGAACGCCATGTGCATACGCTGTCGGTCGGCGAATGCCAGCGCGTCGAGATCGTGCGCGCGCTGCTGACAAAACCGCAACTGTTGATCCTCGATGAGCCGACGTCGGTGCTGACGCCGCAGGCGGTGGAAAAGCTGTTCGCCACGCTGCGCCAGCTCGCGGCCGAAGGCTGCAGCATTCTTTATATCAGCCACAAGCTCGACGAAATCCGGGCGCTGTGCCACAAGTGCACGGTGATGCGGGCCGGCAAAGTGACCGGCATCTGCGATCCGACCCGGGAAACTGCGGCCAGCCTGTCGCGCCTGATGATCGGCTCGGAACCGCCGGCGATCAAGGCCGCGGACCGGCAGCCGGGCGAGAAGATGCTGTCGCTGCGCGACCTGTCGCTGCCGAAGAACCATCCGTTCGGCATCCCCCTGGAAGGCATCAACCTCGACGTGCATGCCGGCGAAATCGTCGGCGTGGCCGGCGTGTCCGGCAATGGCCAGCAGGAATTGCTGGCGGCGCTGTCGGGGGAAGACCCGCGCGCGGCGCCGGATGCGATTGTGCTCGCCGGCGAACCCGTCGGCCGTCTCGATGCCGCCGCCCGCCGCCGGCGCGGACTCGGCTTCGTGCCGGAAGAGCGCCTCGGGCGCGGCGCCGTGCCCGATCTGTCGCTGGCGCACAACATCCTGCTGTCGCACCAGGACAACGCCACCGTACGGCACGGCCTGATCCGCTTTAGCGCGATCCACAAGCTGGCCGCCGCCATCATCGAGCGCTTCAAGGTGAAGGCGCCCGGGCCGCAGTCGACCGCCGGCAGCCTGTCGGGCGGCAACCTGCAGAAATACATCGTCGGCCGCGAAGTGCTGCGCGAACCGAAGGCGCTGATCGTCGCGCAGCCGACCTGGGGCGTCGACGTCGGCGCCGCCGCGCAGATCCGCGCCGAGCTGGTGGCGCTGCGCGACGCCGGTTGCGCGGTGCTCGTGGTGTCGGAGGAACTGGACGAGCTGTTCGAGATTTCCGACCGCCTGGTGGTGATCGCCAAGGGCCGGCTGTCGCCGCCGATCCGGCGTTCGCAGGCCACGGTCGACCTGATCGGCCAGTGGATGAGCGGCCTGTGGGACCAGACGAAACCGGCGCAGCAGGAGGCGGCCCATGCTTAAGCTGGAAAAGCGCCCGGCGCCGTCGGCGCTGATGGCCTGGCTGTCGCCGCTGCTGGCGGTGCTGCTGACGCTGCTGTGCGGCGTGATGCTGTTCGCCGCGCTCGGCAAGAATCCGCTGACCGGCCTGTCGGTGTTCTTCATCGAACCGGTCCGCACCCTGCAGGGCTGGGCGGAAGTCGGCGTGAAGGTCGCGCCGCTGCTGCTGATTTCGGTCGGCCTGGCGATCTGCTTCCGCGCCAACGTGTTCAACATCGGCGCCGAGGGGCAGCTGGTGGTGGGCGCGATCGCCGGCGGCGCGGTCGGGCTGTATTTCGACAGCGGCGAGGGCGGCGGCGCCGGGCTGATCGCGCTGGTGCTGCTGGCGGGCGCGGCCGGCGGCATGGCGTGGGCGGCGATCACCGCCTTGCTGCGCGACCGCTTCAACGCCAACGAGATCCTGGTGTCGCTGATGCTGGTGTATGTCGCGCAGCTGCTGCTCAATTACCTGGTGCACGGCCCGCTGCGCGATCCGGAAGGCTTCAACTTCCCGCAGTCGCGCATGCTGTCGGACGGCTTCCTGCTGCCCAATATCGTCGACGGCACCCGCCTGCATCTCGGCTTTGCGATGGCGCTGGCCGCCTCCGCGCTCGCCTGGCTGTTCCTGTCGAAGAGCTTCGCCGGCTACCGTCTGCAGGTGGGCGGCATGGCGCCGGCGGCCGCGCGCTATGCCGGCTTTTCCTCGCGCCGCGCGCTGTGGACCTCGATGCTGGCCTGCGGCGCGCTGGCCGGCATCGCCGGCACCGCCGAAGTGATCGGCCCGATCGGCCAGCTGACGCCGTCGGTGTCGCCCGGCTACGGCTTCGCGGCGATCATCGTCGCCTATGTCGGCCGCCTGCATCCGGTGGGCGTGGTGTTTTCAAGCTTCATCATGGCGCTGTTCTACATTGGCGGCGAACTGTCGCAGTCGCGGCTGGGCATGCCGAGCGCGATCACCGGCGTGTTCCAGGGCATCCTGCTGTTCTCGCTCTTGGCCTGCGACGTGCTGATCCATTACAAGTTAAGCTGGAGAAAATGATGGAATCCTTCGCGCCGCTCATCGCCGCGTCGATCAATGCCGGCACGCCGCTGATGCTGGCCGCGCTCGGCCTCCTGATCAACGAGAAGTCGGGCGTGGTCAATCTCGGCGCCGAGGGCATGATGCTGGTCGCCGCCATCGTCGGCTTCGCCACCGTGGTGCATACCGACAGCGTCGCGCTCGGCTTCGTCACCGCCGCAGCCGCCGGCATGCTGCTGGCCGGCTTTTTCGCGCTGCTGACGGTATGGCTCGGCACCAACCAGTATGCGACCGGCCTGGCGCTGTCGCTGTTCGGCGGCGGCGCGTCGGCCTACATCGGCATCAGCTACGTCGGCCACAGCCTGGAAAACGCGAAATTTGCGTTGCCCCTGCTGTCCGACATTCCGTTCCTCGGCACCGCGCTGTTCCGCCAGCATCCGATGGTCTACCTGTCGCTGCTGCTGTGCGGCGCGATCATCTGGTTCCTGTACAGGAGCCGCGCCGGGCTGGTGCTGCGCGCGGTCGGCGAATCGCCGGCATCCGCGCATGCGCTCGGCTACGACGTGCGCCTGATCCGGCTCGCCGCGCTGCTGTTCGGCGGCGCCTGCTGCGGGCTGGCGGGCGCGTTCATGTCGCTGGTCTACACCCCGATGTGGGTCGAGGGCATGGTGGCCGGCCGCGGCTGGATCGCGCTGGCGCTGACCACCTTCGCGACCTGGCGCCCGGCGCGCGTGCTGGTCGGCGCCTACCTGTTCGGCGGCGTTACCATCATGACCTTCCATGTGCAGGGACTGGGCGTGTCGATCCCGTCGCAATGGCTGTCGATGCTGCCGTATCTCGCGACCATCGTGGTGCTGGTGCTGATTTCGACCAATGCGAACTGGATCAAGCTGAACATGCCGGCGTCGCTCGGGAAGAATTTCAGTCCGCAGTGAACCGGCGAACAGCGGCGGTTGCAACGGAAATCCGCGCAAATATCATCGCAGCTATATGGTTGTTATCAGCTTAGTGATATATTGCCGCCCGGGCCCGCATGCATAAACTGTAACTGGCGCTTTATCTTGTAGGTTGAACGCCGACAAGAGCGCTGGTGGTGGCGCTTGCAGGGGCAGGAAAGGCCGTATCGTTACGGGCGCGCATGGCTGCGCCCGCAGATGATCCGGACTTCGGCGCAGGACCGCGTCCGACCAATCCGCTGTCGTTCCCACTCGGCGTGCTTGGCGTCCATTGATGAAACAGTGGGAGTTACCTGTAGAGGAAAACCATGTCGAAAAGCTTCCTGCGCGGCGCACTCGCCGCGATTGCCGCACTGCCAGTGCTTGCATTTGCCGCGGATAACGCGCCGCTCAATGTCGGTTACGTGTATGTCAGCCCGATCGGCGAAGCCGGCTGGACCTTCCAGCACGACATGGGCCGCAAGCAGATGGAACAGGCGCTCGGCAACAAGATCAAGACCCGCTTCGTCGAGAGCGTGCCGGAAGGCGCCGACGCCGAGCGCTTGATCCGCGACCTCGCGCAGCAGGGCAACAAGCTGATCTTCACCACGTCGTTCGGCTACATGAACCCGACGCTGAAGGTCGCCAAGCAATTCCCGGACGTGAAGTTCGTGCACCTGACCGGCTACAAGACCGCGCCGAACGTCGCCACCGCGAACGCGCGCTTCTATGAAGGCCGCTACCTCGCAGGCGTCCTCGCCGGCAAGATGAGCAAGTCCAATGTCGCCGGCTATGTCGGCGCGTTCCCGATTCCGGAAGTCCTGCAGGGCATCAACGCCTTCACCCGCGGCATGCGCAGCGTGAACCCGAAGGCGGAAGTGCGCGTCATCTGGGTCAACAGCTGGTTCGACCCGGGCAAGGAACGCGACGCCGCGATCACGCTGATGGGTCAGGGCGCCGACGTGGTCACCCACCATACCGACTCGCACGCCGTAGTGCAGGCCGCCGAAGAGAAGGGCAAGTTCGCCGTCGCCTACCACTCCGACATGAAGAAGTTCGGTCCGAAGGCGCAGCTCGCGGCAGTGACCCATCACTGGGGCGACTATTACACCAAGGCCGCGCAGCAGGTGCTGGACGGGAAGTGGAAGTCGACCGGCGTCTGGGGCGGCATCAAGGATGGCTTCGTCAAGCTGGAAGGCATGAACGCCAGCGTGCCGAACGACGTGAAGCAGCTGGTCGCCGCTGCCGAAAAGGACATCGTGTCCGGCAAGATCTCGCCGTTCGACGGCCCGGTCAAGGATAACGAAGGCAAGGTCCGCCATGAAAAGGGCGCCATGACCGACGACGCGCTCAACAAGATGGACTTCTACGTCGAAGGCGTTCAGGGCAAGCTGCCCGGCAAGTGATCGCCGCGCGACCGCTGCCGTCACAACGGCCGCAAACGATGAAAAGGCCTGCAGAGATGCAGGCCTTTTTTTATTTGGACGATCGCCGGAGAAGCATGTGTTTCCGGCAACTGAATTACGCCTTGGAAAAACAGGAAGGCTGCCCGCAAACCCGCATGACGCCTTGGGAAAATGCGCTATACTGTACGCATGAACAGTGTGCAAATCCGGCGATTTTCGGGGAACTGAAACCACCAAAATCCGTCAACGCCGGGTGCAAGCCAGGGAGGCCTGCAATGACTTCCACGGCGACCGCTCCTTGGGACGGCCGCCACCTGAACAAGGAGTTCACTATGTTCAAACCAGGCACATCGGTAGGCGCGGGCCGTTGGCCGAACCAGAGCGCGCATCCCGACCACTGGTCCAAACCGGTCCGCGGGCAGGTCCTCGACTTTTGCGACGTGCGCGCCTGGGCCAATTCGATCCACTTTCCGGAAGACGTGCCGCATGCCGGCGAGGTAATGGGACTGGCGCTCAAGTTGCAGGCGGAAGGCAAGCTGGAAGGGCTCACGCCGGTGCTGTGGGACTTCAGCACGCACCGGCGCGTGACCTGGGAGAAGACGGCCGGACTGCGCCCGTATGAGGACGACATGATGCTGTGGCGCGCGGCACGCGAGATGCGGCGCGACGAAATCGAACACCCGCGGCGCCGCAAGCCGCGCGATATCCGCGAGTTCCTGCCCGAGACGCAGCGGCATCTGGCGCTGGTCTGACCGCTCCGCAATCCTGCGCCGGGGCCGCCTCCTTGCGCCTAATTCGCCCCGTCAACCTTGACGATCGTACCCTGTGCGGTCGCGACCAGCTTTTCCGTATCCTGCTCCCGGGCAAGGATGTCGCAGCGGCAAACCGCCTGGCGCGCGCCGGCATGGATGACGCCGGCGCGTGCGACCAGCAGGCTGCCGATGGCAGGGCGCAGGTAGTTGATCTTGAACTCGCTGGTCAGGATGGCGGCGCCGCCCAGGCGCGCGCCGCCGGCAAAGGTGAGCGCATTATCTGCCAGGTAGCTGACCACGCCGCCATGCGCGAAACCGTGCTGCTGCTTCAGGTCGTCCCGCAGCGGCAGCGTGAGCACCGCCGATTCCGCATCGATATGCTCCAGCGACGCGCCAAGCAGCCTGCTGAAGGGCTGGGCATCGAGGGCCTGCCGCGCCCGCTCGATCAATCCATTCATTCTCGTCTCCAAAAAGGGTATGCTTGCGCAAGCAGCTATCGAAAGGATAGCGCTATTTAAAAGATAGCGGAGCGGATGGAAGAGGTCAAGCGAGCCATGCCAAGCAGAAAAGTCATCGAACCGGGCAAGCCGGTGCGTAATTCCCGGTCGGGCCAGCCGATCATGGTGGTGCTGGACTTGCTCGGGCGCAGGTGGGCGCTGCGCATCCTGTGGGACTTGCGCAGCGGCGAGCGGCAGTCGTTCCGCGCGCTGCAGGAACGGTGCGAGATCAGTTCCCCGAACGTGCTGAACGCGCGCCTGAAGGAGCTCAGGCATGCCGGCGTCATCGACCTGGAAGAGGGGGGCGGCTACGGTCTCACTGCCGCCGGCCGCGAGCTGCTGGCGGCGATGCGCCCGCTGGCCGCCTGGTCGGACCGCTGGGCGCAGAGTGTCGGGCGCGAAGACCTTGCCTGCTTCGCCCGCGCGCGCGCATCGAAAGAGTGAGGCCCGGCAGGCGCGGCTACTGGCCGCGCCGCGGCCGTCCCGGACCCATCCGCGCCGACAACTCGCGTTCCTTGTTCTCCCGCCACCAGGCGAGGAAACGGTCGAAGTCGCCGTCGAACTTGTCCGCCTTCAACTGCTCGTAGATCGCGCTGCATGCGGCGCCGGCGTCGAGATCGATGGTGCCTTGTATCGCGGTGAATTCGCAATCCCAGTAGCTTCTTTCGACCTCGGCCGGCGGCAGGTCGGCGACCGTGGCGGAGGCCGCGAGGACGAGGGAGGACAGTGCGGATGCCATGACGGGACCTGGATGTCGAAACAGTTTTCAGTGTAGGCGCGCGGACCGGTTATTTTCCCGGGAATGGTGAACGCCGCATGACCGGGATCAGACAAGGCCGGGATCGGCGGAACCGGGATGGACGCCCGCGCCGATACTCTCCATAATTGCCTTTTGGAAACTATGGAAATCGGCAGATGGATTACAACGGCAGCGCCCAGGACGACGTCATCGACCAGGTAAAAGCGGGACTCCCGGATTGGACAACGATCCATGGTGGCGCCGGCAACGATACGATCACCCTTAAGATCGGGCACGCCGTTGGCGGCGCCGGCAATGACACGTTTTATGGCACTGACCGCTGGTCGAATGTCGCCTATTGGGATGCGGCAAGAGGCGTCAAGGTGGACTTGGCCAACGGGTGGGCGGACGACGGCTTGGGCGGCGTCGATACCCTGGTCAACATCAGCAGCGTGCATGGCTCGCCGTTCGACGATGTCTTTACCGGCTCGGCGCGCAACGAGTTTTTTTCCGGCGCCCGGGGCAACGACACCTTCATCGGCGGTGGCGGCACGGACGAAGTCAGCTATTACTTCGCCAGGTCGACCGACGCGGCCATCAGTTATGACGCAGCCAGCGACAGCTTCACCGTGGTCAAGAATTTTCCGAACGGCGAACGCGGCACGGATACGCTGAAGGGAATTTCCGCCATCACCTTTACCGGCGAAGGCTCGGACCATGCCTATCTGTCCCGCGACAGCTTCGTCCCGGTCAACGGCTTTCTCCGCGTGCCCGGCGCGACAACGATAGCGCTGCCCTCCGGCTCCGGCATTACGCAGGTAAAGGCCGGCGACTTCAACGGCGACGGCAGCGCCGATCTCTACCTGTGCACCCAGGTCGGAACCGGCACCGCGCCGTCGCCGATCTATTTTTTTACCGGCGACGGACAGGGCAGGTTTTCCGACGCTACCACCGGCGTGTTTCCGAACGCGCCGAAGCTCGTGGTCGGCGGCGGACGCACAATTGCGGCCGACTTCAACCGGGACGGCATGACGGACGTGTTCCAGCTGGATTTCGGCAACGACGCGCCGCCCTTTCCGGGCGGGCAGAACCGCCTGTTCCTGTCTTCCTCGACGACCCGGCAATTTGCGGACGCCTCGGCCACGCTCATCCAGCAGACCGCGACCAATCACGCCGGCAGCACCGGCGACGTCAACGCCGACGGTTATCCGGACTTGCTGGTCAATACGCTTAGCCTCGGCAATGTCCTGTACATCAACGACAAGACCGGGCATTTCGCGCACCGCCCCGACTTGCTGCCGGGCGGCGCGCAAACGAATGCGGCTTCCGGCATGATCGACGTAAACGGCGACCGGCATGCCGACCTCATCGTCGGCAAGTGGGACAGTGCCGGCAGCACCCCGGCCACGCAGCTGCTGTTGAACGACGGCGCTGGCAGTTTTGCGAAAGCCGTGCCGATCAACCTGCCCGCCAGTGGCGTGGCGCAGGAAATCGTGCTGGACGTAAAAGCGATCGACCTGAACGGCGACGCGAAACCGGACCTGATGCTGTCGGTGACGAACGGCGGCGGCAGCTCGGTCGACTACGGCAACAGCAGCTACTACACGACCGCATACATCCAGCTGCTCGTCAATGAAGGCAACGGCAGCTTCCGCGACGAGACCGCTGCCCGTCTGCCGGCCGCGGTGCAGGCGGAATTCGGCAAGGGCTGGTTCGATTCGCTGACCAGCGTGGATTTCAATCATGACGGCCATGCCGACATCCTGGCCTCGGTCGGCGGCTTCACCAGCTCCTTCGTCCTGCTCAACCGCGGCGACGGCAGCTTCAGCAAGGGCTGGTCGTCGGCGTTCGACGGACGCAGCGTCGCGGCCGACATCGACGGCGACGGCGCCGAAGACATCGTCACCGTCGCTTCGCAAAGCATTCATGCGTTCGTGAACCGGTTCGACAACCAGCGGATATACAAGGCGGGTTTCGGCGGCGCCAGCCTGTCCGGCTCCGCGGGTGACGACTTCTTCCATGGAAGCGACGGCAACGACAGCTTCGACGGGAAGGCGGGTGTGGATACCGTCAACCTTGCCGGGCGCCGCGCCGATTACCGCATTACCAGGACCGGCACCGGCGTCGCGCTCGAGGACAAGGCCAAAGCCGGCGGAAACGACCTGCTGAAAAACGTGGAGCGGCTCGCCTTCGCCGACTTCAACGTCGACCTGTCCATCGGCGACGCCGCCCAGACTGTCAACAGCGCTGATCTCAAGCTGCTGCAGGAACTCTACATCGCCTTTTTCAACCGCGTGCCGGATGCGGAAGGGCTGGCGTACTGGATAGGCCGGTTCAATGCGGGGCAGACGCTTTCCGGCATTGCGGACAGCTTTTATGCCGCCGCAGTCCAGTATCCGGAGCTGACCGGCTACACCGCCGCGATGAGCAACGACGACTTCGTCAGGCGCATTTACAAGAACGTGCTCGGGCGCAGCGGCGACACCGCGCCGGCCGACAGCGACGTCGGTTACTGGAGCGGCGAACTGGCGGCGGGGCGCTCGAGCAAGGGCAACCTGGTCGCTGCCATGCTGTCGTCTGCGCACAGCTTCAAGGGCCACCAGCAATGGGGATGGGTCGCCGACCTCCTCGACAACAAGCTTGCGGTGGCCGATTACTTCGCGGTACAGCAGGGCCTGGGTTACAAGACCGCGGAGGAATCGATCGCCAGGGGCATGGCGATCGCTGCCGCGGTCACGCCGGCGGATACGGCGGCGGCAATCGCATTGATCGGGATTTCGGACGCGGGTCCGCCCGGCTGATCCCGGCTTGTGCGAAGAGGGGATTTGCTGGCAGCATAAGCGATGAACCGACAATGGAGAAAAACATGGCTGACTTCGTTCTCGTGCACGGCGCCTGGCATGGCGCATGGTGCTGGAAGAGAATCCTGCCCGGATTGTGGAAGGCAGGACACCGCGCGTTTGCGGTGACCCTGACCGGTACCGGCGAACGCGCGCATCAATTGTCGGCCGGAATTACGCTGCGCACGCATATCGATGATGTGGCCGCGGTTATCGAGGCGGAGGAATTGCAGGGCGCCATCGTAGTCGGGCACAGCTATGGCGGGATGGTGATCACCGGGCTCGCCGACCGGATGCCGCAGCGCATCGCGCGCCTGGTCTACCTGGATGCGGTGGTCCCTGAGCCCGGCGAAAGCTGGTCGAGCGGCCATCCCGCGCAGACGCAGGCGCAGCGCCGCCAGGCAATCGCGGCGACGGGCAGCATACCGCCGGCCGACCCCGCCGCGTTCGGCCTGGCCGGCGATGATGCCGCATGGGTTGCACGCCGGCAAACGCCGCAGCCCGGCGGCGTCTACGACGATGCACTGCATTTCGATGCTGCTCGCGTGGAAGCGCTGCCGCGCACCTTTATCGACTGCAACGCGCCGGCCCTGCCTACCATTGCGATGACGCGCGAGCGCGTGCGCCGGCAGCCCGGTTGGGAGGTCTTCGAAATTGCTACCGGACATGACCCGATGATCAGTGCGCCCGAGGAATTGCTGCGTCTTCTGCTCGCTGCGGCAGCCGCATAGCCGCCTGCAATTTCTCTGTTCCGGCCTTCAAACAACCCGCGTTCCGGCGCATACTCTTCCACATCGACATCCACACGCTATCGGGAGCAACGTTGGCCGAGCAATCAAACAACAAGCCGAGGGAAAGCAAGGCGGACCGGATGTCGCGCTTCATCGTCGCGGTGGTGACCTGCCTGGGCGCGCTCGGACTGGTGGCGCTGTTCTACTTTCCGCTGCATTACATGAAGTAGCGGCCGCGCCGCGCACTGCGCCGGCAGGAGCGCGCGGCAGCGCGAATGAATTCAGAATGCGCGCGGGCGCGGCGCGACGATACGCTCCACCGGCTGGCCATCGCGGTCGAAATCGATCCTGGCAATCCATTTGTCGTGCAGGCTCTGCAGCTCGACCACACACTCCCCGCGCGTCATCCCTTTCCCATGCGCCCAGCGCCGGATGTAGTCATCGGTACTCCAGGTGCCTGGTGCGGAACGCGGCATCCTTTGTTCAGTTGTCTTGGTTTGCATCCTTCAATCCTTCTTGCGGACAAGATCACGATTTCCTTAAAGATATATTTTACTTGAATCTTTTATTCCAGGTATCTAAAATAATTTCGAAAGGGAAAGGAATCATCATGAACATCGACAAATTCAAACATCAGCACACGAAAATCTACGACTGCATCAACATCCTGCGGACCTACAGCGTTGCCGGCATCGCCGAGCATGCGCGCGAGATTGCGGAGAATGTGGTGGCGATGAGCTCATTGATCAAGCTCCACCTCACCGTCGAGGACAGCGTGCTGTATCCGGCCTTGCGTTCCAGCAGCAAGCACACGCTGGCGAAAATGGGAGCGCAGTACCAGGAAGACATGAAAGTGATCGCGCGAAGCTATGAAGAGTTCGCGCGCAAATGGAATACCGCCGCCAACGTGGCGCAGAACCCGGCAGGCTTCCGCGCCGACGCCAACACCGTACTCAAGAAGCTGCACGCGCGCATCCAGCAGGAAGACAAGCACTTCTATCCGGCCATCGAAGCAATGTAGCTGCGCATGGACATGCTATCGGCGGCGATCGTCGTCAATTCCCTGGACATGGTGCTGTCGTTTTCGCGCGCGATGGATCTGCTCCATCCCGCGATATCCGAGCATCATCTGCGCGTGGCGTACGCGTCCGCATGCATTGCGGAGGAAATGGGCTTTGCGGCGGCCGAGGTGCAAAGCATCCTGGTCGCGGGCGCATTGCACGACGTCGCCGCCGCCTGCGCACCGGCTGCACGTCCGGTACTGGACCGGGCGCTTGCGAGCGACCCGTTCGACAAGGGCGGCCTCAACGTGCACGATCACGGCGAGGATTGCCATCGGCTGTTTTCCCGCTTCGAGCCGTTTGCCGGCGCCGCGCGCGCGATCCGCTTTCACCATGTCGACTGGAATCACGGCGAGGGAAAAACCTTTCGCGGCCACGCCGTCCCGCTCGAGAGTCATATTCTGCGGCTGGCGGACCGGGTCGCGGTCCTGCCGCCGGAAGGGTCGCCGGCGGTAACCCATGCGGACGCGTCAATCAGGACGATACGCGCGCGCAGCGGCGAGCGTTTTCATCCGGATGTCGTCGACGCATTCGTGCAGGCAGCGTGCAGGGAATCGTTCTGGCTCGACCTCGTGAGCAAGCACAAGGAATCCATCCTGCGCGAACGTTTCGGGGGCGGCGCGGTGATCCTGAACGGCGACCGCCTGCACGGCCTTGCAAAAGTCTTCGCCAGCATCGTCGATTACCGCAGCGCGTACACCGCCGCGCATTCGAGCGCGGTGGCGAGCACAAGCGAACTGCTCGCGGCACGCATCGGCCTCGCGAGGCCGACGGTACGCCTGGTCGGCGTGGCGGGTTACCTGCACGACCTCGGCAAACTCGCGGTGCCTCCCGCGATGCTCGAAAAGCCGGGAAGGCTGACGCGCGAAGAGACGGTCCTGATCCGCCAGCATCCCTACTACACTTACCAGATCCTGTCCGCGGTGCCGGGCCTGGAAGATGTCTGCACCTGGGCGGCGCTGCATCATGAGCGCCTCGATGGCGCCGGGTATCCGTTCCGGCGCCGGTCGATTCCGCTGGAAGCGCGGATCGTCGCGGTGGCCGACGTGTTCACCGCGATCACCGAAGACCGGCCGTACCGGCAAGGCATGAGCAGGGCCGAAAGCCTGCGCGTGCTCGACGACCTTGTACGGCAGGGAGCAATTGACGGGGATATCGTCTCCTTGATCAACGGTGCCTACGAGGACTTGACGGAAGTGCGCGCGCAGGCGCTGCACGTCGCCTGATACGCCGTTCGCCGCTTGCCCGGATCCTTTGACAATTGCAGGACTGGCATCATGCACGGCGCGCCTGAATCGCGGCAGGCCCTTGACAAGCATTGCCGCAGTCGCCGACGATGGCAGCCGTTGCCGCGGGCACGGGTATTGCGTGCGGCGGTTGCGGATCAAGGAACATGACGATGTATCAGAACAAAGCTGCAACGCATTCAAGCATGAGCTGGCGCCTCGCCGCGGCGCTGCTCGCATTCGCGACACTGCCGGCCGCCGCGCAGGACAAGTCCTGGAAGAGCCATGTGAGCCCGCGCGAGCCCGCCGCGCTCTATCACCACCATTGCGCGGTCTGCCATGGTGAAAAAGGCGATGGCGATACACAGGCAAAGCACGCACTGGACCCGGCGCCGGCCGACTTCACTTCCGAGAAGGCGCGCAAGGACTTGTCGCGCGCCCATATGATCGAGGTGCTGAACAAGGGCACGCGGACCAGGGAGGGCAACCGCACCGCGATGATCGCCTGGTCTAACCATCTCTCGCGGGAGCAGATCGAGGCGGTCGTCGATTATGTGATCGTGACCTTCATGGACGGCAAGGTGGTGCCGAACGACCAGCTCCATGGCGACAGCCACAAGCATGCGGGCCACGACCACTCCGCGTCCCATATCAAGGCGGTCGATTATCCCTATGGCCTGAAGCCGAATCCGGCCAACGGAAAAGCGGTGTACGCCGCCAATTGCCAGTCCTGTCACGGCGCGCAGGGCGACGGCCGCGGCGACCCGAAACGCACCGCATCGGCGAAGCCGCGCGATTTCCGCGACCCCGGCTTGCGCACGGCGAGCGGATTCACGCTGTATTCGACCGTCTCGCGCGGCAAGGTCCACGCCGGCGCATGGGATAAGAGCCTGCGCAACCAGGACATCGCGGACGTGTCGGAATACGTGCTGAAGAGCTTCGTCAAGCAGCAGGGCACGCAAGCGCAGGAACACGCGGGCGGCCACGCGCACGGGCATGCACACGGCCATGCGCATGGTCACGGCAAATAACACAAGATCCACGGGAGCGTCTGCCGCACGCCGGCCGCATTGACCGGGCCTCCTGTCCGCCGTGCGCGCGTTACCGCCGGGGAGCGGCGAGCGTTGCACGGATTCCAATCGGCTGGAAAACTGCTGCGCCCGGTTCCCGGATTCGGGAACCGATTTGGCCGCTCCTTCGTTTCCCCAGCATGACAGGATGATCAGGCAGGGATGCGCCGGCCGCGTGCCGCCGGGTGTCCGCACCCGGCGTCGCGCAACCGGCACCGAACTTGCTTGAGCCAGGTCAATTTCATATCAAGCTGACTATCGATGCCCCGCAGCTGGCCGATCCGCCGACACCTGTTCGCCCTCGTATTCGCCATTGTTCTTCCGATGGCGGTGCTGCTTGCCTATTCGCTGCAAGCCGGGATCCGCAGCAGCATTGCAGAAGGGAGTGCGACCGCACTGTCGCTGGCGCGCATCGCGTCCGCGGACGCGCAGCGCATGGTGCGCGACTCCGAGCAGCTGCTCGCGGGACTGGCGCGCCGGCCCAAGGTGCGTGCGCTCGATCCTGCAAATTGCGACAGCATCCTAAGCGACTTCCGCGATTTCCTTCCGCAGTTTGCCAATATCGCCATTGCCGACGCGGCCGGCCGCGTCGTTTGTTCGGCGCTCGCGCAATCCCGCGGCAAGCTCGCTTCGGTCGCGGGCGCGGCATGGCTTCAGCAGGTCGCGTCCGCCAACCGCTATGTCGCCGGTGCGCCGCATGTGGGCCCGGTGAGCGGAAAATGGGTGTCCGTGCTCGCGTATCCGGTCCGCGACGCGAACGGCGGCTTCATCGGCGCCATCGGCTTCCCGGTCGACCTGGTGCGCTACAACCCGCTGCCGGCGGATGCGGTGCTTCCCGCGGGCGCGGTGATCAGCATCGTCGGCGCTGACGGCACCGTCATCGCGACCTCTGCCGAGCCGGAGAAACGCGTCGGCACTGCTTTTCCCGACCGCGGCCTGCTGGAACGGATACAGCGCGAGCGGCAGGGACACACCTGGGCCGCAGCCGACGGCGGCGCGGCTTATGGCTTTACCACGGTGTCCGGCACCGACTGGTTCGTGATATGCCGCGTCCCGGCGGCGACCATACTCTCCGGCGTGTTCGGCGAGGCGGCACGTACCGGCGGCGTGCTGGTCCTGCTCACGATGCTGGGCGGCGCGCTTGCCTACCTGTTCGGACGGCGCATCGTGTCGCCGGTGATCGGCATTGCGGACGCGGCCCGCGCCGTTGCCGGCGGCGATCTCGACCGGCGCGCGCAGGTCGAGGGCCCGCCTGAAATCCAGGACGTCGCCGAGCAGTTCAACAACATGCTCGACGTGCGCCAGCGCACCGAGCAGAAGTACCGGAACCTGCTCGAATCCGCGCCGGACGCGATCGTCATCGCCGACGCATCGCGCCGTATCGTTTTTGCCAATCTCCAGGCCGTGCGCATGTTCGGCTATGCGATCCATGAACTGACGGGCCGCACCATTGAAATGCTGCTACCCGAGCGGGCGCGCGAGCGGCACGAAAAAAGCGCCGGGCAGTATGCGGCGGCGCCGGACAAGTTCCAGCTGGCGCCGCGCCTCGGCTTGACCGCGCAGCGCAAGGACGGAACCGAGTTTCCGGTGGAGGTCAGCCTGAGCCCGCTGATGACTGACGAGGGGCTGATCGTATCGGCCATCATCCGCGATGTCAGCGAGCGTCGGCACTACGAGGAAAAGCTGGCCTACATATCGCAGTTCGACGCGCTCACCGGCATGCCGAACCGTCACCTGCTGCGTGACCGCCTTGCGCAGGCGATCCACCGCGCCACCCTCGACGGCAGCCGGCTCGCGGTGCTGCTGGCCGACGTCGACCGCTTCAAGGAAATCAACGACTCGCTCGGCCAGCAGGCCGGCGACCGCGTGCTCAAGGCGGTTGGGGAGCGGCTGGCGAAGAGCCTGGGCGAACGCCATGACATCGCCCGGCCGGGAGCGGATGAATTCGTGATCCTGAAGGAGGTGCGCAGCGAGCAGGAAATCCAGCTCGCAGCCGACACCGTGCTGCAGGCATTCGCAACGCCGCTGCTGGTCGACGGCAATGAACTCTTCCTCTCGGTCAGCGTCGGCATCACCGTCGCGCCGGACGACGGCAATGACGCCGAAAGCATGCTCAAGAACGCCGGCATCGCGATGAACCAGGCCAAGTGCGACGGGCGCAATGCCTATCGATTCTATGCGCCTGAGATGGATGCCCGCGCGAGCGGCCGCATGGCGCTCGAAAACCGCTTGCGCAGGGCGGTCCAGAACGACGAGCTGCTATTGCATTACCAGCCGCAGGTCTGCGCGCGCAGCGGCAAGGTGAAGGGCATGGAAGCGCTGGTGCGCTGGCGGCATCCGGAACTCGGACTGGTGCCGCCGTCGCAGTTCATCGGCATCGCGGAGGAAACCGGCCTGATCGACAGCATCGGCGAATGGATATTGCGCACCGCCTGCCGCCAGAACAAGGCATGGCAGGACCAGGGCCTGCCGCATACGGTCATGGGCGTCAACATCTCGGCGCGCCAGTTCCGCAACAAGAACCTGGCCGATATGGTGGCCGCGGCGCTGCGCGACAGCGGGCTGGACGCCGCCTGGCTGGAGCTGGAAATCACCGAGAGCATGCTGGTGCAGCATCCGGACGAGGCGGAACGGATGCTGCGGCGGATCGCGGGCATGGGCGTTGGTATCGCGCTGGACGATTTCGGCACCGGCTATTCGAGCCTGGTCTACCTGAAGCGTTTCCCGGTCAGCAGCCTCAAGATCGACCGCTCCTTCGTGCGCGACATCCATACCGACCCGGATGATGCGGCGATCGTCAAGGCGGTGGTGTCGCTGGCCAAGAGCCTGGGAATGGATGTGGTGGCGGAAGGCGTGGAACTGCGCGAGCAGCAGGACTTCCTGCGTGACCTCGATTGCGATTCCTACCAGGGTTATCTGTTCAGCAAGCCGGTGCCCGCAGAGGAATGCCCTGCGCTGCTTGCGAGCGGTCGCTTCGTTCAGCGCCACCGAGAGCCGCTGCCGGCCTGATTATCCAACACGGAAGCCGTCGACAGGGCAGTGCCGTCATGCGGCGCAAGCCGCGTGCGCCGCGCAAAAATGCCGCCGTTTTTTGCACCGGCCTTTGTATCAGCTAGGGGGCGCCGCGATCCTTGATGCGTATCAAGGATTTCAAATTTGTGGCTCCAAGCGAAAATTTTCGCTTTTACCCCTTTGCAAAAAGATGCATCTCATATGTATCATTTCGCCTGACGGGGCTCGGATGCGTATTTCACTTCCGTAGCACGAGGTCCGCCGGAGACGATTTTTTCGGTCTAAGACATAGGAACCTATAAATGAGCTCATCCTTCACTAAATCAACAGCCAGAAACATCTTCTATGGCGGTGCAGTGTTTTTCTTCCTGCTGTTCCTTGCCATGACATTCGACACCATGCAGACGCTTCCCAAGCGCGACAACCGCGAGAACCTGACCGAGTCGGTTGCGCGCGGCAAGCACATCTGGGAAACGCGCAACTGCATCGGCTGCCATACCTTGATGGGCGAGGGCGCTTATTTCGCGCCTGAACTCGGCAATGTGTATGCACGCCGCGGTGGCGACTTCATCAAGACCTGGATGAAGATCCAGCCGACCGGCGCGCCCGGACGTCGCCAGATGCCGCAATTCCATCTGAACGACCAGCAGCTCGACGACCTGGTGAACTTCCTGAAGTACAGCTCGGAAATCGACACCGCGAAGTGGCCGCCGAACATCGAGGGCTGATCGGACGTAAAGAACATTGCTATCAGTGGAGAAAAGTATGCAATTCAAATCACAGGCGGTCGCGAAGCCTTATTTCATCGCGGCGATCGGCCTCTTCATCGGTCAGGTGCTGTTCGGCCTGATCATGGGGATGCAGTATGTGGTCGGAGACTTCCTGTTCCCGGCCATCCCGTTCAACGTTGCACGCATGGTGCACACCAACCTGCTCATCGTGTGGCTGCTGTTCGGCTTCATGGGCGCGGCCTACTACCTGATTCCGGAAGAGTCGGAGCGTGAGCTGCACAGCCCGAAACTCGCTCTTGCGACGTTCTGGGTGTTCCTGATCGCCGGCGCTGCCACGATCCTCGGCTATCTCTTCGTGCCGTACGCAACGCTGGCCGAAATGACCGGCAATGACCTGCTGGCGACGATGGGACGCGAGTTCCTCGAGCAGCCGCTGCCGACCAAGGTGGGCATCGTGATCGTTGCGCTGGTCTTCCTGTTCAACATCTCGATGACCATCCTCAAGGGCCGCAAGACCGCCATCAACCTGGTGATGCTGATCGGTCTGTGGGGCCTGGCGATCTTCTTCCTGTTCTCCTTCTACAATCCGGCCAACCTGGTCAAGGACAAGTACTACTGGTGGTGGGTCGTGCACCTCTGGGTGGAAGGCGTCTGGGAACTGATCATGGGCTCGATGCTGGCCTTCGTGCTGATCAAGGTGACCGGCGTGGACCGTGAAGTGATCGAGAAGTGGCTGTACGTGATCATTGCGATGGCGCTGATCACCGGCATCATCGGCACCGGCCACCACTACTACTGGATCGGCGCCCCGGAATACTGGCAATGGTGGGGCAGCGTGTTCTCCGCCCTGGAACCGATTCCGTTCTTCATGATGACCGTGTTCGCGTTCAACATGGTGAACCGCCGCCGCCGCGAGCATCCGAACAAGGCTGCAGTGCTGTGGGCGCTGGGCACCGGCGTGATGGCCTTCCTCGGCGCAGGCGTGTGGGGCTTCCTGCACACCCTGGCACCGGTGAACTACTACACGCACGGCAGCCAGATCACCGCGGCGCACGGCCACATGGCGTTCTACGGCGCCTATGCGATGGTGACCCTGACCATGATCAGCTACACCATGCCGCTGATGCGCGGCCGCGCCGCAAACAGCGCCACCGCGCAAGTGCTGGAAATGTGGTCGTTCTGGCTGATGACGATCTCGATGGTCTTCATCACCCTGTTCCTGACCGCCGCCGGCATCCTGCAGGTCTGGCTGCAACGCGTCGCCGCACAGCCGATGTCGTTCATGGCTGCGCAAGATCAGGTCTCGCTGTTCTACTGGCTGCGTGAAGGCAGCGGCCTGGTGTTCCTGGTCGGCCTCGTCCTCTACGTTGCAAGCTTCTTCGTTACCGGCAAGGAAAAGGCAGCCGCCTGATCCTGACGGTCCGCCCGGCCCCAGCAGGCCGGGCGGCCATGGAACAACACCATGGATACCTGCATCCCTTCTTCCTCAGCTCCGCAGCAAAGCGGTCGCGGTTTGCCCGGCGACCTTTCCATGTGGTGCTTTATCCTCGCCGAACTGCTGGTGTTCGGCGTCTTTTTCGTGGTGTATGCGTTCACCCGCAACCATCACATCGAACTTTTCAACGCGTCGCAACAGGAACTCGATCGTGTGAGCGGCGCGATCAATACCGTGCTGCTGGTGACCAGCAGCTGGTTCGTGGTGCGCGCCGTCGATGAAATCCGGCGCGGCCGCAACAAAGGATGCGCGGGCTGGCTCGCCGCCGCAATGGGCTGCGGCGCCGGCTTCCTCGTGCTCAAGATGGTGGAATTCGGCGCCAAGGCTGCTGCCGGCATCAGCATGTCCACCAATACCTTCTACATGTTTTACCTCTTCCTCGGCTTCTTTCACTTCATGCACGTGGTACTCGGCATGGTGATCCTCGGCGCGGTCGCGCTGAAGGCGAGGAAGGGCGGCTACAGCGCGGCAGACCATGCGGGCGTCGAAACCGGCGCCGCCTACTGGCATATGGTCGACCTGGTATGGATCGTGCTGTTCCCGCTGATCTACATATTGCACTGATACCATGACGATCAAGAGATCGACTGTCGAATGGCTGGTCCTGCTGCTGCTGACCGGGCTGAGCTTCCGCCTCGCCGACAATGCGATGGCGGGCGAGGCGGTGCTGCTGCCGGTGCTGGCGGCGACGCTCATCAAGGGCCGCATCGTGATCGACCGCTTCATGGGCCTGCAGCAGGCGCCGTCCCTGTGGCGCTGGGTCGTGCTTGGCTGGCTGGGCATCGTGGTCGCACTGATCGCGTATGCATTCCGCGCCGTACCGGTTTAAATTGGAGAAACACATGAACGATCTCACCGCACCCGGTCTTGCAACCGTGGCCGATATTCCCTTCTACCAGCCGGTCGGCAACGAATGCGAGCTGTTCGAGCATGCCTACCGCAACAAGCTGCCGCTGCTGATCAAGGGGCCGACCGGCTGCGGCAAGACCCGCTTCGTGGCGCACATGGCGGCCCGCCTGGCGCGTCCGCTGATCACCGTGGCCTGCCACGACGACCTGACCGCGGCCGACCTGGTCGGGCGCCACCTGATCGGCGACGGCCAGACCGTCTGGTCCGACGGCCCGCTGACGCGCGCGGTCCGGCAGGGCGGCATCTGCTACCTCGACGAAATCGTCGAGGCGCGCAAGGATACGACCGTGGTGCTGCACCCGCTGACCGACGACCGGCGCATCCTGCCGATCGAGCGCACCGGCGAGGAATTGCACGCGCCCGGTGAATTCATGCTGGTGGTGTCATACAACCCGGGCTACCAGAACCTGCTGAAGAGCCTGAAGCCTTCCACCCGGCAGCGCTTTGTCGCGATCAACTTCGATTTCCCGCCGGCGGCACTGGAGCAGAAGATCGTTATTGCGGAAACCGGCATCGAAGCAATGCGCGCGACGCAGCTGGTCACGCTGGCCGGCCATTTCCGCCAGCTCAAGGACCATGACCTGGAAGAGGCGGTATCGACGCGCCTGCTGGTGTACGCAGCAAGCCTGATGCGTTCCGGATGCGACCCGGTCGACGCCTGCGAGGCGGCGCTGGTCGAGCCGCTGACCGACGATGCCGACACCGCCGCCGCGCTGCTGGAAGTCATCAAGGCTACGTTCGGAAAATGACCGTCGACGAGCATGACACGGCGGTCGCGGTGCGGGCGGAAGCGCTCTACCTGCTCAACCTGCTGCTGCTGCCCGGCCTGGCGTTTGTCGCGCTGCTGTGGCTGGCACGCCGCTCGGCGGGCGGCTGCGGCGAGCTGGGGCGCTGCCACCTGAGGCAGACCGTCATCGCCAGCCTGTGGGCGGGCTTCCTGCTCGCGGTGGTGGCGCTGCTGATCGTGCTGCTGGGCGGCCTGCATGTGCCGTCCACCTGGGTCGTGCTCATCCTGTATTTCACCTGCTGCCATGCGGCGCTGGTGCTGTTCGGCATCCTCGGACTGTCACGCGCCATCGCCGGGCAATTGTTCGTCTACCCGCTCATCGGGAGCAAGAAATGGTAAGTCCTACCCGCACCGCCGCACCTGCTTCGGCGCAGCGCCCCTCGACCGGACCGCGGGTCCCGCCTGATACCGGCGCCCAGCGCCGCGGCTGGCTCGGCGTGCCGGTGCAGCGCTGGCGCCAGATGACACAGATCGGCTTCTTCCTGCTGTTCATCTTCGCGCCCATCCTCGACATCTTCCGTCTCGACCTGAACGTCAAGCATTTCATTTTCTTCGGCCTCGACTGGACGCTCGGCCTCGACGATTTTGTTGCGGGGAAAGCGAGCGCCGGACAGGCTTCGCTCAACATCGTGCTGCGCGGCTTCCTGCCGCTGGTCGCCGTCGGCGGCACGCTGATCTATGTCAGCTGGAAGTGGGGGCGCCTGTACTGCGGCTGGCTATGCCCGCATTTCTCGGTGGTGGAAACCATCAACCAGGCGTTGCGGCGCGCGATCGGCAAGCAAAGCCTGTGGGACGCCAAGCGCATTCCCACACGCAATCCCGACGGCAGTGAAACGAAGTTCGATCCGATCTGGTGGTTCGGCGTGATCCCGCTGGTGATCGGTTGCGCCGCGTTGTGGGCGGTGGTGCTCCTGACCTACCTGCTGCCGCCGGCCGAAATCTACGGCAACATCTGGCACGGCACGCTCACCCGCAACCAGACCATCTTCCTGACCGCGGCGAGCATCGCGTTCTTCGTCGAATTCATGTTCGCGCGCCACCTGTTCTGCCGCTATGCATGCGCGATCGGCTTCTTCCAGAGCCTGGCCTGGATGGCGAACGACAAGGCGATGGTGGTCGGTTTCCAGCGCGAGCGGGCCAAGGATTGCTCGACCTGCTATTCCGCCTGCGACCATGTCTGCCCGATGCGGCTGAACCCGCGCAACGTCAAGCGCATGATGTTCGCCTGCGTGCAGTGCGGCCAGTGCGTGGACGCCTGCGACCACACGCAGGACAGCAATCCCTCCGGCTCGCTGCTGGGCTGGGTGAACGACCTGCGCGCGGAATCGGAGGCGTCGTTCAACACCCGCACCGCGCGCACCATCATGATCAAGCAGGCGCCTGACAAGGAGTAGGCCATGGAAGAATTCGTCGGCGGCTTGTGGGACAAGCTGATCACGCGCACCGCTTACCGCGGCTATCCCGATGCGCGGGTCGAGCTCAAGGAAATGGAGCGCATCGCGCCGGTCTTTTTCCGCGCGCTGGGCGGCGACGCCGGGCTGAACCTGAAGGCCGGCAGCGCCACCGCGCACGGCGGGCGCCGCAGCTGGCTGGAGCGGGTGGCGGGCATCGGCGACCGGATAGAACTTGCCTGGGCCGACGACAACACGCTGCACCTGCCGGCGGCGATCGACCGTTTTCCGGAGCGCGCGCAGAACCGCGAACTCTACCTGTGGCTGATCGCGCTGGCCGCGCACGACGTCGCGCCCGGCGCGCCATGGATCGAACGCAGCCAGAAGGCGACGCTGGCGACGCTGGAAGCGTTGCCGGGGCTGGCCTCGCGTTACCGCAAGCTGGTGGAAGCCGAGCTGGCGCGGCGCACCGATCCGGCCTCCCTGCCAGCAGATGAAGCGGCGGCCGAAGCCGCGATCCGGGCGGCGCTCCGCGAACCGGGTTCCGTCACCTCGTTCACACCAGGAAAGCGTCCGCCGGTGCCGGTGCCGCTATGGCTGCACCCGGCGCCGCCGATGGGGGTGGATGCGCGCAGCAGCCGCGCCGCGGGCGAGCCGCAGCAACAGCCGGAAGGCGGGAAGGTGAAGAAGGACGAGGACGAGCGCAAGCGGCACGCCGAACGGGTGGACATGCCGAAACCGGACAGTCCCTTCGTGCTGCTGTTCCGCGCAGAAAGCCTGTTCACCTGGGCCGAGTACATCAAGGTCAATCGTTCCGTCGAAGAAGACGACAATGAGGATGCCGGCAAGGCAGCCAACGACCTCGACGTGATGAGCGTTGCCAAGGACAGCCAGACCACCGCGAGCCGCGTGCGCTTCGACCTCGATTTGCCGGCCGAGGCGGATGACGACCAGGTGCTGCTGGACGGCATTCCGCTGCCGGAATGGGATTACCGCAAGCAGCAGCTGCTGCCGGCGCATTGCAGCCTGCAGATGATGCTGGCGCGGGACGCCGAATCCTGCGACCTGCCGCCGGCCCTGCGCAACAGCGCCAGGCGCCTGCGCAACCAGTTCCAGGCATTGACGCCGACGCGCACGCGCCTGCGCGCGCAGGCCAACGGCAGCGACCTCGATCTGGATGCCTGCGTGCGCCATGCCGCCGAAAAGGCGAGCGGCGTGCCGACGTCCGAGCCCGGCCTGTACATCGACAGCCGCAACCGGCAGCGTGACCTGTCCTGCCTGCTGCTGGCGGATCTCTCCTTGTCCACCGACGCCTGGGTCAGCAACTCGGCGCGCGTGATCGACGTGATCCGCGACAGCCTGATGCTGTTCGGCGAAGCCCTGTCGGCCACCGGCGACCGCTTCGCGCTGTACGGCTTCTCCTCCGTGAAGCGCGCCAACGTGCGCTACCACCTGATCAAGGGCTTCGACGAACGCTACAACGGCACCATCCGCGGACGGCTGGCGGCGATCAAGCCGGGCTTCTATACCCGGATGGGTGCGGCGATCAGGCACTCTGCGGCGATCCTGTCGAAGCAGAAATCGGCGCGCCGCCTGCTGCTGATCCTCACCGACGGCAAGCCGAACGATCTCGACAAGTACGAAGGCCGCTATGGCATCGAAGACACGCGCATGGCGGTCCATGAAGCGCGCCGGCTCGGGCTGACGCCTTTCTGCGTGACCATCGACGAAAAGGCGGGCGAATACCTGCCGCACCTGTTCGGCGCGAACGGCTACGTGGTGGTGCGCAATGCGGAAATGCTGCCGACGGTGCTGCCGCGGCTGTACATGCAGCTGACGGGGGCGGATTAATTCGGAAGGGAAGCGCTCGGGCGGGTAGCTGCCGGCCAATCGGTAATGGTGCTTCCCCGTCGTTCCCGCGCAGGCGGGAACCCATGCGGAGGATGCAGGGGATTCGGATGGCGCGGCGCTCGCGCGACCGGGTTATGGGGCCCGCCTGCGCGGGACCGACGGGGATCGGAAACCGGTGGGCGAGAGCCTGTTCCCGCATGCCCGCATGCCCGCATGCCTGCGGGACGGTCACGGCCTCGTTCGATTTTCGTCAGCAGAACACTTCCTGCTTCACCTCGCCGGTAGCGCCGGTAAACCACTGCAGCTTGCGATGCAGCGCGGTCACTTCGCCGATGATGATCAGGCAGGGCGATTGCAGCCCGAGGGCCGCCACCAGGTCTGGCATCGCCGCCAGCGTGCCGACCGCGACCCGCTGTTGCCGCGTCGTGCCCTTTTCCACCACTGCTGCCGGCATGTCCGGCGACTGGCCGTGCGCGATCAGCTGGCGCGCAATTTCCGGCAGCGCGTTCAATCCCATGTAGATCACCACCGTCTGGCGCGGGCGTGCGAGCGTCGGCCAGTCTAGGTCGAGGCTGCCGTCCTTCAGGTGGCCGGTGGTAAAGATGCAGGACTGCGCATAGTCGCGGTGCGTGAGCGGAATGCCGGCGTAGCACGACACGCCGCTGGCTGCCGTCACCCCCGGCACCACTTCGAACGGGATGCCGTGCGCCGCCAGGGTTTCCAGCTCCTCGCCGCCGCGCCCGAAGATGAACGGGTCGCCGCCCTTTAGCCGCACGACGTTCCTGCCCTGGCTTGCCAGGCGAACCAGCAGGCCGTTGATTTCGTCCTGCGACAGCGTATGGCAGCGGTTCTGCTTTCCCGCATAGATGCGTTCGGCGCTGTTGTTGACGAGCTCTAGGATGCCGGCGCCCACGAGGTGGTCATAGACGATGACTTCCGCCGCTCCCAGAAGGCGCGCGGCGCGCAGTGTCAGCAGGTCGGGGTCGCCGGGACCGGCGCCGACGAGAAAGACTTTTCCGGGCGGCCGGGTGGACGTCACGGAGCTGACGGTAGACGGCGCTAGGCTGGGCATGGCTTGGCTCCCTTGTCCTCGGTTTGAATGGACTTCAATGTATCGCCCGTGAGTCCGAAAAAAATTGATGTGAGTTAAGGAAAACGAAACACCCGAGGCGCAAGCTACGCACAACTTGAATTTGCGGCATCGGCCAATGATGGCCGTGCGCCAGGACCTGCGGTTTCTGACGCTGATGTTTAAGTAGTCGTAGTCCACAAACCTTAAAGACGAGGGGAATCAAGATGATGTTAAAGAAGCCGTATGTCCGCCCGCTGGCGGCAATGCTGGCCGCACTGCCGCTCGCTGTCGGCGTCGCGTATGCGCAAACGGCGCCGGACAAGCAGCCGCACGCCGGACCTGAGATCAAGTACCAGGCAGGGGCGTCGCCGCTGGCGACCGAAGAGATGCACCAGAACATCAACCCGAAGGCGCCGCCGATGACCAAGGCGGAATTCGATCGCGCCAAGCAGATCTACTTCGAGCGTTGCGCGGGCTGCCACGGCGTGCTACGCAAGGGCGCGACCGGCAAGCCGCTGACCCCGGACATCACCCTCGCAAAGGGCACGGACTACCTGAAGGTCTTCATCGCCTACGGTTCGCCGGCCGGCATGCCGAACTGGCAGACCTCGGGCGACTTCACCGAGCAGGAAGTCGACATGATGGCTCGCTACATCCAGCAAGAGCCGCCGACGCCGCCGGAATTCGGCATCAAGGACATGGAAGCGACCTGGAAGGAAATCATCCCGGTTGCCAAGCGTCCGACCAAGAAGATGAACAATTACAACATTGCGAACATCTTCTCGACCACGCTGCGTGACTCCGGCGAAGTGGCGCTGATCGACGGCGACACCAAGAAGATCATCAACATCGTCAAGACCGGCTATGCGGTGCACATCTCGCGCCTGTCCGCATCCGGCCGCTACCTGTACGTGATCGGCCGCGACGCGCGCATCAATCTGATCGACCTGTGGATGGAGAAGCCGGACAACGTCGCCGAAATCAAGGTCGGCCTCGAAGCGCGCTCCGTCGAGACCTCCAAGTTCAAGGGCTTCGAGGACAAGTACGCGATCGCCGGCACCTACTGGCCGCCGCAGTTCGTGATGATGGAAGGCGATACCCTGAAGCCGAAGAAGATCGTCTCCACCCGCGGCATGACGGTCGACAACGAGTACCATCCGGAACCGCGCGTCGCCTCGATCGTGGCCTCGCACTACAACCCGGAATTCGTCGTCAACGCCAAGGAAACCGGCAAGATCTACATCGTCAACTACAAGGACATGAACAACCTGAAGATGACGGTGCTCGATTCGGCCAAGTTCCTGCATGACGGCGGCTTCGACTCCAGCGGCCGTTACTTCCTGGTCGCCGCGAACGCCTCCAACAAGATCGCCGTGGTCGATACCAAGGACAACAAGCTGGCAGCGCTGGTCGATGTGGGCAAGACTCCGCACCCGGGCCGCGGCGCCAACTTCAAGCATCCGAAGTTCGGTCCGGTCTGGGCAACCAGCCACCTGGGCGACGAAACCATCTCCCTGATCGGCACCGATCCGGTGAAGAACAAGGCGAATGCATGGAAGGTCGTGCAGACGCTGAAGGGACAGGGCGGCGGCTCGCTGTTCATCAAGACCCATCCGAAGTCGGCCAACCTGTGGGTCGATACGCCGCTGCATCCGGACGCGAAGGTAAGCCAGTCGGTCGCCGTGTATGACATCAAGAACCTGGACAAGGGTTTTGACGTCCTGCCGATCGCCGAATGGGCCAACCTGGGCGACGGCGCCAAGCGCGTCGTGCAGCCGGAATACAACAAGGCTGGCGACGAAGTCTGGTTCTCGGTGTGGAATGCGAAGGACAAGACCTCGGCAGTGGTGGTCGTGGACGACAAGACCCGCAAGCTGAAGACCGTCATCAAGGATCCGAAGCTGATCACGCCGACCGGCAAGTTCAACGTGCATAACACCCAGCACGACGTGTATTAAACCGTAGCAGCGATGAGGGGGCTTGCGCAGGAGATGTTTGCAACCCCTCATCCGCATCCCTTCCCCTGCCTGCGGGGGAAGGGCGCCACACCGGCAACCTAGCTTGTACGAGTCAGACATGCTGCGCAAATCCAAACCAGGCAGTCTCTGGGCCACCGCCGGACCGGCCGCCCTCGCATTCGCCTGCAGCATCCCCAGTCTTACCCTCGCAGAACCCCGCATTCCCGAACCGGAGCCGGCACGCCGCAGCGAACTCATCACGCTGGTGCGTCAGGACTGCGGTTCCTGTCACGGCCTGTCCCTGAAGGGCGGCCTCGGACCGGCCCTCCTGCCGGAAACGCTCAAGGACAAACCCGCAGACAGTCTCGTCGCCACCATCATGCAGGGGCGCCCCGGCACGGCCATGCCGCCGTGGCAGCGCTTCATGACGGAGGCCGAGGCGGAGTGGGTCGTCATGCAATTGCAGAAAGGCTTCCCCAGTGCGCGCTAATTTCTTCGCAACCGTCGCGGCGTCGGTGCTGCTTGCCGGCTGCGCCGCCCCTCAACTGCGCGGCACCGGCGACCTCGGCATCGTCATCGAGCGGGCCACCGGCAGCGTGCAAATCGTCGAAACCAGCGGCCAGACCGCGCTCGCCAAAGTCGACGGACTGGGCGACCTGTCGCATGCATCGCTGGTCTATTCGCGCGACGGGCGCTATGCGTACGTATTCGGCCGCGACGGCGGCATGACCAAGGTCGATCTTCTCAAGCAGGCGATCGACAGGCGCGTGATCCAGGCCGGCAACAGCATCGGCGGCGCGATCTCGCAGGACGGCACGCTGGTCGCCGCACAGAATTACGAGCCGGGCGGAGTCAAGGTGTTCCGCGCCGACACGCTCGAACTGGTCGCGGACATTCCCGCCGCCTATGGAAACGAAGGCAAGTTCGCCAAGGTGGTCGGTCTTGCCGATGCGCCTGGCAACCGCTTTGTGTGGAGCCTGTTCGATGCCGGCGAGATCTGGGTCGGCGACTTCAGCAATCCGAAACAGCCGCGCATCGAGAAGTACAAGAACGTCGGACGCGAACCCTATGACGGCCTGGTGACGCCGAACGGGCGCTACTACCTCGCCGGCCTGTTCGGCGAGGACGGGCTGGCGATGCTCGACCTCTGGCATCCGGAGCGCGGCGTGCGCCGCATCCTCGACGGTTACGGACGCGGCCAGGAAAAGATGCCGGTCTACAAGATGCCGCACCTGCGCGGCTGGGCGGTCGCGGGCAGGCATGCCTACCTGCCCGCGATCGGCCGGCACGAGGTGCTGGTGGTCGACATCGACACCTGGCAGGAAGCCGCGCGCATCCCGGTTGCCGGCCAGCCGGTGTTCGTGATGGCGCGCCCGGACGGTCGCCAGGTCTGGGTCAACTTCGCCTTCCCCGACAACAGCCATGTGCAGGTGATCGATACCGAATCACGCCAGGTGGTCAAGCGGCTGGAGCCCGGCAAGACCGTGCTGCACATGGAATTCACGCCGCGCGGCGAGGCCATCTGGGTTTCCGCGCGCGACGACAACAAGGTGGTGGTGTACGACACCACGTCCTTCGCCCGCCGGCTGGAAATGCCGGCGACCGCCCCGAGCGGCATCTTCTTCACTGCGCGCGCCGCGCGCACAGGATTTTGAGGATGCAATGAACACGCTCACCGCATCCGCCGCCGGCGGCGAACTCGACTTCCGCTTGCTCAATGCCTTCCAGCGCGATTTCCCGCTGGTGCCGCGCCCGTTCGCGGCGGTCGCGGAAAAACTCGGCGTCGACGAATCCCTGGTGATCGAGCGGCTGCGCGCGCTGCGCGCCGACGGCGCGGTGAGCCGCGTCGGCGCGGTGTTCCGCCCCAACGTGATCGGCGCCAGCGCGCTGGCCGCGCTGGCGGTGGCGCCGGACCGGCTGGAACGGGTCGCCGGTTTCGTCAGCGCCTTCGCCGAGGTCAACCACAACTACCAGCGCGAACATCGATACAACCTGTGGTTCGTCGCCACCGCGCCCTCACAGGAGCGGCTGAATGCGGTGTTCGCCGAAATCGAAGAGGTGTGCGAATCCGGGCCGGTGCTGGTGCTGCCGATGGTCGAGGAATACCACATCGACCTCGGCTTCGACCTGGCTGCGTATGCCAATGGCGCGGCGTTGCCGCCTTCGGCCGTCGTGTCTTGCAGTCCGATCGCGCTGAACGAGACAGAGCGGCGCATGGTGGCCGTGCTGCAGGAAGGCCTGGCGCTGGTCGAGCGGCCGTATTCCTGCCTCGGCCTCGCCGAGTCCGACGCGCTGGCGCTGATTGCGCGCTGGCTTGATGAAGGCATCGTCAAGCGCCTCGGCGTGATCGTGCGCCATCATGAGCTCGGCTATACCGCCAACGCGATGACCGTATGGAACGTACCGGATGCCCAGGTGTCCGAAGCCGGGCAGCGCATCGCCGCGGGCGGGCGCGCGACCTTGTGCTACCGGCGCGAACGGCGCCTGCCGGACTGGCCGTACAACCTGTTTTGCATGATCCACGGCAAGGACCGCGCGGACGTGCGGGCGCGCATCGCCGCGATGTCCAGGGAGTGCGGCTTGGACGGATGGCCGCGCGATATCCTGTTCAGCTGCCGCCGCTTCAAGCAGCGCGGCGCGCATTATGCGGCACTGCCGGAGACTCGCCATGGATGACATCGACCGCGCCATCATCAACAACCTGCAGGGCGGGCTGCCGGTATGCGAACGGCCCTACCAGGAAGCGGCAAGGCGCCTCGGCATCGACGAGGACGAGATGCTGGCTCGCCTGCAGCGGATGCTGGAGAACGGCACGCTGACGCGCATCGGCCCGCTGTTCCAGATCGAGCGCATGGGCGGCGCGTTCACGCTGGCCGCGCTGTCGGCGCCGCGCGAAGACTACGAACGCATCGCCGCGATCGTCAATGCGATGCCGGAAGTGGCGCACAACTATGAGCGCACGCATGCGCTCAACATGTGGTTCGTGGTCGCCGCCGAGACGCCCGACGGCATCGCCGCCGCGATCGAACGGATCGAGCGCGACACCGGCTGCAAGGTCTACAACTTCCCGAAGTCGCGGGAATATTTCATCGAACTGAAACTGAGCGTCTAATGACTCAAGCCGCAGACGACATCGACCGCGCCATCATCGTCGCAACCCAGAACGGCCTGCCGCTGGTGCCGCGCCCGTACCATGCGGTCGCCGAACGCATCGGGGTCGCGCCGGAGGAAGTGATGGCGCGCATGAACGCGATGCTGGAGCGCGGCCTGATACGGCGCATCGGCGTCGTGCCGAACCACTATGCGATCGGCTACGTCGCCAACGGCATGTCCGTATGGGACGTGCCCGACGAGCACATCGACGAACTCGGCGAGCGCGTCGGCCGCCTTGACTGCGTGAGCCACTGCTACCGCCGCCCACGCTTCCCGCCGATGTGGAATTACAACCTGTTTGCAATGGTGCACGGCCGCACGCGCGAGGAAGTCGAAGCGAAGGTGGCGCAGATCGCCGCCCTGCTCGGCGAACATGTGCGCGCGCACGACGTGCTCTACAGCACGCGCATCCTGAAGAAGACAGGCCTGCGCCTGGCCGCACGAAAAACCAGCGAATAAGAGGACAACGATGTTTCGCATCAGCCAATACATGCGCGAAATCGCCGAGCCGACGCCGCTCGGCCCGAAACGCAATCCGCCCGGCCCGGTGGTCATCTGGAACCTGATCCGGCGCTGCAACCTGACCTGCAAGCATTGCTATTCGCTGTCCGCCGACACTGACTACGCAGGCGAGCTGTCCACTGGGGAAGTGTTCACGGTGATGGACGACCTGCGCAGCTTCCGCGTGCCGGTGCTGATCCTGTCCGGCGGCGAGCCACTGCTGCGTCCGGACATTTACGAAGTCGCCAGGCATGCGAAGCAGATGGGCTTCTATGTCGGCCTTTCGACCAACGGCACGCTGGTCGATCGCGGCAACATCGACAGCATCGCGGAAGTCGGCTTCGATTACGTCGGCATCAGCCTCGACGGCATCAAGGGCACGCACGACACTTTCCGCCGCAAGGAAGGCGCATTCGACGCATCGCTGGAGGGCGTGCGTCTGTGCCGCGATGCCGGCATCAAGGTCGGCGTGCGCTTCACGCTCACGCAAGGCAATGCGCACGATCTGCCGGCGCTGCTGAAGCTGGTCGATGACGAAGGCATCCACAAGTTCTACCTGTCGCACCTGAACTATGCGGGACGCGGCAACACCAACCGTGCGCGCGACGCTTTCCTCGAAACCACGCGCAATGCGATGGACCTGCTGTTCGACACCTGCTGGGCCGACCTGCAGCGCGGCGCCGAAAAGGAATTCGTGACCGGCAACAACGATGCGGACGGCGTCTACCTGCTGCACTGGGTACGCAAGCACATGCCGGAACGGGAAGCCCACCTGCGCGCGAAGCTGGCGCAATGGGGCGGGAACTCTTCCGGCGTCAACGTGGCCAATATCGACAACCTCGGCAACGTGCACCCGGACACGATGTGGTGGAACCACACGCTGGGCAATGTGCGCCAGAGGAAGTTTTCCGAGATATGGACGGATACGTCCGATCCGCTGATGGCCGGCCTGAAGGCCAGTCCGCGCAGTATCAAGGGACGTTGCGGCGAGTGCGGCTATTTCGATGTCTGCGGCGGCAACACCCGGGTACGCGCGATGCAGCTCACCGGCGATCCCTGGCAGGAAGACCCGGCCTGCTACCTGAGCGATGACGAGATCGGCGTGGCGGGCGGGCGCGAGCGGCTGCAGCTCAAACCCTATTTCAAGATTCGCACTGCGGAGGCATCATGAACTGGCGTATCGTCCTTACCGCCGCGGCGGCGCTGCTGGCGCTGCGTTACGGCTCGGCATGGAGCGCACCCGACGCGGGCGCGCTGTACCAGGCGCATTGCGCCTCCTGCCACGGCGCGGACAGGCTGGGCGGCACCGGCCCGGCGCTGTTGCCGGACAACCTGGCGCGGCTGCGCAAGCCGGCGGCGGTCAGCACCATCGCAGACGGTCGCATCGCGACCCAGATGCCGGCCTTCAAGGACAAGCTCAACGGCGACGAGATCAAGGCGCTGGCCGAACTGATCTACACGCCGCTGGCGGCCATGCCGTCCTGGGGCATGCCGGAGATCCGCGCGTCGCGTATCGAGCACCGCATGGCCGCCAGCCTCGGCGACAAGCCGGTGTTCAAGGCCGACCCGCTGAACCTGTTCGTGGTGGTGGAGCTGGGCGACCACCATGCGACCATCCTCGACGGCGACAAGCTCGAACCGATCACCCGGTTCCCGACGCGCTATGCGCTGCATGGCGGGCCGAAGTTCTCGCCGGACGGCCGCTTCGTCTACTTCGCGTCGCGCGACGGCTGGATCGCGAAGTACGATATCTGGAATCTCACGCTGGTGGCCGAGATCCGCGCCGGCATCAATACCCGCAATCTCGCGGTATCTTCCGACGGCCGTTTCGTGATGGTCGCCAACTACCTGCCGCACACACTGGTCGCGCTCGATGCGCGCGACCTGCAACCGGTCAAGGTGATCGACGTCAAGGACGGCGAAGGCAAGAGCTCGCGCGTGTCGGCGGTGTACGACGCGGCGCCGCGCAAGAGCTTCGTCGCGGCGCTGAAGGACATTCCCGAGGTGTGGGAACTTACCTATGACGACAAGGCCGAGCCGGTCTACAACGGGATGGTGCACGACTACAAGATGGGCGAGGGCGTGGCGGTCTCCGGACCTTTCCCGCCACGCCGCATTATTCTCGACGATTATCTCGACGATTTCTTCTTCGACGCCCGCTACGATCACCTGATCGGCTCCTCGCGCGAAGGCAAGGGGCAGGTGGTCAACCTGAACATCCGCCGCAAGATCACCAACATCGACCTGCCGGGCATGCCGCACCTCGGCTCGGGGATCACCTGGGAACTCGACGGCCGGCCGGTCATGGCCTCGCCCAACCTGAAGGAAGGGCTGGTCACGGTGATCGACATGAAGACCTGGAAGACCGTGAAGCAGGTGCCCACGCTCGGCCCCGGTTTCTTCATGCGCAGCCACGAGAACGTGCGCCACGCCTGGGTCGATGTGTTCAACGGCAGCAAGGACCGGGACGTGATCCAGATCCTCGACAAGAACACGCTGGAAGTGGTCGCGCAGCTGCGGCCGAGTCCGGGCAAGGTCGCCGCGCACACCGAGTTCAGCCGCGACGGCAAGTATGCGCTGGTGAGCGTCTGGGAAGACCCGGGCGAGCTGGTGGTCTACGACGCGCAGACGCTGAAGGAAGTCAAGCGCCTGCCGATGCGCAAGCCCTCCGGCAAGTACAACGTCCACAACAAGATCACGCGCTCTGCGGGAACCAGCCACTGATCCGTTAACCCGCATTCGTGGACCCTTGGCCAACGGCAGGCGCGACAAGCGCCTGCCGTTATGCCTTTCATCACTTCCGGTCCGTCGCGCGCCCGGGAACCCTCACGCGGCTTTTCCCTCCGCCAGCGCGCTTGTCACCGCCTGCAGCGTCTGCTCCACCAGTCGCGCGAAGGACGCAAGCTGTTCCGGGTGCTGCTGCTGCTCGCCGAGCGTCTTTTCCAGCAGCGCCGCGGATTCCGCCAACGCCTTCGCGCCGACGTTGCCAGCCATACCGCGAATGCTGTGCACCGCCGATTTCGTACCCGCCTGGTCCGACAGCGCGATCGCGCTGTTGAACTGGTCGAGCGCCGCCGCCAGGCTCGGCACCAGGATCTCCAGCACGTGGTGGTAGAGCGTGACGTCGCCCGACATGCGTTCCATCGCGTCGTCCGTATCGAAGCCGGGGATGGCGAGGGGCGTCTCCGATGCGGATCGAACCGCCGGCGGGGCGGATTGCGGCGCATCCGTGCTGCTGCCCGGCGGCAGCCAGCGGCACAGCGTCTGGTAGAAGTGTTCCGGATGGATCGGCTTGCTGATGTGGTCTTGCATGCCGCTCTTGGCGCATGCCTCGCGCTCGTCCGCCGTCGCATGGGCGGTCATTGCGATGATCGGCAACTCGGCGAAACGCTCGTCCATCCGGATCCGGCGCGCTGCCGCGTGGCCGCCCATTTCCGGCATCTGGATATCCATCAGCACCAGCTGGTACGCATGCGGTCCGCCCGCCAGCAGTTTCTCCACCGCGATCCTGCCGTTGCCCGCGATATCCACCTGCAGCCCGGCGGCTGCGAGCATTTCGCGTGCGATCTGCTGGTTGACGTCGTTGTCCTCCACCAGCAGCACCCGGCAGCCGTCGAAGTGCGGCAGCTGCCTTGCTGCAGGCATGACGCGCGGCGCCTCCGCCTGCTGCGACAGCGCGTTGACGAAGGCATCGTGCAGCAGCGACTGGTCGACCGGCTTGAACAGGACCGAAGCGACCGGCGCCTGCCCGGCCAGGCGCAGCGCGTCCTCGCGGCCGAATGCGGTGACCAGGATCACCTTCGGCGGGCAGGCCAGGCCGGCATCGCGGATCGCGCAGGCCAGCTCGGTACCGTTCATTTCCGGCATCCCGAGATCAGCCAGCACCAGGTCGTACGGCGTGGCGGCAGCGCGGATCGCGTTCATCGCTTCCGCGCCGCCGGCGGCCGCGTTCACCGGCAGGCCGAAGCTTTCCACCATGCCGACCAGGATTTCACGCGCCGCCGGATTGTCGTCGACCACCAGCACGCGGCATCCGCGCAGGCGCTCCGGCAGAGGAGGCAGCGCCGCCGCCTGCGCGCCGAAGCCGAAGCGCAGGCCAAAACCGAAGGTCGTGCCCTGCCCGGGGACGCTGCACAGGGTCATGCTGCCGCCCATCATTTCCACCAGCCGCCGACTGATCGCCAGGCCCAGTCCGCTGCCGCCGTACTTGCGGGTGGTCGAATCGTCGGCCTGGCTGAATGCCTGGAACAGCCGCGTCTGCTGTTCCGGCGTCATGCCGATGCCGGTGTCTTCCACCTCGAAGCGAAGTTGCACGCCGCCGGCGTCGCGTGCGGCGACGGCGCAGCGCAACTCCACCTTGCCCTGCGGCGTGAACTTGATCGCATTGCTGACGAGATTGATCAGCACCTGCCCCAGGCGCAGCGGATCGCCGCGCAATTGCACCGGCACATCGTCGTCGATGCCGAACTCGAAACGCAGTCCCTTTTCCGTTGCGCGCTGGCTGGTCACGGCGCTGACGTTGGACAGCACATCGTGCAGCGAGAAGTCGGTTGTTTCAATCGTCAGCTTGCCGGCCTCGATCTTGGAAAAGTCGAGGACATCGTCGATGATTCCCAGCAGCGAGACCGCGGCGCGGTGGATTTTCTCCACATAGTCGCGCTGCTTGCCGCTCAGGTCGGTGCGCAGCGCGAGGTAAGCCATGCCGATCACCGCATTCATCGGCGTGCGGATTTCATGGCTCATATTGGCCAGGAAGGCCGACTTCATGCGGGACGCTTCTTCGGCGACTTCCTTGGCCTGCTCCAGCGCGCGCTCGTGCTCCAGCAGCTCCTGGTTGATGCGCACCAGTTCCACAGTGCGCTCTTCCACCCGCTGTTCGAGCATGCGTTCGGAGCGCTTCAGGCTGTCGACCAGCTGCTGCTGCGCGACTTCCTTGTCCCGCTTCATCTGGTTGAAGCGGTCGGCCAGCGCCAGCGACAGCAGCAGCATTTCCAGCGCCGAGCCGATCTGCATGCCGTACACGGTGAGGAAATTCGGGATGCCCTTGACGCCGTAGCTGCGCAGCGCGGTGAGCACGGCGGTCAGCACCAGGCAACTGAAGGCGAGCAGGAAGAAGCGCGCGCTGCGCTGGCCGCGCAGCTTGCACGCGATGCCCACGACCAGCGCCATCACCATGCTGCTCGCATCGAGCGTGATGCCGATGGTGATCATCTTGTGATAGGGCAGGAGCCAGAAGCCGAGCATCTGCAGCAGGTTGAGCGCGATCATGATGCGCATCAGCTGGTCGAGCATCGGCACCAGGGTGGCGGTGCCGAGCAGGCGGCGCTGGAACAGCATCAGCGTGGTACCCGTCAATGCGAAGCCTATCATCGAGGAAATCATCGACCAGCCCGGCGATTGCGGCCACAGGAACTGGAAGCCGAGGCCGCTGAAGGCGACGATCGACAGCGCATTGGCGGCGACGAACATCACATAGTAGAGATAGGTCCGGTCACGCATCGACGCGTACAGCAGGAAGTTGTACAGCCCGAGCGCGAGCAGCATGCCGAAATACAGCGCCTGACCGATGTATTCATGCAGGCTGCGCTGGTTGAAGGACTCCGGCTCCCACAGCTTGGTCGGGATGTCGAGCGAGGTGTCGGACGCCACGCGCAGGTAGTAGGTGTTCTCGCTGCCGGCCGCCAGATGCAGCGGAAAGACGAAGTTGCGGTGGTTGAGCGGGCGGTTTGCGAAGGGCAGCGCGTGCCCGGTCTCGATGTGCCGGAAGCTGCCGCCGTCGCGCACGAAGAAATCGAGATGATGCAGGTGGGTGAACGGCACTTCGAGCAGGCGCTCGATATCGCGCGTGGAGCGATTGACGATCGTGATGCGCAGCCAGATCACCGAACGGCGCAGCCCGAAGTTGAGCGAGTCGGTCGTCACCTTCGGCTGCTCGAAGCGCGCCGCCAGCGCCGGACTGGTCACATCGCCGATGCTCCACCTGCGCTCGGCATCTTCCAGCACCGACCAGTACGGCGTGAGGTTGAGCGGCCTGGGATCCGGCCTGCCGTCCAGCTCGAGTTCCGCGCCCTGCGCCAGCGCAGCCGCCAGCAACAGCAGTCCCATTACGCCCCAGCGGCGTATCGCACGTAATACAGACGACATTCCGGCACCTGCAAAAGTTCCATATTGGAAACACAAGCATCCTAACAGCATCTACCTCGCGAGTCAGTCGGCAGGCATTGGCTGCCGTGGTTTTTGTTCCAAAAAATATACATTTCTTGTCATACATCAAATATGATCAGTCTACGATCTGCTACGGGAGGGCAAGATGGACAGCAGGCTGCAACATGCGGTGGTAATCATCGGCAGCGGCTTCGGCGGCGCGGTCATGGCGGCACGGCTGTCGAAGCGCTGGCCGGGCAGCGTATTGCTGCTCGAGCGCGGCCGGGAATATCCGCTCGGCGCCTATCCCCGCAGCCCGTCGGACATGGCGGACAATGTCTGGTGCCCGGACGGCGACGCGGCGCGGCGGCCGCGCGCAGTGCGCAGGCGCAAGGCCGAACGCGGCCACCTGACCGGCATGTTCGACATACGGCATTTCGACAAGATCGATACCGTCACATCGGCAGCGTATGGCGGCGGCTCGCAGATCTACGCGAACGTGTTCCTGCGCCCGCCGGAAGCGGTATTCGAACAGGGTTGGCCGGCCGGATTACGGCGCGCCATGCTTGCCCCGTATTACGATGTCGCGCAGCAGGTCCTCGGCGCGCGCCCGGTTCCGCCGGCATCCGGGCCGCAAGACCGGCGCTACATCAAGCGTACCGTGCAGTTCCAGGCCTTCGCGAAACAGGCGAAGCTGCCGACAAAACTGGCCGACATCTGCGTCTTCTTCGGCAACGATTACAGTTACGGCGGCAGCAAGCCGGCGCCGCTCGGCGTACAGGAACGAAACCGCTACGGCGCGCTGCAGACGTCCTGCACCTATTGCGGCGAATGCGACATCGGCTGCAACGTGCAGGGCAAGAACTCGGTCGACCGCAATTACCTGCATGTCGCGCGCGACCGCTACCGGATGGCGGTACGCACCCAGGCGCTGGCCGAGCGCATCGTGCCGCTCGATGCCGCCGGCGAGGATGATCCGGACGGCGACGGCGAACACGGCTACCGCGTGTATTTCCGCGAGCTGCGCGAGGGCCGCGCGGAAAGCGTGACCGCGCGGCGCGTGGTGCTCTCGGCCGGCACGCTCGGCACCACCGAACTGCTGATGCGCTGCCGCGATGTGCACAAGACGCTGCCGCGGGTATCGGCCCGCCTCGGCCGGCGTTTTTCGGGAAACGGCGACTTCCTCGCTTTCGCGATCGACGGCAGGAAGGAAGTCAATTCGACTTACGGGCCGGTGATCACCCAGTACACCGACCATCTTCTTTACGAAAACCTCGACCGCCGGCAAGCCTTCCTGCTGCAGGATGCGAGCTACCCGACCCAGGTCGGCTGGGCCACCGCCGCGCTGCGTCCGGCGATGAATCCGTTCCAGACGCTGTGGCAGGCCTGCACGCAGGTTCTTGCATATGCATTCGACCGCTACTACCCGGGGCGCAAGAACAGCAGTGTCGGTTACCTGATGCAGAAGCTGTTCTCGCACGACCTGTCGCAGTACAGCGCGGTGCTGCTGTGCATGGGGCTCGATCAGGCGAACGGGGCACTGCGCCTGAACAAGGAAGGCTATCTCGAGATCGACTGGCCACAGGACAGCAACCGTCCGTTGTACGACGCGATCCTGGCGCTCGGCCGGCGCTTTACCGATTTCATCGGCGCCCGGCATTACCTGCCGATGCCCACCTGGCTGTGGCCGCTCAAGAACAATGTCACCGTCCATCCGCTCGGCGGCTGCACGCTGGGCGATTCTCCCGGCGAAGGCGTGGTGAGCGCGCGCGGGGGCAGCCGTGGACAGGTATTCGGCTACCGCGGCCTGTACGTTGCGGACGGCTCGCTGGTGCCGACCGCGCTGGGCGCCAACCCGGTGGCGACGATCGCGGCGCTGTCGGAATGGATCGCGCATGAAATCACCGGCGAGATGCCGGATGCGGCGCTGTAGCGGCGCATCCGGCAGATGAACCGGCAAACCGAGGGAGTGTTCATGTCCAACGACCTGCGCGGCGTGCGCATCGAATTCGCCGAAGTGATGCAAGGCTATGTCAGTGCCGGGGCGACGACCTTTGCCGACGGCTATGCGGACGGCGAACAGGCAGGCAACAGGCTGGCACTGCATGTGAGCGTATCCATTGCCGACCTGCAGGACTTCCTGGATCAATCCGGCCATGCCGGCACGCTCTCCGGCTACGTCGACTGCGCGCTGCTCGGCGGCGCCTGTACTGTGCAGTCCGGCACCTTCCGCCTGATGCCCGACACCGCCGACCGCGACCGCAAGGTGATGTACTACCAGGTCCGGTGCACCGCGCCGTCCGGCGAACGGTTCACTTTCGTTGGCAACAAGCAGGTGCAGCACGGCGCGCCGTTCGACCTGTGGCATGACACGACGACGCTGTTCGTCAATGTGTTCGACGGCCACGTCGATCCGGCGCAGCCGGCGCAGGCGCGCGTGCGCGCGACCGGCATCATCAGCCTTGGCCTGTCCGATTTCATGAAAGTGCTGCGCGGACTGCGCGCGGTCGATGCGCAGGGAAATGCCAGCATCGCCGGGCTGGCGGCTTTCGGGAAATTCTTCGCGGGCAAGCTGTGGGAGGTCTACGGCCCGCACCTGCCGCCGGCGCCGAACCAGGCGCCGCGGCGTTATGCGAAGTTCACCACCGAAGGCGTGCGCGATGCCGCCATCAGCGCGCATCCGTTCCCGACCGCCGACGGCCTCAGGCTCGAGCTCACGCGCTTTTCGCGCGGGACGAGCGACGACGTGATTTTGGTCGTGCACGGCCTGACCAGTTCATCCGACATGTTCATCATGCCGGAACACCAGAACCTGGTGCAGACCCTGCTCGACCAGGGCTTTCCCGACGTGTGGGCCCTGGATTACCGCGGCAGCTGCCGCTTTCCGTACAACCTTGCGCGCAGCCGCTACAACTTCGACGATATCGCGCTGTTCGACCACCCGGCGGCGCTCGCCGAGCTGCGGCGTCACATCGGCCCGCAGCGCCGGGTGCATGTGATCGCCCATTGCATCGGCGCGCTGACAATGGCGATGGGCATGTTCGGCAAGACGGTGCAGCGTATTTCCAGCGCCACCTTCAACAGCGTGGCGCTGACGCCGCATGTGCCGGGATGGTCGGCGCTCAAGCTCGCGCTCGCGCCATGGGCATCCGACTACCTGCTCGGCATCGAATACTACAACCCGGGATGGCGCCGCCAGCCGGGCTGGTCCGCGGGGAAGATGATCGCGATGACCGCCGACCTGCTGCACCGGGAATGCGCATCGCCGGAGTGCCACATGCTCAGCTTCATGTGGGGGACCGGCAAGCCGGCGCTGTTCAACCATGAAAACATGCTGGACGTGACGCACGACCGGCTGGGCGACCTGTTCGGCGGCGTCGACGTGCATTACTACCGGCATGTGCGAAGGATGGTATCTGCCGCTAACACCGCGGTAAAGTTCGAGCCTGGCAACCGGCGCTATGCGGCGCTGCCGGACGATTACTTCGCCGATGCCGCCGCGATGACCACGCCGATGCTGCTCATCCAGGGACAGGACAACCGGGTGTTCGCCGACTCCAACATCCGTTGCCATGAAAGGCTGGAAGAGATCGTCCCAGGCAGGCACCGGCTGCATGTGTTCCCCGGCTACGGCCACCAGGACATCTTCATGGGCAGGAACGCCGCGCTGGACGTGTTCCCGCACCTGATCGCCTTCCTGCGGGAGCATGCGCAGCCTTAGTGGTCACACTGCTACACGCGTTTGACCAGGCGCAAAGTGCAGCCTGTTTCAGGCGCGCTGCGCGGACGCTTTTCACCCGGCCTTGTCTAATTCCTTTATGCCTGACAAGGCATGTCATCGTCGAAAGCTTGTTACATGAAAAATCCCTGGCTCAAGAAAAACCCGCTGCTCAGCATGTGGCTGAGCGGCGCGAACGCAGTGGCTGGCGCCGCGCGCGGCCGCATCACCGCGGAAAGCAAGCGCCAGGCATCGACCATGATGACCAAGGGCATGAAGCAAGCTGCCGCGTTCTGGACCGGCGCCGCGCCCGCGCAGAAGCGCAGGAAGAAGCGCCGCCCGTAAACTTTCATCAGGAGCGACAACATGAAGCGTACCGCTACAGCCGCCTGGAGCGGCGGTCTCAAGGATGGCAACGGAACAATCTCGAGCCAGAGCGGCGTCCTTTCCAATACCCGCTACGGTTTCAAGACGCGGTTCGAGGAAGGTCCCGGCACCAATCCGGAAGAACTGATCGCCGCCGCGCATGCCGGCTGCTTCACGATGGCGTTGTCGGCCCAGCTGGGCGAAGCGGGACTGACCGCAGAGAGCCTGCGCACTGACGCAGCGGTGACGCTGGAACAGGATGCCGGCGGTTTCACGATCACCGCGGTGCACCTGAACCTGTCGGCGAAAGTGCCGGGCGCGAGCAGGGAGGCGTTCGACAAGGCGGTGAACAATGCGAAGGTCGGTTGCCCGGTCTCCAAGTTGCTGAAGGCGGATATCACCGTGACCGCAAAGCTGGAGGGCGAGGGCTGAGGGATTTGCCCTTCCCGCATGGAAGCGGGAAGGGCAGCCAAGCGTCAGCGATAGATCTGCTGACCGTTATGCCGGCGCCACTCCTCTTCGAAATGCGCCGCGTCGTCATCCGAGCGCGTCTTCACCCCCATCAGGATGCCGCCTTCCTTCAAGCCGCTTTCATAGCGCTTGACCCGTTCTTCCGGAACACCCCAGCCGATCAGCGCGCCCAGCAAGCCGCCAGTCGCCGCGCCCGCGCCGGCGCCGGCCGCCGCCGCCGCCAGCGGTCCGGCGATCACCAGCCCGAGGCCGGGCAGCGCGACGCTGGCGCCGGTCGCGGCGATTGCCGCCAGCGCCGCACCGAGCGTGCCGCCGAGCGCGCCGCCAATGCCTGCGCCTTCGGCCGCCTTGTTGCCCAGTTCCGTCGTTGCGTTGCCGGCATCGCCGGCAAAGTGTTTCTGGCGCGTCTCGTCGGACATCACCAGGTTCAGATCGTCATTGCCGTAGCCTCGATCGGAGACCGAGCGGTAGGCCCGTTCGGCGCTGTCACGGTCGTAGAACAGACCGGTCACCATGCCTGAATTCTGTCGGGACGTCGTATTCATCGCATTGCTCCTCTAAAAGTAGGGGCCGGCGGCGCCATCAGGAGCGCCGGCATTGTCGAAAATGCACGTGCACGGGTAGGAACGGCGGTCCCCGCCCAAGTTCCGGCCTGTTCCTTGAGCCACGTATAACTCGTCGATGTTGCGCCGCACAAGTAACCGGTGCTCAAGCTTGCGCATCGACTGTCGATATAAGTGTCAGGAGGGGGCGGGGTGCCGAAAGCACTCGCATCCGGCGCTCCTTCCGCGTATGGTGGTTCTATGCAATAACAGGTATCGCGGTACCTGGTCCGCGACAGGAAGGGCGGAAACAGTATGAGTGTCAGCGTCACGTTCAGCAGCGCACATCGGATCCTGCTCGCCTCGGAATTTTTCATGGCGCGCCGGCCGGTCGTCGACCGCAAACAAAATCTCGTCGCACATGAGCTCCTGTTCTGCAATATCGCCGGCGAGGAATGCCTGCCGGCGCATGACGGCGGCGACGAGCAGCCGGCCTCCGCGTCGGTGATCGCCGATGTCTGCGAGCACGGGATGAGCAGGGTGATTGGCGATCTTGTCGGCATCCTGTATATCGGCGCCGAAGCGCTGATGAGCGACATCTTCCGGTTTCTGCCGCCGCAGAAGGTGGTGCTGGAAATCGAGGATATGCCGGTACTGGAGACGGCGCTGCGGGAGCGCCTCGCGGCGCTGGCGCAGGCCGGCTTCCGCTTCGCGCTGGTCGACAACGGTGCCAACCGTGTCGATTCGCCGCTGCTGCCTTTCGTCGAAGGCGTGCGGCTCGACATCGCAGGCAAGGATGCGGCGCAACTCTCGCGATTTTGCGCCGCATACCGGCCGCTGCAGAAAAAGCTGCTGGCCGAGCGGGTCGATACGATGGACCAGTTCCATGCCTGCTTCGAGCTTGGCTTCGATTTCTTCCAGGGCTATTACTTCACGCAACCGACCCTCCTCGCGGGCAAGAAACTGTCGCCCTCGCAGCTGGCGATTACCGACCTGATGGCGCTGATCGCGTCGGACGCGGACAATTCGGTCATCGAAGAGCACATCAAGCGCGACGTCACGCTCGGCCTGAACCTGCTGCGCCTGGCCAACACGCCTGCGTTCAGCGCGCACCGCATCGACTCGCTGCGCCAGGCGCTCATGGTGCTGGGACGCAACCAGCTTCAGCGCTGGCTGCAGGTGATGCTGTATGCGGATGGCGGCAGCCAGGGAAGCGCGACGATGCCGTTGCTGATGCAGGCCACTACGCGCGGACGCATGATGGAACTGCTCGCGCAAAAACTCAGGCCGGGCAACCGCAGCTACGGCGATACCGGTTTCACGGTCGGCATCATGTCGCTGATGGATACGCTGTTCGGCATGTCGATGGAAGACCTGCTGGGGCAGATTCCGGTGGTGGAAGAAGTCGCCGACGCGCTGCTGCGGCGCGAAGGCTTCTTCGGCAAGCTGCTGTCGCTGGTTGAGTGCGCCGAGTGGCATACCCGCAGCGCGACGCCGCTGACGCAGGCGATGCGGGAATGGCGGCTGTCGCACAACGACTTGTACCTGCTGCAACTGGCGGCGTTCGAATGGAGCGACCAGGTCACGCGCAGCGTGCACTAGCCTCTGTTTGAACGAACTATTTCTAATGGCTGCGTCCTAACGGATGCGAGCCCCCGGCAGGGGATCCATTCCCATTCCCGCAGGACGCACCTTGCATACCCCTGCCACGCCCCGGAGACGGACATGGCACAGGAAAAACCCGATTTGCATCGCACCGGCACGCAAGCCGGGGACAAGACCCGCGCCGCGCAGGACGAGGGGCTGGCGAACCAGAACGTGACCGGGCCGGCGGCGCCGGCAGAGGAAAAGAAACCGGCAGGCCCGGAACCGGCGGGCCTGGTTGACCGCAACATCACGCGTCCTTCGCCGCCGGACGTGGAGCGCGGCCGCTAGGCCCTCATTTCTTCGACACCCAGGGATTGCCTTCGATATAGAAACGCAAGGGCGCCTGCGCCCATTCGCCGGCATAAGCGACGCCGATGCGCGCACGCGCGACGATGGAAAACCGGTCCACCCGCTGCGGCTCGGCAATGTACAGTTCCTCGCTCAGCAAGTCATGCCCGTCCAGCCGGCGGTCGATGCCCATCGCGCGGCACAGCAGGCCCGGTCCCCGGGTGTTGCCCTCGACGCCGGCCAGCGGTTCCACCGCCCGCAGCAGCACCGCGGCGCCCTTGCCCGCCGGCTCGGTCACCACGTTCATGCAGTGATGCATCCCATAGATCAGGTAGACGTACGCATGGCCGGGCGGCCCATACATCACCGCGGTGCGCGGCGTAACGCCTTTCGATGAATGGGAGGCGAGGTCGTGCGCGCCGACATAGGCTTCGACCTCGACGATCCGCGCGCGGCGCTCGCCGCCGCCTTCGACGTGCACAAGCTGCTTGCCCAGCAACTCGCGCGCGACGGTTTCGGTGTCGCGCGCATAGAACGCGCGCGCCAGCTTGACTGGTTTCTTCATCGCTACCAGGTATCGATGCAGGGCCGCTTCTTGCCGTCGCGCGCCGGCGCCGGCGGCGCCGAGCGCAGGCCGCGCAGCACCCACTGGCGCGTCGCCAGCGGGTCGATCACGTCGTCGATCTCGAGGAAGGAGGCCATGTTGATTGCCTTGCCCTGTTCATACGACTGCGCCACCATTTTCTCGAACAGGGCCTTGCGTTCCGCCGGGTCCTGCACCGCTTCCAGCTCCTTGCGGTAGCCGAGACGCACCGCCCCTTCCAGCCCCATCGCGCCGAATTCGCCGCTCGGCCAGGCGACGGTGAAGAACGGGGCATGGAAACTGCCGCCGGCCATTGCCTGCGCGCCCAGCCCGTAACCCTTGCGCAGCACGACGGTGAAGAACGGCACGCTGATGCTGCCGGCGGTGACGAACATGCGCGACACATGGCGCACCATCGCCGTTTTTTCCGCGTCCGGCCCGACCATGAAGCCTGGGGTGTCGCACAGAGACAGGATCGGCAGGTCGAACGCATCGCACAGCTGCATGAAGCGCGCCGCCTTGTCGGCGGCATCGGCGTCGATCGCGCCGCCGAGATGCATAGGGTTGTTCGCGATCAGGCCGAAAGGGCGGCCCTCGATCCGGATCAGCGCGGTGACGATGCCGACGCCGAAGCTGTGCCGCAGTTCCAGCACCGAGTCGCGGTCGGCCAGCGTCTCGATCACTGCGCGGATGTCGTACGAGCGCAGCCGGTTTTCCGGCACCAGCCGCCGCAACGCGCGCTGGTCGGCGCACTCCCATTGCGCCAGCGGCCCCTGGAAGTAGGACAGGTATTGCTTCGCGGCGCGCACCGCTTCTTCTTCATCCCGGACCACGATGTCGATCACGCCGTTGGGTGCCTGCATCGCAACCGGCCCGACTTCTTCCGGCGCATACACGCCCAGCCCGCCGCCCTCGATCATCGCCGGCCCTCCCATGCCGATCGTCGCGTTTTCGGTCGCGATGATCACGTCGCAGCAGCCGAGGAAGGCAGCATTGCCGGCGAAGCAGCGGCCGGACACAATGCCCACGCGCGGCACCAGGCCGCTCAGCTTCGCGAAGTTGATGAAGGACATCACATCGAGGCCGGCGACCACCAGCGCATCGGTATCGCCCGGCCGGCCGCCGCCGCCCTCGGCAAACAGGACCACCGGCAGCTTCCACTGCTCGGCGAGCTGGAACATGCGGTCGGTCTTCTTGTGGTTCATCATGCCCTGGGTGCCGGCGAACACCGTGTAGTCGTACGCCAGCACCATGCAGCGCGACCTGCTGTCGTCGAACAGCGCGCCGTTGACGCTGCCGATGCCGGCCACCAGGCCGTCCGCCGGGCTGGTGCGGATCAGTTCTTCCAGCGGACGGCGGCGGCGCTGCGCGGCGATCGCCAGCGCGCCGTATTCGATGAAGCCGGCTTCGTCGCACAGGTCGGCGACGTTCTCGCGGGCGGTGCGCTGCCCGCTCTTGCGGCGCCGCGCGACCGCATCCGGCCGGGCCGCATCGAGGCCGGCCGCACGGCGCTGCTGCACTTCGGCCAGGTCGGCGCGGATCGCATCGGGATCGCCGTCGTCCTGCCGTTGCGCCTGCTCCGCGTCGACCTCCGCCGGTTCGATATAGACGAGCGGATAGCCGCGGAACACGACTTCGCCCCTGGTCGCATTTACCTTGCATACGATGCCGGCCCGCGCCGCCTTGACCACATGCTCCATCTTCATCGCCTCGATCACCGCGACCTGCGCCCCGGCCCGCACCACGTCGCCTTCGATCACGTCGATCGCGACCACCGATCCCTGCATCGGCGCTTCGAGCGGTACCGCGCCTTCCGGTGCGGGGTGGCGGGGATCGATGTCGGGCGCCGGCTGCCTGCCGGGGACGGACCGGACATAGAGTTTCTGGTGCGCGCCGTCCTCGGGCTCGATCAGCGCCCGGATGTGTTCCTCGACGAAGCGCGTATGCACGCGGTTGGCGACGACGTCGGGCCGGGTGAGCAGATTCTGCAGCATGCCGATGTTGGTATCGATCCCTTCCACACGGAATTCGCACAGTGCGCGATAGGCGCGCACCAGCAGGTCCGGATAGTGGCCGGACGGGGTCGATGCGATCAGCTTGGCGAGCAGCGAATCGAAATTCGGGTTGGTGGTATAGCCGGCATAGCCGCAGGTATCGACCCGGATGCCGGGCCCGGACGGCGGCTCGAACACTGCCAGGGTGCCGCCCGCCGGTTGGGTATTGCCCTGCGTATCCATGGTTTCCATGTTGATCCGCAGTTGCACCGCAAAGCCGCGCGGCATCGGGATTTCATGCTGGGTGAGGCCGGCCTGCGCCAGCGTGCAGCCGGTGGCCAGCTGCAGCTGCGCCTTGACGAGGTCGATGCCGGTCACTTCCTCGGTGACGGTATGTTCGACCTGCAGGCGCGGATTGGCTTCCATGAAGTAGAACGGCGCGCGGTCGCTGTGGTTGCCGGCATCGACCAGGAATTCGAAGGTGCCGAGGCTGCGGTAGCGCACCGACCGCGCCAGCTGCACCGCTGCCGCGATGATGCGTTCCCGCAGCGCATGCGGCAGGGTCGGGCTGGGCGCGATCTCGACCAGTTTCTGGTTGCGCCGCTGCAGCGTGCATTCGCGTTCCCACAGGTGGACCACATCGCCGCTGCCGTCGCCGATCACCTGCACCTCGACATGGCGCGCCTTCGGCAGCAGCTGCTCCACATACACATCGGCGCAGCCGAACGCGGCCCGCGCTTCCGATTGGCAGCGGGCATACGCGTCCGCCAGCTGCGCCTCGTCGCGCACCTCGCGGATGCCGCGGCCGCCGCCGCCGGCAATTGCCTTGATCATCATTGCGCTGCCGGACGGCAGCGCCGCCAGGAAGGCGCGCGCTTCTTCAAGCGTGGTCGGATGGGAGGTGCCGGCAATGACCGGTACGCCATTTTTTTCGGCAAGCATGCGCGCCTGCACCTTGTCGCCGAACAGCTGCAGCACCTCCGGCTGCGGGCCGGCGAACAGGATGCCTTGTTCGGCGCAGTGCGCGGCGAAGGATGCATTCTCGCTGAGGAAGCCGTAGCCGGGATGGATCGCGTCGCAGCCGGATGCCTTTGCTGCCGTAACGATTTGCGCAATGTCCAGGTAGGCTGCCGCACCCTTGCCGCGCAGCGGAATGCTTTCGTCGGTGCGCCGCACATGCAGCGAGGCGGCATCGTCCTCCGAGTAGACCGCAACGGTGCGGATGCCGAGTTCGGCGGCGGCGCGGGCGATGCGGATCGCGATTTCGCCGCGGTTGGCGATCAGCAGGCGGGAGATGCCCATCAAGGTTCCTTGTCTCGTTATGATTTGTTATCGGCGAACGGTTTTTTTGAACGTCCGTGCGATTATACGATTTCGGGATTTCGCACGGCTACATGGCCTCGCGGCCGGCATGTACAGCGACGGCGCAATGAACAAGGCGGGCAAGCAAACCGGGGCAGTCCGAAAGCCTTGCCTGCTTTGGTCCTGCCCCGGAAAACGACTATTCGGTCACCGTTGCCGGTTCGGCGGGTGTTACTGTCTTTGAAACCAGCAACCGGTCAATTCTATGCCGGTCCATATCCACCACCTCGAACCGGTATCCGCTCCACTCGAAATGCTCGGAGACATCCGGGATATGGCCAAGCTGGGTAAGTACAAAACCTGCCAGGGTATGGTACGCCCCTGCGGCTTCTTCCGGGAAAGCGAGATTGGTGTCAAACAGGTCGCGGAAGCGGTCAAGGGAGACGCCGCCATCGATGAGCCATGATCCGTCTTCGCGCTGCACCGCGTCGGCGTCATGCGCTTCATCGTCCACCATCGATACATCGCCTACCAGCGCACCCATCACGTCGCTCAACGTGACCATGCCTTCAATCTCCCCGTATTCGTCAACGACGAGGGCCAGCTCCGCGCGGTTTTTCTTTAACGTCTCCAGCAGATCCATGGCACTAACGGACTCCGGTACGTAAAGGGCCGGCTTTACCGCCTTTTCAATGTCGAGGCTGGAAACGGACTGCCTGCGGATCGCTTGTTCGAAGAGGTCGCCGGTGTGAACAATGCCGATAATATTGGAACGGTCGCCGCGACAGACAGGCAACCGGCTGAACGGGCTGTCGGCGATCTTCGCCAAGGTCTGCTCAAGGGAATCGGACAAGTCGATGAATTCCAGATCCGTGCGCGGCGTCATCAGGGCGCCCAAACGCTGGTCGTCCAGGCGCAGCGCGCGGGTGACAATGTCATGCTCGGTGCGCTCGAACACGCCTGCGTTCGTTCCTTCCCGGATCATGCCGGTGATTTCCTCTTCCGTCACCGATGTGTCCTTCGGCTGATGCAAGCCGAGCAGGCGCATGATGGCTTCGGTCGTGACCGTCAGGATCTTGACGAAGGGCGACACGACGCGCGACAGCCACTGCATCGGCGCGGCGATCATGGTCGCCACCGTCTCGGGATACTGCATCGCAATCCGCTTCGGCACCAGCTCGCCGAGAACGATGGAGGCGAAGGTAATTCCGATCACCACGATGCCCAGGGCAAACTCTCTGGCGAATTCGGCGAGCGCCGGAACAGTCTCGATTTCCGGCGCCAGACGGGCAACCAGGGAAGCTTCGCCGAAAGCGCCGTTAAAGATGCCGATCAGCGTGATGCCGACTTGTACCGTGGAGAAAAACCGGCTCGGGTGATCCGCAAGTTGAAGTGCCGCTCGTGCGCCACGGCTGCCATTGTCGGAAAGATTCTGCAGCCGGATGCGCTTGGACGAAACGACAGCCAGCTCGGACATGGCGAATACGCCATTGAGGAGAATGAGTCCAAGGATAATAAATATATCCACTGTTGCAGGACGGCGCGGTTTTCCCGCCGGTCCCTGTTGTTAGGGGACCGATATTGTACTCCGGGCGACAGATGTCAAAGCTGGCATCAAACAAGCGGGATCCTGATGACGGAACCGTGATATCGGTCATGCTAAGTCGAGAAAGCCAGCCCCGCGCTGCCCAGGCCGGTGAGAAGTGACAACACAAGCAGTAGCCTGCTGTCACGATGATTTTCCGTTGCGTATTCGCGCCACGATGCCCAAAGAAAACAGAGGGCCAGAATCCCAATGATAATGGTGTAATCGATCATGCAACAGAGCCCGGTTGTGAGTAAAGGCAAGATCGTATTGCACGGACCTGTTCTTCATAAGCAGCCGTAAGCTGAGCGATTGCTCGAAAAAACTGAGGGAAATGTGCAGGATGCTATGTGCTCTCGCTGGAATCCACCAAACCATCGCCTGATCAAATAACGCCATTCGGTCGCAATTTCACAGTGCCGGCGGCGGCTGCTTTTGCAGCCCGCCCACCCGGGCCCTATGCCAGTTGCGCCGCGTATGCCTCCAGGTGCTGGTCGGTGCCGCCGAACTGCATCTCGATCGCCATCAGGCGCTTGAAGTAATGGCTGACGTCCAGCTCATCGGTGACGCCCATGCCGCCATGCAGCTGCACCGCCTGCTGGCCGACGAAGCGGCAGGCCTGCCCGACCACCACCTTGGCGGCCGATAGCGCCTTTGCGCGCGCCAGTGGGTCCGGATCCTCGCAGCGGACCGCCGCAAGATAGCTCATCGAGCGCGCCTGCTCGATATGCAGCACCATGTCCGCCATGCGGTGCTGCAGCGCCTGGAACTTGCCGATCGGCTGGCCGAACTGCTTGCGGCTGCGCGCATATTCCACGGTCGCCGCGAGCAGCTTGTCGAGCGCGCCGACGGCCTCCGCGCAGACGGCCGCGATGCCGAAGTCCAGCACCGCGCCAATCGCGTCGTCCGCCTCCGCCGACAGCAGCGCATCGGCGGGCAGGAACACCTGGTCGAAGCGGATTTCGCTGGCGGGAAGGCCGTCCACCGTGCGGAACGGCACCTGGCGCACGCCGGCGTTCCCGGAAGGTACCGCAAACACCGCCATCGGCCCGGCCTGTCCCGGCTGCGCCAGGCGCGCGGTCACGATCAATACCTCCGCGGACGGGCCGTGCAGCACCACGCTCTTGTGGCCGGTAATCACATAGCCGCTGCCCACCGGCCATGCGCGCGTGTCGATTGCCATGCGCTCGAAGCGGGATGCAGGTTCGTCATGCGCGAAGGCGGCGATTTTTTCACCCGCGGCGAGGGCCGGCAGCAGTGCAGCGCGCTGCGCATCGTTGCCCATCAGCGCGACCGCTTTGGTTGCCAGCACGGCGCTGCCCAGGTAGGGTTCCAGCAGCAGGCCTTCGCCGATCGCGTTCATCACCAGCATGGTATCGACCGCGCTGCCGCCCATGCCGCCCTCGGCCTCCGGCACGTTGATCGCCAGCAGGCCGATGTCGGCCAGCGTGTCCCAGGCGTCGCGGCTGAAGCCTTCCGGCGCTTCCTGCCTGATCTTCTGGCGCTTTTCGAAACCGTAATCCTTCGCCACGAAACGACGGGTGGTGTCCAGCAGCATCTGCTGTTCTTCGGTAAAGCTGAAATCCATCGTTTCCTCCTACAGCCCCAGGATCATCTGGGAAATAATGTTCTTTTGAATTTCATTCGAGCCGCCGTAGATCGACAGCTTGCGCATGTTCAGGTACTGCGCTGCCAGCGGCACCGCGTAAAACGGGCCGACCGCGTCGCCCTGCCAGCCCGCCGCCATCGCTTCACGCCGCAGCTGCAGCGCGTACGGGCCCACGGCCTGCACCAGCAGCTCGGTGATCGCCTGCTGGATCTCGGTGCCCTTGATCTTGAGGATGGATGCTTCCGGTCCCGGCGCGCGCATCGCCGCCTCGGCGGCGAGCACACGCAGGTTGGTGATTTCCAGTGCGGTCAGGTCGATTTCCACCTGCGCGATGCGGGCGGCGAACAGCGGGTCGCGGATCAGCGGGCGGCCGTTCTTCGTCTCCAGCGAGGCAATGCGCTTCAGCCGCGCCAGTTCGCGCTTGGCGATGCCGATGCCGGCGATGTTGGTGCGCTCGTGGCCGAGCAGGAATTTCGCATAAGTCCAGCCGGCGTTTTCTTCGCCGACCAGGTTTTCGGCCGGCACCCGCACATCCTCGAACCACACTTCATTGACTTCATGCGCGCCGTCCATGGTGATGATCGGGCGCACCGAGATGCCGGGCGTCTTCATGTCGATCAGCAGGAAGGAGATGCCGCGCTGCGGCTTGGCTTCGGGATCGGTGCGCACCAGGCAGAAGATCCAGTCCGCATACTGGCCCTGCGTGGTCCAGGTCTTCTGGCCGTTGACGACGTAATGGTCGCCTGCGCTGCTTTTTACCAATTCGGCGCGCGTCTTCAGCGACGCGAGGTCGGAGCCGGCGCCCGGCTCGGAATAACCCTGGCACCACCATTCGTCGGCGGCCAGGATCTTCGGCAGGAAGCGCTCCTGCTGCGCGGGCGAGCCAAATTGCATGATGACTGGCGCGACCATTTTCAGGCCGAAGGGAATGGTGCGCGGGGCGCCGGCGGCCGCGCATTCTTCTTCGAAGATGTATTGCTGCACGGTGTTCCAGCCGGTGCCGCCGAATTCCTTTTTCCATGCCGGGGCGGCCCAGCCCTTGCGGTGCAGGATTTTCTGCCAGCGGACGTAGTCGTCGCGGTCGAGGATCAGGCCATTCAGCACTTTGTGCTGGATGTCGGGGGGGAGGGAGGTGGCGACGAAGTCACGCACTTCCTTTCGGAAGGCGTTTTCTTCCGGGGTGAAGTTCAGGTTCATTTTTTTCCTCTGTTTGTTCCGCGGCTGTGGTTTGTTTATCGCCGTCATTCCCGCGTAGGCGGGAGGCCGCCTCACGGGAAACCATAGGACGTTTCCGACTGCTCTCCGGTGATTCAATGCTGCAACATCTCTGTGGGAACTTGCCGGGACTGGCCCCGGCGGCCACTTACTTTCTTTGCTTCGCCGAAGAAAGTAAGCAAAGAAAGGGGGCCGCCGAGGTGCGACCGCAAAGCTGCTGCCCCCGCGGGGTTCCCGAAAAAACGAGAGGCAAGGCGGGAAGCGAAATAACTCGCCCTCGCTGCACTCGGTGCTCAGACAAATTTCGCTTCTTTTTCCGCCTTGCCTCTCATTTTTTCGGCATCATCAAAGCGGATGAAAAGCAAAACCTCTCCTCACCCTGACCCGTCCACCTCGCAGCTTGCAAGCTGCTCCGATAAGCGCGGCGCAAAGCATGCTTTGCGAAACCCCGCGCTTATCCCCTCGTGCTGAGGGAAACTGTTAGTTGTAGCAGTACGTAGGGTGGATGGGGCCGCCAAGGTAGAGCGCAGCGAAACCCACCATGCGCACCACCGACGCCTAAAACGCCGCAATCCCCGTCTGCTCCCGCCCGAGGATCAGCGCATGGATGTCGTGCGTGCCCTCGTAGGTATTCACCACTTCGAGGTTCACCATGTGGCGGATCACGCCGAACTCGTCGGAAATCCCGTTCCCGCCCAGCATGTCGCGCGCCATGCGCGCCACGTCCAGCGCCTTGCCGCAGGAATTGCGCTTCATGATCGAGGTCACCGCCACGGCCGCCGTGCCTTCATCCTTCATCCGGCCCAGCCGCAGGCAGCCCTGCAGTCCGAGCGTGATCTCGGTCTGCATGTCGGCCAGCTTCTTTTGCACCAGCTGGTTCGCCGCCAGCGGCCGGCCGAACTGCTTGCGGTCCAGCACATACTGGCGCGCGATATGCCAGCACGATTCGGCCGCGCCCAGCGCGCCC
>NZ_DASPLS010000008.1:0-32293 GCF_035627455.1 Noviherbaspirillum sp.
ACCGTGCCGTCGTACGACACCGGCGGGTTCAGGCAGATGTCGCAATTGCCGCAGGACTGCGACGGCTGGCCGAAGTAGTCGAGCAGGCGCACGCGCCGGCATTGCGAGGTTTCGCACAGGCCGAGCATCGCATCCAGCTTGGCGCCCTGCACCCGTTTGAAATTCTCGTCGGCGTCCGATTCGTCGATCATGCGGCGCTGCTGCACCACATCCTGCAAGCCGTAGGCCATCCAGGCATCGGCGGGCAGGCCGTCGCGGCCGGCGCGGCCGGTTTCCTGGTAATAGCCCTCGATGCTCTTGGGCAGGTCGAGGTGGGCGACGAAGCGCACGTCCGGCTTGTCGATGCCCATGCCGAAGGCGATGGTGGCGACCATCACGATGCCGTCCTCGCGCAGGAAACGCGACTGGTTCGCCGCGCGCGTCGCGTGGTCCATGCCGGCGTGGTAAGGCAAGGCGGTCAGGCCGTGCTCGTTCAGGAAAGCGGCGGTTTCCTCGACCTTCTTGCGCGACAGGCAATACACGATGCCGGCATCGCCCGGATGCTCTTCGCGGATGAAGTCCAGCACCTGCTTGCGGCCGTTCACCTTCTCGACGATCTGGTAGCGGATGTTGGGCCGGTCGAAGGACGACACGAATTGCAACGCGTCGTCCAGGTTCAGGCGGTGCGCGATCTCGGCGCGCGTCTGCGGGTCGGCGGTGGCGGTCAGCGCGATGCGCGGCACGCTCGGGAAGCGTTCATGCAGCACCGACAGCCGGATGTATTCCGGCCGGAAGTCGTGCCCCCATTGCGACACGCAGTGCGCCTCGTCGATCGCGAACAGCGCGATCTTCGACGCGTCCAGCAAATCCAGGCAGCGCGGCGTCATCAGCCGTTCCGGCGCGACGTACACCAGGTCGAGCTCCCCATTGCGCACCGCGCGCTCGGTGCGCATCGCCTGGTCGAAGGACTGGGTCGAATTGAGAAAGGCGGCGCGCACGCCGACTTCCGCGAGCGCATCGACCTGGTCCTGCATCAGCGCGATCAGCGGCGAGATCACCACGCCGACGCCGTCGCGCAGCAGCGATGGAATCTGGTAGCACAGCGACTTGCCGCCGCCGGTCGGCATCAGCACCAGCGCGTCGCCGCCGCCGGCCACATGGTTCACGATCTCGGCTTGCTGGCCGCGGAAGGATGGATAGCCGAAGACGGTCTGCAGGACATGCAGCGCCCGGTCGTTGTCAGATTGATCACTCATCCGGGTATTCTAATTCACCCGATCCTTAATCGACCCAGTTCACTACGCCGCCATAGGCGGTGGCGATGACGACAAAGCCGAACACGATGCGATACCACGCAAACACCATGAAATCATGCGAGCTGATGTAACGCAGCAGCCAGCGCACGCACAGGAAGGCCGACGCGAAGGCTGCTGCGGCGCCCACGCCGAACCACGGCAGGTCGGCCACCGACAGCAGCTCGCGCTCCTTGTAGACGGAATAGATGGTCGCGGAGAACAGGGTCGGGATCGCGAGGAAGAACGAGAATTCGGTGGCCGCCTTGCGCGACAGTCCGAACAGCATGCCGCCGATGATGGTGGCGCCGGAACGGCTGGTGCCGGGGATCAGCGCGAACGCCTGCGCGACGCCGACCTTCAGCGCGTCGGCCAGTGTCATGTCATCCACCGACTGGACCCGCGCCGGCGGCGCGGTCTTGTTGCGGCGTTCGACCCAGATGATGATCAGGCCGCCGATGATGAAGGCCAGCGCCACCGGCACCGGTGAGAACAGGGATGCCTTGATCGCCTTGTTGAACAGGAAACCGAGCGCCGCGGCGGGCAGGAAGGCGACGATCAGGTTGAGCACAAACCGTTGCGCGCGCGCGTCGCTGGTCAGGCCGCCGAGCACGCTGGCGATCCGTGCACGGTATTCCCAGCAGACCGCGAGCATCGCCCCGGCCTGGATGGCGATCTCGAACACCTTCACCTTTTCGCCGGTGAAGTCGAGCAGGCTGCCGGCCAGGATCAGGTGGCCGGTGGAGGAAATCGGCAGGAATTCGGTCAGGCCTTCGACGATTCCCATGATGTGCGCCTTGAGCGCGAGCGTGACATCCATTCTGGTGTGGGCAGGTGGGTTGGCGGTTCAACAAAAAACCCGCGTCGCGCGGGTCGGGGCGGCTGCCAGCGGCAGCCTATCTTGCGGGTTCAAAGGTTACCACGAGAGCGTCGCTCCTGGTCGTGATTTTGCTCGGGTTGAAGGCTGCTCCGCCGAAGCGCAGCTCCTCCGGACGGAAGGTATAGAGCGGCATATCTTTCAACAACTCCTCGGCGAGAATGCGGCCGACGCGGCCGATCTGGTTTGCATACAGCGGATCCAAGCCGTTCACGTTGAAGGTCTCCACCCGCGGCTCGGACAGGACCAGCGCATTGCGCGACGCATCGAACCGGAGCTGGCCCGACACCGAAAAATTGCCGTTCCAGGACTGCTTCATGAACGGCGGGGCGACGGAAGCGTCCATGCTTGTCAGGATGCGGTTGCTGCCCGGCTGGAGCGCGACGCGCGGATTGGTCAGGCGGATCTCGAGAAGCTCCAGCAGGCGGTTATTAAAAGGAAAACGCTGAGACACGGCCTCCTGCAGCCGCGCGAGCGGCACCTCCACGTCGCGCGGCCCGAGCAGGGTCGCGCAGGAGGCAAGCAGGAATGCCAAGGCAACCAGTGAAAAGGAAGCAAACCGCCGATTCATCGATTCTCCGTCAGGACGTGAGCGCGTCGAGACGTGCCAGGTATTGCAGCGCGTATTCGCGCGAGTCCCCGCACATCTCCTGCGATGGCTGTAGACTCTGGCACACTGCGGGCCGTTCCGGTTTGCCGAAAATCATGCATTGGTTCATTGCGTTCAATTGCACGCAACGCACGCCGGCAGGCTTGCCATTCGGCATGCCCGGTATCGGGGAAGAAATCGAGGGGGCGATGCAACAGGAGCCACATCCCGCCCTGCAGCTTGCCTCACTCATAACGCAGCGCCTGGATCGGCAGCAGGCGGGCCGCCTTGCGGGCCGGATAGAAGCCGAAGAAGATACCGATCGCCGCCGAAAACCCGACCGCAAGCACGATCGATTCCGGCGACAGCCGGGTTGTCCATCCGGCCAAGGCGCCGATTGCCCAGGAACCGGCGACGCCCAGCACGATGCCGATGAAGCCGCCGATCAGCGACAGCGTCACCGCCTCCACCAGGAACTGCGTGAGGATGTCGCGGCCGCGCGCGCCGACCGCCATGCGCAGGCCGATCTCGCGGGTGCGCTCGGTCACGGATACCAGCATGATGTTCATGATGCCGATGCCGCCGACCAGCAGCGAGACCGACGCGACCGCCGCCAGCAGGTAAGTCATGATGCGCGAGGATTCCTCCTGCGCCTGCAGGATTTCGGCCAGGTTGCGGATGCTGAACGCATCCTCCTGGCCCTGCTGCGTGCGCTGGCGCTGGCGCAGCAGCTCGCGGATGCTCTCTTCGGCCGCCTGCATGCTCGCGCCTTCGCGCACCTTCACCTGGATGGTGCCGACCCGGCGCAGCTTGCCCTGGGTATTGCCGAACAGGCGGTTGCGCGCAGTATTCAGTGGCAGCATCACCACGTCGTCCTGGTCCTGCCCGATCATGCTCTGCCCCTTGCGGTCGAGCACGCCGATGATGGTGAACGGCACCTTGCGGATGCGGATCGTCTGATCGATCGGATCGAGGTCGCCGAACAGCTGCTTCGCCGCCGTCTGGCCGATCAGCGCGACCTTCGCATTGCCGGTCAGTTCGGCCTGGTCGAACATGCGGCCTGCCAGCAGCGGCCAGTCGCGCGCCTCGAAGTAGTCGGGGTTGACGCCGTAGATCGAGGTCGACCAGTTCGCGCCGCTGGCGATCACCTGCTCGGTGCGCCGGTTCGACGGCGCCGCCACCTGCACCTCGGGAATTTCGCGCGCGATCGCGGCAGCATCGTCGTCGGTCAGGCTCTGGTTCGCGCCGGCGCCCAGCCGCACGCCGGACGATGTGGTGGACCCCGGCAGGATGATCATCAAATTGGAGCCGAGGCTCTTGATCTGCTCCTCCACCCGCTGCTGCGCGCCGGCGCCGACCGCGACCATGGTGATCACCGCGCCGACACCGATGATGATGCCGAGCATGGTCAGAATGGAACGCAGCTTGTTGACGCGCAGCGCATTGAGCGCGATGCGCAAGGTGGCGAGCAGGTTCATGCCGCTGCTCCCGCGGGGTCGAAGCGTGCCAGCCCGGCCTGCGCATCCTGCGGCCGGTTCGGCTCGTCGGAGATCACGCGGCCGTCGCGGAAGGACACGATGCGCGAAGCGAACGCGGCGACGTCGTGTTCATGGGTCACCATCACGATGGTCATGCCTTCGCGGTTGAGTTTTTGCAGCAGCGCCATGATGTCGATGCTGGTGCGCGAGTCGAGCGCGCCGGTCGGCTCGTCGGCCAGGATCAGCGAGGGATTGTTCACCAGCGCGCGCGCGATTGCCACGCGCTGCTGCTGGCCGCCGGACAGTTGCGCCGGATGGTGGTCGAAGCGTTCGCCCAGCCCGACCTCGGCCAGCCGCTGCATCGCGCGCGAGCGGCGCTCGCTTGCGGGAATGCCGGCATACAGCAAGGGCAGCTCGACGTTTTCCAGCGCGCTGGTGCGCGGCAGCAGGTTGAACTGCTGGAACACGAAGCCGATCCGCCTGTTGCGGACCGCGGCCAGGTCGTCGGCGCTCATCGCCGCCGCGTTTTCGCCGGCGAGGAAATAGTCGCCCGCGGTCGGCGAATCGAGGCAGCCGATCAGGTTCATGAAGGTCGACTTGCCGGAGCCGGACGCGCCCATGATCGCGACGAACTCGCCCTCGTCGATCGCCAGCGACACGCCGCGCAACGCGTGCACGACGTTGCTGCCCATGACATACTGCTTGGCGAGATCGACGGTCTGGATCAGGTGCATCAGAACATCCTCGGCCCGGCCGGCGCGCGCGGCCGCGCGCCGTCGCCCTGCGGCTGCACGGTGCCGGTAATCACTTCCATGCCTTCTGTCACATCCGGCGAGATCACCTCGGTCATGGTGCCGTCGGACAGTCCGAGGCGCACGTCGACCGGCTTCGGCTTCCTTGCCTCGTCGAGCACGTAGATGCGCCCGCGTGCGCCGCCGGCACGCCGGTCCCCGCTCTCGGCGACGATCTGCTCGTACTTTTTCTTCTGTTCCGGATTCAGCATGTCCATCACCTGCGCGCGCAGCTCGGCGCGGTTGCGCTCGGCCAGCTTCTGGCGCTCGCCTTCCGGCGCATCGCGCAAGGCCGTGAACTTTTCGCGCATGCCGCCGTAGATCGCGTCGAGCTTTGCCTTCTGGCTGTCGTCCAGCGCCAATTCCTTCTCCAGGCGCTCGCGCATTGCGCGCAGCTGAGCGCCGGGGCCGCCGGCGGAAGGCGCATCCGCCGGCGCCGCCTGTTTCTCGGCGGCGGGGGCGGCGAGGGAGGCGGCGCCGGCCGGGCGGAAGCGCAGCGCGGCATTGAGCACCTTGAGCACGTCGTTGCGGGTATCGGTGACGACGCGCACATTGGCCGTCATTCCAGGCAACAGTTCGCGATTGGGATTGGCGGTGCTGATGACGACGGTATAGGTCACGACGTTGGAAACGTTCTGCGCCGCCTTGCGGATCTGCTTGACGGTGCCTTCATAGTTACGCCCCGGGAAGGCGTCGACGGTGAAGGTCGCCTTCTGCCCGCTGCGGATGCGGCCGATCTCGGATTCGTCAATCGATGCCTCGACCTGCATGTCGGTCAGATTTTCCGCAATGATGAAGAGTTCCGGCGCCTGCAGGCTGGCGGCCACGGTCTGGCCGCGCTCGACGCTGCGCTTGATGACGACGCCGTTGACCGGCGCCCGGATTTCGGTGCGGCCGAGGTCGATCTTCGCCTGCGCCAGCGCCGCTTCGCGCTGCTTGACGACCGCTTCTGCGTTGCGCAGGCCGGCCGTGCCGACGCCGGTCTGCGCCTTCGCGGTGTTGACCTGCTCGAGCGCCGAATTGTAGGCCGCCTGCGCCTTGTCGCGCTCGGCGCCGGAAATGAAGCCCTTTTCCACCAGCTGCTGCTTGCGGTCGAGGTCGCGCCTGGCTTCGGCCAGGTCGACTTCCGCCTTGGCCAGCGCGGCGCGCTGCGCGGCGATGTTCGCCTGCTGCGTCATCACCTGTGCGCGGGCCGCGTCCACATCCGCCTGCGCCTGCTGCACCCGGGTCTCGAAGGTCTGCGGATCGATGCGCGCAATCAGCTGGCCCTGCTTCACATCACTGTTGAAATCCACCAGCACTTCCTTCAGCTGCCCCGAGACCTGGGAGCCGATCTGCACCTGGACCACGGGATTGAGCGTGCCGGAAGCGGAGACGCTGGCCACGATGCTCCCCTTTTCCACCTTGCCCATCTTGTATTCGGGCGCGGCATTCTTCTGCTGCCAGCGCCAGCCGCCATAGCCGGCGGCGACCAGGATGGCTGCGAGGGCGAGCCAGGCCCACCATTTTCTTTGCAATTTCATAAGACGTTCAGGAAGTGCGTTTCTAGGCGATTCTCGCGCCGATTCTACCGGCGATCCGGGACTGTTTTTTTTCGTTATGTAACAGTGTCTGTCTGGATGCGTGGCATTCGATGGAAAGGTATCCTTGCTTGACGGTCGCCAAAATGACGCTTATATTACTGACTCGTAAGTAAGTTACTTGGTTCCGTCCGTCCATCATGAATTGTCCGCTAAAAAAACGCTGGGAACGCCGCAAGGATGCCCGCCCCCAGGAATTGCTTGCCGCCGCCCTCGATCTGTTCGTGGAGCGCGGTTATGCGGCGACCCGCTTGGACGATGTGGCGGCGCGGGCCGGGGTTTCCAAGGGCACACTGTACCTGTATTTCACGAACAAGGAAGAATTGTTCAAGGCGGTGGTGCGCGAAAACGTGGTTCCGGTGCTGGGCGAGGCCGAAGGCATCCTGGAAAGCTATTCGGGCTCGACCGCCGAGCTGTTCCGCGAACTGGTGCTGGGCTGGTGGGAACGCATCGGCAATACCAAGCTGTCCGGCATCACCAAGCTGATGATGGCCGAATCGAGCAATTTTCCGGAAGTCGCGCAGTTCTACCACGACGAGGTGATCCGGCGCGGCGACGCAATGATCGCCCGGATGCTGGAGCGCGGCGTGGCGCAGGGTGAATTCCGGCCGATGGATATCCGGCAGGCCACACACGTGATCTGCGCGCCGATGATCATGCTGATGATGTGGAAACACTCCTTCAGCAGCTGCCGCCCGGAGCCGATTGCCGCCGAAGAGTACCTGAACAGTTTCGTCGAACTGTTCCTGCACGGCGTACTGGCGGAGCCGGCCGGTTCCGCCGGCGCCCCTCCCCCTTCCCGCTGACCGGACCCCGCCATGTTCAAACGCCGCTCCTTCTGGATCATTCTCGTCGCCCTGCTGCTTGCCGCCGGCGTTGCCGGCGCCATGCTGAAAAAGAAGAATGCCGCACCGGCGGCGCCCCAGAATGCCGGCCAGGCGCCGGCGGTCATGGAATTCCTGCCCTCCGACGTCACGCATGCGGCCGCGCGCGACTTGCGCCAGCTCATGCCGCTCACCGGTTCGCTGCGCGCGGTCAACCAGGCGAGCGTGAAGGCCAAGGTCGGCGGCGAGGTGCGCGAGGTGCTGGCGCGCGAAGGCGAAGCGGTGAAGGCAGGCCAGGTGCTCGTCAGGATGGACAGCAGCGACTACCTGGCACGGGTCGACCAGGCCAAGGGCGCGCTGCAGGCGGCCCGCGGCCAGCTGGAAATCGCCACCAAGACGCGCGACAACAACAAGGCGCTGCTGGATAAAGGCTTCATCTCGAAAACCGCGTACGACAACGCCTCCAGCCAGTACGACATCGCGCGCGCCAATGTGGAATCGGCCAGGGGCGCGCTCGACGTGGCGAACAAGGCGCTCGCCGACACCGTGATCCATGCGCCGATCGCCGGCCTCGTCAGCGCTCGCAATGTGCAGCCGGGTGAAAAGGTATCGCCCGACAACCGCCTGCTCGACGTGGTCAACCTCGGCCAGATGGAACTCGAGGCGGCCGTGCCTGCCGGCGAGATTTCGCATGTCGCGCTCGGACAGGAAGTCCAGGTGAAGGTGGAAGGCCTGGCCGGGCCTTTGGCCGGCACGGTGGCGCGCATCAATCCGGCGACCCAGGCCGGTTCGCGCTCCATCATGGTCTATATCAAGATCGACAACCCGCAGGGGCTGCTGCGCGTGGGCATGTTTGGCGAAGTGCAGCTGACGATCGCGAAGAAGGCAGGCGTGCTCAGCGTGCCGCAGACCGCGATCCAGACCGAGGCCGGCAGGACGTTCGTGTATGCGATCGAAAACGGCAAGCTGGCGCAAAAGCCGGTGACGCTCGGCATGCGCGGTGACGACGGCGACGGGCCGGCGGTGGAAATCGTGCAGGGACTGGAAAGCGGCACGCAGATCGTCAGGACCAATCTCGGCACGCTGCGGCCGGGCACCCAGGTGAAATTTGCGCAAGCCGCGGCGCCCGCCGCCGCAGCGGCCGCCGGCACCGCTGCCCAGTGACAGGCAAGACAAGGTTTCAACAGGCATTTGGCCCATCACAAGCGCCCGGGCGCTGAGGAAAACAACCATGTGGTTTACCCGCATCAGCATCGGCAATCCCGTTCTTGCAACCATGATGATGGTCGCGTTCGTGGTGCTCGGCCTGTTTTCCTACCAGCGCCTGCGCGTCGACCAATTTCCCGACGTCACCTTCCCGGTGGTGGTGGTGCAGACCGATTATCCGGGCGCGTCGCCCGAGACGATCGAATCCGACATCACGCGCAAGGTGGAAGAGTCGGTCAACACCATCAACGGCATCAAGAATCTGTTTTCCCGCTCCTACGAGGGCAGCTCGGTGGTGATCATCGAGTTCGACCTGACGATCGACCCGGCGCAGGCGGCGCAGGACGTGCGGGAAAAGGTGGCGATGGTGAAGACCGTGTTCCGCAGGGAAGTCAAGGAACCGCGGGTGATGCGCTATGACCCGGCCGACCGGCCGATCGTGGCGGTATCGATCACCAACGACCCGAACGTGAAGCAGCGCGACATGCGCGACCTGACCACGATCGCCGACCAGGTGATCAAGAAGCGGCTGGAGAACGTGCGCGGCGTCGGCTCGGTGGCGCTGGTGGGCGGCGTCAAGCGGGAAATCCATATCTATGTGAAGCCGGGCGAGATGGAGGCGCTGGGCATCGGCATCGACCAGGTGATCAACGCGCTGCGCAACGAGAACATGGAACTGCCGTCGGGCGCGATCCGCTCCGCGTCGGACGAAAAGGTGGTGCAGATCCAGGGCAAGGTGCGCAACCCGCAGGACTTCGGCCGCGTCATCGTCGCGCGGCGCGGCGGCCAGCCGGTGCTGCTGTCGCAGGTCGCCACCGTGGTCGACGGCCAGGAAGAACAGGAAAGCCTGGCGCTGTACAACGGCAAGCGCACGCTTGCGCTCGGCATCCAGAAGGCGCAGGGCCAGAACACCATCGACGTGGCGGACGGCCTGAAGGAGGCGCTGAAGGAACTCGAGCCGCGGCTGCAGGCGCTCTACCCCGGCGTGAAGGTCGACATCATCCAGGACAGTTCGCGCCAGATCCGCGTCGGCGTGGAAAACGTGCGCCGCACGATGATCGAAGGCGCGGTGCTGACCGTGCTGATCGTGTTCCTGTTCCTCAACTCCTGGCGCTCGACGGTGATCACCGGCCTGACGCTGCCGGTGGCGCTGATCGGCACCTTCCTGTTCATGTACATATTCGGCTTCACGATCAACATGATCACGCTGATGGCGCTGTCGCTGTGCGTGGGCCTTCTGATCGACGATGCGATCGTGGTGCGCGAGAATATCGTGCGCCACGCCGGCATGAAGGTGAACGGCAAGTTCAAGGACCACAAGACGGCGTCGCTGGAAGGCACGCAGGAAATCGGGCTGGCGGTGCTGGCCACCACCTTCTCGATCGTCGCGGTGTTCCTGCCGGTGGGCTTCATGGGCGGCATCATCGGCCGCTTCTTCCACCAGTTCGGCGTGACGGTGACGGCGGCGGTGCTGATCTCGATGTTCGTGTCGTTTACGCTCGACCCCATGCTGTCCTCGATCTGGCCCGACCCGGACGCGCACGGCGAGAAGCACGCGCGCAAGAGCCTGTACGACCGGACGATCGGCCGCGTGCTGCACCAGTTCGAACGCTTCGTCGACTGGCTCTCGCGCACCTACCAGGTGATGCTGGAGTGGTCGCTGAAGCACCGCGGCAAGACGCTGGGGATCGCGGTTGCGACCTTCTTCGCCGGCTGCGCAATCCCGATGGCCGGCCTGGTCGGCACCGAATTCGTGCCGCAGCCGGACTATTCCGAAACCGGCGTCAACTTCTACACCCCGGTCGGTTCCTCGCTCGACTTTACCGAGTCGAAGGCGCGCCAGGTGGAAGCGGTGCTGCGCGAATTCCCGGAAGTGCGCGACATCTATACCACGATCAACACCGGCGCCGCGCAGGGCAAGAACTACGTGACCAGCTATGTGCGCCTGGTGCCGCGCGCCGAGCGCACGCGCAGCACCGCGCAGCTGGCCGTGCCGCTGCGCGACCGCCTGCGCCAGGTCGCCGGCATCACCGTCACCCATATCGGCTCGCTGGATGGCGTCGGCGGCGACAACAAGCAGCTGCGGCTGAGCCTGCAGGGCACCGACCTGAAGGAACTGGCGCGCATCACCGATGAGGCGATGCGCCGGATGCGCGAGATTCCGGGCCTGGTCGACCTCGATTCCAGCCTGAAGGCGGAAAAGCCGACGATCGCGGTGGAACCCAAGCGCGACATCGGCGCCGACCTCGGCGTCGGCGTGGCGCAGATCGGCGGCGCGCTGCGCCCGCTGCTGGCCGGCGAAGCGGCCACCACCTGGCGCGCGCCGGACGAGGAGAACTACGACGTGCAGGTGCGCCTGGCCCCGGGCGACCGCAACAACGTCGACGACCTGTCGCGCCTGATGCTGACCAGCTCGCAGCAGAATCCGGACGGCACGCCGAAAATGGTGCCGCTGCGCCAGGTTGCCACCATCAAGCCGTCCACCGGCGCCAACCAGATCAACCGGCGCGACCTGAACCGCGAAGTGGAACTGTCGGCCAACGTGATCGGCCGCTCGGCCGGCGAGGTGAGCGCGGACGTGAAGAAGGTGCTCGACAGCATGAGCTGGCAGCCGGGCTACCGCTACCAGATGGGCGGCTCGACCAAGAACATGCAGGAATCCTTCGGCTACGCGATGTCGGCGCTGGCGCTGGCGGTCATCTTCATCTACATGATCCTGGCCTCGCAGTTCGCCAGCTTCCTGCAGCCGCTGGCGATCATGTCCTCGCTGCCGCTGACGCTGATCGGCGTGTTCCTGGCGCTGATGTTCTTCCGCTCGACGCTCAACCTGTTTTCCATCATCGGCTTCGTGATGCTGATGGGCCTGGTAACCAAGAACGCGATCCTGCTGGTGGACTTCGCCAACCAGGCGCGCAGGGAAGGCCTGGCGCGCACCGCCGCGCTGCTGGAAGCGGCCCGCGTGCGCCTGCGGCCGATCCTGATGACGACGCTGGCGATGGTGTTCGGCATGGTGCCGCTCGCATTCGGCATGGGCGAGGGTTCGGAGCAGCGCGCGCCGATGGGCCAGGCGGTCATCGGCGGCATTATCACCTCGTCAATCCTGACCCTGGTGGTGGTGCCGGTGATCTATACCTATCTTGACGATTTTGCAGCATGGGCCCGTCGCAAATGGGGCAACAAGGCGCCTGATCCGTATCAAGGCGCGCCGGCGATCATGGTTCCGCAGAGCAAAAACGAGGATCCCCTTTGATAAAATGACGGGTTTGTTCCCTTAACCCTGTCGAGTGCCGAAATGAATATCGAAAAAGCCCGTTTCAACATGATTGAGCAGCAGATCCGCCCGTGGGAAGTCCTGGACCCGGAAATCCTCGACCTGCTGCTGGTGGTCAAGCGCGAAGCCTTCGTTCCGGCCGCATACCGGAACCTCGCGTTCATGGACACCCATATCCCGCTGCCGAACGGCGAGTACATGTTCACGCCGAAGCTCGAAGCGCGCATCATGCAGGAAGTCGCCGTCAAGAAGCACGAGAGCGTGCTCGAGATCGGCGCCGGTTCCGGCTACATGGCGGCGCTGCTGGCGCACAGGGCGCGCCACGTGACCACCGTCGAGATCGACCCGGAGATCAAGGAAATGGCGCAGAAGAACCTGGCCAACAACGGCGTGACCAATGTCGACGTGGTGCTCGGCAACGGCGCGCAGGGCTGGGCCAACAGCGGCACCGAGGCGCCGTACGACGTGATCGTGATCTCCGGTTCGCTGCCTGTGCTGCCCGACGCCTTCCTGAAGCAGGTGAAGGTCGGCGGCCGCATCTTCGCGATCGTCGGCGTACCGCCGGTGATGTCGGCGCAGGTGATCACCCGCGTGTCCGACAACGCGTACAACACGGTCAAGGTCTTTGAAACCGACGTCAAGCCGCTGCGCGAAGCAAAGGCGCCGTCCCATTTCGTATTCTGACGAGGAACCATGCAAACCATCACAGCACCGGAACTGGCGGCCTGGCTTGGCGACGACACGCGGCAAAAGCCGGTGCTGCTTGACGTGCGCGAGCCGTGGGAATTCCAGACCTGCCATATCGACGGCGCGCTGCCGATGCCGATGAACTCGGTGCCGGCGCGCCTGACGGAACTGGACGAGGACGCACCGATAGTCTGCATCTGCCACCATGGCGCGCGCAGCATGTCGGTCGCGACTTTCCTTGAACGCAACGGCTTCACGCAAGTGACCAACCTGACCGGCGGTGTCCATGCCTGGGCGCTGCAGGTCGACAACGCGATGCCGACCTACTGAAGACATTTTTACAGCTACCCGCCACCGGAGAATTGAATGCGGAAATCCGTTATCGCCACCCTGCTTGCCGGCAGTGTCCTGTCGTTGAATGCGTTTGCGATCGACCTGATGCAGGTCTATCGGGAAGCGCTCGCCAACGACGCCCCCTACGCCAGCGCGCGCGCGCAGCTGGCCGCCGGACAGGAAAGGTCGACGCAGGCGCGGGCCGGATTGCTGCCGACCATCGGCGTGGGCGGCAGCTACAACCGCTCCGACCTGGAAAGCACCGCGGGCGGCATCACGGCGGGCCGCGATTTCAGTTCCCGCGGCTATACCGTGTCGCTGTCGCAGCCTCTGTTCCGCCTGGCGAACTGGGAGCAGTACCAGCAGGGCCGGCTGGCGGTCGCGGCCAGCGAAGCGCAGTTCGCGCAGGTGCAGCAGGACCTGATCGTGCGGGTGGCGGCGGCCTATTTCGACGTGCTGGCGTCGCAGGATGCGCTGGCGACGGTGCAGGCGCAGAAGGCGGCGATCACCGAGCAGCTGGCGTCGGCCAAGCGCAACTTCGAAGTCGGCACCGCGACCATTACTGACACCCATGAAGCGCAGGCGCGCTACGATCTCGCGGTGGCGCAGGAGTTCGCCGCGCAGAATGACCTCGAAATCAAGCGCAGCGCGCTGCAGCAGATCATCGGCAAGCCAGCCGGTGCGCTCGCCACCCTGCGCCCGGGCCTCAAGCTGACAACGCCGGAGCCGGCAAACGTCGACGCCTGGGTGCAAAGCGCCGAACAGCAGAACTACGGCGTGCTCGGCCAACAGCTTGCGCTCGAGATCGCACAGCGCGAAATCAGGAAGAACCGCGCCGGCCATTACCCGACGGTCGACCTGGTCGCCAGCCGCGGCCACAGCAACCAGACCGGCAGCGCAACCAGCCCGACGGGCAGCGTGTCGGACAACACCACGATAGGCGTGCAGTGGAGCGTGCCGATCTTCGCCGGCTTTGCGATCGACAGCCGGGTGCGCGAGGCGATCGCGCTGGAAGACAAGACCCGCTCCGACCTGGAAAACGCGCGGCGCACGGCTGCCCAGGGCGCCCGCCAGGCCTTCCTCGGCGTCAACGCCGGCCTGGCCCAGATCCGCGCGCTGGAGGCGGCGGAGTTGTCGAGCCAGTCGGCGCTCGAGTCCAACCGCCTGGGCTACCAGGTAGGCGTTCGGATCAACATCGACGTGCTGAACGCGCAACAGCAGCTGTTCTCCACCCGGCGCGACCTGTCCAGGGCGCGCTATGAAACCATCGTCAATGGCCTGCGCCTGAAGTCGGCGGCCGGCATCCTGAAGGAAGAAGACCTGGCAACGGTCAACGCCCTTCTGCAACAGTAAGATCAGGCCGGGCGAAACGGTGCAGGAACCGTTTCGCCACCTCTTGCCTCCCTTTTTTGGGCCGACATGTCAATTTCGCCAGTTGAAGAAATTCGAATAACTTGATCAGAATCAAGAATGGGAATTCCAAATATGGGAATTCCTGGCGCATCTCTTTTAACAATACTTTTCCCTTCCTCTGCCATCCCGCTTCCTGAAAAACCGCGCCGGCCCGCATACTGCCTGGCTCGTCGGGTAGCTCCCGGCTTTTCCCGCGGACAGGTCTTGCACTGATTGAAATTGCTGCATGGAAATAAACTGGCCACAATTTTCTGGCTTGTAATTTGCTTTGGATCAAATTATTCCGAATTAATCCAACGCAGTTACTGACCAAGGAGCTCCGCATGCGCACCAACCTGCCCGTGACCGGAATCGAATACGTCCTCAAGGACACCGAAACCATCGTGTCCAAGACCGACCTCAAAGGCCGCATCACCTACATCAACCAGGACTTCATCAATATCAGCGGCTTCGCCGAGGAGGAATTGATCGGCGCGCCGCAGAACATCGTGCGCCATCCCGACATGCCGCCCGAAGCCTTTGAAGACATGTGGCGCGCAATCCAGGCCGGCAAGGCATGGACCGGCCTGGTGAAGAACCGCTGCAAGAATGGCAACCACTACTGGGTCGAGGCGCATGCCGCGCCGCTGCTCGAGGACGGCAGGATTTCCGGCTACACCTCCATCCGCATCAAGCCCAGCCGCGAGCAGGTCGCCGCGGCGGAAGCGGCCTACAAGGAAATCCGTTCCGGCAGCAAGAAGCTCGAGGTGCGTGACGGACAGGCTGTCCCGGTTTCGCTGCTGTCGCGCCTGAGCCTGCGCAAGAGCCTGTCGCTGAAAGCAAAGATGGCAGTCGTGTTCGGCGTGCTGGCGACGCTGCTCGGCGCCTGCGCCGTGCTGCCTGACGGCTGGTCTCACATCACCGCCGGCGTCGGCTTCGTGCTGTCGCTGCTGGCGGGTTTCTTCCTTTACCGCGATATCGTGCTGCGGCTGGAAAACGCACGCCGCGACATCGACCGCATGAGCAGCGGCGACCTCAGCGGCAGGATCCACAGCGACGGCGACGATGAACTCGCCCGCGTGCTGCAGGCGGTCCGCATCCTGCAGACCAACGTCAAGCTGCTGGTCGGCCAGATCAAGGAAGCGACGGATCTGGTGAACAAGGGTTCGCAGGAAATCGCGGCGGGCAATTCCGACCTTTCGGCGCGCACCGAATCGCAGGCCAGCTCGCTGGAAGAGACGGCATCGTCGATGGAAGAACTGACGTCGACCGTCAAGCAGAACGCCGACAATGCGCACGAGGCGAACCAGTTGGTGATTTCGACATCGGGAATCGCGGTCAAGGGCGGCGAAGCCGTGGGCAAGGTGGTGGCGACCATGGCGTCGATCCGCGATAGCTCGCGCAAGATTTCCGACATCATCGGCGTGATCGACGGCATCGCGTTCCAGACCAACATTCTCGCGCTCAATGCGGCGGTGGAAGCGGCGCGTGCCGGCGAACAGGGCCGCGGCTTCGCCGTCGTCGCCTCGGAAGTGCGCAATCTCGCCCAGCGTTCCGCGGGGGCTGCCAAGGAAATCAAGCAGCTGATCAGCGACTCGGTGGAGCAGGTCGAATCCGGCAGTCAGCTGGTGGACGACGCCGGCAAGACGATGGAAGAGATCGTTTCCGCGGTGCGCCACGTGACCGACATCATGAACGAGATCACCGCCGCCAGCCGCGAGCAGAGCGCGGGCATCGAGCAGGTGAACATGGCGATTACGCAGATGGACGAAATTACGCAGCAGAACGCGGCGCTGGTGGAGCAGTCGGCGGCGGCGGCCGAGACGCTGCGCGAGCAGGCGGTCAAGCAGACGCAGCTGGTGGGCTCCTTCAGGCTGATCAACGGCGGCACGCGCGCAGCGCATGCGGCCGCCGCGCCGCTGAAGCTGAATCCATCGCGCCCGGCAACGCTGGCCGCGCCGCGCCGCCAGCAGAAGGCTATAGGGAACGGGCGATGATTTCCTTCATGATTTCGTTCGCGCCGCCGTAGATCCGCTGCACGCGCGCATCGGCGTACATCTGCGCGATCGGATACTCGAGCATGTAGCCGTAGCCGCCGAACAGCTGCAGGCAGTTGTCGATGACCTTGCACTGCAGGTCGGAGATCCAGTATTTCGCCATCGACGCCTGCACCGTGTCCATGCGCCCTTCGATCATGTCGAGGATGCAGCGGTCGATGAAGGTGCGCGCGACGGTGGCTTCGGTCTTCGCCTCGGCCAGCGCAAAGCGGGTGTTCTGCATCTCGATCAGCGGCTGGCCGAAGGCCTTGCGCTCGCGCGTGTACTCGATGGTCATGCGCACCGCGCGCTCGATCGACGCCACGCCGGACACGCCGATGATGGTGCGCTCGTACGGCAACTCGTTCATCAGCTGCGCGAAGCCCCTGCCTTCCACGCCGCCGAGCACGCTGTCGCGCGGCAGGCGCACATTGTCGAAGAAGAGTTCGCAGGTATCCTGTCCCTTCTGCCCGATTTTTTCCAGGATGCGGCCGACGCGGAAACCCTGCGCGTTCCGGGTTTCCAGCAGCATCAGCGACACGCCCTTGGCGCCGGCTTCCGGCTCGGTCTTGGCCACCACCAGGATCAGGTCGGCCATGTAGCCGTTGGAGATGAAGATCTTCGAGCCGTTCATCAGGTAGCCGTCGCCGTCGCGCACTGCAGTGGTGCGGATTCCTTTCAGGTCGGATCCGGCGCCCGGCTCCGACATCGCGATGGCGGCGATCATCTCGCCGCTGGCCAGCTTCGGCAGGTATTTCCGCTTCTGCTCTTCGGTGCCCTGGTTGAGCAGGTAGTGCGCGACGATCGCATGCACGTGCAGGCCAAAGGCGGTATCGCCGGCATAAGCGAGCTCCTCGAACACGATGCACTGGTGCGCGAAGTTACCGCCCGAACCGCCGTATTCCTCCGCGATGTCGGCCAGCAGGATGCCCATCTCGCCGCCCTTGCGCCAGATCTCGCGGTCGACATGCTGCTGCCTGCGCCATTCTTCCTGGTGCGGAACGATCTCCGATTCGACGAAGCGCCGCACGGCGTCGCGAAAGCCTTCCAGTTCCGGGTTCATCCACGGCGATTGGTATTGCATGGTTGTCTCCTCCTTGTTGTTCTTCAACCTGCCCGGTACATGGTCACCACGCAGGCGCCGCCCAGGCCGAGGTTGTGCTGCAGTCCGACGCGCGCGCCCTGCACCTGGCGCGTTTCGGCGGTGCCGCGCAGCTGGTGGGTCAGTTCGTAGCACTGGGCCAGGCCGGTGGCGCCGAGCGGGTGGCCTTTCGACAGCAGGCCGCCGGACGGATTGGTCACCACCTTGCCGCCGTAGCTGTTGTCGCCGTCCTCGACGAATTTCTCGGCGCCGCCCTCGGGGCACAGGCCGAGCGCTTCATAGGTGATCAGCTCGTTCTGCGCGAAGCAGTCGTGCAGCTCGACCACGTCGAGCTCGTCCGGGCCGATGCCGCTTTCCTCGTACACCTTCGCGGCGGCCTCCCTGGCCATGTCGAAGCCGACCACGCGCATCATGTCGCCCGATTCGAAGGTGCCCGGCCGGTCGGTCGTCATCGCCTGCGCCGCGATGTGCACGCGGGTGTCGAGTCCCTTCTCCCTGGCGAAACGCTCCGACACCAGTACCGCCGCCGCCGCGCCGCAGGTCGGCGGGCAGGCCATCAGGCGCGTCATCACGCCCGGCCAGATCATCGGCGCGTTCATCACGTCGTCGGCCGTCACCACCTGGCGGAACAGCGCCAGCGGATTGTTCGCCGCGTGGCGGCTGGCCTTGGCGCGGATCTTCGCAAAGGTTTCCAGCTTCGTCCCGTATTTCTTCATGTGGCTCTGGCCGGCGCCGCCGAAATAGCGCAGCGCCAGCGGGATCTCCGGCATGCCGACCAGCTCGTCGGTGATCGCGTCGAAAGCATCGAAGGGCGTGGGCCGGTCCTTGAACACCGAGCCGAGCGCGCCCGGGCTCATCTGCTCGAAACCGAGCGCCAGCACGCAGTCGGCGGCGCCGCTGGCAATCGCCTGGCGCGCCAGGAACAGCGCGGTGGAACCGGTGGAGCAGTTGTTGTTCACGTTGACGATCGGGATGCCGCTCATGCCGAGCTGGTAGACCGCCTTCTGCCCGCTGGTCGAGTCGCCATACACATAGCCGGCATAGGCCTGCTGGATGTCGTCATAGGCGATGCCGGCGTCCGACAGCGCCAGCCGGGCGGCGGCGGCGCCCATCTGGTCGTAGGAAGCGCTTGCCCCCGGCTTGGCGAACGGGATCATCCCGACGCCCGATACAAAGACTTTACGGCTCATCGCATGCTCCAAGATGGCGAATGTGGATATTGCTTTTATAGGTCACATGACCTAAAACATGAAGAATATAAGCGAACCGATTTTGTTGTCAATCGCGTGCGATAATTCCCGCCCATCAATTCCCGGCCTTCCATGTCCCCCGTCCTCAAAACCTCGTTGAAGCGCAAGACGTCGAGCACGACGGAGAAAGGCTATGCGCGCGCCAACGACATCCTGCAGGCGGCGCGCGAGATCTTCGCGGCGGAAGGCTACGGCGGGCTGTCGATGCGCCGGGTGGCGACGCAGGTCGGCGTCAGCCTGTCCAATGTGCAGCACTACTACAAGAGCAAGGACATGCTGGTCGAAGCGCTGCTGCTCGATTCGCTGAACCAGTTCCAGCAGAAGATTGACGGCATCGCCGCCGCAATGCCGGGGGCGTCGCGGGTGGAACAGTTCATCGCGACGGTGGACATGTTCCTGGAAGAGCTTGGCAACCCGGTCATCCGCGGCATGTTCTTCGAATTCTGGGCACTGGCCACCCGCAACACCTTCGCCTCCACCTTGATGGAACGCATGCAGTCGCGTGAACGCAAGGCGATCCACAAGCTCATACAGGGACTGTCGCCCGAGATACCGGAAGAGGAGTATGCGGTGCGCGCGGCGCTGATCGTCGCCCAGATCGAGGGCTTGATGCTGTTCCGCGTGCGCAACCGCCCGGGCCGGCCGGAGCTGGACGGCCTGGAAAGCGCGGCGCGCAAGGCCGTGCTGCGGCTGGCAATGCAACCCTGAGAGCCGGCACCGGCAGAAATCCGCACAAAGTATTGCTCCGCGTCAAACCGGAACAGGCATGGCAGCCTACACTGGCTAATACCTACTGGAAACTTTGTTCGTCAACAGAGTGGGGGAAAAAAATGAGCAAACCGGAGACGCTTTTCGAACAGGCAAGCCACGACCTGAACCAATTCCGTGAGCGCAGGATGGCGGAGCGCCGCGCGGTCGCGCGTGACACGCCGGACCGCCGGCGGCAGCAGCTCCCCCCTGGCGACGGCGCGCAGCAGGACGATCGCGGCGGCAACGACGCAAGCAAGCAGGATTGAGCGTCAAGCCGTTTGCGGCGCGCGAGGCGGCATTACCCCTGCACGTCGACGGCACGCTGAACGCGGACCGCAATCCCTGAGCTGTCAGCGCCGCGCCAGCAATCGCTTCGCGTTGCGCAGGCCGTCGAGAATCCGCAGCGCGAACCGCTCGGCGGGCGCCAGGCTCTCCGGCTTCCCCGCCTTTTCGAGCAGCGCGGACGCCCGGTAGCGCCAGCCGGCGGCAGCGGTACGCAATGCGAGCGGCGCACTCAGAAGTACGCGCTGCCGCGAACGGTACACGACCACATCGTGCAGGCTGCGCGAATGCGCGCCCAGCGCGAACTTGTACTCATACTCGTTCCACATGAAGTTGTACTCCCGGCAGCCGCGCGCGATGCAGGCGCAGATCGTCTGGTAGCAGCACAGGATACCTGCCGAGTAATCGTTGTAGGCCGGATCATGCGCGATCACCTTGAAGAAGTAATTCGATCCGGCGAAATAGCCGATCGCGCCGGCAATGACCCGCCCGTCGATCGTCATTGCGCCGACCATGCCGCATTCCCGCGCCAGTGCGATGACCTTGTCCACCTCGTCTTCCAGGCCGTAGCGCAGGTTCTTGCCGGCGACGCGCACCCGGTTGAGCTCGATGATGGCGCGCAGCTGCGCCTCGTTCACCGCCGCCCTTTCCGATATCTCGTAGCGGACCTCCGGAAAATCCCGCTTCAGCCTGTCCATGTAGCGGCGCAGGTTGCGCCGCATGTTCTTGCCCAGGCTGGCGACATATTCCCCGGCGGTCGCAGGCAGCGGCAGTACGATGTTGGCCGTCGACGCATACTGCTGGAATGGATAGCCGATCGCCTCTATCGCGGACTGGACCGCGCGAAAGCGGATTGCGCCAACCGAAGGCCAGCGCGCGAACACGAAGGCGGCAAAGCGGCTGACCGCATCGGCATCGAGCAGCATGCCTTCATTGATCACCCTCACCGTATTCCCGGAATGGCAAAACAGGAGCGCGGCAGTCACGCGGTCGGCACGGCGCGCGACATAGACATGGGAGACCTCGGACAAGCCGCCGTAAATGCGCAAATGCGCCAGCGTCGAATGGATATTGCCGTAGAGGTGCTGCAACTGCGCCTCCAGGAAGGGCGGCAGCTCATTGTCGTAGCAGGCAACGGCAACTTCGCCGGCGGCCGCGACTGGCGCTGGCGCCCGAGTCGCGAGCATCGTTGCGGATGGACTGTGTTCGTTCATTTCCTTCGCAAATGATGAGGGTGACACCCGTTGCGGGCATGGCCTTCACCTTATCATTTGCGCTTTGCGCCACGCGATGCATTCGATACGATCCTTGTGCTCGGCCAACAGGGATGCGTAGCGTCACCGTTTGCAGGAATGACGCAATGCCACCCGCTTGAGGGAGATCAGGTCGCAGAGACGTCCAGCAACACCGCGCGGCGATTCAGGAACGCCGCGACCTGCTCGGCCGGGCGCGGCTCGGCGAAATAATAGCCCTGCATCAGGTCGCAGTCGGCATTGCGCAGGAAGTTCAACTGTGCTTCGGTTTCGACACCCTCCGCCACTACCGACAGCCCGAGGCTGTGTGCCATCGCGATGATGGCGGTGGTGATCGCTTCGTCGTCGCCGTCCCCGGGAATGTCGCGCACGAAGGTGCGGTCGATCTTCAGCTGGTCGATCGGGAAGCGCTTCAGGTAAGCCATCGACGAATAGCCGGTACCGAAGTCGTCGATTGACAGGCGGATGCCTTCGGCCTGCAGCCGGCGCAGCAGGTCGACGTTCGCGTTGACGTTATCCATCAGAACGGTTTCGGTGATCTCGAGCTCCAGCTGGCCCGCCGGCACCCCCGTATCGCGCAGCGCATTGATGATGTCGTGTACCAGGTGCGGATCGCGCGTCTGCCGCGCCGACAGGTTGACCGACACTTGCACCATGCCGAGGCCGGCGTCGCGCCAGGCCGCGATCTGGCGGCAGGCGCTGCGCAGCACCCATCGGCCGATCGGCACGATCAGGCCGCTGTCTTCGGCGATCGGAATGAACTCGACCGGACTGACCAGGCCGAGCTCGGGATGCTTCCAGCGCAGCAGCGCTTCCAATCCGGCGACTCTGCCGTCACGCAGGTCGACCTTCGGCTGGTAATACAGCAGCAGCTCGTCGCGTTCCAGCGCCTTGCGCAGGCTGGTTTCCAGCGACATGCGCTTTTGCACACGCTGATCGAGCTCGGGATGGAACTGCTCCCACGCGTTCTTGCCCTTGCCCTTGGCCTGGTACATCGCGGTGTCGGCGTTGCGGGTGAGCGTCTCGAGGTCGCCGGCGTCGTCCGGATAGACGCTGATGCCCACGCTCGCCGTCACATAGATCTCATGAACATCGATGTCGAACGGCGCGGCCAGCACGGCGAGCACCTTGTCGGCCACGGTAGCGCCGTCGCGCGCCGCGTCGGATTCGAGAATGATCGCAAATTCGTCGCCGCCGATGCGGCAGATGACGTCGCCGCTGCGCAGGCATTCCATCAGCCGGCGCGCCACCAGCTGCAGCAGCGTGTCGCCGCTGTGATGGCCCAGCGTGTCGTTGACGATCTTGAAGTTGTCCAGGTCGAGCAGCAACAGCCCGACGCAGCCGCCGAACTGGTCGACCTTGGCGATCGCGGTGGCCAGGCGCTCGTTGAACGCATGGCGGTTTGGCAGGCTGGTCACCGGATCGATGTGCGCGAGGTAATCGAGGTGCGCTTCCGCGTTCTTGACCACGCGGCGCATGCGGGCCACCAGCAGGTAGGCGACCGCGAGCGAGCCCATTGCGATAACCATAGTCAGGCCGGCGTAGCCGACCAGGCGCGTGTACAGCTGTTCGAGTCCGGCGCGCACGACGACCAGCCCGATCTCGCGGCCGTCCATTTCCACCCGGCGCACCACTTCAAGCCGGTTCAAGCCGAAACGGTGCCCCTCCGCCAGCAGCTCCGGCAGCGGCGGCGCCAGCGAAACGCCGTCGCGGCGGAACGATGCCAGCAGCTTGCGCTCGGCGGTGTAGATGCCGGCCGCCTCGATGCTGGTGGCGCCGGCAAGCACCGCCAGCGTCTCGTTGCTTGCCTTGGCATCATGGAAGAGCAGCGCCGCGGCACTGTTCTCAGCAACAATGCGCGCCTGAACATTGACGTCTTCCAGCAGGGCGCTGCGCAGCGATATGTACTGGAACAGGATCAGCAGCACGCTCGCGACCAGCAACGCGGCGCCGGCGGTCGCCAGGTTGGCCAGGTCCATCCAGCGGCCCAGTCGCGGCGGGCGGGGTAAATGCAGCATGTTCATTGCACTGTCCTCGCCAGGCGCAGCAGCTTGGAGCTGAGGACCAGCCGCGCCTGCCTGGCCGCGCGCGTGTCGACGTCGAACACGATCCGGTTGTTCTCCATCGTCAAACCGATCACGCTGCCGTCGTGGATGATCTGGTCGTCGTCGGACACCGTCAGCACGCTCACGCCTCCCAAACCTTTCTTTATCTGTCCCCAGCGTTCGCGGTCGCTGCCGTCGATGAACAGCACGTGGCAAAGGCGCAGGCTCTCGACCCCGGAGAACGCACGAACCGCGACCCGCCTTCCCTTGACCGGCTTGTCGCCGAGACCCGCGAGCGGCAGGCGCAGCGCGCTGGACGGATTGACGCAGATGTTGAGGGTTCCGCCGTCGTAGGCGGTATCCGCCGGCCAGTCGGTAAACAGCGCGAAGTTGTACACGAATGCCGCCTTCAGCTCGTACTCGGGGACCGGTTGCGCGGTCGCCGCCGGCGGCAACAGCAGGAGCAGCGCCTGCGAAAGGCGGAGCAAGCTGCGCGACAGGGCAAGGGCGGATAACGGCATCAGAATGAGTAGGAAAGCTTGAGGCGCCAGGTGCGGCCGTCCTGCCGGATCGCATCCTGCGCATGCTCCTCGGCGCCCGGGTCGGCGTAGCGCCGGTCGAACAGGTTGTACACGCTGGCAGACAACTCCAGCCCGGGCGCCAGGCGTAGCGCCGACAGCGTCAGGTTGGCGAGCCAGTAGCCGGCGGTTTCGCCGCGCAGCGTCAGGCGCCGCCCGACATACTGCGCTTCGGCGCCGGCCCGCCACCCGGTGCGGAGCAAGGGCGCCGACAGGTTGAACTTGGCCAGATGCCGCGGCGAATTGACGAGGTCACCACCGCCGGCGCCGCGCGCCTTCTGCCAGCTGTAGCCGGTGCGCAGCACTGCGCCGCCGCTCCATGCCTTTTCCAGTTCGACCTCCGTCCCGTGCGCCACGGCGCGGTTCAGGTTCCGGAAAACGAGCAGGCCGTCGGCCGGATCCTCCGTCTGCGTGATCAGATCCGACACGGTATTGCGGAACAGCGAAGCAGTGACGCGCGTATTGGGGGACAGGTGGTGTTCGGCGCTCAGTTCCTGTGTCCGGATGCGCTCGGCCTTCAGGGACGGGTTGGCCTTCTGTCCGCCGGCGCCCGGCAGGTCGTAATACAGCTCGTAGGCATTCGGCGCGCGGAATGCGGTGCCGTAGAGCGCCTTTAATGTCGTCGCCGGCGTCGCCTTCCAGATCAGCGCCAGGCGCGGGTTGAACTGATGCTGGCCAGTCGCGGAATCGTGGTCGTAGCGCCCGCCGGCATTGAACAGGACGTCCGGGCGCAAGGTGTATTCGTCCTGCAGGTAGATGCCGGTGCGGCGGCCGGCGCGCCGGTCGTTTAGAAGCGGCTGGAACGGGTCGATGTCGAAGTTGATCTGTTCGCGCCGGTAGTCGTTCTGGTGCTCCACGCCCATCACCAGCTTGTGCCCGGCGTGGCGCGTGGTGACCAGCTTGGCTTCCGCGCCCCACCAGTGCGCATTCGCGACATCGCGATTGACGATCAGCGGCGGCAGGTCGTACACGTAATCGCCCTGGTATTCATACCGCCCCCAGTGCAGCCTTGAACTGAATTCGGTGTCGGCGGCCAGCTGCAGCCGGTAGCCGGCGTCGACGAAGGTGTGCGCGTCGATCGTCCGGGAGCGCGGATCATTGAATACCTGGCTGAAAGACGCCGTCGGAACCCCTTTCGACCGCTCGCTGTGGGCGACGGACAGGCTGAACGGGCCGAGGCTGCCTTTCATGAACACGCTGTCGCTGCGGTCATGATCCAGCCTGCGCGCGACGCCATTGCCGGTGGCGGGGGAATCGAACTCGGGAAAATACAGGTCGGCGCCGTCGCGCCGGTAGCGGCTCGCGGCGAGCAGCACCTCGGCGCCGCCGTCATCGCGCAGGCCGTAGCTCGCGCGTGCCTTACGCATGCCGTCGCTGCCAACCTCGACCGATGCCTGCGCGCCGTCCATGTCGCGGCCGCGACGGGTGATGATGTTGACGACGCCGAAAAAGGCATTCGCGCCGTAGATTGAGGAGCCCGGGCCGGGAACGAATTCGACCCGCTCGATCAGGTCGACGTCAAGCATGAACTCGGTGCCGGTCGCTGCCTGGTCGAACACGGCGTCGTTGTTGCGGTTGCCGTCCACCAGCAGCAGGAAGCGGGTGTTGTAGTCGCCGGGACGCAGGAAGCCGCGCGCGCCCAGGTAGCTGTAATTGCGGTCGTTGCTGACGTACAGGCCGCGCATGCTGCGCAGGATGTCGGACAAGGTGCGCCAGCCGAATGCCTTGATGTCGGCGGCGGTCACAACCGATACGGCCGATGGCGCCTCGCTCAGTTTCTGCACGAAGCGCGATGCGCTATAGACTTCGAGGGAAAGCAGCTGCTCGATCGGCAATGCGGCAAGATCGACCTGCGGATCGTCGGCGTATGCCGCCTGGCTTGACAGCGCCGTACCCAGGACAAGAAGGCGGGCAAGGCGCCCGGCGCGCCGGCCGGAGGAGCGAGAGGAGCGAGAGGAGCGGGAAACGAAATGTTTCGGCATGTTCGGCACCCTTGCTCGACAAAGCGATCGCATGCCGCGAAGAAGCATGGGACGGTGGGTTAGCGAAGCGAAAGATGATTTATGTCAACATTCTACCTGAGGCTTGCCCTTCGGTAGGATAACTTCTCTATGGAATTGCATGCGATATTTGCATGGCCCCCACACTCTAGTGACACTTTGCTCACTTTTCGGCGCCGATAACAGACTTTGCAGGATATCTATAAAATAGCTTGGCCGTTTTGCATCGATGACCGCCGCAAGCCGGCGGCGAAGCGCGCCCCATCCCTGCGCCCGGCCTTGCCATCCTGGCACCAAATCCCTGCCGCCGCAGGGGTTTTCCCGATTCTTTGCGAGTAAGTCATGATTTTTGTTCATCGAATTGCGCCGGTCGCGGCGCTGATGTGGATGTTGTTCAGCCTGGCCGGCTGCGGCCAGAAAAACGCGGCGGCGCAGGCGCCGGCCGGCGGCACGCCGCCGCCGCCCGAGGTGGCGGTGGTCACGGTCGCGCCCGAACGCATCGTCATGACGACCGAACTGCCGGGCCGGGTGGAGGCGACGCGCGTGGCGCAGGTGCGGGCGCGCGTGCCGGGCATCGTGCAGAAGCGCGTGTTCCGCGAGGGCAGCGAAGTGAAGGCGGGCGAAGTGCTGTTCCGCATCGATGCCGCGCCGTTCCAGGCCAGCTTCAACAGCGCGCAGGCCACCGTTGCGAAAGCCGAAGCCAATCTTGCGCAAACCACGCTGAGGGTGCAGCGTTACAAGCCGCTGGTGGAAACCAATGCGATCAGCAAGCAGGAATACGACGACGCGCTGACCGCCCAGAAACAGGCTGCCGCCGACCTCGCGGCGGCGAAGGCAACCCAGGAGAACGCGCGCCTGAACCTTGGCTATGCAACCGTCACCGCGCCGATTTCCGGACGCATCGGCCGCGCGCAGGTGACCGAGGGCGCGCTGGTCGGGCAGGGAGAAGCAACCCCGCTGGCATCGATCCAGCAGCTCGATCCGGTCTACGTCAACCTCACGCAGTCGACCTCGGAAGTGCTGCAGTTGAAGCGCGCGATGGCGAGCGGACGCCTGAAGAGCGTCGGCCGCGACAAGGCGACGGTGACCCTGGTGATGGAAGACGGCACGCCCTACCCGCACGCCGGCAGGCTGCTGTTTTCCGATATCGCCGTGGAAGAAAGCACCGGCGCGATCACGCTGCGCGCGGAATTCCCGAATCCCGACCGGTTCCTGCTTCCCGGCATGTATGTGCGCGCGCGGCTGGAACAGGCGGTCAGCGAAAACGCGATCACCGTGCCGCAGCAGGCGGTGCAGCGCAGCCCGAACGGCGCCACGGTGCTGCTGGTGGGTGAAGACGGAAAGGTTGCCGCTCAGCCGGTCAAGGCGGACAACGCGCAAGGAAACGCCTGGATCGTCAGCGAAGGCCTGAAGCAGGGCGACCGCGTGATCGTCGAAGGCTTCCAGAAGGCGAAGCCGGGTTCACCGGTCAAGCCGGTGCCCTGGAAGGCCGTCGCGCCGGATAACGGCAAGGCTGCGCAACCGGCAGCACAGCAACCGAAGGCTCAATAAGGACGCCCGCCATGGCAAAGTTTTTCATCGATCGCCCGGTGTTCGCCTGGGTCATCGCCCTTTTCATCCTGCTGGCCGGCGCGCTGTCGATCACGCGGCTGCCGATCGCGCAGTACCCGACCATCGCTCCGCCTTCGGTGGTGATCACCGCGGTCTATCCCGGCGCATCGGCCAGGACGCTCGACGAGAGCGTGACCAGCATCATCGAGCAGGAAATGAACGGCGCAGACGGCCTGCAATACATGGAATCGCAGAGCGAAGCCAACGGCCAGTCGCAGATCACGGTCACCTTCACCCCCGGCACGAACCCGGACCTGGCGGCGGTGGACGTGCAGAACCGCTTGAAACGCGTGGAATCGCGCCTGCCGCAGGCGGTGATCCAGCAGGGCGTGCAGGTGAGCAAGGCGCGCAGCAACTTCCTGCTGTTTACCACGCTGTCCTCGACCGACGGCCGGCTCGACCCGGTGGCGCTCGGCGATTACCTGTCGCGCAACGTGCTCAATGAACTCAAGCGCGTGCCGGGCGTGGGCAATGCGCAGCTGTTCGGCACCGAACGCGCGATGCGCATCTGGCTCGACGCCTCCAAGCTGGTCGGCTTCAAGCTGACCCCGGCCGATGTCGCCGCCGCAATCCGCGGCCAGAACGCGCAGGTCGCGTCGGGCACGCTGGGCGACTTGCCGAGCACCGAGGCGCAGCAGATCTCCGCGCCGATCGTAGTCAACGGCCAGCTGACGTCTCCCGAGGAATTCGGCAACATCGTGCTGCGCGCGACGCCGACCGGCGCCGTCGTGCGCCTGCGCGACGTGGCCCGCATCGAGATCGGCGGGCAATCCTATTCCACCGCCGCGCGCCTGAACGGCAACCCGACCTCGGCGGTCGGCGTGCTGCTGTCGCCTACTGCCAATGCACTGGAAACCGCGAAGGCGGTGCGCGCGAAGATGGACGAGCTGTCGAAGTTCTTCCCGCCCGGCGTGAAGTACGACATTCCCTACGACACCTCGCTGTTCGTGCAGATTTCCATCGAGGAAGTGGTGAAGACGCTGCTCGAAGCGGTGCTGCTGGTGTTCCTGGTGATGTACCTGTTCCTGCAGAACATCCGCTACACGCTTATCCCGACCATCGTGGTGCCTGTGGCGCTGATGGGCACCTTTGCCACCATGCTCGCCTTCGGCTACTCGATCAACGTGCTGACCATGTTCGGCATGGTGCTGGCGATCGGCATCCTGGTCGACGATGCGATCGTGGTGGTGGAAAACGTCGAGCGGATCATGAGCGAGGAAGGTCTGTCGCCGCGCGAAGCCACGAAGAAGGCGATGGGGCAGATCACCGGCGCCATCGTCGGCATCACGTTGGTGCTGGTCGCGGTATTCATCCCGATGGCCTTCTTCGGCGGCGCGGTCGGCGCGATCTACCGCCAGTTCTCACTGGCGATGGTGTCCGCCATGCTGTACTCGGCGCTGATGGCGCTGTCGCTGACGCCGGCGCTGTGCGCCACCATCCTCAAGCCGGTGCAGGCCGGCCACCATCATGCCAAGCGCGGCTTCTTCGGCTGGTTCAACCGCGGCTTCCACAGCACCGCGACCAACTACCAGGGCTTCGTCGCGCGCATGCTCGGCAAGACCGGCCGCTACATGGTCATCTACGGCCTGATCATCGGCGTCGTCGCGCTGCTCTACGCGCGCCTGCCGACCTCCTTCCTGCCGGCGGAAGACCAGGGCTACCTGATCACCAACGTGCAGCTGCCGCCCGGCGCGAGCGCCAACCGCACGCTGGAGGTGATCAAGCAGGTCGAGGACTATTACCTGAACCAGCCGAGCGTGGCGCGCACCGTCGCGGTGCGCGGCTTCAGCTTCGCCGGCAGCGGCCAGAACGCGGCGCTGGTATTTACGCCGCTCAAGGACTGGAGCGAACGCGGCGCCGGCCAGTCGGCGCAGGAAATCGCCGCGCGCGCGTTCGGCGCGCTGTCGCAGATCAAGGATGCGATCATCTTCCCGGTCAACCCGCCGCCGATCCGCGAACTCGGCAATGCCACCGGCTTCACCTTCCGCCTGCAGGACCGCGGCGGGCTCGGGCACGAAGCACTGCTGGCGGCGCGCGGGCAACTGCTCGGGCTGGCCGCCAAGAGCGAGGTGGTGCGCGGCGTGCGCCCGGAAGGCCTGGAAGACACGCCGCAGCTGCAGCTCGACATCGACCGCTACAAGGCCAATGCGCTCGGCGTGTCCTTCGCTGACATCAGCAGCGTGCTGTCGAACGCGATCGGCTCGGCCTACCTGAACGACTTCCCGAACGCCGGCCGCCAGCAGCGCGTGATCCTGCAGGCCGATGCGCCGCAGCGGCTGCAGCCGCAGGACCTGCTCAACCTGTATGTGCGCAACAGCCAGGGCAACATGGTGCCGCTGTCGGCGTTCGCGACCTCGCGCTGGGTCACCGGCCCGGTGCAGCTGATCCGCTACAACGGCTATCCGGCGATGCGCATTTCCGGCGAGGCGGCGCCCGGCCGCAGCACCGGCGAGGCACTGGCGGAAATGGAAAGGCTCGCCGCGCAGCTGCCGCAAGGCATCGGCTACGAGTGGACCGCCGGCTCGGCCGAGGAAAAGACCTCGGGCGCGCAGGCGCCGGCGCTGTTCGCGCTGTCGCTGATCGCGGTGTTCCTGGTGCTGGCCGCGCTCTATGAAAGCACCACGATCCCGGTCTCGGTGCTGCTGGTGGTGCCGCTCGGCGTGCTCGGCGCGCTGCTCGGCGCGACCTTGCGCGGCATGCCCAACGACGTCTACTTCAAGGTCGGCCTGATCGCGATCATCGGCCTGTCGGCGAAGAACGCGATCCTGATCGTCGAATTCGCGAAGGACCTGCAGGCAGAAGGCAGGAGCCTGGTGGAAGCGACGCTGGAAGCGGTGCACCTGCGCTTCCGCCCGATCATCATGACCTCGCTGGCTTTCATCCTCGGCGTGCTGCCGCTGGTGATCGCTACCGGCGCCGGCTCTGCCAGCCAGCGCGCGATCGGCACCGGCGTCATGGGCGGCATGATCACCGCCACGGTGCTGGCGGTGTTCCTTGTGCCGGTCTTCTTCGTCGTGGTCCGCAAGCTCTTCCCCGCCAGCAAGCGCGAACAGGAATTCACGCTTGCGCACTCGCACCAGCATGAGGAATCCAAAGCATGATCAAGCAAGTCACCCTTTCCCTGCTTGCTGCCGGTGTGCTGTCGGCTTGCTCGCTGGCGCCCACCTATGAACGTCCGGCGGCGCCGGTCGCCGACGCGTTCCCGGTGCAGACCGCCGCCGGCAACGCGTCCGCCACCGGCTGGCGCGATTTCTTTCCGGACCAGCGGCTGCAGTTGCTGATCGATGCGGCGCTCGCCAACAACCGCGACCTGCGCATCGCCGCTTTGCGTGTCGAGGAGGCGCGCGCGCTGTACAACATCCAGTCGGCGGAACTGCTGCCGGCCCTGAACGCGACGGCCAGCGGCACGCGCACGCGCACGCCGGCAAACCTCTCCCTTTCCGGCCGCACCGCCGTCGGCAGCAGCTACCAGGTCGGCCTCGGCCTCACCGCGTTCGAGCTGGATTTCTTCGGCCGCGTGCGCAGCCTGAACGAAGCCTCGCTGGCGCAATACCTTGCCAGCGAGGAAGCCGCCCGCGCGTTGCGCATCACGTTAGTGGCGGAAGTCGCCAAGGCCTATCTCGCCGAACAGGCGTTCGACGAGCAATACGAGCTGGCGCGCAAGACCTTTGAGAGCCGCGAGGCCGCGTACAGGCTCGCCAAACAGCGCTTCGAAGTCGGCGCCTCCTCGGCGCTCGACCTGCGCCAGAACGAAACGCTGGTGCAGACGGCGCGCGCCGCGCTGGCCGCGCTGACGCGGCAGCGCGCGCAGGCAAGCAACGTGTTGACGCTGCTGGTCGGCGCGCCGCTGAAGGACCTGCCGGCCGCGCAGCGGCTCTCGGCGCAGAACCTCGTGACCGACATCCCGGCCGGCCTGCCGTCCGACCTGCTGGAACGCCGCCCCGACATCCGCGCCGCCGAGCAGCGCCTGCGCGCGGCGAATGCGAACATCGGCGCCGCGCGCGCCGCGTTCTTCCCGCGCATCGCGCTGACCGCCAGCACCGGCACCGCCAGCAATGCGCTGTCCGGCCTGTTCGAATCCGGCTCGCGCACCTGGTCCTTCGTGCCGCAGCTGGCGCTGCCGATCTTCGACGCCGGGCGCAACAGCGCGAACCTGGACCTGGCGCAGGTGCGCAACAACGTGGCGATCGCCGACTACGAGAAAACCATCCAGGTCGCGTTCCGCGAAGTGTCGGATGCACTGGTCGCGCGCAGCGCGCTGGAAGAGCAGATCGATGCGCAGCGCGCGGTGCTGGAAGCGCAGGCGGAGCGATTCAAGCTGGTGGACCAGCGTTACCGGGCCGGTGTGTCTAGCTCGCTCGAGCTGCTGGATGCGGAGCGCGAACTGTTCTCGGCGCAACAGACGCTGGTGCAGGCGCGGTTGCTGCGGTTGACGAATGCGGTTGACTTGTACCGCGCGCTCGGGGGCGGCTTGAATGAAGGTGCTGTGAAGTAAGGCCAGCCGGCCCTACCGGATCAGCTGCTTGAGCATCGCTATGGTACGCGTGGTGGCGCCACGGTGCTGGTGCGCGAAGCGCTGCGCCTTTTCCCCCATGGCGGCCCGGCCTGCGCCGTCATGCAGCAGCGTGGCGGCCCCGTGCAGCATCGCCACCGCGTCGGGTACGCGCAGCGCCGCCCCCGCGGCAATCGCGTCTTCGGTCACTACACTGAAGTTGAAGGTATGCGGCCCGACCAGCACCGGCTTGCCGACCGCGCAGGCCTCGATCAGGTTCTGCCCGCCGAGCGGCAGCAGGCTGCCGCCGATGAAGGCGAGGTCGCAGGCGGCGTAGTAGGCGAACATCTCGCCCATCGAATCGCCGAGCAGCACGCGCACGTCGTGCGCCAATGGCGCGCCCAGAGCCGAGCGACGCTGCATCTTCAGGCCCCGAGCCTCGATCATCGCTGCGACCTCGTCGAAGCGCTGCGGATGGCGCGGCACGATGACGAGCAGGCAATCTTCCAGTCCGGCCGGCGCCAGCGCGTCGAGAATCAGCGCCTCCTCGCCTTCCCGCGTGCTCGCGCACAGCAGCACCGGCCTGGCGCCCATC
>NZ_DASPLS010000009.1:0-22755 GCF_035627455.1 Noviherbaspirillum sp.
GACCGCTTCCTCGAGAACCCGGCGCGCACCGTGCCCGGGACGACGATGGGGTACGCCGGCGTGAAGGACCAGAAGGAACGCGCGGACCTGATTGCCTATCTGCTGCAGGCCGACGATTCTCCCGATTGCAGGAAACGTCCGTGAAACCGGGCAAGCAGCACCAACGGCATGCGTACGGACCCCCGGCCGGCCAGCGAAGCCGCGAAAGCCGGACACTGGATATCAGGCGCCCGGTGTACTCGCTTCGGCCACACGCTTTTCATCGATCTGCACCGGCCCCTTGCCGCTGAAGCGGTCCAGCAGAAGATAGATCACCGGCGTGATCAGCAAGGTGATCACCTGCGAAAACAGCAGGCCGCCGACCACCGCGAGCCCGAGCGGTTGGCGCAGTTCCGCGCCGGCGCCCAGCCCGAGTGCGATCGGCAATGCGCCGACCATCGCCACCAGGGTCGTCATCATGATGGGCCGGAAACGCAGCAGGCAGGCAGTGCGGATTGCTTCGGCGGGGGCCATACCCTGCGTGCGCTGGGCATCAAGCGCAAAGTCGATCATCATGATGGCGTTCTTCTTGACCAGGCCGATCAGCAGCAGGATGCCGATCGTTGCGATGAGCGTAAGCTCCATGCCGAACAAGGTCAGCGTGAGCAACGCGCCGACCGCCGCCGACGGCAGGCCGGCGAGGATCGTGATCGGATGGATGTAGCTTTCGTACAGCACTCCCAGCAGGATGTAAATCACCACCACCGCCAGCACCAGCAGCGCCGCCTGGCTGCTCTGCGATGCCTGGAAAACCGCCGCGTCGCCGGCGTAAGAGGTGATAATGCTTGCCGGCACGGCGATCTTTGCCTTCATCTCTTCGATGCGAGCGGTTGCCTCGCCGAGCGGGAAATCGGGGGGCAGGTTGAATGACAGCGTGATCGCTTCCAGTTGCCCCTGGTGGTTCACCGAGACCGGTCCGGCGTCGCGCCGCACCGTGGCCACGCTGGTCAGGGGCACCAGAGTGCCCGTGCTGCTCCGGACGTGGATCTTGCGCAGGTCGTTCTCATCCTGCTTGCCGGAGTTGATGTCTTGCATGATCACCGAGTAGCTGTTGCTGCTCGTAAAAATTGTCGATACCTGCCGCTCGCCGTAGGCGCTGTAAAGCGCGCTGCGGATATCCTGTATCTGCACGCCCGCCGCGTTGGCGCGCTCGCGGTCGATATCGACGACCGCCTGCAGGCCGCTCATCTGCGCGTCGCTGGTCACGTCGAGAAAGCGCGGGTCCGACCGCAGCTCCGCCAGCATCTTTTCCGCCCAGCCAGCCAGTTCGTCGGATCGCACGCTCTGCATCACGTACTGGAAGCGGCTGGCACTGGAGCGCCCGCCGAGGCGCAGGTTCTGGATCGGCGTCAGGTACACCGACACGCCCGGGATATTGCGCAGCTTCTGGCGCAGGTCGCGCAGCACCACGTTCATCTGCGCGCGCTCGTCGCGCGGTTTCAGGCCGATGAACAGGTTGCCGGTATTCCCCTCCCTGGCGCGCGACGTCACGCTCATCACGTTCGGATCGCGCTGCACGATGTCGGCGGCCTGGGTAACGATGCCGACCATGGTTGGATAGGACGCGTCTTCCGGGCCTTCGATCGTCGCGCTGATCTGGCCGATGTCTTCCGTCGGGAAGAAACCCTTCGGAATGCTGATGAACAGGACCGCGGTCAGCGCAAACGTCGCCGCGGCGAGCAGCATGACGGCCGCCCGGTGCGCGAGCGACCAGTCCAGGCAGCGCTCGTACAGGCGCAGGGAGCCGTCGAAGCCGCGTTCGAATGCGCGCATGACAGAGTTTGTCTTGCGCTCCGCTTCGCCGGCCGCATGCTTCAGGTAGCGGCTGCACATCATCGGGACCAGCGTCAGCGATACCACCGCCGACACGAGGACGGCGAGCGAGACCACCGCGGCGAACTCGTGAAACAGCAGGCCGATCACGCCGGGCATGAAAAAGATCGGGATGAACACGGCCACGAGGGAGATCGAGATCGAAATGATCGTGAAGCTGACCTCGCGTGCGCCCTTCAGCGCCGCCGACAGCGGATCGAGTCCCCGCTCCATGTGCCGGACAATGTTTTCAAGCATCACGATCGCGTCATCGACCACCAGGCCGACCGCAATGGTGATGCCGAGCAAAGAGACATTGTTCAGGCTGTAGCCCAGCCACTGCATGAGCGCGAAACAGCCGATCAGCGAGATCGGCAGCGACAATGCAGGAATCGTGGTGGCAGTCAGCCGCTTGAGGAACAGCAGGATCACCAGCACCACCAGCGCGACGGTCAGCAACAGCGTCAGCTCGACATCGTGGATCGCTTCCCGAATTGACGCGGACCGGTCGTTCAGCACCTGTACATCGATGGAGGCGGGCATCTGCGACTTGAATTGGGGCAAGGTCGCCTTCACGCTGTCGACCACCTGCACCGTGTTGGCATTCGGCTGGCGCTGCACCGCAAGCACGATCGAAGGCTTGCCGTTCGCCCAGCTTCCGCTCTTGACCGATTCCACGCTGTCTTCGACCACCGCCACGTCGCGCAGGCGGATCGGCACGCCGTCCCTGCTGCTGACGATCAGCTCGGCAAACTCGGCGGCATTCTGCAGCTGCCGGTTGGCCTGCAAGGTCAGCGTCTGGCGCGGCCCGTCGAGCACGCCCACCGGCGTGTTCGCATTTGCCGCGCGCAAGGCTGCCGCGAGTTCATCCATGGTCAGGTTGCGCGCCGCAAGTTCGTCCGGACTGACCCGCACCCGCACCGCGTAACGGCGCTGGCCGTACACCTGGACCTGGGCGACGCCGTTGATCGTGGAAAGCGCCGGGGACATCAGGTTTTCCGCGTAGTCGTTCAGTTCCGACAACGACAGCGAAGGCGAGGTCAACGCCAGCAACAGGATCGCGGCATCCGCGGGATTGACCTTGCGGTAGGACGGCAACGACGTCATTTCATCCGGCAGGCCGCGCTGGGCGCGCAGCAAGGCGGCCTGCACATCGACCGCGGCCGCATCGATATCCCGGTTCGGTTCGAACTCCAGCGTGATCGACGTGCTGCCGAGCGCACTGCTGGAGCTGATGGTCGCCAGCCCGGCAATGGTCGAGAACTGCTTTTCCAGCGGGGTGGCAACGGAAGCCGCCATCACCTCCGGACTGGCGCCGGGGAGCGAGGCCGACACATTGATGACCGGCGTGTTGTAACTCGGCAGCGCCGCGATCGGCAACGCGCGGTAGGCGAACAGGCCGATGACGACCACGGCGACCGACAGCAGCACCGTCATCACCGGGCGCCGGATGCATAATTCGGAAATATTCACTGGAATACCTGCTTTTCTTACAAGGCCGTCGCGCGGGGAGTCAGTGCCCGGTCAGGCGCCCGCTGCCGGTCGCACCTCGCCGCCGGAGTTCAGCGCGGGATTCATCTCGCCGCCCGCTTCCCGGATCCTGCTGCCCGGGCGCAAATTCTGGGTACCCTCCATCACCACCCTGGCGCCGGCTGCCAGTCCCGATACCGCGGCCGTCCCGTTGGCGATCGAGACGACTTCCACCGGTTGCGGACGCACCGTGTTGTCGGGCTGGACCACATAGGCGAATTTTTCGGTCGGCCCGGTGACGACCGCCTGCACCGGCACGACCACCGCGTCCTGCAAGGTGCGTGAAATCATTTCCACGGTGACGAAGGTCCCCGGCCAGAGGCGCCGCTCCGGGTTCGGAAACTCAGCCTTCATGCGGATCGTGCCGCTCTGCGGATCCGCCGCATTGTCAATGAAGTACAGGCGGCCGCCGATCGCGCGCCCGCCGGGAAGCTGGGCCGTGACCGGCGCCCTGCCGTCCGGGTAAGTCGCGCTGATGACCGCCAGCTGGCCTTCCGGCAACGTAAAGGAAATGCCGATCGGGTCGAGCTGCGCAATCGTGAGCATCGGGTCGCCGCCGGGCTGGGCCAGGCTGCCGGGACGCACGTTGATCGCGCCGATCCTTCCGCTGATCGTCGCCGTGATCCGGTTGTTGCCGAGCGCGACCGCGCTCGACTCGATCGCGGCCTCGTTGGCGCGCACGGTCCCGCGCAATGCGTCAACCTTGCCGCGCGCCGCAACCACCACTGCCTCCGACACGAAACCCTTCGCCGCCAGTTCCTGGTTGCGCTTGAGCGCATCCTCCGCGTCGCGCAATTCCGCGCGTGCGCTGGCGAGGCCGGCCCGCGCGCGCGCCACCTCCGATTCGCCGGCGCGCTGATCGAGCGTAAACAGCAGGTCCCCGGCCTTGACGTCCTGCCCCTCCCGGACGTGCACTGTGCGCACCACGTTTTGCACCTGCGGCCTGACTTCCACCGAGTTAAGCGGGACCACGTAGCCATTCGCGCGCAGCGTGATGTCCACGGCCTTTTGCGCGGCAAGCGCAGTCTTTACCACTTGCGCTGTGTCGCGCGCCTGTTGGGGCGGCGGCGCGGATTTTCGAGCGAGGAGGAAATACGCGGCGGCGAGGAGCGCGAGCCCGACGACGATCGCCGGGATTAGCTTGTGACGTAGTTGCATGATTGCTGGCAATTCATCTGCGCGGGGTGTTGCGATTGCATTGGCGCAGGCGGAAGTCGCGAGTATATTAGATAGCAATGCTAATCAAGTTATGATTGCCCCGGATGGCATACGTTCCTTTTCGTCCGGTTTCATTCCTGAGCACTGGCAAGTATTGATGGCAACCAACAGAACGCCCGGCGATGCCGATCTGCAGCGCGAGCTCGGTCAGATGATCGGGAATGTGTCGCGCGCCTGGCGCCATGAAATGAACCAGCGGCTCAAGCCCTTCGGCCTGAATCAATCGATGCAACAGGTATTGATGCAATTGCATCGCAATCCGCAGGGGCTCGTGCAGCGCGAGCTCGCGCGCAGGCTCGGGATCGAGGGGCCGACTCTGGTTCGCCTGCTGGATCAGCTCGAAAAGCAGGGCTTGATACGGCGCGTGTCCGCGCCCGAGGACAAGCGTATGAAAAACTGCGTGCTGACGCCGAAGGCGGTCCGGCAGATAGGGCTCATCGAAAACCTGATGACCGATCTCCGCTCCACCATGATGCACGGGCTTGCGCCCGACGAGATAGAAACCGTGTTGCAGAGCATCCGGCGCATGCATCGCAATTTATCGGAAGAGGCGCAACACTGAGCGGCGGACAGCGGCCAGCGGTGCGCTCGCTTGAACGGGAAACGCTGCGCTGTCTTTTATCAAGGCAATGTTGCTGTTCGGCCGGCGCGGGAGACGATGGCGCGCACGTGCCGAGCATCATCAATAGAACTGGTAGGTGCCCGGCAACAGGATCTTGCTGTCGATCTTCTTCACATCGGTGATGCCGCAGAACGCCATCGTCAGGTCGAGTTCCTTGTGGATGATTTCGAGGCACTTCGTGACGCCCGCCTCGCCCATTGCGCCAAGACCGTACAAAAAGGCGCGCCCGATGTAGGCGCCTTTCGCGCCGAGCGCCAGCGACTTGACCACATCCTGTCCGCTGCGGATGCCGCCGTCGATGTGCACCTCGATGTCGCTGCCGACTGCATCCACGATCGCGGGCAGCGCCGAGATCGACGACGGCGCGCCGTCGAGCTGGCGTCCGCCATGGTTCGACACGATCAGCGCATCGGCGCCGCTTTGCACCGCCAGCCGCGCATCCTCGGCATCGAGGATGCCCTTGATGATCAGCTTGCCGCCCCAGTGCTTCTTGATCCATTCGACGTCGTCCCACGACAGCGTCGGGTCGAACTGCTGCGCGGTCCACGACGACAGCGAAGACATGTCCGACACGCTCTTCGCATGGCCGACGATGTTGCCGAAGCTGCGGCGCCGGGTGCCGAGCATGCCCATGCACCAGCGCGGCTTGGTCATCATGTTGAGGATATTGCCGATGGTGAGCCTGGGCGGCGCCGACAGTCCGTTCTTGATGTCCTTGTGGCGCTGCCCCAGCACCTGAAGATCGAGGGTCAGCACCAGCGCGGAACATCGGGCCGCCTTCGCGCGGTCGATCAGGCGGCGGATGAAGTCGGTGTCGCGCATTACGTAGAGCTGGAACCAGAACGGCTTGCTGGTATTCGCGGCGATGTCTTCGATGGAGCAGATGCTCATCGTCGACAGCGTGAACGGCACACCGAATTTCTCGGCCGCGCGCGCGGCGAGGATTTCGCCGTCCGCATGCTGCATCCCTGTCAGGCCGGTGGGCGCGAGCGCGACCGGCATCGACACCGCCTGCCCGGCCATCGTGGTTGCGGTCGTGCGGTTGTCCATGTTGACCGCGACGCGCTGGCGGAACTTGATCTTCTCGAAATCGGTGCTGTTGGCGCGATAGGTCGATTCGGTCCAGGACCCGGAATCGGCATAATCGTAGAACATGCGCGGTACGCGCTTCTGCGCGAGCACGCGCAGGTCTTCGACATTGGTGATGAGGGGCATGCGAGCGTCTCCTTGCGACGATTTACAGCTAGTGTAATTGAAGCAGGGAAACGCTGCGTGAAGCCCAGGCGTGAAATTTATTCAGGCCGACGCATGCATTGCGCCGCGTGACGGTGCTACCGGAACACGCTCGATGCGGCGCGTGGCCGGCATGTCCAGCTGCTCTGCGCCGAGGTCCTGGTCGCCCAGCCAGTAGCGGGTTGCGGTGTCGCCGAGCAGGCCGCGCAATTCGCGGATGCTCAGTTCGGTCGCCTCATGCGCGGCCAGCAGCAGCGACGAGTTGACCGGCATCAGCCGGTGCCGCACCTTGCTGATGGTCGATGCAGGCATGCCGAGCGCGCGCGCCAGCGCCGCATCGCTCCTGACGCCCAGCTTTGCCATCAGCGTGTCGAGCAGGTGGTTGGGGGTGTAGCCTTCGCGGTAGACAATTGCCGTGTTCCTTCGCATGGTTCTCCTCGCATTCAAACTGATGCGTGATTTTGCACTTGTGAAACTAGAGGGTGGGTCAAAACACACACCGAGTTTGATATTTCTCAAAGGTAAGTCCAGCCGGCATCCGGGAGTTTCCATGTCGTTAACAACTGCTTACAAAGTCATCGTCAACTCCCGCTTCCCGCTCCGCGTTCTGATGGACGTGGCATCCCCCACACCAGTCATAACCAACAAACGAGGAAATCGATGAAGACTCTGATCGCAAGCCTGATCGCAGCACTGTTTGCAACCGCCGCATTCGCACAAACCACCGCACCTGCCGCTTCAGCGCCGGCCGCTACGCCGAAGGCCGAAGCCAAGGCCGATGCCAAGTCGGACACCAAGTCCGACACCAAGGCGGCGAAGGCTGACGCCAAGGCCGAAGAAAAGATCACGAAGGCCAACAAGGAAGCCAAGGAAGACACGGCAAAGGCGGACACCAAGGCCGATAAGCAGAAGGCCAAGGCAGCAGCGAAGAAAGACAAGAAAGTCGCCGAAGCGAAGAAGGAAGCGGCGGAAGACAAGGCTGACGCAGCCAAGAAGTAATCGCCGCGCGCGGAGAAGGAGACGGAGAAGGCAGGATCACCTGCCTTCTCTTTTTTCATGCCGGCCCTCGCTATGCGGGCCGCATCTCGACTGCCACGCCGCTCAGCACCGCATTGCCCGACAGCGGGTCGCGCCGTTCGGCGACGACCGCGTTCAGGTTCGCGCCCGGACGTTCCGCCGCCAGCGCCATGCGGGTGCCCGGCAGGTCGTGCCCCCATCCGTGCGGCAGGCTTACCACGCCCGGCATCATCGCAACGCTCAGCTCGACCCTCACCTCGATCGACGCGCCGTCGCGGCTGATGCGTGCAGCGCCGCCATCCTCCAGCCCGAGGCGGTCGGCGTCCTGCGGGTGGACCAGCGCGGTGCAGCGGAACGGGCCCTTCGCGAGCGTGGGCAGGTTATGCATCCAGCTGTTGCAGGAGCGGACCTGGCGGCGTCCGATCACTACCAGCGGCGCCACCGGCTGCGCGAGGCTCGCGGCGACCCGCCGCAGGTCCTCGACCAGCAACGGCGGCGCCAGTTCGATCTTGCCGGACGGCGTGCGCAGCACTTCCGGGATGCGCGGCTGCAGCGGGCCGAGATCGATACCGCCCGGCGCCGCCTTCACTTTCGCGAGACTGATGCCTTCCGGACGGCGCCCGAACAGGTCGCCATACGGGCCGAGGCGCAATGCGAAATCGACCTGGCGCTCCGGCCCTTTCGGCTCGGCGAGCGCTGCCAGCACCGCGTCCGCATGCTCGCCCACCGCGCGCTGCACGTCCTCGGCAAAGGATTCGTCATCCATCTTCCCGACGTCCGCATGGGCTCCCAGCCCCCGCGCGATGGCCGCCAGCCGCAGCAGGATCTGCCACTCGGGCGGATGGCCGGGCGCGCGCGGCAGCACCGGGTCGCTGAAGCGCGCGTAGTTGCGGTACGCAAACTGCGGGAAGGCGATGTCGTAATGCAAGTCTTCCAGCGGCGAGGAGCCGGGCAGGATCACGTCCGCATGGCGCGTGGTTTCATTCAGGTAGATGTCGACGCTGACCATGAAGTCGAGCCGCTCGAACGCGGCGGACAGGCGCGGGCCGTCGGGCGCCGACAGCACCGGGTTGCCGGCGATCGAGATCAGCGCCTTCACCTGCCCTTCGCCCGGCGTTTCGATTTCTTCCGCCAGGCAGACCATCGGCAATTCCCCCATCACCTCCGGCGCGCCGGACACCCGGCTGCGGCGGCGGCCGACACTGACGCCGCGGCCGATGCCGGGCTTGCCGACAGTGTTGGCGGCGAACGCCGGGGCCTTCGCAAACATCGCGCCGCCCTCCCGGTCGAGATGGCCGGTCAGCACGTTGAGCACATCGATCAGCCAGTTCGCCAGCGTGCCGTATTCCTGAGTGCAGGTGCCGATGCGGCCGTAGACCGCGGCCCGCTCCGCCCTGGCCAGCTCGCGCGCGAGCGCGCGGATGGTGGCGGCATCGATGCCGCAGCGGGCGGCGACCTGCTCCGGCGCGAACCCGCTCACCGCCGCCTGCATGGCTTCCAGCCCTGCGACATGCTCCGCGAGCCGGCCGAGCCGCACCAGGTGCTCGTCGAACAGCGTGTACACCATGCCGAGCAGCAGGAACACATCCGCGCCGGGCCGGATGAAGTGGTGCGCATCGGCGATGTCCGCCGTTTCGGTCCGGCGCGGGTCGATCACCACGATGCGGCCGCCGCGCGCGCGCATCGCTTTCGCCTTGCCGCGGAAATCGGGCACCGTCCACAGGCTGCCGTTCGACACCATCGGATTCGCGCCCAAAATCAGCAGGTAGTCGCTGCGTTCGATGTCGGGCACCGGGAAGGACAGCCAGTGGCCGAACATCAGCCCGGCCGACAGCTGCTTGGGCATCTGGTCGAGCGTCGATGCGGTAAACACGTTGCGCGTGCCGAGCGCCTTGGCCAGCTTCGGCACATACGCGATCAGGCCGATCTTGTGCACCGACGGATTGCCGACCACCGCCGCCACCGCGTCCGCGCCGTGCTCGGCAATGATCGGCGGCAGGCGCCGCGCGATCTCTTCGAATGCTTCGTCCCAGCTGGCTTCGACGAAATGCCCGTCGCGCTTGATCAGCGGCGTGCGCAGGCGGTCCGGATCCTCATGCAGGTCCTTCAGCGCCACCCCCTTGGGGCAGATGTAGCCGCGACTGAAGACATCGTCGTCGTGGCCGCGGATCCCGATGACCTTGTTGTCGCTGACTTTCAGTTCCAAACCGCAACAAGCCTCGCACAGCGGGCAAATGCGGTAGGCGGTGCTTTCCTGGGTGTGGTCGGGCATGCTTGTCTCCTTCCGATGCCCGTTGCGCGGGCTTTTTTAAATGTTAGACAATTATGGGGGAATCGCCATTACCTTGCAGGTCATTGCCCTTACGGCCGGTGGGGGCGTCCGGCCCGATTTCGGGCGATAATGTCGCATCGAAATAGGAAGAGGAAACAATGGCCACCAAGCCACAGCGCACACTGACCTTCAAGTGCAAGAAATGCTCCAAACCGGTGAAGGTCTTCCTGCAGAAGGTATCCGCCTGCTCGCATATCCAGCCTTATCTCGGCATCTGCGCCTGCGGCGAGGTGCTGCGTCACGCCACCGGACAGAAGGACGCCGTCGAGGCCTACCTCGCGTCGGCCGACCTCAACTGGTCGCACCATCATCATTGATCAGGGCCGGCAGAGCCCGCGCGCCATGCGCCCCAACAGGAGGAATGAAACATGAGTGACAAGAACTTTTCCACGGAAGACTGGCGCCGCCTGCTGCGCCACCTCGGCGACGACCCGGACCGGCAGGGGCTGCGCGACACGCCCGAGCGCGTCGACAAGGCGTGGAAGCACTGGACGTCGGGCTATGACCAGAATCCGGCGGATATCCTGAAGGTGTTCGAGGACGGCGCGGAGAAGTACAACGAGCTGATCGTGGTGCGCGGCATTCCGGTCTACAGCCATTGCGAGCATCACCTCGCGCCCTTCTTCGGCAGCGCAACCGTCGGCTACACGCCGAACGGCCGCATCGTCGGCCTGTCCAAGCTGACCCGGCTGGTCGACTGCTTCTCCAAGCGCCTGCAGGTGCAGGAGCGCCTGACGGTGCAGGTCGCCGATTCGCTGATGGAGCATCTGCAACCGCTGTCGGTCGGCGTCGTGATCCGCTGCCGCCACATGTGCATGGAAAGCCGCGGCATCCGCACCCCGGGCGAAGAAACCGTCACCTCCGCCCTGCTCGGCGAAATGCGCACCAACCTCGGGCTGCGCACCGAATTCCTGTCGCTTGCGAGGGAAAAGGACTGAGCGCACCGGCGCGCCGGCCAGCCGGGCAGCGCGAAGCGCAGCCCGCCCCTGCCTCTGCCGCGCTTGTGCGGGCAACCCCGGCGAAAAAAAACCTCCGCGGCCTGGCGGCGGCGGAGGTCAAACACCAACATCGCTTGGAAAGATTCAGTTCGGCTTGAACTGGGCCAGTTGTTCCAGTGTGTCGGGACGGCCGAACGGCATCATCTGGCCCAGCGGGTTCGTGCGAGGCATCATGATCTCGGGCGCCGCCGGGCGTTGCTGCACTTCCTTCGGCGAGCGGCCGAACCAGCGGCGGCAGGCGCGGCAGAAAGCGCTCGGATCGGAAAAGCCGAGCTGGAAACTCAGCTTTTTCAGCGACAAGTCCCCCTTCTTCAGGTACTGGTACGCCATTTCGCGGCGGGTATCGTCCACCAGCTGCGTGAAATTCGTGCCCTCCTCCGCCAGGCGGCGCTGCAGCGTGCGCTCGCTCATCATCAGCCGCTTGGCGACTTCCTCGCGCAGGGGCTCGCCCTGCGCCAGCATGCTGGTCAGCAGCGCCTGCACCCGCTTGCTGAAGCTGTGCTCTGGCTGCGGCGCGTTTTCCAGCTTGGCCAGCATGCGCACCGTCCAGTTGCGCTGCGCCTGCGCCAGATCGGCCAGCATGCGCAGCGCCCAGTCGGCGGCCATCGTGTTTCCCGCGGCGATCGGCGTTTCCAGTGCGGCGTCGGCGAACTCCATCGCATTGACCGCGGTGCCAAAGCGCACCTCGCATCCGAACGCCTCGATGTACGGCTTTACGTCGGCCGGCGCCGGATACGCATAGTTGACCAGCAGCGGCTTCAGGTCTTCCCTGCCGGCCGCGCCGCGCAGCGTGCGCAGCACCAGGCACCAGACGAAGTCGTAATGCTGCTGCGGCACGCGCCGCTGGCCGCCGGGCAGGTGCAGGCACACGCGGGTGGTGCCGCCGGCCTGCTCGATGGTGCTATGCACGGTGGGCGACACCAGCGGCGTGTAGCGCACCAGGTTTTCGATCGCCGTCTTCACGTCCGGCGACGCGCGCATGATGTGCCCCATCAGGCCGGACTTGTCCAGCGGCTGCGGCTGCGCCGCCTTCAGCCCGAGCAGCGGATCGCCGGATGCCTGGGTCACCAGGTCCCACAGGTGGCTCAGCTTGTCCGACAGCGTCAGCGCGTCGTCCGCCATGCATTCGGACTCTTCGAGCCCGGTCTGCCTTGAAAAAGCGTCCATGTCGAGGCCCCGCGCTGCCAGGCGTGCCTTGATACCGCGTACCAGATCTATCGCCGACGAATAAGTCATGCTGCTCCCCTCGAAAAAATATTGTTCTCTTTTCCGGCGCGGCCGAGCACGAGGCCGCGCCTTTGTCGCTCCAGGATCGGTACCAGCATGCTTTACTGCGGAACAGCAGCGCGCAGGCGCATGCCGATGCGCTGGCGCAATGATTCAATCTTCGGTTCGATCGTCGGCCGCATGTCCGCAGCGAGTTTGTCGCCAAGTGCCTTCTGCATTTGCGGCACTAAAGATTCAAATTTCTTTTTTACAGGCGACTCAAGCATCGCGATAATCTGGCGCAATTCCTCCTCGCTGAATTTTTCGGCAAGGATCGGCGCAACGGTGGATGCGGTCAGCGCTTTCGCATTACCATTGACGAGCGGTGCATTCTCCTCATAAAACTTCCGAGCGTCTTCGGAAATTTCCTTCATCGCCGCCTCCTGGCGGTCTTGCGGCACCCGTCCCTGCAACACCGCGCGAGCTTGGCCGAGCGCATCGGCTACCGGCGCCTGCAGCATCGCCTGGCCGACCGCCTCGACATGCCAGAGCTGCAGCACGCGCTGCACCAGCTCGTTCTTGGTTTGCGGCCCGGCGGCGGAGCCGGCCGCTCCAGCCGCGCCGGCGGTGCCGGCGGCAAGGATGAGGCTCAATGCAATGATGGTTTTGCGCACGTTATGTCTCCTGTCAGTCAAAGTGCTTGGTCAAGGTCACGCCGAGGTAGCGCACCCGCAGGCCACCGCTCACGTCGAGACCCGCGTACGGGTTGTAGACGATGTTGAAGAAGTTGTCGCAGTTCATGTTGCAGCTGCCGCGGGCCGGCACGTTGTAGTCGCCCTTCATGTAGCTCGCCGCGATGCTGATGTCGGTGTTCCTGTTGATCTTGTAGTTGGCGCCGATGCTGTAGAGCTTGGTGTCGGGCAGCGGCGCGATCAGGTCGATCTTGTCGGCCGGGATTGAACTTTTACGCGGCTCGAAGCCGAAGCGCATCGTCAGCTTTTCATTCACCTTCACCTGCATCCCGTAGCCGAAATGCAGCGTGCTCTTGTAGCCGCGCGGCAGCTTCATCTGGGTGGAGTCCGGAATGCCGAACAGGCGCGCCATCTCCAGCAGCTTGATGCTCTGGTCGAACTTCACGGTCATCGCATCCCAGCTGCCCCAGTCCGCCCAGTTCGCGTCGACATTGAACTGGAAGCGCTCGGTCGGCTTGAACTTGAAACCGAGCTGCACCCGCTTCGGGAACGGCACGACGGCGGTCGCATTGCCGGACTGGACTTCCGGGATAGAGGACGGCATGCCGGTGATGCCGGCTACGATCGGCCCGAACAGGCTGGAGTACATGCCCTCGACGAAACGGCGCAGCATAGGCTCGGCGGTAATGGTGTATTGCCCGGTCACCTTGGTTTTCGAACCGCCCTGGTAGACCGCGCCGAGAGCAAACCAGTCCACCGGCTCCCACAGCACGCCGAGGTTGATGGTCGGATCGACCGGCGCCGTCATCTCGAGGCTGATCGCGGCCGCCTTCTTGAACGGATTGACGCGGCCTTCCGGACCGCCGCCGCACAGGCCGACGGTGAAGGTGTCGAGGATGTTGCCGCCGTTTTCCGGACACCAGCCGCGCTGTATCTGGCCGACGATGCCCAGCAGCGGGTTTGGCATGCGCATGTCGGTATTCATCACGATCGCCTGGTGCGCGATCGGTACCGATACGCCAACGCTCAGGGTATCCGAGACCTTGTAGCCGACGCCGGGCGCCGCGTAGACCAGCCGCTGCAGATGCACCAGCTTGCCGTCGAAGCGGCCGGGATCGTTCGGATCCTTGCTGCGGTCGGAGCTCATCGCCTGCGACACATAGTTGGCGACGCCGAAGGTGAAGTCCGAATCCGGCTTCCGGTAGGCCAGGCCGAGGCCGGGCAGAATCACCGCCGGCAGGCGCCAGCCCGGCATGCCGATGCCCGGGATGTAGATCTTCTGCCGCATCGGCCCGGTCGACGTGTTGTTCAACGGGTCTTCGCGCCAGCCGCCGATATTGAAGTTCTCGCCCTGCGTGAAGTGATTCGGGTTACGCAGCGAGACCAGTGCAAATGAGTGCGATTCGGTCGAGCCTGTCATGCGCGCCAGGCCGGCCGGGTTGAAGTGGATCGAATCGGTGCCGGGCGGATCCGCGGTCACCGCGTTCCCGAGCGACATCGCGGTCGGGCTGGTCAGCAGGTTGTCGGTCATCGCGGCATGCGCCGGCGGCAGCGCGCTGGCAAGCAGCAGGCTTGCGACCGGCAGCAGCCTGGTCCGGTACCCCCGGAATCGCCTGCGTTTGCTCAAGCAGCTCATCATCGTCATCCCGTCCCTTTAGAACGACAAAGGCATGCTCAGGCCGAGCGTGAAGTCGGGAGAGTTTTCCGTCAGGCCGATGCCGGCCGTGATGTTGATGGTGGTCTTTGGCGACACGCGCACGCCGAGGCCGAGGTTCAGCACGCCCGAGGTCTGGGTCTTGGTGCGCGACACGGTGCCGTCGCGGAAGTACAGCTTGGTGCCGCGGGCGATCGATTCCTGGATCGAAACCGAGGTAGTGATGCCGTACGAGAGCGCGTACGCGAAACCGACGCCGAAGCCGAAGGCCATGCCCGGCTCGACCCGGGTCAGCACGCGCGTGCCGCGGATCTGGTTCAGGTCCTTGGCTGCGCCGCTGTAGGTCAGGTTGACCGAGCCGAACAGCGCAACCGGGTCGACGATGTGGTTGACCGCGACGCCGGCCGACAGCTGGGGCACGCCGGAACCCGTGGCCAGGTCCTGGTTCGCGTCGACCTTGAACGGACTCTTGCCGGTCGGCAGCCGCAGCGTGCTGTTGACGGTGAGCGAAGGCCGGCCGCGCTGCACGCCAAACGGCTGGTAGCGGGCGCCGACGCCGATGTCGCCGATCGAATGCGACATGCCGCTGAACGCCGGGTTCTCGGAGTACTTGCTGACCAGCGGCAGCACCACGCTCGCGGTCAGGTTGTCGCGCACGCCGTAATCGACCGAGACCGTATTGGTGATCGTGTGCGAACTGTCATTCTCGATGTTGAACAGGGTCAGGTTGCCGTTGGTGATGTCGGCATTGATCTTTTCCTGGCCGATGTAGGAATAGCTGAAGTCATAGGTCGCGGCGAGCTTGCCGCGCTTGATCAGCGAGTATTGCTTGTCGACCGCGGTCAGCGTCTGCTTGAGCAGCGTGGTCTGGTCGGTATCCCCTTCCTGCTTCTTCAGTGCGTCGCGCGCGGCGTCGGTGCCGCTCTGCTGCGCATGGGCGGGCAGCATCAGCGCGGCCGCAATGAAACCAAGCAATGGATGAATTTTCATATCGACTCCCTTTTATGTAATGTAATGACAGCGATGTGGCGATCAGTTTCTGCGCAGGTAGACGCCGCCGAAGCCTGAGTTGAGCGCGCGTTCCATCAGGTATGCGTTGCCCAGCGGTTGAAGATTGGCCTGGTCCCGGACGCGGTCCATGTCGAACACGCCGAGTTCCTGGTCGCTCAGCGCCAGCCTGTCGAGCGCGGGGACGTCCTTCGGGGGATACAGGATGAACAGGGTGTTGCGGTCCCACAGGCTTGCGAATTCATGCACCGAGAGGACGATGTTTCCGGCGGAGGGATCGGCGAGATACACCAGGTCGTCGCGGATGCCGCGCAACACGACGAAGTGCTTGAAGCCGGCATAATCGATCGGCACGATCGCCGGGTGGGCGAGCGTCCGCAGGTCCTTGACCTCGGCGCGGAATCCGGCGCTGTCCACGCCCAGCGATGCAACATAGCGCTTCATGTCGAGCAGTGAAAACCCGCGGCGCTCGATGATCTTTTCCTTTTCGCCGCGTTCGAGCATGCCTTCCATCGCCTGCTGCTCGTCCACCTTGATGCCGATGTAGTTGTTGAGCAGCGTGACCAGTGCCGCCGAGCCGCAGCTGTAGTCGTAGGCCTGGTGCACGATGTTGCGGAACTTGAGTTCCGAGTGCGGCTCGATCTTGACCGGCTGGGTCACTGCCGGCCCGCCGACCACTTTCTGCGGCAGCTCGAACTGGTCCTGCGGGCGGTCCACCGGCTCGAAGCGGGAGGTGACGCCAGCACCGCCGATGCCGAACGCAAGCGCGCCTAGCAAGATCATGAACATGTGTCCATCCCCTTCATCTCTACTCCTGTCGTTGGTGTTTGACGGGTGTCGCGATGTGTCCCGCGATTGACCTGGAAAGCAACTCGCCGCCGAAAAAAAATTAATTTTTTGACAGCTTTCCGAATGGCTTTAAATGTACGAGTGAAAGGGGGGAGGGAAGGTCGTCCGAAAGGACGAGCCGCCATTGCGCGGAGTCAAGCGCAGAGCAGGTTGCGCAGAGCAGTTTTGATTGCCTTATGGCATAGTGAATTGCGTGCAATCAAACCGCCCGGCGCAAGCCCAGCAAGGGCGCGGGATTGCCTGAAGGCGACTAGTGCGATGCGGATCTATCCATGAAGCAGCACGCAATACACGAGAGCATGATGCCAAGCCTTGTTTCACGGCGAATCTGGAGCCGTGCACATGCCGCAATAAGATAACGTCAGGAAATGATGCCGCGACGGCGGGCGAGGGAAATCGCTTCGGTGCGATTGTGCGCACCGAGTTTGAGATTGATGTTTCGCAAGTGAGTCTTGACCGTCGTGACCGACACGAACAGCTTTTCCGCGATCGCCTGGTTGCCGCAGCCCTGCGCCAGCAGCAGCAGCACATCGAGTTCGCGCTCGGTGAGTTCACTCGTGCCGGCGCTTGCACTGACCGCGCCGCCCTGGGGTGATGGCGGCGTCCGGCTGTCCGGCCGGGCACGTTGCAGGATGCGTTCGCTGAATGCGCGCAGCGCATTGCTTTCCTGGCCCGACGCTTCCTTCATGCCCTCCAGCACCTCGCGGATGAGCGTGAGCAATACCGGCCCCTCATCCTTGAACACGCGAATGAAGCCCTCGCCCTGCGCATCCTGCAGCGTTTCGCGTATCGCGCGCAGCGCCGGGTTGCGCTGGCCTGCCTGCGACAGCGCCAGCGCGTAGAGCACCTTCACGCGCAGCGCGTAACGCATGCGGCCGCGTGCATACGCTTCCTGCAGATGTTCCTTGAGCAAAGGCAACACCGCGAGTGCCTGCCCGCCATGCACCTGCAGGCGTGCCGCCGCAAGCGTGGGGCTTTCGATATCGGTGGAAATCATTTGCAGGTCGCGGCGCACCCAGGACGGGGACGGACCGACCAGCGCGAAGTGCGCTTTCGCCTGCTCCACGTTGCCGCTCAGGATGGCCGCGCGCGCCAGTTCCAGGCGGGCCGCGTCGACGGCGCGCTGCAGGCGGCGCTGCATGCCGAGCTGTTCGAGCTCCAGCAGCACGTGCAGCGCATCGGTGGCATTGCCTTCCGCGCGCAGGATGCGCGCATAAATGACGTGGCTGGCGATGATCTGGTCGGGAATGCCGGCGTCCTTGACCATCGGCAGATAGAGCTTGAGCAGGCGGCGCGCCTCGGCCAGCGAATCCATTTCATACAAGGTTTCCGCCAGGTACAGGCTGGCGAAGCCGCTGTCGGCGCCGTCGCGCAGCTCAACCGCCCTTTCCTCTTCGATGCCGATCAGCGCGCCGATGCGCGCGCTGTTGCTGCGCAACTGCCGCTGCGCGTCGTCGCCGACCAGCGCGAGCAGGCGCGCGCAGGCCGCGCGCAGGTGCCCTTGCATCAGGTCGAGCATGGCGCGCACATAGCCGGCAACGGCGATGCTGAACAACGGGCCGACCGCAGCGTGCTCCTGCGTGACCTGGTCGAGCAGGATGCGCGCATCCTGGTAGCGGCCGGTCGTCGCATAGTAATAGGCGCAGCCCACCATCAGCATGCTGCGCAGCAGCGGCTCCTGCTTCGCGCTGTCCAGAATCTGCGGGTCGTCCCACATCGGCGCCGTTTCGTCGGCGCGGTCGAGCATCATCAGGCTGAAAGTGCGCAGCACGTGATAGCTGGAATGCGGGATCGGCGACGCGCCCTCGGCGTCGGTGACGGTTTCGAGCAGGTGCAGCGCCTCTTCGCCGCGATTGATATGCAGCAAGGACCAGCAATAGACCGACATCAGTTGCGGATGCGCAAGCAGATTGGTCCGGTTCAGCGTATCCAGCCAGCGCGCCAGCAGTCGCACCCGGCCCTGCAGGAACAAGGGCTGCGCATGCCGCCCGAGCAGGTCCAGCACGAGGGCACGGTCACCGGAGGCGATCGCATGGTCGATCGCATGGGTCGGGCGTTTCTGTTCCATGTACCAGGCGGCAGCGCGCCGGTGCAGGGTCGGCGCGAGGCCGGGAAACTGGCGGTCCAGCTGCGCGCGCAGGAAGCCGGCGAACAGCGGGTGGTAGCTGAACCAGGTGCGCTGTTCGTCGAGCGCGGTCATGAACATGTTGGAACGCTCGATTTCCTGCAGCAGCTGGCGGCTGTCTTCACGCCCGGTGACCGCGTTGCAGCTGTCGGCGCAGAACTTCTGCAGGATGCTGGTTTGCAGGATGAAGTCCTGCAGATGGCGCGGCTTGTTCGACAGCACGTCCTCCGCGAGATAGGAAGCGAGCGCGGTATGGGAGCCGGAAAAATTCTGGATCACGCGCTTGGGGTTGTCGCTGCCTTCCAGTGCGAGCGAAGCCAGCCACAGCGCGGCCGCCCAGCCGCCGGTGATCGCATGGAGCCGTTCCACGTCGTGCGCGTCCAGCGGCAGCCCGCGCTTGTCGCGCAGGAAGCACGCGGTTTCCTCGGGCGTGAAGCGCAGCAGCGACGCGTCGATTTCCAGCAGGTGCTGGCGCGCGCGCAGCTTGCCGACCGAAAGATCGGGGCGCTCGCGCGAACCGATCACCAGTTTCTGCTCGCTGCCGAGCAGGTCGATCAGCTGCTGCACCACCGCCAGCACGGCGGGGTTCTGCAGATGTTCGAATTCATCGAGGATCAGGGTGAACGGCAGCGGCGCCGATGCGACCGCGTCGGCCAGGTCGAAGCCGGTGTCCGCCCGCAGGCGGGAATCGGCCAGGCCGCGCGGCGATGTGTGGGGCCGGCTGACCTGGCCGAAGGCTTGCGCGAGGCAGGACAGGAAACGGTCGAGGTCATTGTCGCCCGCATCGAGCGTCATCCACGCGACGCAGCCGCCCTCCTCGGCAAACACATCATGTATATAGCGCAGCAGCGTGGTGATGCCGAAGCCGGCCGGCGCCTGCACCAGCACCAGCTTGGCGCCGGTGGCGCGGCGCACGCGGTCCATCACCCGTTCGGGCGCCACGAAGTGCCCGCCGGTCACCGGCGGGCGGAACTTCGATGGTGGCGAGCGTCGGGCGGACGGATGCTCCAGCACCTGGTAAGGAATCGCTGCCAATCAGGCTCCCCGGATGTAATGACGTAGGCAAGAAAACGACGGTGCCCAAAGGAACTAAGAGGTTACCTAAGCTTGTTGTTGAAACAATAGAGGATGCACTCTAAAAACCGGTTTCAGTTGCTTAACAGCATAGTTGCAGAAGGGACCTGCGTCCACGCACCAGCAGCGTTTTCCCCACTTTTTTCAACGCCGAAGCAACTGTTTGCTTGCCGCGCAGATTCTTTTTTTCAGAGGGGAAATGCTTGTGCCGGCAGTGGCTTTCAGGGCCAAGGATTTGGCTTCGCACGTCAGCCCCGCGGTCCCCGTTGTCAAGGTCGGCTGACCTAATATGAAGGCTCTTAGTATTGTTGAAATATTAAGAGCTGGCCGACACTGGTTCTAGCGTTCGGCAGGTGGTGCCCCCGCATGCCGAACAGTACGACGCGCCTCCAAAAGAGGCATGGAACCAGAGTAAGCGGCAAGGGAAGAAAAAACTTTTTAACACATCACGTTACACATTTGGAGACTTTATATGAAACTGTTCAAGAAATCCGTTATCGCTGCTGCTCTGTCCCTGGTTGCCGGCGCTTCTTTCGCAATGACCCCGATGCAAGACGAAAGCCTGAGCCAGGTTGCCGGCCAGGACGGCGTGTCGATCGCTGCCAACCTGCAGATTCGCGTCGGCGAATTCAAGTACACCGATACTGACACTGCCGGCGGTTCGGTCAGCTTCAGCAACATCGCCTTCACTGGTTCGATCGCAGCAACGATCGACATCATCAACAACGCGACCTTCCAGGGCGAGGCCAGCGCAGCCAGCGGTCCCAGCAGCGTCCTTGGCGTGACGGGCGGTGCCGGTCTCGCAGCATTCTCCCCGGCTGGCGACGTGGTCAAGATCGCGATCCCGCAAATCACGGTTGATGCTGCTCACCAACTGAACATGTCGGTCGACGCAATCCGCATGGGCAACTCTGCTGCGTCCTACGGCTCGTTCGCAATGAACGATATCAAGCTCCAGGGCACCACCGTCTACATCTGGGCGCACTAATCCAGGTGACGTTGTAACTGATCACGGAAGTTGGGCAGCCCCCGGCGTCAGCCGGGGGCTCCGTCATTCTGATGGGCGATGTTTACGAAAGGCATCATTTGGACGCCCGCTGGTCTCCCATTCGATCGCCCTACCACCGCAACTCTTTACCGAGATGATGAGCATGATCCGAGTTGGCCTTGTTTCACTGGGCATTGCTGCCGCGCTGGGCGCCGCTCCCGCATGGGGACAGCTGCGCGCGATGTCCGAGAATGAGCTGTCGGCCGAATGGGGCCAGGGCCTGCTGGTGCTGGAAAACAGCAGCCACGGCGGCCACGATTTCACCCGCATCGCGCTGGGCGCGGACGTGACGCTGAATGCGAACTTCAGGAACATCCGCCTGGGCGAATACAGCTACGCTGCGCGCAACGGCACCGGCGCCGACATCGACATGCCGCTGCTGCAGTTCGGCCGCAGCGACGGCACCGCCGCCGAGCGCCTGGTGCACATCACCAATCCCTATCTCGAATTCGTCTACCGCAATGCCGCCGATCCCGCCAACCGCGAGGTGGTGGGCATCCGTTTCGGCTTTGACGGTATTTCAGGCGACGTCGGCCTGACGCTCGCCGCCCTCTCCGGCTCGATGCGCGTGGACGGCGGCGCGGCCGGCGTCCTGGATTCCCGCACCGACCCGGGCGGCGGCAAGCGCTGGGACGGCGCCTGCGCCGCGCCCTGCCTGAACTTTTCCCAGCTCGGCGCGGTGCGCGCCGGCGACGCCAGCGGCCCGAGCCGCGACTTCTGGATTTCCGCGCTCAAGAACAGCGTGCAGTTCCAGGCGCCCTCCGGCACCACGCAGATGCCGGACCTGGCGCAGGCCGGCATCTGGCTCAACTGGCGCGACAAGCTTGCCGCGATCAATACCACCGGCACACCGCCGCCCAACCTGCCGCCCGCCCGCTGACGCCATGAAGCCGACGTCCATCACTTCGATCATGCTGCGCGCCGCACTGGCGCTCTGCACGCTGTCGGCGGCCGCCGGCGCGCAGGCCATGCAGCCGCTCAGCGACAGCATGCTGTCCTCGGTCGAGGGGCGCGACGGGATGAGTTTCGACCTCTCGAAGTTCGCAATGTCGGGCAATGCGCGCTATACCTACTACGAGCCGGGTCCTTCCGGCGGCAGCGCCTGGGTCGGCAATTACCATGCATCGCGGTCCGACGACCCGTCCAACGAGTTCGGCGACCCCTACCGCCTCGACATATTGGCGGGAACCACCGACTACTTCAACCTGGCTTTCCCGGAAAACGCGAACGGCGCCAAGCGCTGGCAGGCGGCGTACGACTGGGGCGTGAATGCGAACGGGATCAGTTTCGAAGGCGGCAGCGTCGTGGTCAGGGACGCGGTGTTCTACGGTGGCGGCTGGCAGTGGGGCACGCCGCGCGTCGGTGAGGGCTTTGCGTTCGGCCTCGGGCTGCGCATGGAGGTCGGCAACATCCTGCTGCGTCCGCGCGGACGCGACGATATCAGCGCCGTCGAGCCGGCGAGCGTGACCGAGCAGATGAACCTGCGCGGCCTGCGCATCGGCGCGGTGGACGCGAACGGCAACTTCACCAATGCGCCGTGGCAGATCGCCGACGTGCGCACGCAGCCGGGCATCTTCAATGCCGTCACCGACAGCGCCGGCAATGCGCGGCTGCACCTGGGCATCGACTGGCCGGATGCGAACGGCGCGCCGCTCGGTGGATTGCAGATCGACAACCTGTCATTCCGCAGCGGCGGCGGCACGGTGGACCTCGGTTCGAGCCGCATCGGCTCGATGCAGATCCAGTACCTCGACGTCAAGTTCAAGCCCTGAGATGCGAAGAATCATTACTTCATTCCTCACCGCATTCTGCATTGCCGGCAGCGCCTGCGCGCAGCAGGCGCTGGACGACAATGAACTGGCGGCCGTCAGCGGCGCCGACGGCGTCAGCATCGCGATGCACCTGTCGCTGAACGATCCGGCGCTTGGCCCGGCCGGCGAAAACCGCATCTCGATGGGATTCAACGTCGACGGCAAGACCACCCACCTGGTGATGAAGAACCTGCACGGCAGCATCGACATGTTCGCGCTGACCCTCGACGTCGAAACCAAACCCGACGGCGGCAGCTATCTCGCGATCGGGCTGCCGGTACACATGAAATACAACGACTGGGGCTTCGATTCGCTCAGCGTGCAGGCCGATCCGGCGGCCGCGGTCACCGAAAGCCTGGGCCGCATGAGCATCAACGGCACGGTATCGATGCAGGGACAGCTGCGGCTGTGGGCGCATTGATTCGGCGCGATCGGATGCGGCCGCAGCAGGAAACGCGCCCCCTTGGCGCCGGGAAAGAAAGGCGGC
>NZ_DASPLS010000010.1:0-27402 GCF_035627455.1 Noviherbaspirillum sp.
CGCAGCCGGACCGCGCAATACTTGAACTCGGGAATTTTCCCGAACGGGTCCAGCGCCGCATTGGTCAGGCGGTTGATCGCCGCTTCGTAATAACAGAACGGCACGAATACCGCGCCGCGCGGCGTGCCGCTGTCGGCGCGCGCGTACAGCGCGACCTCGCCGCGCCGTGACTGCAGTGTCACCACATCGCCCGGCTCGATGCCGCAGGCGGCAAGGTCCAGCGGATGGATGAGCGCAACCGGATCGGGTTCGATCGCGTCGAGCACGCCCGAGCGGCGCGTCATGCTGCCGGTATGCCAGTGTTCCAGCTGCCGGCCGGTGATCAGCACCAGCGGATAGTCGTCGTCCGGCCGTTCCGCCGCCGGCAGCAGGTCGGCCGGGACAAAGCGGGCTCTGCCGCTGGCCGTCGGGAAGCGCTCGGTGAAGATCACCGGCTGGCCGTGGTCGCCTTCCGTCCGGCACGGGTAAGTCACGCCGTGTTCCGCCTGCAGCCGCGCCCAGGTGATGCCGGCGATGGACGGCATCAGCTGCCGCATCTCCTCGAACACGTCGGCAACATCCGCGTAATCCCAGCGCAAGCCGAGGCGGGCCGCGATCTGGGCAATGATCCACAGGTCCTGGCGCGCGTCGCCGGGCGGATCGATCGCCTGGCGCCCGAGCTGCACCAGGCGGTCGGTATTGGTGAAGGTGCCGGTCTTTTCCGGGAACGCGGAGGCAGGCAGGATCACATCCGCAAGAGCCGCTGTTTCAGTCAGGAAGATGTCCTGGACCACGAGGTGGTCGAGCGCGGCAAGCGCGGCGCGCGCGTGGTTCACGTCCGGGTCGGACATCGCCGGATTTTCGCCCATGATGTACATGCCGCGCACCTTGCCCTCCAGGATCGCGTGCATCACCTCCACCACCGTCAGCCCGGGCTCCGGGTCGAGCGGCATGCCCCATGCCGCCTCGAACGCCTCGCGCGCGGCTGGATCGCCGACGCGGCGATAGTCGGGATACATCATCGGGATCAGCCCGGCGTCGGACGCGCCTTGCACGTTGTTCTGGCCGCGCAGCGGGTGCAGCCCGGTGCCGGGCCGTCCGATCTGCCCGGTCATCAGCGCCAGCGCGATCAGGCAGCGCGCATTGTCGGTGCCGTGCACATGCTGCGACACGCCCATGCCCCACAGGATCATCGACGCCTTCGACGTCGCATACAGCCGCGCCACCTCGCGTATCGTGTCCGCGTCGATGCCGCAGACCGGCGCCATCCGCTCCGGGCTGTAGCCTTCCACATTCTGTTTCAGCGCGTCATAGCCGGTGGTACGCTCCGCGATGAATGCTTCATCCACCAGTCCCTCGTGCACGATCACATGCATCATCGCATTGAGCAGCGCGACATCGGTGTCCGGGTGGAACTGCAGGAAGCGATGCGCATGGCGCGCCAGGTCGGAACGGCGCGGATCGGCGACGATCAGCTTCGTGCCGTTGCGCACCGCGTTCTTGATCCAGGTCGCGCCCACCGGATGGTTGACCGTGGGGTTGGCGCCGATCACCAGGACCAGCTCGGCCCGGGTGACATCCATCACCGGGTTGGACACCGCGCCCGAACCGACGCCTTCGAGCAGCGCTGCCACCGAAGAGGCGTGGCACAGGCGGGTGCAATGGTCGACGTTGTTGCTGCCGAAACCGGTGCGCACCAGCTTCTGGAACAGATAGGCTTCCTCGTTGCTGCCCTTGGCCGAACCGAAGCCGGCAAGCGCGCGCCGGCCGTGGGTGTCGCGAATCGCGCGCAGCCCTTCCGCCGCCTTCGCCAGCGCCTCCTCCCAGCTCGCCTCCCGAAAGACCTGCATCACGTCGTCCGGATCGAGCCGCATGCCGGCCTGCTTGCCGACGCCTTCGCGCCGGATCAGCGGCACGGTGAGCCGCTGCCGATGGTGCACATAATCGAAGCCGTAGCGGCCCTTCACGCACAGGCGCTTGTGGTTGGCCGGCCCGTCCCTGCCCTCGACGGCGACGATGCGGTTGTCCCTTACCTTGTACGTCAGCTGGCAGCCCACGCCGCAGTACGGGCAGACCGAATCCACTTCCTTGTCGGGCGCGGTCTGCGCCGCGTCCGCCGCGGAGGTCAGCGCCCCGGTCGGGCAGGCTTGCACGCATTCGCCGCAGCCGACGCAGGTCGACGCCCCCATCGCGTCGTCCATGTCGAACACGATCTTGGCGCCGTCCCCGCGGAACGCCATGCCGATCACGTCGTTGACCTGCTCGTCGCGGCAGGCGCGCACGCAGCGGGTGCACTGGATGCAGGCATTCAGGTCGACGCGGATCGCGGGATGGCTGTGGTCCGCGGGCAGCGATGCGCGCGGCGCGAAACGCGGCTTGCCGACGCCGAATTTGCGCGCCCATGCGTCGAGTTCATTCTGCATTGCCGGGCGCGTTTCCGGCATGTCTGCCTGCAGCAGTTCCAGCACCATCTTTTGCGCCCGTTGCGCGCGCTCGCTGTCGGTCGCCACCCGCATGCCGTTGGCGGGGTGGCGGCAGCAGGACGGCGCCAGCGTCCGTTCGCCGTCGATCTCGACCACGCAGGCGCGGCAATTGCCGGCCGGGGCCAGCCCGTCGGCGGCGCACAGGTGAGGAATCGCTATGCCTTCGCGCCGGGCCACCTGCAGAAGGGTTTCATCGTCGCGCGCAACCACCTGCCGGCCGTTCAGCTCGAACGTCACGGTGGCCGCATCGCGCGCGGTGCGCTCGTGGCGGAGGATTGCGTTCATGGCTTGCCTGCCTCGTCGTTCAGTTCATGCGGAAAATACCGGATCACGCAGTCCACCGGATTCGGCGCGGCTTGCCCGAGACCGCAGATGGAGGCGTCGCGCATCACTGCGGACAGCTCCGCGAGCAGCGTGCGGTCCCACTGCGGCGCCTGCATCAGATCCAGCATCTTTGCCGTTCCCACGCGGCACGGTGTGCACTGGCCGCAGGATTCGTCGCGGAAAAACTTCATGATGTTGCGCGCCGCGGCGACCGCCTTGTCCTGGTCCGAGAGCACGATGATCGCAGCGGAACCGATGAAGCAGCCGTAAGGCTGCAGCGTGTCGAAATCGAGCGGAATCGCGTTCAGGCTGGCCGGGAGGATGCCGCCGGAGGCGCCGCCCGGCAGGTAAGCGTAAAAGCGGTGGCCCTCCTGCATGCCGCCGCAATACTCGTCGATCAGCTCCTGGACCGTGATGCCGGCCGGCGCCAGGTGCACCCCCGGGTGGCGCACGCGGCCGGAGACCGAGAACGAACGCAGGCCGCGCCGGTCGCGGCGCCCGTGCGATGCGAACCAGTCCGCGCCGCGCTGCAGGATCTCGGGCACCCAGTACAAGGTCTCGAAATTGTGTTCCAGCGTCGGCCGCCCGAACAGTCCGACCTGCGCCACATAGGGCGGGCGCAGGCGCGGCATGCCGCGCTTGCCTTCGATCGACTCGATCATCGCCGATTCTTCGCCGCAGATATAGGCGCCGGCGCCGCGCCGCAGATGCAGTACCGGCATGCCGGGCATCGGCGGCTCAGCCCGCAGCCGCGCGAGTTCGCGCTCCAGCATCGCGCGGCAGCCGTGATACTCGTCGCGCAGGTAAATGTAGATCTCGGCGATGCCAACCGCCCAGGCGGCAATCAGCATGCCTTCGAGAAAACGATGCGGATCCCGTTCGAGAAAGGTCCGGTCCTTGAAGGTGCCCGGCTCCCCTTCATCGATGTTGACCGCCATCAGCCGCGGCCCCCGCTCGGCTGCCACGACGCGCCACTTCCGTCCCGCCGGGAAGCCCGCGCCGCCGAGTCCGCGCAGCCCGGAATGTTCCATTGCCTGCATCACGCTTTCGGCGCTGCGCCGGCCCGCCACGCAATCGGCCAGCAGAGTATAGCCGCCCTGGCGGCGGTAGGCGTCGTAATCGTTGCAGTCCGGCACAAGCGGCGTCGTGTGACCTGCCCTGGCCGCCGCCGCCACCGTTTCCGGCGTCGCCGACGGCAGCGCGCGCTGACCGACGACGGCGACCGGCGCCTGCTCGCAGCGTCCCACGCACGGCACCCGCACGATTCGCGCCTCTTTCCCGAGCAGCGCCGGCAGCCGTTCCGCCAGCTCCGCGGCGCCGGCCATGTCGCAGGCAAGGCTGTCGCACACGCGCACCGTCACCGGCGCTGCCGCCGGCGCCATGCCGGCGTCATCCTTCACCACATCGAAGTGATGATAGAAACTCGCGACTTCGTACACTTCCACCTGCGCCATCCGCATTTCCTGCGCAAGCGCCGCCAGATGCGCCGACGACAGGCGGCCGTAGCGGTCCTGGATCAGGTGCAGGTGCTCGATCAGCAGGTCGCGCCGGCGTGGCTTGTCGCCCAGCAGGCGGCGCACCTCGTTCAGCGCATCCGGCTCGACCTGGCGTCCTTTGGGCGCCTTGCGGCGGCGCTCGCGCGAAGGCGGCGCCGGCAGGATGGGAATGGTTTTGTTTTCCATGGATCCAGGTGGAAGGGTGCAGCGCCGGCGGCGCTGCGCGCCATGCAACAGCGTGCATGGATCGCATTGGTCATGGCTCGAATGTACCAGATGCGAAGACGAGAAAGAATAGCCGCGAAATCCCGGCGGCCGGCGGCAGGAAGATGGCGGCCCGGGGCGGAATCCGGCGTCAGGCAGGCCAGGACGCACCCAACCAGCGCCCGCCCGCAAGTATCAGGTCCGCCACGAACAGCGTTCCAAAGATTGCCTTGTTGTAGCGCGCCAGCCAGCGTGGCAGGCAGATGTCGAAATTGTCGGCGCGGTCGCTGGTGTAACGCGCGGCGACCGCGGTCAACGGACAGCGCATTCCGTTCGCCAGCAGCACAACAACCTCCGCGAGGACGATCGCGGCCAGCACGAACGCCGTACGCAGATCCCCGGCCCTGACGGCATACGGGATGGCGAGGATGCACCCGGCGAAGACTGCCCATACGGCAGTATGGACCGACCGGACGATCCGCAGCGCGAGCTCGTTACGCATGATTTCCTCCGAATGCGGCCGGCCCGACAATAATCTTTAACCCTGCCCGGCACATCACTACTACATTTATTTCATAAATATATAACCAAAAGTAGTTAAAATGTGTCCTTACGGCAATATATTGTGCTTCCGGCCCGGGCCGGGATGTGAACAATTTCAGCGATGTTGGGGGACTAGATGCATCTTGCTGCGGAGATTCAGGGGTTTGCCGGCGACGACCCGAAAATGGCCCGGCTTGTGTCCTATTGGGGCGTCACCGTCCTTCTCTATCTGCTATGTCTGGGCATCCTTTGGATCGAAGTCTATTCGGACGTGGCGCCGCAACAGCCGGCAATCTGGCTGACCGCGCTCGCGTTTGCCGGTCACGGCCTGTTTTACCTGCTGATCCGCAAAAGCAAGCAGCTGGGCCTGGCACCGGCGCAACTGTCGGTCTACCAGGGGCGCTTCGCAATCATCGTGACGGTCCTCGGATACACGATCGTCGGGCCGATGCGCGGCGCAACCCTGGTCGTGCTGCTGGTGATCCTCGTGTTCTGCGCATTCACGCTGGAAGCACAGAAAACCCGTTCCCTGAGCGTTTTTGCGGTCGTGTTGCTCGGCGCCGCGATGATCGGGATGCGCATCGCCAACCCGGAGCGCTTCGAGACGAAGCTGGAAATCATGCACTTCGTCCTGATCGGCACCATGGTGGTCGTGGTCGGCTTTCTCACCGGCCGCATGAGCGACCTGCGCTCCGCGCTGAAGTTGCAGAAACAGGAACTTGCGGACGCCCTCGCGCGGATCCAGGAACTGGCGGTCCGCGACGACCTGACGCTGCTGCCGAACCGGCGCTACATGAATGACCTGCTCGCGGCGGAGGAGCGCAGGCGCGCCGCCGCCGGCGGCCCTACCTGCCTTGCCCTGCTGGATATCGACTGGTTCAAACGGATCAACGACACCTACGGCCACGCGGCCGGCGACCATGTGCTGCGCCGCTTTGCCGAGGAAAGCCGCACGGTCCTGCGGCCGCACGATGTGCTTGCCAGATGGGGTGGCGAAGAATTCCTGCTTCTTCTTCCCGGTACCGCAAGGGCGGATGCCGAACTGGTGCTGGAGCGCTTCCGGGAGCGGGTCCAGCAGCTGCCGTGCATGCACGAGGAACAGACCTTCAGCGTGACGATGTCCGCCGGCCTGATCGAGCTGGGAACGACTGAAGCGTGCAGCAGCGGCATCAGCCGCGCGGATGCCTTGCTTTACCGGGCGAAGTCCGAAGGCCGGAACCGCGTCGTCGTCTCCGGTCCGCCAGCCGCAGGCACTCACCAGGCCGGCCTCGCCACGCCGGCGTTCGCAAAGTAAGGAGACCCTCCATGTTCAACCGCCGTCCAGGCACACTCCCTGCCCCGCCATGCGGATCCTGATGCTCTCCCTGCTTGCGCTGGCCGCTCTCCTGGGCGGCGCCCTCGCCTACGGCAACTGGCGCTGGAACCGCGACACCGAACTGTTGCATCAACGCCTGCAGGCGGCGCGCCGGCCGGTTCTGCCCCAACATGTCGACTTCCGCGAGCTTGAGGGGCTTCCCGCGCCGGTGCAACGCTACTTCCAGACCGTGCTGAAGCCGGGCGCGCCGATGGTTGCGGCAGTTCACGTCAAGCATCGCGGGACGTTCAACATGGGGGAGTCCGAGCCGCAGTGGAAGCCTTTTACGTCCAAGCAGCTGGTTATTGCGCAGCGTCCGGGGTTCGACTGGAACGGGAAGGTCGAGGTTTTCCCCGGGGTGCATGCGCTCGTGCATGACGCGTACGTGGCCGGGGAAGGCATCCTGCATGTCGAAGTCGCCGGCCTCGCTACGGTCGCCGATTTGCGCGGCACGCGCGCAGTCGCCGAAGGCGAACTGATGCGCTTCCTCGCCGAGGCGGCCTGGTACCCGACCGCGCTGTTGCCGAGCCAGGGGGTGAAATGGGAAGCGGGCGACGGCCGCAGCGCGCGCGCCACGCTGCGAGAGGGTGAAACGGAAATCACGCTGCATTTCCGGTTTTCCGAGGACGGCACCATCGACAGCGTGCGAGCCGCTTCGCGCGGGCGGACTGTCGGCGGCCGTATCGTTCCCACCGCATGGCATGGACGGTTCTGGAACTACCGGCAGCACGACGGGATGCTGGTGCCGATGGACGGCGAAGTGGCCTGGGAGCTTCCTGAGGGGCCGTATCCGTATTGGCGCGGACAGATCACGGAGCTGGCCTACGAGTTCGCATCCGCCGGTCCGGCGCAGCCGCCGACAGGCGCGAAATAAGGAGTAAGGGCGCGACTGTTTCGGTCTTCCCCGCCATGCTTGGGGCGGCCGCCTCATCCGAAGTCGCAGAATTTCGTGGAAACACCTTGCCCGGGCAGAATCCAGCTCAGGGAGATTTTCCAGCTATTGGTTTTTCGAAAACATCTCTGCCGCGGCGCGGGGCTAAGCCGATACCGCGAGACGACTTGAGCAAATGGCGCGGATCGTCCGCGGCAACCCTGCCTCCAGGCGATGACTCGGTGCAAAGCGGCGCCGGCAGCCAACTGGCGACGGCCCTGGGGCAAGCCTACACGACGTAGTCGGATGCCAGGCCGGCTTCGCCCGGCGCGGTGCAATCTCCCGTCTTGTCCTGATTTGCGGCAGCGGACAGGATGAAGGCTTCGAATGCGTCGGGCGGCAGCGGCCTCGACAGGAGATAGCCCTGGATGCAGTCGCATTCCATTTCCCTGAGCAGTGCAAGCTGTTGCGCCGTTTCCACTCCCTCCGCAATGACGGACAGATGCATGGTCTTGGCCAGCGCAATCACCGCGCGTGCGATCGCCCTGTCCTCGTTGTCATGCGTGATATCACGGACGAATGCACGGTCGATTTTCAGCACGCTGACCGGGAAGCGCTTCAGCTGGCTCAGCGAGGAATAACCGGTGCCGAAGTCGTCGATCGCAATGCTCACCCCGAGCGCGCGCACCGCGCGCATCGTCTCCACCGCCTGGTCGGGATTGTTCATGATCGCGCTTTCGGTAATCTCCAGCTCCAGCGCCTTGGCCGGAAAACCGGTCCGCTTCAGCACCGCATCGATCTTGTCATGCAGGTCCGGCGCGCGGAACTGCACCGCCGACAGGTTGACCGACAGCAGCAGCGGATGACCGAGTTCGCGCCAGCGCTGCGCCTGCGCGCACGCCGCCTGCAACACCCACTCGCCGATCTGCTCGATGTCGCCGGTCTCCTCCGCAACCGGTATGAAGCGGTCCGGGGCAATCCGCCCGAGCGTCGGGTGATCCCAGCGCACCAGCGCTTCCATCCCGTACACGCGGCCGCTGCCGATTTCCATCTTAGGCTGGTATTCGACGAACAGCTCGTTGCGCTCGGTGACACGGCGCAGGCCGCTTTCGATATCCCACTGGCGGGATACGCGTAATGCCAGCCCTTCGCCGAAAAACTGGTACCGGTTCTTGCCGCACTCCTTCGCGTGGTACATCGCGACGTCGGCGTTGCGCAGCAAGGTATCCAGGCTGTCGGTATCGGTGGGGAACAGACTGATGCCGATGCTGACCGTGACATACAGGTCGCGGCCTTCGATCACGAACGGCTCGCCGGCCGCTTCCAGCAGCTTTTCCGCGACCGCAGCCGCGTCGGCCTCGGTATCGACGTCGCCGACGACCACGGCGAATTCGTCGCCGCCCAGCCGGGCCAGGGTGTCATTCCGGCGCAGGGAGCCGGAGAACCGGCGCGCAACCGCTTTCAGCAGCAGGTCGCCGGTGTGGTGGCCGAGCGTGTCGTTGATTGCCTTGAACCGGTCAAGGTCGAGATAGAGCAACGCAACCCGCTTGCCCGCGCGCTGGCTCCAGGCGAAGGCCTGATCCAGTTTCTCGCGCAGCAGGCGGCGGTTCGGCAGTTCGGTGAGGGGATCGTACAGCGCGAGCTGGCGGATGGTGGCTTCCGCAAACTTCCTGTCGTTGATATCCTCGATCACCGCGACGAAGTGCGTGATCGCGCCGGAGGCGTCGATGATCGGCGAAATGGATTCCATGCACCAGTACACTTCGCCGGATTTTTTCCGGTTCTTGAATTCTCCGCGCCACTCCTTGCGTTCGGACAGCGCGCTCCACATCTCCTGATAAATCGCGTCGTCGGTTTCGCCGGACTTCAGCAGGCGAGGATTCCTGCCGAGGACTTCTTCCGGCGCATAGCCGTTCACTTCGCAAAACTTCCTGTTGATGTACTCGATGTTGCCGCGTGCATCGGTGATCACCACACCGCTGGCGCTCTGCTCTACGGCTTGCTTGAACTTGTTGAGCACGGCCTGGTGAGCGCTCAGCTGGTCGGTGTGCGTCGCGCTGCGGCGCGCGATGAAGCCGATGACGACCAGCCCGAGCAGCCAGATGCCGCCGTGGGTCAGGCCGAGCACGATCCGGGATTGCGCCGCCACGCTTCCGTACGGCGACAGCGGAATCGCGATGTCCGTCGCGCCGCGCATTTCGCCGACCTTGATGCCGCTCCAGGCGTGGCACTTCATGCAGCCCTCTTCCATCATCATCGGCTGGATACGGCGCAGGTAGGGCTTGCCGTCGATGCGGGTCACTTCGCTGTAGTCCTGGCCGGTCTGCTTGATGATCGCAAGCGCCTTTTTCTCCCATTCGTCGGGCGCGTTGATGGGGTTGAGGTATTTTTCGCCGGTAATCCGCGCCAGCGTGCCGTACAGCTCCGCTTGTTCGGTCTTGATCTCGCGCAGCATCGTGGCGGGGTTGTACAGGGTCAGCATGCCGCCGTCGGGAAGCATGACATCACGGTCGGGGATATGCGCGAGGAAGGGATTGGGGCGGGCCGAATCGGTGACCCTCGCATACAGGCCGCCGCGGCCGGTGGCCCAGCGCCGGAATGCGAGGTCGCGCTTCAGGTTGGACTTGGCTTCCACCTCGGCCAGCTGGAGCATCTGGCGTTCCGATTGCACGAAGCTCCATCCGAGCGACAGCGCGACCACCGTTGACCAGAGCACGGCGGCGAGAACCGCCATGCGGAAAATAGGAGACATGACCCGCATATCAATGCCCGACTTGTTAGGACGGAAATCGCGGCATCCGCAATGCCATCTGAAGTAAGATGCGGGGCGCTGACAACCTTATCGATGGCTATCTAGTACTTGTATTCAAATATACCGAAGGCGTGTCCGGAAATCACGGATTTTTTTTCGAGTCGCAGAGGGAATCGGATCAGCACCGGATCGCGGGGCGGGTACGCCGGGGTAAAGCGGAGCGAACCCCGCCATTCTCCGTACTCGCGCGCACGGCGGGTTTCGCTTCGCTCCGCCTCGGCGGCCCCACCCACCCTACCCCGCTCATCGGATTCGTCCGGGACGATCTGCTAGAACTCTTCCCATTCATCGCCTCGCGCATGCGTGTTGCGCACAACGGCAGTGGGCCGCACAGCCGGCACCGCACTCGTCCGCCGCAGCGCCGGCACCGGCGGCGCGCTCCGGACCGGAGCGGCCGACGGTCCGCCATGCACCTTGAACACGTCGACGGTTTCGGCCAGTTTCTTCGCCTCGTTCTGCATCGATTCCGATGCGGCTGCCGCCTCTTCCACCAGTGATGCATTCTGCTGCGTGACCTGGTCCATCTGCGCAATCGCCTGGTTGATCTGCTCGATGCCGGCGGTTTGCTCGCGCGACGCGGCCGTGATCTCGCTCACGATGTCGCTTACGCGCTTGACGCTGTCGACGATCTCCTGCATCGTCACGCCGGCCTGGTCGACCAGCCGGGCGCCGGTGCCGATCTTTTCCACGGAGTCTTGAATCAGGGTCTTGATTTCCTTGGCGGCGTTTGCGGAACGCTGCGCGAGCGTGCGCACCTCCCCTGCGACGACCGCGAAGCCGCGCCCCTGCTCGCCCGCGCGTGCCGCTTCGACCGCCGCATTGAGCGCGAGAATATTCGTCTGGAACGCGATGCCATCGATCACAGCGATGATGTCGACGATCTTCTTGGAAGAGTCGTTGATCGCTTCCATCGTGTGCACCACCTCCGACACCACCGTGCCGCCCTTGCCGGCGACATCGGACGCGGACACCGCGAGCGAATTGGCCTGGTGCGCGTTGTCGGCATTCTGCTTCACGGTGGACGTCAGCTCTTCCATCGACGACGCCGTCTCTTCCAGCGAACTGGCCTGTTCCTCGGTGCGGGACGACAGGTCGTGGTTGCCGGCGGCGATCTGGCTGGACGCCGTCGCAATCGTGTCGGTGCCGGAGCGCACCTGCACGACGATCCTGACCAGGCTGTCGTTCATGTTCTTCAATGCCGACAGCAAGCGGCCCATTTCATCTTTCGACGCTCGCGGGAAGGATTGCGTGAGGTCGCCGGATGCGATGCCATCGGCAATCGTGATCGCCTGCTCCAGCGGCCGAGAGATCGCGCGCAACAGCCAGTAACCGACGGCCGCCGCGAACAGCAGGCCGACGAGCAGGCCGGCGATGCAGCTGTTGCGCACCAGCAGATATGTCTCTTGCGACTCTTCGAACTCGCGCTTGGCTACGTCCTGCTGCAGCTGGATCAGGTCGTTGATTCCGCGCCGCACCGGCTCGAACATCTTTTCCATCGGGCCATGCAGAATTTCCGTCGCCAGTTTGACATCTTGCGCGCGGATCGCCGCGACTGCGGGCATCAACGCCTCGCTGACAAACTTCTTTCTGTCCTCCGCAAACTGCAGGGCGAGCTTCTTTTCTTCCGGCGTCAGGTAAGTCGCCATATACGCATCCCATACCGCTGACGCGCGCCGTATATTCTCGTCCACTTCATTCATCAGCTGCGCCGCCTCTTTCGGGTCATCCGAAATCGCCTTGGCGACCGACAGCTCGTTGCGGTTGAGCAAGCGGACAATCTGATCCAGTTGCCCCAACGGCACCAGCCGGTCATCGTAAATCGATTTCATCGAATCGTTCGCAACACTCAGGTTTCCGATCCCGAGCAGAGCGCCGATGATCAATTGCAAACAAAGAAAAAAAAGCACGCCGACGAGGCGTGCTTTGATGGAAAGATTTTGAAACATGGGGCTCCCTTGAAGCAATTTGATGTAGCTCAAGGAATATCGGCAGCCGGTGGCCGTTCTTGAGAAAAAAATTGACTTCGTGAATTAATGAAGATATTGGCAAGATCGAACGATGACCGACCGGCATGATGCGCTACGCACCGGCTGCTTCATTGGCAAAGTCCCGCTGCCTGCATGGCAAAAAAGCATGACATTTCGCCATTTGATCGCGTATGCAATCATTGCCTGTCCACCAGGAACCACCAGCTCGCATTACGCGACGACGCTCCGCCTAATGCCTGTTTGAGCAAAGGGTAATTTGCATCGTGATAAAGGAGCAAATTGCATCAAGGGATGGTCAGACAGCGGTAGTCACTATTCAAACATCTGTCCTCATTTCCCATGACCAATGCCCAGTGGTTCGTTTTGATTGGCTTCCTGATGCTCGCCCGCGGGCTTGCAGCAACGACCATCGCACGCGTACCCATCACCTCGGCGATCTTCTACCTGACCGTCGGATTGCTTCTCGGCCCGACTTTCCTCGGCATCTTTCATTTCGATCCGCTGCAGCAATCCGCCGTACTGGAGGTGGTGACGGAAATCGCGGTGCTGATTTCGCTCTTTTCGGCCGGCGTCAAAATGCCCGTCCCCGTTACATGGGAACGATGGCGGCCGTCGTTCCGCCTGGCCTGGATGTCGATGACAATTACCGTCGGCCTGGTCGCGGCATTCTGTTACTACGTACTTCAGCTCCCCTGGGGCGCCGGCATCCTGCTTGGCGCGATCCTGGCGCCGACCGACCCTGTGCTTGCGACCGACGTTCAGGTCCGGCACGCCGGCGACAACGACCGGCTGCGATTCATCCTGACCTCGGAAGCAGGCATGAATGACGGCAGCGCGTTTCCTTTTGTCATGCTGGGGCTTGGCCTGCTCGGATTGCACGAAATCGGCAGCACGGGCGAAAAATGGCTGATGATGGATGTGGCTTGGGCCACCCTTGGTGCGATCCTGATCGGCGCCGCCGGCGGCGCGCTCCTTGCGCGCATTGGATGGTCGCTGCGCGGCATCGAGCCCAAGCACGAAGTGCTCGATGACCTCGTCGGACTTGGCCTGATTGCCGTCGTCTACGGCTTGAGCCTGTGGCTGAAAGCCTGGGGATTCCTTGCCGTATTCTTTGCCGGCGTCGCCCTGCGCCACATGGAACTGCGCCTTGCCGGCGCGCCGCGCGACCGCGAGGGCTTGCTGGAATCGGATACATCGAAGTCGGTCGCCGCCGTGACCAGTCCGGATCACCAGGCGCCGCTTACCGTCAGCGCCGAGGCGCTGGTATTCAAGGAACATCTCGAGCGTTTGTCCGAACTGATGCTGGTGCTTCTGCTGGGCGGCATGATCTACCTTGGTGCCTGGAGCTGGCGCGCGGTTGCGGTGGCGGCCTTTGTGTTTCTTGTGGCGCGCCCGGTCAGCGTGTTGCTCGGGCTCGCCGGCACCGACACATCGATGCGCATGCGCGCCATCACCGCCTGGTTCGGGGTGCGCGGCATCGGCTCGATTTATTATTTGATGTACGCCATCCAGCATGGCTTGCCGGAAAACCTGGCGCGGGAACTGGCGCAAATCACGCTGACCGTCGTGATGCTATCGATCTATATCCACGGCATCAGCACGAAGCCGATTCTGGAGCGGTTCTGGCGCGAAAAGTCTTAACCGGCAGGCGCTGGGCAATGCAGAATCCCCGCGGCCTGCCGGAAGGAATAACGCGGCTTGACGTCGCCCCGGTTGCGCCTTCACGCCACTGCTACTATTTGCGCATGACTGTCTCCCGCACAGCGTCGCCGCCATCGCCAGCCTCGTTCACCGGTCCTGGCCGCGCCGGCCCCGCGCCGCGTGACCGCCCGGCCGCCATCCTGCTTGCGGAGACGATCCGCCTCATCGAGCAGGATGGCCCTCTGGAAGACCAGGACCTGCTGCGGGAAGCATTCCACAACGCAAACGGTGGCGAGGAGCGCCTGCTGATGCGCGCAAAGCTGCTCGCCGGGCGCCTGAAGCTGGACCGTGAACTAATGCGCTGGCGCCACGCGGCACGGTTCTCCGTGCTGCTGCTGGCATTGCTGGCATTCCTGACCGCCTACGGCACGGCGGCCGCGGTGATCGGCAGCGGCCGCACCGTCAATGCGGTGACGGCGTTCTTCGCGCTGCTCGCGCTGCCCTCGCTCACCCTCGTCATCTGGCTGCTGGCGGCAATATCCCGCAGCGGCGCCGGCTTGTTCGGATACCTTTCCTTCGGCAACATCCTGCTCTGGATGCTCGCCCGCCTGCCGGGCGAACGTCATCCGCAGGCGCTGACCATGGCGCATGCCGCGCACCGCCTGCTGCAGCGCGCTCGCCTGCTGCCGTGGGCGTTCGGCATCGTCAGCCATGCGGTATGGGCAGCCGCATTCCTGCTGGTGCTGGCCGCGGTGGTATTCGCCTTCTCGTTCCAGGCATACCGCCTCACATGGGAAACCACCATCCTCGACCCCGGTTTCTTCGTGCGCTTCGTCACGCTTACCGGCACCCTGCCCTCCTGGCTCGGCTTTCCCTTGCCCGACATGGCCACGCTGCGCGATCCATCCGCCCCCGGCACCAACCAGCGTGCCTGGGCCTGGTGGTTGATCGGTTGCATCCTGGTCTATGGCCTGTTGCCGCGCGTCGTGCTCGGCATCGCGAGCTGGGCCGCATGGCGGCGCGGCGTGCGGCGCATGCATCTCGACACCGCTGACCCGTATTACCGGAAGCTGCTGGTGCGTTTCGAAGACATGGAACAGCCGGTGGTGGTGGACGAGGAGCACCGGCCTCCCGCCGGGGAGCGCGCAGCACCGGCCGCCTCTGCCAGCGAAAACGCTGCCGGCGCGGTGGTCGGTTTCGAACTGCCGGCGGAAACCGCATGGCCGCCGCAGCCGCTGCCGCCGGGGCTGACGCTGGTCGAGCAGATCGCCGGCAGCGGCGCCGAGCGGCGCGCGCTGCTCGACCGGCTCGGCAGCCTGCGCCCACGCACGCTGCTGGTCGTCTGTCACGCCGCATCCACGCCGGATCGCGGCACCGAACGTTTCCTGCGCGAAGCCGCGCGCCATGCGGGTCACACCGCGCTGCTGCTCGAACCCGCCGGGCAGGAGCATGGCGCGCAGCGCTGGAATGCATGGTTGTCGCAGTCCGGCCTGGCGGACATCCGTTGCTTCACGGACGGCGCCAGTGCCGCGGACTGGATGGGAGGTGCCCTTGGCTGAGTTGATCGAGGTTGCCGTCGTCGGCCATACCAACGCCGGCAAGACATCGTTGTTGCGTACCCTCACGCGGCGAATCGCGTTCGGCGAGATATCGGACCGCCCGGGGACGACGCGCCATGTGGAGTCGGTCGACCTCAAGGTGGGCGGCGCGAGCGCGGTGCGATTCTTCGACACGCCAGGGCTGGAGGACGCGGTCACCCTTCTGGATTACATGAAGGCGCTGGAGGGATGCCCGACGCCGCCGGACCGGGTGCGCGCCTTCCTGCGCGGGCCGGAAGCGAACCGCGACTTCGAGCAGGAAGCCAAGGTGTTGCGCAAGATGCTCGAGGTCGATGCCGGCATGTATGTGATCGATACGCGCGAGCCGGTATTGCCGAAGTTCCGCGCCGAAATCGAGATCCTGACCTGGTGCGCCAGGCCGGTCATGCCGGTGCTGAATTTCGTGCGCGAGCCGGACAGCCGCAAGACGGAGTGGCTGGAAACGCTGGCCGCATACAACATGCATGCCTGCGTGCAGTTCGACGCGGTCGCGCCCTTCGTCGGCTCGGAGCGGCTGCTGTACCAGGACATGGCCACGCTGCTGCGCGAACGCCGCCCCGACCTGATGCGCGTGGTGGAGCACCTGGAGCAGCAGCGGCGCGAACGGCAGGCAGCGGCGCGCACCATCGTCGCCGACCTGCTGGTGTCGCTGGCCGCGATGCGGCAGCCGATTTCCGAGGAAGATTATGCGGACGAGCCGCGGCGCGAGGGCTTCGTCCGCGACTTTCGCGCGGCCGTGCTGCTCGCGTCGCGCACCGCGGTCGACGACCTGCTGGCGGTATACGGTTTTCGCCCCGGCGACGCCGACGCCGCCACGCTGCCCGGGCTCGACGGCCGCTGGGAAGACGACTTGTTCAATCCCGAAACCCTGCGCGACGCCGGCCGCAAGCTCGGCACCGGCGCCGCCGTCGGCGCGGCGGTCGGGCTCACCGCCGACATCGCGTTCGCGGGAATGTCGCTCGGCGCGGCCACCGCCGCCGGTGCCGCAATCGGCGGCCTCGCCAGCCAGGGCTGGGGCCAGTTCGGGCGCAGGCTCGCCAACAAGGTGCGCGGCGTGCAGGAACTCACGCTGGAAAACGAAGTGCTGTTCGTGCTGGCCGCGCACATGGTCGCGCTGCTGGCCGCACTGGAGCTGCGCGGGCATGCCGCACAGGGGAAGGTCACAGCCGGGCGGCCTGCCGAACCAGCGGAACTCAAGCCACTGCTTTCCAGACTGCAGGCCGCGCGCGGCCACCCGGACTGGGCGCAGCGCCCGCGTCGCGCCGCCGCAAACCCGACGCGCCGCACGCAACTGATCGGACAGCTCGGCGAACAGCTGCGGAAAATGGTCGAGGCGCGCACCGGCTAGGCATACACGGAAGCGGCAAGCACAACGCACGGCGGGCGGCTTCAAGCAGGAAAACCGCAGCGAACTTAGCAGGGATTTTCCATCTAATCACTTAACTGTCGAAATCGCCATTGCCCGGCGCCAACCGCCGCCCAGTTCTGGAGAGGTCCGCATGAAGACGAAAGCTGCAGTCGCATGGGAAGCCGGCAAGCCGCTCTCCATCGAAGAAGTGGATCTCGAAGGTCCGCGCGCCGGCGAAGTCCTGATCGAGGTGAAGGCAACCGGCATTTGCCACACGGATTACTACACACTGTCCGGCGCCGACCCCGAAGGCCTGTTTCCGGCCATCCTCGGCCATGAGGGCGCGGGTGTGGTGGTCGAGGCCGGCGCGGGCGTGAAAAGCATCGCGGTCGGCGACCATGTGATTCCGCTGTACACGCCCGAATGCCGGCAATGCAAATTCTGCCTGTCGCGCAAGACCAATCTCTGCCAGGCGATCCGCGCCACCCAAGGCAAAGGCTTGATGCCGGATGCCACGTCGCGCTTCTCGCTTGGCGGCAAACCCATTCTGCATTACATGGGCACGTCGACGTTTTCCAACTACATTGTCGTTCCCGAGATCGCGGTTGCGAAGGTGCGCCCGGACGCGCCGTTTGACAAGATCTGCTACATCGGCTGCGGCGTGACGACCGGCATCGGCGCAGTCGTGTTCACCGCGAAGGTGGAAGCGGGAGCGAACGTGGTGGTGTTCGGCCTTGGCGGCATCGGCCTGAACGTGATCCAGGGCGCGCGCATGGTCGGCGCCGACAAGATCATCGGCGTGGACCTCAACCCGGCGCGCGAAGCGATGGCGCGCAAGTTCGGCATGACGCATTTCGTCAATCCGCAGGAAGTCGATAATCTCGTCGACCACATCGTGCAGCTGACCGACGGCGGCGCCGATTATTCGTTCGAATGCATTGGCAATACCAAGGTGATGCGGCAGGCGCTCGAATGCTGCCACAAGGGCTGGGGCCAGTCGGTCATCATCGGCGTCGCCGAAGCCGGCGCCGAGATCGGCACGCGTCCGTTCCAGCTCGTGACCGGCCGCGTATGGAAGGGATCCGCCTTCGGCGGCGCGCGCGGGCGCACCGACGTGCCGAAGATCGTCGACTGGTACATGGAAGGCAAGATCAACATCGACGACCTGATCACGCACAAGTTGCCGCTGGCCCGGATCAACGACGGCTTCGACCTGATGAAGCGCGGCGAATCGATCCGTTCCGTCGTGATGTACGAATGAGCGCGCAAGGCCTCGAACTGCTGAGCGAACATGCCTGCTTCGGCGGCGTGCAGCGCTTCTACCGGCACCCGTCGCGCGAAATCGGCCTGCCGATGCGCTTCTCCATCTACCTGCCGCCGCAGGCTACCCAAGGAACGCCATGCGCGGCAGTCCTCTGCCTCGCCGGACTCACCTGTACCGAAGAAACCTTCATGATCAAGGCAGGCGCGCAGCGCTACGCGGCGCGCGAAGGATTGATCCTGGTGGCGCCGGACACCAGCCCGCGCGGCGCCAACCATCCCGGCGAAGCGGACGACTGGGATTTTGGCGTCGGCGCCGGCTTCTATCTCGACGCCACGCAGGAACCCTGGTCGCGGCACTACCGGATGGAAAGCTACGTCACGCGCGAACTGCTCGAGATCGTGACCGGCGATTTGCAGGTCGACCGCGAGCGGGTCGGCGTGATGGGGCATTCGATGGGCGGCCACGGCGCGCTGGTGCTCGCGTTGCGGCACCCCGGGCTGTTCCGCTCAGTCTCCGCGTTTGCGCCGATCAGCGCCGCCAGCCAGGTGCCGTGGGGACGCAAGGCGTTCGCGCGGTACCTCGGGAGCGACGAAAGCATGTGGGCGAACCATGATGCGGCGGCGCTGCTGCGAGAACAAAAAACCGCGCCGTACCCGGACGGGATCCTGGTCGATCAGGGGATGGGCGACAAGTTCCTGCAGGAGCAGTTGCGGCCGGAACTGCTGGAGGCCGCGTGCGCGGCGGTGGGCCAGCCGCTCACGCTGCGCAGGCATGATCGTTATGATCATGGGTATTACTTCATTTCGAGCTTTGTGGAGGATCATCTGCGGCTGCATGGGCGGCAGCTAGGGGGCCGAGCATAAAAGGTCAGCGGTTGATACTGATTGGCGTCGAATACTGATAGACCGCATATGCAAGCTCGCACACAAGAAATTCACATTCCTGCAAAGGCAGTAACGGCCTTGTTTTGGCCGATGTCTTTATCGTGGTGACAATTTCAACTTGCGAGGGCATGCACAGTGTGGATGTCGCCGCGGTTCAAGCGCAGAACGATCGGTTTGCGGAAGAGCAAAAAGGCCATCGATACTGCCCGCCAGCAGAAAGGCTAAAATGACTACATGCCCCTCAAACCTCCCATCTCCCTTGACGAGCTGAAAGCCATCGGCGAGCGCCGGAAAGGTGACAAGGACGTGGCCGCGCTGTTGCGGGAGATCAAGCGATACCACGTCCTCATGTCCCGGTTCTACCAGCTTGCCAGAAGCGTTCCGCCCGGCGGACCTATGGGGATAATCGCGCAGGCCGCATTAAATGAGATAGCCGACGATCCCGCGGTAAGAGACATTATCCGTGCCGACGCCGGATTGCTCGGGGGACCGGTAGTGCATGGGAATGATGGTGACTAAATCCTGAGAAATTTACTTGTTTTTGTGGTTAAGTCTGGAAAAGTACGGTGTTCGACCCTCACAGATATGGCCCTTTTCAACTAACTCTCCGGTCCAGCCAGCAGATGCAGTCCTTTAGTACACGTTGCTGACCCTTATCCCTTACCCCTAAGCAGTGGCAGGTCTAGCCTGCGCCGTTTCGCTCACTGGCTCTCTGCGGCGCGGGCAGTCATGCAAGCCGGTGCGCATCTTTTCTTCATCGCTCAGCAGTTCCGACACCCATTCGACGAAAGCCCGCACTTTTGCCGAAAGATGGCGGTTTTGCGGGTACACCACATGCATAGGCACGGCGCTGGAGCACCAGTCAGTCAGCAATGGCTCGAGCAGGCCCGACTGGATAAAGGGCTTGACGGTGTAGGCGGCCATCTGCCCGATGCCCAGTCCGGCGAGGCCAGCCGAAAGGTAACCGTTGGAATCGTTGATCGCCATCCGTCCCGGCACGCGCAGCTGCAGGCGCTCGTCCCCGCGCATGAACACCCACTCGTGGATCTTGCCCGTGCGGGCAGAGAAGTAGTTGATGCAGCGGTGCTGCAACAGATCGTTGGGATGCGTGGGCGTGCCGTGCAGCGCGAGGTACGACGGCGTGGCGCAGGTGGCGAGTGCGATGCTGCCGACGCGGCGCGCCACCAGCGTGGAATCGGCCAGTTCGCCGCCGCGCACCGCGCAGTCCACCCCTTCCTCGATCAGGTCTACCGTGCGGTCGGTGCAGCCCATTTCCAGTTCGATGTCGGGATAGCGCTCGAAGAAGCTCGGCAGCGCCGGGATGAGCAGTGTGCGGGCCAGGCCGGCCGGCGCCTCCACCCGCAGGCGTCCGCGCGGGCTGGCCTTGGACTGTGAAAGCGCTTCCTCAGCGTCGCGTACGTCTGCAAGGATGGCCATGCAGCGCTCGTAATATGCCGCGCCGTCGGGCGTCACGCTGATCTGGCGTGTCGTCCGGTTCAGCAGCTTGGCCCGCAATTCCTGCTCGAGGTTGCGAATCAGCGTAGAAACCGTTGCCTTGGGCAGCTGCATGTTGTCCGCCGCACGGGTGAAACTACCCGCATCGACCACCTGTACGAAGACCTCCATGGCCTGGAGCTTGTCCATTTCCTGCCTCCTTTTGCGCCATTGTTCAGATTTCTGAACAATCAATTCATTGCAAGGTTATTTATTCAGATTGTAGAACAAAGTTATCCTGCGTCGCATCAGCCCCTGAAGGAGAGCGCCATGACATTACAAGATGCAACTTTTGCCGCTGCAGTCGCTGTGCTGGCTTCGTCAGGCGCGGCGGGCATCGCATTCAGCGGTTCCCTCGCAGGCGGCAGCGGAGCGGTGAGCGCCGAGTACATCGGCTTCGAAGACATGGCGCGGCGCGTGTTCGCTTCGCTCCCGGAAAGGGACGCGTCATGAATGGAATGGTAAGCCCGGCCGTGCAGCAGCGCGACCTCGAAGCACAAGGCGCGCACGGCAAGCTGGCCGCCCGCCTGTATACGCCGGCGGGCGCACGCCGCGACGGCCTGCTGGTCTTCTTCCCGCCGGGCGCCTTCCTGCGCGCCGACCTCGACGAGGTCGACAGTTTCCTGCAGCTGCTCGCGCAGCGCAGTGGCTGGCGCGTGCTGGCCAGCAGCTACACGCTGCCCGCCGAGGCGCCGTTCCCGGCCGCGGTGGAAGATGCGCATGCGGTGCTGAAGTGGGCCGCGCGTCAGCGCGCCCGCCTCGGCTGGGACGGCTCGCGCCTGGTGACGGCCGGCATTGAGGCCGGCGGCAACCTCGCAGCGGTATCGGCCCTGCTGGCGCGGGACCGCGGCGGCCCGGCGCTGGCTGCGCAGCTGCTCATCATGCCGATGCTGGACCCGGGCCTGACGAGCTGCTCGATGCGGCAGGTCTCCAACGCCGACGGCACCGAGCGCGAGGCCGAGGCATGCGCCGCCGGGTACCGAGACTACCTCCCGCGGGCGGTGGACCGCACGCATCCGTATGCCTGCCCGCTGCAGTCGAGCCGCATGAAGGGGCTGCCGCCGGCGCTGGTGCTTTCCGCGCACGATGATCCGCTGCGCGACGAAGCCGAACAATACGGCGCCAAGCTGGCGGCCGCAGGCATTCCGGTGACGGCGAAGCGGCTCGGTCCGCTCCCGTTGCGCGAGCCGAATGCGCGCTGCAACTGCGTGCACAAGGACGAGGTGCTGGACACCATCGCCGCGTTCCTTGCCGGGCAGGACACGCGCAACGAACACGGCGCTTGACCTTCCCATAACGGGAGGGTTGATACTACGAACAACAAGGAAAACACGAAGAAGGGATACGCCATGCAACATCACTCCAACTCTTTCATCGCCGCGGGCGGTCTTGCGCTTTCGGCCATTGCCGCCCTCGTGCTGGCCGCCTGTGGCGAGCCGGCCGCCAAGGAAGCGCCGCAGCAGAATGCCGGCCCGCCGATCACCGCCGCCGCGGTGCTGGAGAAACCGGTCGTCGAAACCCAGGAGTTTTCCGGCCGCCTTGAGGCGGTGGAACAGGTGCAGATCCGCCCCCGCGTGTCCGGCTTCATCGCCGCGGTGAACGTCAAGCCGGGCGCGGAAGTGAAGAAGGGCGATGTGCTGTTCGTGATCGACCCGCGCCCCTATCAGGCCGAAGCCAGCCGTACCGAAGCGGCCGCGCTGGCCGCGCGCGCCAAGGCGGACCTCGCCAGGCTGGAACTGACACGGGCCGAGAAGCTGGTGGCCGACAAGGCAATTTCGCAGCGCGAGGCCGACGAGAAGGCGTCCGCTTACAAGGAGCTGGACGCGACCGCCCGCGCCGCCCAGGCCGCCTACGAGGCTGCCAGGCTGAACCTCGGCTTCACCAAGGTGCATTCGCCGATCGACGGCCGCGTGAGCAAGGCGGAAGTCACGCTTGGCAACCTGGTCGATGCCAGCGTGGTGCTGACCTCGGTGGTGTCGAGCAACCCTGTCTACGCCAGCTTCGATGGCGACGAAGACGCCTTCCTGCGGGTCGGCACCCAGGCTCGCAAGGGACAGCCGGTGACGGTGCGCGTGGGGCTCGCCAACGAGGAAGGTTTCCCGCATGAAGGCAAGCTGGAGTTCGTCGACAACCGCGTCGATCCGGCCACCGGCAGCGTGCGCATGCGGGCGGTGTTCAAGAATGCCGACAATGCGCTGGCGCCGGGCCTGTTTGCCCGGGTGCAGCTGATCCCGGCCGGCGCGGGCGCGAATGCGACGCTGGTGGCAGAGCGGGCGGTCGGCACCGACCAGAACCGCAAGTTCGTCTATGTCGTCACGCCGGACGGCAAGGCCGAGTACCGGCCGGTGCGCCTGGGGCCGGTGATCGACGGCATGCGCGTGGTGCGCGAGGGCGTCAAGCCGGGCGAGAAGGTAATCGTCAACGGCCTGCAGCGCGTGCGCCCCGGCGCGCCGGTGACGGCCGAGACGGTGCCGATGGATGCGGCGCTCACCGTCGGCGGCAAGGACCCGAAGCCGAAGGGCGACGCACCGAAAACGGCGAGCAAGACGCCCGACGCGCAGACCAAGGACAAGTCCTGAAACGCGCGGCGCGCGCCATCGGCTGACCGCCCCCTTTCATAGCAAGGATGCCGCCCGGCAGAAGCCGGGCGCGGGCGGTGCTTTTTCTCTTTCGACACGAGAACCCCATGAACTTCTCACGCTTCTTCATCGACCGCCCCATTTTCGCGGCAGTGCTGTCGATCATCATCTTCGTCGCCGGTGCGCTGGCGATCTTCAAGCTGCCGATCTCCGAATATCCGGAAGTGGTGCCGCCGTCGGTCGTGGTGCGCGCCCAGTATCCGGGCGCGAACCCGAAAGTGATCGCCGAGACGGTTGCCGCGCCGCTCGAGGAACAGATCAACGGCATCGAGAACATGCTGTACATGTCCTCGCAGGCCACCTCCGACGGCTCGCTGATGCTGACCGTCACCTTCAAGATCGGCACCAACGTCGAGCAGGCCGAAAGCCAGCTGCAGAACCGCGTGCAGCGGGCGTTGCCGCGCCTGCCTGAAGAGGTGCGCCAGATCGGCGTGACCACGGCGAAGAGCTCGCCCAATCTCACGATGGTGGTGCACCTCTCCTCCCCCAACGGCCGTTATGACGACGTCTACCTGCGCAACTACGCGGTGCTTAACATCAAGGACCAGCTTGCCCGCATCTCGGGCATGGGCGAGGTGCTGCTGTTCGGCGCCGGCGATTACGCGATGCGCGTGTGGCTCGACCCGCAGAAGGTTGCGGCCCGCAACATGACCGCAGGCGACGTGGTGGCCGCAATCCGCGAGCAAAACGTGCAGGTGGCCGCCGGCGTCATCGGCGCGGCGCCTTCAAGAAATGCGGAATTCCAGCTCACGGTGAATACGCAGGGCCGGCTGCAATCGGTGGAGGATTTCGAAAGCATCATCGTGCGCACCGGCGCCGATGGATCCGTCACGCTGCTGAAGGACGTGGCGCGCGTCGAACTCGGCTCCAACGACTATGCGCTGCGTTCGCTGCTGAACAACAAGTCGGCCGCCGCCATCGCCATCTTTGAAGCGCCGCAATCCAACGCCCTGCAGCTCTCGGCTGACGTGCGCGCCAAGATGGAAGAACTGAAGAAGGACTTCCCCGAAGGGGTAGATTACAGCGTGGTCTACGACCCGACGCAATTCGTGCGCGAATCGATCCGCGCGGTGATCCACACGCTGCTGGAAGCAGTGGCGCTGGTGGTGCTGGTGGTGATCGTCTTCCTGCAGACCTGGCGTGCCTCCATCATTCCGCTCGTGGCCGTGCCGGTGTCCATCGTCGGCACCTTCGCGGTGCTGCTCGGCTTCGGCTTCTCGATCAATACGCTGTCGCTGTTCGGGCTGGTGCTGGCCATCGGCATCGTGGTGGACGACGCCATCGTGGTCGTGGAGAACGTCGAGCGAAACATCGCCAACGGCCTCGGACCGCGCGAGGCGACGGTACAGGCGATGAAGGAAGTGAGCGGCCCTATCATCGCGATTGCTCTGGTGCTGTGCGCGGTGTTCGTGCCGATCGCGTTCGTGTCCGGCCTGTCCGGCCAGTTCTACCGCCAGTTCGCGTTGACGATCGCGATCTCGACAGTAATCTCGGCGTTTAACTCGCTTACCTTGTCGCCGGCCCTCGCCGCCACGCTGCTCAAGCCGCATGACGCACCGAAGGACGCGCTGACGCGCGGCATGGACCGCGTCTTCGGCCGCTTCTTCGCCGGCTTCAATCGCGTCTTCCATCGCGCTTCCCATCGTTACGAAGGGGGCGTGAAATCGGTGCTGGCCCGCAAGTCGGCCGCACTCGTGGTGTACGTGCTGCTCGCCGTCGCGGCGGTCTTCGTGTTCAGGTCGGTGCCGAGCGGCTTCGTGCCGGCGCAGGACAAGCAATACCTGGTCGGCTTCGCCCAGTTGCCCGACGCGGCGTCGCTGGACCGTACCGAGGACGTCATTCGCAAGATGTCAGATGTCGCGAAGACGGTGCCCGGCGTGCATGACTCCATCGCCTTCCCGGGCCTGTCAATCAACGGCTTTACCAATGCGCCGAACGCCGGCATCGTGTTCTTCGGCCTCGATTCCTTTGACAATCGCCGCGGGCCGGAGCTCTCCGGCATGGCGATCGCCCAACAGATCAACCAGAAGCTGGCCGGCATTCAGGACGCCTTCATCATGGTGTTCCCTCCGCCGCCCGTGAACGGGCTGGGCACGATCGGCGGCTTCAAGATGATGGTCGAGGACCGCGGCAATGTCGGCTACGACGAGCTTTACAAGGCGGTGCAGGCACTGCAGATGAAGGCCTGGCAAACGCCGGAACTTGCAGGCGTGTTCTCCAGCTACCAGATCAACGTACCGCAGCTGTTCGCTGATATCGACCGCACCAAGGCCAAGCAACTCGGCGTGCCGCTGGCGACCATCTACCAGACGCTGCAGATCAACCTCGGTTCGCTGTACGTGAATGATTTCAACCAGTTCGGCCGTACCTACCAGGTGCGTGTGCAGGCCGATGCGCCGTTTCGTTCTCATGCGCAAGACATTGCGCAGCTGAAGGTGCGCAACAGCAAAGGCGAGATGATTCCGCTGTCCTCGCTGATGCGCGTGAAGGACAGCTACGGCCCGGACCGCGTACAGCGCTACAACGCCTATGTCTCCGCCGACATCAACGGCGGCCCGGCCCCCGGTTTCTCCAGCGGCCAGGCGCAAGCGGCGATGGAACGCATCGCCAGGGAGGTGCTGCCCAAGGGCGTGACCTATGAGTGGACCGAGCTGACGTACCAGGAGATCCTGGCCGGCAACACCATGGTGTTCGTGTTCCCGCTGTGCGTGCTGCTCGTGTTCCTGGTGCTGGCCGCGCAATACGAAAGCTGGACGCTGCCGCTGGCGGTCATCCTGATCGTGCCGATGTCGATACTGTGCGCGCTGCTGGGGGTGAAGCTCACCGGCGGCGACAACAACATCTTCACGCAGATCGCGCTGTTCGTGCTGGTCGGCCTGGCGTCGAAGAACGCGATCCTGATCGTAGAGTTCGCCCGCGAGCTGGAGGACCACGGCCGCAGCATCGTCGAAGCCGCGCTCGAGGCGTGCCGCCTGCGCCTGCGCCCGATCCTGATGACCTCCATCGCCTTCATCATGGGCGTGGTGCCGCTGGTGTTCTCCAGCGGCGCGGGGTCGGAGATGCGCCATGCAATGGGCGTGGCGGTGTTCGCCGGGATGCTAGGCGTGACGCTGTTCGGCCTGTTCCTCACGCCGGTGTTCTACGTGCTGCTGCGCACGCTGGCCAAGCGTTTCGAAAAACAGAAACCGGCAGCCGTAACGGCCAAGCCGGAAGGAGTTGCATGATGTTCCAGGGATTGCACAAGTTCAAGCCGATTTTCGCCGCGCTCGTACTGACCGGCTGCGCGGCACCAGCCTTCCACCAGCCCGACGTCGACGTGCCTGCCGGCTTCAAGGAAGCCGCCGTCGACGGCAGGTGGAAGCCGGCGCAACCGGCCGAGGCGCAAGAGCGCGGCGAATGGTGGAAGGCGTTCGGCGACCCCGTGCTCGAAGCATTGATCGCCGACGCCACCGCTGCCAACCAGAACCTCGCCGCCGCCACCGCCCGCGTCAGGCAGGCGCGCGCACTGGCCGGCGTGGCCGAATCCGACCGCATCCCGCAGGTCGGCGTGCAGGCCGGCGCCCAGCGCGGCCGCGCCTCCGACGTGTCGCTCGGCCTGCCGGCCGGCACGCCGGTCGCGGTGGGCAACGTGTTCCAGGCCAAGCTCACCGCACACTACGAAGTCGACTTGTTCCGCCGGGTCGCCGCCAATGTGAGCGCCGCGCAAGCCGACGCCGCCGCCACTGAAGCGACCTTGCGCTCGGTATTGCTGGCCGTGCAGGCCGATGTCGCGCAGACCTATTTCCGGTTGCGCGCTGCCGATGCGGAATTGGCGTTCCTTAATGAGACGGTGAGGCTGCGCGAAGAAAACGTGCGTATCAACCAGCGCCGCTTCGACCTCGGCGACATCGGCGAACTGGATCTGGCGCGTGCCAGAACGGAATTGGCGACCACCCGCGCCGATGCCATCGGGCTGGAGCGCCAGCGTGCGCAGCTCGAGCATGCATTGGCCGTGCTGCTCGGCAAGCCGCCTGCGGCATTCACTGCCGACACCAATCCCCTGCTGGCATCGAACCTGCCCGGCATCCCGTCCGGACTACCGTCGGCGCTGCTGGAACGCCGGCCCGACATTGCCGCCGCCCAGCAGGCAATGATCGCCGCCAATGCCCGCATCGGCGTGGCCAGGTCGGCACGGTTCCCGGCGCTGCGCCTGACGGCCGCCGGCGGCGGCGAGTCGGCCGACCTGTCCGACGTCTTCACCTGGAGCAGCCGCACCTGGCTGCTCGGTGCGGTCGCCTCGCTGCCGATCCTCGATGGCGGGCGCAACCGCAACAACATCGTGCGTAGCGAAGCGGTGCTGGAGGAAGCAGTGGCCGTTTACCGGCAGAGCGTGCTGGCGGCATTCGCCGAAGTCGAGGACAACCTGATCGGCCTGCGCACGCTGGCCGGCCAAGCAGAGGCGATCGACGACGCGGTGGCTTCCGCGCAGCGCAGCGCGGAG
>NZ_DASPLS010000011.1:0-29364 GCF_035627455.1 Noviherbaspirillum sp.
TACAAGGCCTCCGGCGTCTTCAACTTTGCGCAGGGCGCGATGGTGTTCTTCGCCGCGCTCACCTGCGTCGGCCTGATCGACAAGTTCGGCGTGCCGCTGTGGGTCGCGATTCCGCTGACCATGGGTGCGATGGTGCTGCTCGGCCTCGCGACGGAACGGATCGTTCTTCGCCCGCTGGTCGCACAGCATGAGATCACGCTGTTCATGGCCACCATCGGTCTGACCTTCTTCATCGAAGGCCTGGCGCAGCTGATCTGGGGTTCGGAAGTGCGCCGCCTCGATATCGGCATCGAAGACGTGCCGATCATGTACCTGCTCGACAACTACAACATCTCGATTTCGCAGTTCGACGTGATTTCGGCGGGCATCTGCGCGGCACTTGTCACCGGGCTGGCACTGTTCTTTTCCAAGACCAAGATCGGCCGCGCGCTGCGCGCGGTGGCGGATGACCACCAGGCCGCGCTGGCGGTCGGCATTCCGCTGCAGCAGATCTGGGGCATCGTGTGGGCGGTCGCCGGTTTCGTCGCGCTGGTTGCCGGCCTGCTCTGGGGTGCCCGCAACGGCGTGCAGTTCGCGCTGACCTTCGTCGCGCTCAAGGCGCTGCCGGTGCTGATCCTCGGCGGCTTCACCTCGGTGCCCGGCGCGATCCTCGGCGGACTGATCATCGGCGCGTCGGAAAAGCTGGCCGAGGTGTATATCGGCCCGATGGTCGGCGGCGGCATCGAAGGCTGGTTCCCGTACGTGCTGGCGCTGCTGTTCCTGCTGGTGAGGCCGGAAGGCTTGTTTGGCGAGAAGATCATTCGAAGGATTTGACGTCGCCGCCATCCCCTGCGGGGGAAGGTAAGAACCGGGGCGCTGGCCGCCCCACCGTGACAACGAACAAGGAAGCAAAACATGTTCTACCGCGAAGCAGGTCAATTCAAACCCACCTATCAGGCGGACAACCAGATCTTCCCGATCCGGCAGGACCGGCTGGGCATCTATGCGCTGCTGGCGATCGCCTTCGTCGTGGTGCCGCTGGTGGCATCGCCCTATACCTTTTCGGCGATCCTGATCCCGTTCCTGATCTTTTCGCTCGCCGCGCTCGGACTGAACATCCTGACCGGCTACGCCGGCCAGCTCTCGCTAGGCACCGCGGCCTTCATGGCGGTCGGCGCATTCGCATCGTACAACTTCGTGCTGCGCGTCCCCGGCATCCCGATCCTGGTCGCCTTCATCCTCGGCGGGCTGTGCGCCGCCCTGGTCGGCGTCGCGTTCGGCCTGCCGTCGCTGCGCATCCGCGGTTTCTACCTGGCCGCCGCAACGCTGGCGACGCAGTTCTTCGTCGTCTGGTGCCTGACCAAGATCGGCTGGTTCACCAACTACAGCTCGTCCGGCGTGATCACGGCGCAACAGATCACGATCCTCGGCTACGACTTCAGCACCCCGGCCAGCAAGTATCTGCTGACGCTGTCCATCGTCTGCGTGATGGCGCTGATGGTGAAAAACATGGTGCGCAGCAACGTCGGCCGCTCCTGGATGGCGGTGCGCGACATGGACGTGGCCGCCGAGGTGATCGGCTTCCGCCTGATGCGCACCAAGCTGCTCGCGTTCGCGGTGAGTTCGTTCTATTGCGGCGTGGCCGGCGCGCTCTATGCGTACGCCTACCTCGGCACCGTGGAGCCGGAAGCCTACAGCCTGGACCTGTCCTTCCGCATCCTGTTCATGATCATCATCGGCGGCGTCGGCACCATCATCGGCTCCTTCTTTGGCGCGGCCTTCATCGTGCTGCTGCCGATCCTGCTGAACATCATCGCCCATACCTTCGGACTCCCGACTTCGGTTGCGTCGAACCTCGAACTGATGGTGTTCGGCGCGCTGATCATCTTCTTCCTGATCGTCGAGCCGCATGGCCTGGCCCGCCTGTGGCAGATCGCGAAGGAAAAATTGCGGTTATGGCCATTCCCGCATTGATTTGAGGGCGCGAGCTTTCAATGCCTTAACAACCGGTTGTTATTGCTGTAATAAAAATAGGAGGAGCATCATGAAATTGATCAAGTCAGTCCTGTTGGGCGCTGCGCTTGCCGGAACCGTTGGTGTCGCCGCTGCTCAGGAACAATACATTCCCATTCTGTCCTACCGCGTCGGCCCGTACGCCGCAGGCGGTTCCGGCTTCTTCGGCGGGGCGATCGACTACTTCAACCTGGTCAACGCCTCCGGCGGCATCAACGGCGTCAAGGTCAAGTGGGAAGAGTGCGAAACCGAATACAACGCCTCGCGCGGCGTCGAGTGCTATGAGCGACTGAAGTCCAGGAATGGCGGCGCCACCCTGATGGAGCCGCTGTCGACCGGCATCGCGTACGGCATCCTGGACCGCGTCGCCAACGACAAGATCCCGATGACCACGCTCGGTTACGGCCGCTCCGATGCCGCCAACGGCAAGGTCTTCCCGTACGTCTTCCCGCTGATCACCAGCTACTGGAACCAGGCCGCCGCGATGGTCGCCTATCTCGGCAGCAAGGAAGGCGGCGTCGACAAGCTCAAGGGCAAGAAAATCGTCCACCTGTACCACGATTCCGCGTTCGGCAAGGAACCCTTCCCGGTGCTCGACGCGCTGTCGCAGCAGCACGGCTTCGAACTGATGAAGATCCCGGTCGCGCATCCGGGCAACGAGCAGCAGTCGCAATGGCTGCAGATCCGCCAGGCCAAGCCGGATTACGTGATCCTGTGGGGCTGGGGCGTGATGAATGCGGTGGCGATCAAGACCGCGCAGCGTAACGGCTTCCCGCGCGAGAAGATCCTCGGCGTGTGGTGGGCGGGCTCGGAAGAGGACGTGATCCCAGCCGGCGACGCCGCCAAGGGCTACACCACGATGACCTTCAACACCCCGGGCAACTATCCGGTGCTCGACGAGATCCGCAAGAAGGTCTATGACGCCGGCAAGGGCAACCTCGACGACAAGACCCGCGTCGGCTCGGTGTACCACATGCGCGGCGTGACCGCGGCGATCCTGTGGACGGAAGCGATCCGCAAGGCGCAGGAAAAGTTCGGCAAGGGCAAGGTCATGACCGGCGAGCAGGTGCGCTGGGGCATGGAAAACCTGAACGTCGACGAAGCCCGCCAGAAGGCGCTGGGCGTGCTTGGCATGTTCCCGCCGGTCAAGACTTCCTGCGAAGACCATGAAGGTTCGGGCGCGGTAAAGGTGCAGCAGTGGAACGGCACGAAGTGGGTGCCGATCACGCCGAACTGGGTCACGGGCGACAAGAACCTGACCAAGAAGCTGATCGACGAATCGTCGAACAAGTACGCGGCCGAAAAGAAGATCACGCCGGCTTGCGCGACCTAAGCAGTTGAACATGAGCCGCTCCCGCCCCCGACGGGAGCGGCCTCACGCGAGCGCCCGCAGCCGGTTTCGCGGACCTTCGCGTGAGCTGCACGACCTGTTGAATCCGAATCAAGAAGAGACACCATGACAACGCATAACGGAACGCCGGCCGCCGTCGGCCAGCCCGACGCCGGGCGCCCCTACCTGTCCGTCAACAACATCGAAGTGATCTACGACCACGTGATCCTGGTGTTGAAGGGCGTGTCGCTGCAGGTCCCGCAGGGCAGGATCGTCGCGCTTCTGGGCGCCAACGGCGCCGGCAAGTCGACCACGATGAAGTCGATCTCGACGCTGTTGCGCGGCGAGCGCGGCGATGTCACAAAAGGCAGCGTGGAATTCAAGGGCGAGCGCATCGACCAGCTGACACCGAACGAACTCGTCAAGCGCGGCCTGTCGCAGGTGATGGAAGGCCGGCACTGCTTCGGCCACCTGACCATCGAGGAAAACCTGCTGACCGGCGCCTACACCCGCAAGATCTCGCGCGCAGAGCTGAAGGACCAGCTGGAAAAGGTCTACCACTATTTCCCGCGCCTCAAGCAGCGCCGCGGCTCGCAGGCCGGCTACACCTCCGGCGGCGAACAGCAGATGTGCGCGATCGGCCGCTCGCTGATGGCCAAGCCGTCCATGATCCTGCTCGACGAGCCGTCGATGGGCCTGGCGCCGCAGATCGTCGAGGAAATCTTCGAGATCGTAAAGGACCTCAACAGCAAGGAAGGCGTGTCCTTCCTGGTCGCGGAACAGAACACCATGGTGGCGCTGCGCTATGCCGACTTCGGCTACATCCTGGAAAACGGGCGTGTGGTGATGGAAGGCGCGGCGAGCGACCTGGCCACCAATGAAGACGTGAAGGAATTCTATCTCGGCGTATCGGGCGCGGAGCGCAAGAGCTTCCGCGACATGAAGTTCTATCGCCGGCGCAAGCGCTGGCTGGCGTAAAACGGATGCCGTAGGGTGCGCCCGGCGCACCGGAAGACTGCGGGGATGCAACCGCATGGGGCGCAGGGCGCACCCTACATGACCTGCAAACCGTAACCAGACCGGACGGTGCGCCCGACGCACCGCAGTGGGCTTTTTACGCGCGTTTTCGCGCCGGATGAATGTGATGAATTACGCGAAGCTCGTTACCTACTGCAAGACGCTGCCGCATGCGCAGTGCGAGCGCAAGTGGGGCAACGCGCTGACGTTCATGGTTTCAAGAAAAATGTTTGCCCTGTTCATCCTCGACAACAAGGATAAGCCGACCGACCTCTGGTGCAAGGTCGACGACGAGCTGTTCCTGTCGTACACGGGGCAACCCGGCATCCGTCCCGCGCCTTACCTGGCGCGGGCGAAATGGATTGCGATGGCGCCGGAAGCGATGCCGGACGCGATCGCAAGAAACACGCTGCGCCGCGCGCGCGACCTGATCTTTTCCAAACTTCCCAAGCGCGTACAGCGCGAACTGCTTGCATAGGCCCGACCATGACCGACTATCTCGACTCCCTGGAAACCCGCGTACCCGAACAGCGCGAACACGACCTGATGGCGCGCCTGCCGCAACTCGTCGCGCGCGCGCAGCAGGCGCCGGGCTGGGGCCGCATCCTGGCCGGCGTGAATGCGTCCGACATCAGCTCCCGCGCCGCGCTGGCGCAGCTGCCGGTCACCCGCAAGTCGGACCTGAAGGACCTGCAGCAGGCGGACGCGCCGTTCGGCGGCCTGACCACGACGCCGGCGCGCCAGCTGCGCCACCTGTTCATGTCGCCCGGGCCGATTTTCGATCCGGAAGGCCAGGCGCAGGACTGGTGGCGTTTCGCGCGTCCGATGGCCGCCGTCGGCCTGCGCGCGGGCCACATCATCCAGAACTGCTTTTCCTATCACTTCACCCCGGCCGCGTTCATGGCCGAGGGCGGGGCGGCAAAAATCGGCTGCGCGGTGATCCCGGCCGGCATCGGCCAGACCGAGATGCAGGTGCAGGCGATGGCGGCCCTGAAGCCCGACGCCTACATCGGCACGCCGTCCTTCCTGAAGATCATCATCGAAAAGGCGCAGGAAATGGGCGCCGACATCAGCAGCGTGCAACGTGCGGTGGTCGGCGCGGAAGCGTTGCCGCCGTCGCTGCGCAAGTGGCTGCAGGACAATGGCGTGGCCAATGTGCTGCAGATGTACGGCTCGGCCGACATCGGCAACATCGCATACGAGACCCAGACCGATGGCCAGGTCAACCCGGGCATGATCCTCGATGAAGACCTGATCCTGGAAATCGTGCGTCCCGGCACCGGCGACCCGGTGGCCGACGGCGAAGTCGGCGAAGTGGTGATCACGTCCTTCAATCCCGACTATCCGCTGATCCGTTTCGGCACCGGCGACATGTCGGCGGTGCTGGCCGGCATATCTCCCTGCGGCCGCACCAATACCCGGATCAAGGGCTGGATGGGTCGCGCCGACCAGACCACCAAGGTCCGCGCGATGTTCGTGCATCCTTCGCAGGTGGCGGAAGTGGTAAAGCGCTACCCGCAGATCGCCAAGGCACGGCTGGTGGTGACCGGCGAGATGGCCAACGACGTGATGACGCTGCATTGCGAGGTGGACGATCCGTCCGCTCTGTCGGCCGACGCAGTGGTCGACACGATCCGCGACGTGACCAAGCTGCGCGGCGAGGTAAAGCTGGTGGCGCGCGGCAGCCTGCCGAACGACGGCAAGGTTATCGAGGACGCGCGCAAGTACGAATGAGCAAGGCCGCCTGCGTCACACGCAAGCGGCCGGCCGGGCCTGCCGGCACCGGTTCAGAAAGATTTCTTCACCACCTTGTCGGGCGACGTGCCCGGGCGGTCGTTGACCACTTCGTCGACGCCGCTGGTTTCGCGCAGGTCGGTGTCGACCTGGCCGTTCTGCAAGTCCTTGTAGGCTTGCAGCATGTCCTTGCGCGGCACGCTGCCCTGGCTCGAGTCCGACTCGTCGCGTTCGTGCGGCATGCGCGGCGTGACGCGATCGCCTTCCGGGCCCTGGGTGTTGATCTGGTGTTGCTTGAGCGTGGTTTTCATTGGCTGTTCCCGATAATGTCCGTTGGTCCATGTTCGAGCACGCTGACAGACAAAGATTCCCCCTTTCGCATAATTTTTTGACAAGAAGAAAGATGTTCGCGTGGCCGCGCGAGTGCGGCGAAACCACAGCCTAAGGGTTTTCACGGGCTTGCCGCACCACGCGGTACGGCATATCATGCCGGCCTTGCACCGGCTGCGGTAGGATGATGCAATACCGCACCGGTTTACATTCTTCTCGCACAAGAGGTCCTGCACCATGCCGTACATCGACTCCGAATTCCATCGTGACAAGGCCCGTGCCCTGCTCAAGGACGCCGAACTGGTGTTCGATCCGGCCGCCGTGCAGCAGGCTGTCGACAAGGTGGCGCAGCAGCTCAACCAGCGTTTCGACAACCAGGGCGACGAGGCATTTCCGCTGGTGCTGGGCGTGATGGGCGGCGCGGTCGTATTCTGCGGCCAGCTGCTGACCCGCCTGAGCTTTCCGCTCGAATTCGACTACATGCATGTGACCCGCTACGGCAGCAAGGACCAGGGCGGCACCATCGAATGGAAAGTGATTCCGCGCTCCAACGTGGAAGGCCGCACGGTGATCGTGCTCGACGACATCCTCGACGAAGGCGAAACCCTCGCGCATGTGAAGGAGCGCCTGCTGGAAATGGGTGCCCGCGAAGTGGTGCTGGCGGTGTTCGCGGACAAGGATATCGGCAAGGCGAAGCCGGTGTACGCCGATTATGTGGGCCTGACGCTGCCGAACAAGTTCGTGGTCGGCTACGGGATGGATGCGTACGGCTACTGGCGCAACCTGCCCGGCATCTGGGCGATCAAGACCGGCGGCTGATCCTTCCCCGCCTTCCCGGTCCGCCGCATCGCCGGTGCGGCACCTTCCCTTCCCAAAACGCAAACCTGCCTTCGCTGAACAGGAGGCAAGTTGCAGCGTCCGTGTTGTCATCGCGGCAGCGCTTTCCATAGCAATTTCTACAGAGTCGTCGGCGCCTGTGTTGGAATTTCGCACCGTTGTCAGACCAACTCCTACTTCGCTTGCTAAGTAGCAAGGCCCCGATGTAATAATGGTCGTTACCGGGCCTGTCATGTTCTACCGCTTGCGCAGTGACTTTTTGATGTCGCGCTCCTGCTGCCGGACGCTGGTTACGGAAACGACAACGAAAATTTACTGGGGTAAAAACATGAGCACCAAAAGCATGACCGTCGGCAAGCGGCTGGCGCTGAGCTTCGGCAGCATCTGCGTCCTGCTGATGATTACCGTCGGCATCGGCATTTCCTCCCTCTCGTCCCTTAACAGCGACACCGGCACCATCGTCAATGACCGCTGGCCGAAGATTTCGATGTCGAGCGACATCCTGGCGCAGACGAATACCATCGCCATCGCCGTGCGCAGCATGATGCTGACCAGCAGCAAGGACGAGCGCGACAAGCAGGTGGAAGTCATCATGCAAGCGCGCAAGGTGGCGCAGGCAAGGATCGACAGCCTGGAAAAAGTGATCACGCTGCCGAAGGGGAAGGAACTGCTGCGCGAGCTGACCGAGGTGCGCGCGAAGTATGTGGAAAGGCTGGACAGGCTGCTGGTGCTGATCAAGGAAGACAAGGCCGACGAGGCGCGCACCTACCTCGCCAACGAGCTGCGCCCGGTGCTGGCCGACTACCAGCAGGCGATCGCCAACATGATCAAGTTCCAGGTGGAGCTGATTGAAACGTCCGGAAAGCAGGCCGAAGATACCTACCGCGACGCGCGCCTGCTGATGCTCGCGCTCGGCGCCTGCGCGCTGCTGCTGTCGGCGGCGATCGGCTTCCTGATGACGCGCTACCTGATGCAAAAGCTTGGGGGCGAACCGGACTATGCCGCAGGGATCGCTCAGCGCATCGCGGAAGGCGACCTGACCGTCCATGTCGAACTCAGGCACGGCGACACATCGAGCATGCTGCATGCGATGCGTACGATGCGCGACAACCTGGCCAACATCGTTGCCCAGGTCCGGCAGGGCACCGACACCATCGTCACCGCGTCCACCCAGATCGCGTCCGGCAACCTCGACCTGTCCTCGCGCACCGAGGAGCAGGCCAGCTCGCTCGAGGAAACCGCGTCGTCGATGGAAGAACTCACCTCCACAGTGAAGCAGAACGCCGACAACGCGCGCCAGGCGAACAGCCTGGCGAGCACTGCGTCAGAAGTTGCCGACCGCGGCGGCGCGGTGGTCGCGCAAGTGGTGGAGACGATGGGCTCGATCAACGACTCGTCGCGCAAGATCGTCGACATTATCAGCGTGATCGACGGTATCGCGTTCCAGACCAACATCCTGGCGCTGAATGCGGCGGTGGAAGCGGCGCGCGCCGGCGAACAGGGCCGCGGCTTCGCGGTGGTGGCGTCTGAGGTGCGCAACCTGGCGCAACGGTCGGCCAGCGCGGCGAAGGAAATCAAGGCGCTGATCGATGATTCGGTGGACAAGGTCGAGACCGGCGCACAGCTGGTTGAACAGGCCGGCGCGACGATGACCGAGATCATGGAAAGCGTCAAGCGCGTGACCGACATCATGGGCGAAATCACTGCCGCCAGCGCGGAACAGACTTCCGGCATCGAACAGATCAACCAGGCGATCAGCCAGATGGATGAAGCGACGCAGCAGAATGCGTCGCTGGTGGAACAGGCGGCCGCGGCAGCCGAGGCGATGCAGGACCAGGCCTCGCAGCTGGTCGGCCTGGTGAGCACCTTCAGGACGGATGGCACGGGCGGCGCCGTGCAGCTTGCGGTCGCGCCGGCGAGGGCGGCAGCGCAGGGCGTGCATTCACCGGCCATCGCGCCGAGGAAGGCGGCGCCGGTGAAGACGCGGATGCCGGCACCGGCGGCAAAGCGGCCGCTGGTGCCGCACGCGGCAGCCGGCGGGGATTGGGAAGAGTTCTGATCCTTCCAGGGTCCTGATCACAGGCCCTGATGCAAAGGGCGGGCACAGTGCCCGCCCTTTTTTCATCCGCTGGGTCGCCCCGGCGGCGCCCTGCTGCCAGAACCCTTACAGCGCCAGCCGCTTCCTGGCCGCCATGTACTCGGCCTTCAGCTTTTCCATCACTTCCGGCACCGTCAGCACCTCGTCCATCAGCCCCACGCCCTGGCCGGCGCCCCAGATATCGCGCCAGGCCTTGGCCTTGCTGCTGCCGCCGGAGCCGAAGTTCATCTTCGACTTGTCCGCCACCGGCAGGTTGTCCGGATCCAGTCCCGCGGCGACGATCGACTTCCTCAGATAGTTGCCGTGCACGCCGGTAAACAGGTTGGTGTAGATCACGTCGGCCGCGGTCGATTCCAGGATCGCCTCGCGGTACGAATCGTCGACATTCGACTCCTTCGTCGCCAGCCAGCGCGAGCCGATGTAGGCGAAGTCCGCGCCCATCGCCTGCGCTGCCAGGATCGCGTCGCCGGACGCGATCGCGCCGGACAGCGCGATCGGACCGTTGAAGAACTTGCGCACTTCGCCCACCAGTGCGAACGGCGACAGCGCGCCCGCATGGCCGCCGGCGCCGGCCGCCACCAGGATCAGGCCGTCCACGCCCGCTTCCAGCGCCTTCTGCGCATGGCGAAGCGAGATCACATCGTGCAGCACGATCCCGCCGTAGCTGTGCACCGCATCCAGCATTTCCTTCGGCGGCGCGCGCAGGCTGGAAATGATGATCGGGATCTGGTGCTTCACGCACACCGCGACATCGTGCTCGAGGCGGTCGTTGGACTGGTGCACGATCTGGTTGACCGCGATCGGCCCCACCTTCGCGCCGGGGTTGGCCTGCTTGTACGCTTCCAGCTCCTGCTGGATCTCGGTCAACCAGGTGTCGAGCAGCTCGGCCGGACGGGCATTGAGCGCGGGAAAGGAACCGACGATGCCGGCCTTGCACTGGGCCTTGACCAGTTCCGGACCGCTGGCGATGAACATCGGCGACGCGATGACGGGCAGGCTGAGGTTCTGCAGCACGGGCGGCAAGTTCTTGTTGCTCATGGGGACTCCTTTGGTTGGAACGGAAGGCGCGGGATCGCGTTCCGCTGCGGATTTTTCCGTTGCAATGGCTCCTGGCATTGCGTTTTTCTGTATTCCGTTTATGATGTTATCAGAAAAAACAATGTTTTTGTCAAGCGCATGAAAGCCAAGAAAACGACTTCCGCCCGCGGTGCCGCGCGCACGCCCATCGACTTCCGCCAGGCGCAGGAAGACCTCCGCATCACCCTGCGCCAGGGCATGCTCGATGCCGCGACCCGGCTGCTGACCGAGGAAGGGCCGTCGTCGCTGACGGTGCGCAGGGTCGCCGACGCGGTGAACTGTTCCACCACGCTGCTGTATTCGCTGTTCGGCGGCAAGGACGGCCTGGCCAACGAACTCTACCTCGAAGGCTTTGCCCGGCTGAAGGAAGAGTTCCGGGTCGCGTCGGAACAGGCGGCGGCAAGGAAGGAAGACATGAGCGGGCTGGCGTTGCTGCGCCTGCACGCGCGCGTCTACCACCAGTACGCGAAGCGCAACCCGAGCTATTACATGGTGATGTTCGGCGATGCGATCGCCGGCTTCGTGCCGCCGGTGGAATCACGCAAGCAGGCTTGGGAATCCTTCGAGGTGCTGATCGAAGCCTTCGACGCCTGCATGAAGAGCGGCGCGCTGCCGCCCTCGAACCCGACCGCCGCCGCGCGCCTGTTGTGGGCGGCAATGCATGGCGCGGTCAGCCTGGAGCTGAAAGGCTATTACCTGAAAACCGAACGCGCCGACGAACTGTTCGACGCGGCGGTGCACGCGGTCCTGCGCTCGCTGCAGGTGGGGCCGGACGACAACAACAAATAACCAAGGAGCCGTGATGACTTACCAATGCTTCGACCTCGCCATCGCCGACAAGGTCGCCCACCTCGTGCTGAACCGTCCCGCCGCGCTGAACACGATGCAGCCGGTGATGTGGCGCGAACTGACCGAGATCCTGCAGATGCTGCAGCGCGAGGCGCCGGCGCGGGCGCTGGTGATTTCCTCCACGGGCAAGCATTTCACCGCCGGCATGGCGCTCGACGTGTTCGGCGCCGACACCGGCATCTCGCTAAACGACGGCAGCGCCGGCGGGCGCGCCAACATCGCCGCGCTGCTGGCCGACATGCAGCAGGCGTTCAACCTGATCGAACAGCTGCGCATGCCGGTGATCGCCGCGGTCCAGGGCGGCTGCATCGGCGGCGGCGTCGACATGGTCTGCGCCTGCGACATCCGCTTGGCGAGCGCCGACGCCTTCTTCTGCATACAGGAAATCAACATCGGCATGACCGCCGACCTCGGCACGCTGCAGCGCCTGCCGAAGCTGATTCCCGAAGGTATCGTCCACGAGCTCGCGTACACCGGCCGCCGCCTGCCGGCGCAGCGCGCGCTCGCGGTGGGGCTGGTGAACGAGGTGTTCGACAGCCAGCAAGCGATGATTGAAGGCGCGCTGCAGATGGCGCGCGAAATCGCGGAAAAGCCGCCGGTGGCGATCTGGGGCAGCAAGCAGGCGATCCACTACGCGCGCGACCATTCGACGCAGGACGCGCTGCAGCAGATGGGCTGGCTGCAGTCCGGCATCTGGCGCACCGGCAACCTGGTCGAAGCCTTCCTGGCGAAGCAGCAGGGCAGGTCGCCGCAATTCGATGATTTGCCGCCGCTGCGGTCGTTTGCCGAAGGGAAGTACGAATTGAAATAAAAAAGCAGGGTCAAAATTACGGAGACCGCAAAGACAGAACCGGGTAGCGCTCGCAGCAGTTCCGCTTTGACGCTGCCGAAAAAATCAGCGGCAAGGCGGAAAAAGAAGCGAAATCTGTCTGAGCACCGAACGAAGTGAGGGCGAGTTATTTCGCTTCCCGCCTTGCCGCTGATTTTTTCGGGGACCCCGAAGGGGCAGCGGCTTTGCGGTCGCCTTTTTTGCCTACTTTTTTGGCGAAGCAAAAAAGTAGGTGGCCCGCCGGGGCCAGTCCCGGCAAGCATCCACGGAGCAACTCAGGATCCGGGGCACCGAAGAGAAGAAGGAGACAAAATGTTCCAACCCAAACTCTTGCAAGGCAAACGCATCCTCATCACCGGCGGCGGCACCGGCCTCGGCCGCGCGATGGCCGAACGCTACCTGTCGCTCGGCGCGGATATCTATATCTGCGGCCGCCGCAAGCAGGTCTGCGACGACACCGCCGCCGAACTGATGGCGGCGCACGGCGGCAGCGTGAAGACCTTCGGCCTCGACATCCGCGACGCCGCCGCGGTCGACGACATGATCGAGCAGATCTTCGCCGAAGGTGCACTGACCGGCCTGGTCAACAATGCCGCCGGCAACTTCATCTCCCCGACCGCCGCGCTGTCGCCGCGCGGCTTCGATGCCGTCGCCAACATCGTCATGCACGGCACCTTCTACGTCACGCATGCGGTCGGCAGGCGCTGGGTCGAGATGGCGATGAAAGGCCAATGGAAACCGGAAGACGGCTACCGCAGCGTGATCTCCATCATCGTCACCTGGGTGCTGAACGGCGGCCCCTTCGTGGTGCCGTCGGCGATGAGCAAATCCGCGATCCACACGATGACGATGTCGCTGGCGACCGAATGGGCGCAGTACGGCATCCGCCTGAACGCGGTCGGCCCGGGCGAGATCCCGACCGAAGGCATGAGCAAGCGCCTGAACCCGGGCGAGGAGCCGGGCGCGCGCTCGGCGCAGGTGAACCCGATGGGCCGCTGCGGCCGGATGGAGGAGTTGCAGAACCTCGCCACCTTCCTGATGGCGCCCGGCTGCGACTGGCTGACCGGCCAGTCGATCATGATGGATGGCGGCAGCCATCTCACCGGCGGCAACTTCTACGAACTGCGCTCCTGGACGCCGGACCAGTGGAAGGATGCGCGCGACCGCATCGAGGAGCAGAACCGGAAGGATAGGGAGCAGCGCGGCGCGTGATGCGCGTAGAGTGCGCTCCGCGCACCGTTACCATATCCCATGGGAAACGGTGCGCAAAGCGCACCCTACCCATCGTCCGCCCCTATCCGGTCACCTTCCGCATCAGCGCGCGCCCCGCGAAGCGCACCCGCTGCGACAGCGGGAAACGCTTGAACGTCGATTTCGCGGTGCCGCTGGTGAAGGCGGTACGCTTCGAATAATCGATGCCGATATCGACGATCACCGGCCGGCCCTGCTGCGCCAGCCGGCGCGCGTCGCTGATCGCGCCGGCGATCGCCTGCTGGTCCGGCATCGCGACATAGGCCGCCCCGGTGGCGGCGGCGATGCCTTCAATGTTCGGGCCGGAGAGCACCGTGCAGGGCTTGCGGTTGTACGGGATCTGCTGCGCCTGCGAAATCTGCGACAGCTCGCCGTCATGGAACACGAAGTAGATGACGCCGATGCCGCGCGCGGCGGCGGTCACGATTTCCATGCAGGTCATCATGAAACAGCCGTCGCCGACGATCGCGAACACTTCCTTGTCCGGCTGCGCCAGCTTGGCGCCGATCGCCGCCGGCACCGCATAACCCATCGCGTTGAAGTCGGTCGGCGTCAGCAGCTTGCCGCCACGGCGCAGGGTGAACAGTTCGGCGGTAAGGAAGGTATGGTTGCCGTCGTCCAGCACAGTCACCGCGTCGTCCGGCATCTGGCGCCGCAGTTCGTCGAAGAAGCGCGCCGGGTTCACCCGCTCCCTGCCCGGGTGCGCATGCCACTCCTCGCGATACGCCTGCTTGTCGCGCGCGATCTGCGCCGCCAGGCCGTTGTCCGGCGCGCGCTTGCCGCGCGCCTGCAGCTCCGCCAGCAACGCCGCCAGCACCGCCTTGGCATCGCCGGCGATGCCGACCTGCGCCGGGTAATTCGCATTGAATACCTTCGGATTGATATCGACATGCACCAGCGCCGGCGGCACCACCGCGCTGAAGCTGCCGGTCGGGATTTCGCCAAAACGCGCGCCGACCGCCAGCAGTGCGTCGCAGCCCGCGAACGCATTGCGCGCCGCCGGCACCGCCGATGCGCTGAAACCGAAGCCGGCATGCAGCGGATGATCGCCGGGGAAGGTCGCCAGCCCCTGCAGCGTGGTGCTGACCGGCGCCTGCAGCCATTCGGCGATGGCGGCGATTTCCTCGGTCGCCATGCGCGCGCCCCAGCCGACGAACAGGCCGGGCTTGCGCGCATTCTGCAGCACGTCCGCGGCTTCGCGGATCAGCGCGGGATCCGGTGCCGCTGGCGGCGCCGGCGGCGTCCAGCGCGGCAGCTCGCCGACCTCGCCGGGGAACAGCTGCAGGTTGACCGGCAGCTCGACCAGCACCGGGCCCGGTTCGCCGCCGGTGGCGATGCGGTAGGCTTCGAAAATCGTCGGCACCACGTCTTCATGCCGGGTGATGCGGAACGCCGCCTTGGTCAGCGGCTTGGCCAGCGCGAGCTGGTCGATGTCGTGCAGCTGGTATTGCCGGCCGGTATCCGTGCGGATGCCGCCCGAAAACACCAGCATGGGAATGCCGTCGAGGAAGGCTTCGCCGATGCCGCTCGCCGCATGCGTGAAGCCGGCCGCCGGCACGATCGCCAGCGCGCCGATGGTGTCGGACGACGCGCGGCTCAAGCCGTCGGCCATGAAGGCGCCGCCGCCCTCATGCGTGACCAGGATCGGCGTGATCTTGTCGGAATTGTTGAGCTCGTCATACAGCTCGGTGTTGTGCACGCCGGGAATGCCGAACGTGTATTTGATGCCGAGCTGTTCCATCGCGTACACGGCGAGCCAGGCTGCGGTTTTCTTCATGCTTGTCTCCTGTTTATAGGAATCGGTTATTCGGTGATCGCTTTCGCGGCGCGCCGCGCGCTGTAGATGCAGCCGCCGAGGAAGGTGCCCTCCAGCCCGCGCAGGCCGTTCATGCCGCCGCCGCCGAAGCCGGCCGCCTCGCCCGCCGCATACAGCCCGGCGATCGGCAGGCCGCTGTTGTCCAGCACCCGGCTGCCGAGGTCGGTCTGGATGCCGCCCAGGCTCTTGCGGCTGATGATGAATTCGCGGATCGCGATCAGCGGCATCGCATCCGGATCGAGGATCTTCTGGAACTTGCAGGTGCGCAGGCGGTCGCCGCGCCACTGCCGCAGATGCGCGATGCGGCGCAGCTGCTCGTCGTTGAAGAATGCCGGGCCGCGATCGATCTCCGCGTCGTAGCGCTCGACCGTCGCGCGCACCGTTTCCAGGTCGACGCTGGCGTCGCCCTGCAGCGCATTCATTTTTTCCACCAGTTCCGGCAGCGACTGCGCGACCACGAAATCCTTGCAGTTCTCCGTCATCTGCCGGTACAGCCAGCGATTGCCGAGCAACAGGTCGCGCACGAAGGCGGCCTTGTTCTTTTCCCGGATCGACGGATTGAATTCCGCGCCCGATACCGCCAGCTCCTTCAACGCGATCCTTCGGTTGAGCAGCTGCCACGAATACTGCCGTTCCTGCGCGCAGATGCGGGTAACCAGCTCGCGCGTATCGAAGCCGCTCACCAGCGGCTGCGGCCCGATGCGCTCGCCGCGCCAGTTCAGCCACAGCGCCGACTTCGGCGGCACGAGAGACAGTCCGTGGCCGGGCTTGCGCGGCTTCCAGTGGTGCACGCCGGCCGCATAGTTCCACATGCGGTCGAGATGGGTAAGCCGGCCGCCGGCCGCCTGCACCGCGTCATGCAGCAGGCCGTCGGCGAACTTGTGCGAGCCGTTCAGTATCACCGGCGGCGCGCTGCGCCATTCCTGATGCCAGTTCTCGCGCACCCGTTCGATGCTGCCGTTGATGCCGCCCGCGGCCACCAGCACCGCACCGGCGCGCGCGAAGAATTCCGCCTGCGCGTCTTCGGTGACGCCATGGCAGCCGCCGATGCGGCTGCCATCGCTGACCAGCGACTCGGCCCGGTGCCGGAAGCGGATGGTCAGCGCGTCGCGCCGCGGGTGCGTCTGCAGCGCGCGGATCAGTTGCGTCGCCAGGCCGTGCCCGGTGCCCCAGGTGACATGCCAGCGCGGCACCGAATTGCCGCCGCTGAACTGTCCGCGCTCGACCCACAGGGGCAGCGGCAGGAAAGAGATCCCGCGTTCCTTGAGCCAGACATAGATTTCGGCATGGCTGTCGTTCACATAGGCCTCGGCCCAGCGGCGCGGCCAGTACTCGGCGGCGTCATCCTGCCCGAAGCCGCCGAACGCGAGCCAGTCCTGGAATGCCAGCGCCGGGTTGTCCCGGATGCCGGCACGGCGCTGCTCTGGGGTATCCACCATCAGGATGCCGCCGAAGCTTTCCCTGGCCAGCCCGCCGAAATTTTCCTCGGTGTCGCGCTCCAGCAGCAGCACGCGCTTGCCGGCCGACAGCAGCTCCAGCGTCGCGACGATGCCGGCCAGGCCGCCGCCGATGACGATTACATCGCTCTCATAACGCAGCATCATGTCCTCCCGCCCAGTTCAAACCATGCACCGCCGCAAGTGCATCGCGGCCGATCGCGCGCGCGTCGGTGCAGCCGGTGAGCGCCATCGCCACCTGCATTTCCTTGCGCAAAATATCCAGCACATGCGCCACGCCTGGCCCGCCGCGCGCCGCCAGCGCATAGGCCCAGGCGCGCCCGACGATGCAGGCGCGCGCGCCCAGCGCCAGCGCCTTGACCACGTCCAGGCCGCTGCGCACGCCGCCGTCGAACAGGATTTCCATGCGGTCGCCGACAGCGTCGGCGATCGCCGGCAGCGCCGAGATGGTCGACGACACGCCGTCGAGCTGGCGCCCGCCATGGTTGGACACCACCACCGCGTCGAAGCCGCAGGCCGCCGCGATGCGCGCGTCTTCCGGGTCGAGGATGCCCTTGATCACGATCTTGCCCGGCCAGCGCTCGCGCAGCCAGCTCAGGTCCTTCCAGGTCACCGATGGATCGAACTGCGCATCGACCCAGGCGCGGAACGCGGGCAGGCTCTGCGCGGCCGGTACCGCGGCGGACAGGTTGCCGAACACCAGCGGCTTGCCGCGCAGCGGCACGTCCCACAGCCAGGCAGGGTGCGACAGCAGGTCCCACGCATGCGCCAGGCGGCCGCGCAGCCCGGAACTGCCGCCCATGCCGTTGCGCACGTCGCGGTAGCGCGCGCCGAGCACCGCCAGGTCGACGGTAAACACCAGCACCGGGCAACCGGCGGCATGCGCGCGCTGCAACAGCTCGGCCGCATAGCCGCGGTCGCGCATCACGTACAGCTGGTACCAGAAGGGGGCGCTGGTCGCCGCCCGCACTTCCTCGATGGAACACAGGGAAACCGTGGATTCGCAGAACGGCACGCCCGCCGCCTGCGCCGCGCGCGCCGCCTGCACTTCGCCGCGCCGCGCGAACAGGCCGGCCAGCCCGACCGGGCCGAGCACCACCGGCATCGACAGCCGGCTGCCGAGCAGCTCGGTGCCAAGCTCGATGCGGCCGACGTCGCACAGCACGCGCTGGCGCAGCTCGATGCGGTGCAGGTCGTCCACGTTGCGCCGCAGGGTGTACTCTTCATAGGCGCCGCCGTCGAGATAGTCGAAAAACTGGCGCGGCAGGCGGCGGCGCGCGAGTTCGCGGTAGTCCCGGACGGAAGCCGGTTGCTGGAATGACGGGACGCCGTTCGGCATGGCTGTTCTCCCCCGATGTCGTTGTTATTCTGGCGACGCGGGCGGCAACGTCTGGCCCCGCTGGCATCCCGCGTGTCGATGCCGTAGTATCTTGCTACGCCATTCCCCTGTCCAATGAGTTTTTTTCCGGCGACCGATAACCCGGAGTTATCAATGAACCTGAAGCAGCTGCAGCACTTCGTGACGCTCGCCGAGTCCGGCAATGTGCACCGGGGCAGCGCCCGGCTGAACATTTCGCAGCCGGCGCTCTCCAAGAGCATCCGCGCGCTGGAAGACGACCTCGGCGTGGAACTGTTCGAACGCCTGTCGCGCGGGGTGCGCCTGACGCCCGCCGGCCACTGGCTGATGTCGCGCTCCTTCTCGCTGCTGTCCGACTTCCAGCAGCTGCGCACCGAGATCGACCTGATCAAGCGCCAGGCCAACGGTTCGGTGCGGATCGCCGCCGGCACCGTGCTGTGTTCCTCGCTGATCCCGCTGTCGCTGGCGCGCCTGCATGAAGTCGCGTCCAACATCCAGGTGGTGGTCGAATCGGGTTACTGGGATGACCACAAGCGCATGCTGCTGAACGGCGAGATCGATTTCTTCGTCGCCGATTCGCGCGAGCTGGAAGACATCGTCGAATTCGACATCGCGCACCTGCCGGCCGAACCGATCTGCGTGTACGTGCGCGCCGGGCATCCGCTGGCGAAAAAACGCAGGCTGACCCTGGCCGACCTGCAGCAGGGCGCGTTCATGGGCCTGACCCGGCTGCCGAAGGAGCTGGAGCGGATACTGAAGATGCATCCGGAACTGCCGCCGAGCCGGATGGCCGACAGCGCGGTGGCGAGCAATGATTTCAGCCTGCTGCGCACAAGCGCGGCGCTGACCGACGTGCTGTTCTATTCGCCGCCGAGCGCGGTGCAGGAGCAGGTCGCGCGGCGCGAACTGGTGCGGCTGAAAGTGAGCCTGCCGGCGCAGCTGCAGACGCATTTCGCGATCGTCTGGCGCAAGGGGCGCAAGCTGCCGGCGTCGGCGGAATTGATGAAACGGACCATCATCGAGTGCGCCGCGCAGCAGTTCAGGCCGCTTGCCTGAAGCGCCGTCCGCGCCGGCTCAGTCCTTGTTCGCCAGCCGGTCGCTCTGGATCTCGGCGGCGCCGGCGCGCACCAGCTGCGCCACCGCCCAGTGCACCAGCTCCGGTTCTTCCTTGTTCAGGTAGCGCCGGTTCGCTTCCCGGAACAGGATCATGCCGGTCAGCATCGGCTCCAGTTGCGCGAGCGGAATCGCCTGTTTTTCCAGCAGCAGGAACTTGAGGAACACCTTGATCGCATTCTGGGCATTCCGGGTAGGATCGCCGACGAAGTAGTCGAGGCGGGAGAACGCGGTCTCGAGCGCGCGGGCGACGCCGGTAAACGGCGCGCCGTGCCCGGGAATGACCAGTTTCACATCGAGCGAGGCGATCAGCTCCAGTGTCGCGCGCACCTCGGCGAAGCCCGATTCGCCCTGCAGTTCCGGGAATACCACGCCAAAGCCGTTTTCCCACAGCGCGTCGGCCGAAATCAGGATGCGTTCGTCGGCGCAATAGAAGATCAGCGAATTCGGGTCATGGCCAGGCGCGCCCAGCGCCTGCCAGGTCATGTCGCCGAACTGCAGCACGTCCCCGGGCGCGATCGTGTCGTCGAAACGGAAGCGTTCGCACTGCTGGCCGGTGGCCTTGTAGGTGAGCGCGTCGGCATCCCAGCCACGCACCTTGTCCGCTTCGCCCGCCGGGATCGCGGTGCGGCAGGCATAGGCGCGCTGCAGCGCGGCGTTGCCGCCGCAATGATCGGAATGCAGGTGGGTGTTGAACAGGCGGTCGAGCGGGCGGCCGCCGAGCCCGTGGCCAACCAGCGCCAGCGTCTGCGGCGCGTGCGTCGCATAGCCGCTGTCGACCAGCGCGGTTTCCTTGCTGCCCGTGAAAAGGATGTTGTTCGACGACAGCCAGCCGCGTTCGAACACCTGCATCGATGCCGGAAGTTTCATTTCTTCATCTGGTAAGCGAGCGAGATCTTGGCGTATTCGACCAGCAGTGCCTGCGTGCCGCCGTTGAAGGTGGTGAAGCTGTTGCCGGTGCGGACCACCAGCCGCGGCGGGAAGATCCAGCTCAGATAGGGAATGCCGATCATCTTCGCGCTGCGGATGTCCGGCCACTCGACCTGGCGGTTATACATCCAGGTCTGGGTGATGCCGCGCTCGTCGACGGTCACGGTCGAGCGCAGGAACCAGTAATAGCTGATGCCGAGCATGACCGCAGCCGCCAGCAGCAGCATTTTCACGCCGAAGCCGTACTGCAGCAGCGGATAGCGCAGCGCGATGGTCATGCCGTAGCCGGCGAGCACAATGGTGACCACGGTCGCCAGCACCTTGAACAGCGCGCCATAGGCCGGGCCGGAGACGGTGCGCTCAGGTTGATAAAATTTCATTACGTCTTTCTATGCACGCCTTGCGGCAATTGCTGCGCCTGCCTGAGCTGTTCGGAACTGAAGAAGGGGTCGTCGCGCAGCCAGGCGATCAGCATGTCGGTGGAATCGAGCCCCCAGAAGCAACGATTATCCACGACCGCGGTCGGCACGCCAAACACGCCGGCGGCAATCGCCGCCTCGCCGTTGGCGCGCAGCTGCTGCTTCACGCCAGGCGCATCAAGCATTTCCGGCGTCGCATCAAATTCCTTCAACAATGCCTGCCAGTAAATTTCATCGGTCGGTACGCGGCCTTCGCGCCACACCCAGCGAAACAGGCGCTGCACGACTTCCGGGGAACTGCCGAGCGCGATCGCCAGGCGCAGCAGCGGCAGCGGATTGAACGGATGATGCGGCGGCATCGTCATCGGGATCCCGTGCTTGCAGGCGAGCCAGGCGCAATGCTCGAAGGTCCAGGTGCGCTTGGGGGCGATTTCGGCCGGGCCCTTGTTGTCCCAGTGGTTCAGCAGGCCGGCGAACAGGACCGGCTTGTAACGGATCTCCACTTCCGCCGGCAAGGTGTGCAGCAGTTCTCCCTGCAGATAGGAGAAGGGGGAGATGAAGTCGAAATACCAGTCGATCTTTTTCATGGCGAAGCTCCGTTTACTCCTTTTCCCTTGGAGGGGGAAGGGACTCTGCAGTGAATCTTCCTTATTACGGCTAAAACAATGCGTCCTGCCGCTTCCTGATCTCCACCCACACCTGGCGCTTCCACTCCTCGGTCGCGCCGCTCCAGCGCGCGATTTCGTCGATGGTGCGAAGGCATCCTTCGCACAGCCCGGTCTGCGGATGCATCCTGCAGACACTGATGCAGGGAGACGGCACCCTGCCGCTGTCGGTTTCCGGGTCGAAGCTGATCATGCCGCCAGTTTCGCTTTCTTTTCGGCGATGCGCGCGTTGAACTTCTCGGGCAGGATGATCACGCGCTCATGCACGCCTTCGGTGATCTTGTCCACGCCATCCCAGGCCTCGACGCGGAACTTCACGCGGCGGCCGTCGACCTCGACCACCTCGCCGCGAATGCGCAGCGTCATGCCGGGCGGTGTGGCCGCCAGATGCGAGAAGCTTACATGCACGCCGACGCTCTGCTCGCGCGGCCAGTCGACGTAGGGCATGATTCCGTTCACGCATGCCAGCTCCATCATGCCGACCATGTAGCCGGTCGCCAGCACATCCGGCATATCGAGGCAGAAACCGGTGTCGTGGTACAGCCGCGGCACGGTGGCGCGCTCCGGTACCGTGTAAGTCCATTCGAAAGTGATGCCGGGCTTGAGGTCGGGGCTCATCGGTCAGCTCGTGATTTCGTCAAGATGGTTGTAGAAATGCATCACGTGCGCCGCCTCGTACTGGCGCTTCTCGAGCGGGCCGTATGCGAAATGCGGCGCGAGCGGGCCGTCGAAGCGCTGGAATTCAAGGAATGCCTCGCGCAGCCGACCGAGCGCTTCGACGGCATCGGTTCTTGCTTCGAGCGCGGGAGCGCCGTCGATCTGCTCCGCCAGGCCGTGGCGCATCTTTCCCGCCGTGGAAAAGACGGCGAAGGCGGCGGCGCCGACGGTGTCCTGGAACAGCTTCGGTTTTGGCGCCGGATAGCCGGACATCGAATATTCGATGCTTTGCGCACAATGCGTGAAGATCTGGTGCGGATTCCATGTTCCGCTGCTGGCAATGGCGCCTTTCGCCAGCGCGTCGATCCGTGCCAGCGCCGTGTCGACCGTCAGCGCCGCGCCGGTATTCCCGGCACGCGCCAGGAGCAGGCCGGCCGCGCCGGCGGCGGCGGCCACTCCGCCCGCGATCATCAATGCCCTGCGCTTGCCGTTCACTGCCATCTCTCCCCCCTTGTTGCGGTCCTAGCCTTCGCGCAGCGCGACGTCCACCACCGGCGCGCCGGTCATCGCCGCCAGCTGCTGCGGCGTCAGGTTGAATACCGCATGCGGGTGGCCGGCGGCGGCCCATACGCTGTCGTATCGCATCAGGTCCTGGTCGATCAGCATCACCGTCTTTTCCAGATGGCCGATCGGGCACACGCCGCCGATCGCATAGCCGATCCGGGTCTTCACGAATTTCGCATCGGCGCGACCGAGCGGGCCGACGATCGCGGCGACCTTGTGTTCGTCGACGCGGTTGGCGCCGCTGGCGACCACCATCACCGCCGCATCGTCCGCCAGCCGGCGGAATACGATGGATTTCGCGATTTCGGCGACGCTGCAGCCGAGCCCGGCTGCGGCTTCGGCCGAGGTCTTGCCGGTATCGGGCAGCATCACCACCGGCTTGTCGTGGCCGCGCGCGGCCAGCAGGTCGGCCACGCGTTGCGCGCTGTCGGGCAGCTTGTCCTGGATATTATCGAGCATGTTTCCTCTTTGTTACTTGAAAATGGACGCGACGCGGCTGCGCAGCGCCGGCAGCACCTCGCGCTCGAACCAGGGATGCTGCTTCCACCAGGCCTGGTTGCGCGGACTCGGATGCGGCAGCGGAAAAACCGCCGGCAGGTATGATGCGTACGCGGCAACGGTTTCCGTCAGTGTTGCGTTGCCATTTTCCCGCAAATAATATGTCTGTGCATGACGGCCGATCAGCAGCGTCAGTTGCACGTCCGGCATCCACCGCAGCAAGCGCCCGTGCCAGGCCGGCGCGCATTCCGGGCGCGGCGGCAGGTCGCCGCTCGCGCCCTTGCCCGGATAGCAGAACGCGGTCGGCACGATCGCCACCCGGTTCTCGTCGTAGAACACCTCGCGCGGCAGGCCGAGCCAGTCGCGCAGGCGGTCGCCCGACACGTCGTTCCAGGGAATGCCGGTGTCGTGCACGCGCCGCCCCGGCGCCTGCCCGACGATCAAGAGGCGCGCGCCCGCGCCTGCCTGCACCACCGGCCGCGCGCCGTGCGGCAGATGCGCCTCGCACAGCCGGCAGGCGCGGATTTCCTTCAGCAGCAGCGGCAGCGTCGTCTTCGCCACATTCGCCCCGCGATCGGCTTCGCGTCAGCCGGCGCGCCTGGCCGCGATCGCATTGCCGGCACGGCTGACCGCCTTGCGGCCGAGATGCTGCGAAATGAACTGGCCGGCATCGACCACCGCGTCGAGATCGATGCCGGTATCAACGCCCAGGCCGTTCATCATGTACAGCACGTCTTCGGTCGACACATTGCCGGTCGCGCCCTTCGCATACGGACAGCCGCCGAGGCCGGCGACCGAGGAGTGGAAGGTCGAGATGCCGACTTCCATGCTCGCATAGATGTTCGCCAGCGCCTGGCCGTAGGTGTCGTGGAAATGGCCGGACAGTTGCGCGATCGGGAATTCCGCCGCCGCGCGCTCCATCACCGCCTGCACCTTCCTCGGGGTGCCGACGCCGATGGTGTCGGCGATGTCGATCTCGTCGCAGCCGAGCTCGCGCATCCGGCGCACCACATCGGCCACGCTGTCTGCCGGCACCTCGCCCTGGTAGGGGCAGCCGAAGGAACAGCTGATGCTGCCGCGCAGGCGGATGCCGTTCTGCTTCGCGGCTTGCGCGACTTCGCGGAAGCGCTCGATCGATTCCGCGATCGAACAGTTGATGTTCTTCTGGGAAAACGCTTCCGATGCGGCGCCGAAGATCACCACTTCATCCGCCTTCGCCGCGAGCGCGCCTTCGAAGCCCTTCATGTTCGGCGTCAGCACCGAGTAGATCACGCCCGGCTTGCGCCGGATTTTCTCCATCACCTCGGTCGAGGTGGCCATCTGCGGCACCCACTTCGGCGATACGAAGGAGGCTGCTTCGATGTTTGGAAAGCCGGCATCCGTCAAGCGGTTCACCAGCTCGATCTTGACCTCGGCCGCGATGGTTTCCTTTTCATTCTGCAGGCCGTCGCGGGGGCCGACTTCGACAATCTTTACCTTGCTGGGGAGGGTCATGATTTCCCTTTCGTTGAATTTTCCAATGCGAAGGCAGAAGGCGGGCTGCCGCCCGAAATCTTCACGCTCCATCCCCCCGTCGTTCCCGCGCAGGCGGGAACGACGGGGAGGTGACAGGTTGTTTCCACCTTGGTGGAAGGCGGTGGAAGGCGGGAACGCCGCTACGCCGCCTTGAACGCCAGCAACTGCGCCCCTTCCGCCACCTGGTCGCCCACCGCGTACAACAGGTCTTCCACGGTGCCGTTGGCCGGCGCCGCGATAGTGTGCTCCATCTTCATCGCTTCCATGATCAGCAATGGTGCGCCTTTTTCGACGGTCTTGCCTTTCTCGACCAGCACAGCGACGATCTTGCCCGGCATCGGCGCGGTCAGGCGGCCGCCTTCGGCTTCCGTTTCGCCGGCGTGCGCCAGCGGGTCGTTGTAGTGCAGCGGGAAATGCGCGCCGCCGGTGAACACGTGGAACATTTCGCCGTCGCGCACCACGGTACCGCGCACCGCCGCGCCGTCGAGCTTGACCACGAGATGCTTGCCGTCGCGTTCAACCAGCGTCATGCCGGCGGACACCGCGCCTTGCGCCACCGTCCAGCCAGTGCCGCGGTAGCCGACCGCCACCGGATACTTGCCGGCGTCGTCCGCGAAATCGAGAACGCGTTCCAATGTGCCGTTCATGCGCCAGCCGCTGGTGCCGGCCCACGGGTCATTGGCCGCGGCGCCGGTGTTCTGCTCCGACACCAGCAGCGAAGCCGCCGCCAGCGCGAGCACCGGCAGCTGCGTGGCCGGCGCCGGCGGGAACAGCGCGTCATGGTTGCGCTCGATCAGGCCGGTGTCGAGGTCGGCCTGCGAAAACGGCTTGCTTTCCACCAGTCGCTTCAGGAACGCGACATTGGTCGCCAGGCCCACCACCTGGTATTCGGACAAGGCCTGCGACATGTGCGCCAGCGCCTCGTCACGGTCGTTGCCCCACACGATCAGCTTGGCGACCATCGGATCGTAGAACGGCGAAATCGCATCGCCTTCGCGCACGCCGGAATCGATGCGGATCGCCGCCGGGTCGCCGGAAACGCTGCCCATGCCGAGCTCGAAGGTCACCGCCGCCGGCGTATGCAGGTGGCGCAGCGTGCCGATGGACGGCAGGAAGCCTTTTTCCGGGTTCTCCGCGTAGATGCGCGCTTCCAGCGCATGGCCGTGGATCTTCAGTTCCGCCTGCTTCTTCGGCAGCGCCTCGCCGGCGGCCACCCGCAATTGCCATTCGACCAGGTCGAGGCCGGTGATCATTTCGGTGACCGGGTGTTCCACCTGCAGGCGGGTGTTCATTTCCATGAAGTAGAAGCTGCCATCCTGGTTGGCGATGAATTCCACCGTGCCGGCGCCGACATAGCCGACCGCTTTGGCCGCCGCCACCGCCGCCTCGCCCATCGCGCGGCGGCGTTCTTCCGTCATGCCGGGCGCCGGCGCCTCTTCCAGCACCTTCTGGTGGCGGCGCTGCACCGAGCAGTCGCGCTCGAACAGGTAGACGCAGTCGCCCTTGCCGTCGGCAAACACCTGGATCTCGATGTGGCGCGGACGGGTCAGGTATTTCTCGACCAGCACCTTGTCGTCGCCGAAGCTGTTGATCGCTTCGCGCTTGCAGGATTCCAGCGCCGCCTTGAAGTCGGCGCTTTTCTCGACGATGCGCATGCCCTTGCCGCCGCCGCCCGCGCTGGCTTTCAACAGCACCGGATAGCCGATCTTGTCGGCCTGCTCCTGCAGGAAGTCCGGGTCCTGGGTGTCGCCGTGATAGCCCGGCACCAGCGGCACCCCGGCCTTTTCCATCAGCGCCTTCGCGGCCGACTTGGAACCCATCGCGCGGATCGCCGACGCCGGCGGCCCGATGAACACCAGGCCCGCCTGCGCGCAGGCTTCGGCGAAATCCTCGTTTTCGGACAGGAAGCCGTAGCCGGGGTGGATCGCCTGCGCGCCGGTGGCGAGCGCGACCTCGATCAGCTTGTCCGCGCGCAGGTAGCTTTCCTTGGCCGGCGCCGGGCCGATCAGCACAGACTCGTCGCACACCGCGACATGCTTGGCATTGGCATCGGCTTCGGAATACACCGCCACGGTCTTGACGCCGAGACGATGGGCGGTGGCGGCGACACGGCAGGCAATCTCGCCGCGGTTTGCAATCAGGATCTTGGTGAACACGCTGACTCCTTTGGAGGCTGTTCCCCGGCATGCCGGGGGAAGCTGTTAGTTGTTTTTGGTTAAACGTTCACTTGCATACACCTTCCCCACGAGAGGGGAAAGGAAACTTTTTTCTACTGCGTTACCTCGCACTTCGGCTCATGCTGGGTATGTTTCGTCCGCATGCCCAGCTTCTCCAGCAACACGCGGTCCGCCTCGACATCCGGGTTGCCGGTCGTCAGCAGCTTGTCGCCGTAGAAGATGGAATTCGCGCCGGCGACGAAGCACAGCGCCTGCACCGCTTCGCCCATTTCGCGCCGGCCGGCGGACAGGCGCACGCGCGCCTTCGGCATCGTGATGCGCGCCACCGCAATGGTGCGCACGAACTCCAGCGGATCGATCGGATCGGTGCCATGCAGCGGCGTTCCCTCGACCTGCACCAGGTTGTTGACCGGTACCGATTCCGGATACGGGTCCATGTTCGCGAGCTGCGCGACCAGGCCGGCGCGCTGCCGGCGCGACTCGCCCATGCCGACGATGCCGCCGCAGCAGACCTTGATGCCGGCGTTGCGCACGCGCTCCAGCGTGTCGAGGCGGTTCTGGTAGTCGCGGGTGGTGATGACGTTGTTGTAGAACTCCGGCGCGGTATCGAGGTTGTGGTTGTAGTAATCGAGGCCGGCCGCCTTCAGGCGTTCTGCCTGGCCGTCGGCGAGCATGCCGAGCGTCACGCAGGCTTCCATGCCGAGATCCTTCACGCCGCGCACCATCGCTTCGACGTGCTCGAGATCGCGGTCCTTCGGCTCGCGCCAGGCGGCGCCCATGCAGAAACGGGTCGCGCCGTGTTCCTTCGCGCGCCGGGCGGCGTCCAGCACTGTTTCCAGTTCCAGGATCTTCTGCGCCTTCACGTCGGTGTCGTAGCGCGCGGCTTGCGGGCAGTAGCCGCAATCCTCCGGGCAGCCGCCGGTCTTGATCGACATCAGCGTCGCCAGTTCCACTTCCTGCGGGTCGAAGTGTTCGCGGTGGACTTGCTGCGCACGGAACAGCAGGTCGCTGAACGGCAGGTTGAACAGTTCGACCACCTTGTCGACCGGCCAGCGCTGCGCGGCGATTTCGCGCAGCCTGGCAGGCGTGGGAACTTGCTGGAATGTGATCGGTTGCGACGACATGAAATGCTTCCTTTGCATCAAGGTGAAACGGTGCCGGGCCGCCGCGGCCAGCCCGGCAAACTGGAAAAATCGAGATGGTCGGCCGCCAGCGCCGGAAGCGGCGACGACAGGCGCGGAATCGTGCCCAGCAGCGGCGCGGGCAGGCGCGCGCTGAGCGCCTCGACGTTGTCGACGCCGTAGCGCATGCCGGGGTCGACAACGTTCGCAACCCAGCCGGCCAGCGCCAGCCCGCGCGCGGCGATCGCGTCGGCGGTCAGCAGCGCATGATTCAGGCAGCCGAGGCGCATGCCGACCACCAGCACCACCGGCAGGCGAAGCTGTTGCGCGAGGTCCGCGGTATCGGCCTGCGCCGACAGCGGCACACGGAATCCGCCGACGCCCTCGACCACCACCGCGTCGGCCGCGCTGGCAACACGGCCGTAGCAGTCGAGGATGTGCGCGATATCGATCGCGATCCCTTCCTGCGCGGCGGCGATGTGCGGCGCGGCCGCGTCGCGCAGCAGGTAGGGCGTGGTGAGTTCCACAGGCAGCGCGATGCCGGCGGCGGCCGCCAGCAGGTCGGCGTCCTCGTTGTGCCAGGCGCCGTCGCGCCATTCGGCGCCGGCAGCCACCGGCTTCATCGCGGCGGCGCGCACGCCTTGCCGCGCGAGCGCATGCAGCAGCGCGCAGGACACCAGGGTCTTGCCGATTTCGGTATCGGTGCCGGTGATGAAACAGCCGAAACGCGTGCTCATTGGCTTGCCTCCAGGCGGTTGAATGCCTGCGCCAGCCGCGCGACGTCGTCCGCGCAGTGTGCGGCGGACAGGGTGATGCGCAGGCGCGCGCTGCCGGCGGGCACGGTCGGCGGGCGGATGCCCGGCACCCAGAAGCCCTGCTCGTGCAGTGCGGCGGCGGCGCGCATCGTTTCCTCGTTGTCGCCGATGACGACCGGCTGGATCGCGGTATCGGAGGGCAGCAGCTTCCAGCGTTGCAAACGGAGCGCGCCGCGTAACTGCGCGACCAGCGCGCGCAGGTGCGCGCGCCGTTGCCGGCCCTCGTCGCCGGCGATCAGGTCCATGCTCGCCAGCAGCGCATGCGCGAGCGCCGGCGGCGCGGCGGTGGTGTAGATGTAGGGGCGGGCGCGCTGCACCAGCCATTCGATCACGGTCGCATGCGCGGCGACGAAGGCGCCGGCCACACCGGCGGCCTTGCCGAGCGTGCCGATGTAGACGCAATGCGGCGAACGCAGGCCGAAATGCTCGAGCGCGCCGCGTCCGTTTTCGCCGAGCACGCCGAAGCCGTGCGCGTCGTCGACCACCAGCCAGGCGCCGTATTGCTCGCACAATTGCAGCAGCGCAGGCAGCGGCGCGAGGTCCCCGTCCATGCTGAACACGCTGTCGGTGACCACCAGCTTCTTCTTCGCGCTGCTGGCCTTGAGCAGCGCTTCCAGCGCGGCGGTGTCGCCATGCGCAAACACCCGCACGTTCGCGCGCGACAGGCGGGCGCCGTCGATCAGCGACGCATGGTTCAGCTCTTCGGAAAAAATGTCGGCATCGCGCCCCGCGAGCGCGGAAAGCACCGCGAGGTTGGCCATGTAGCCGGTGCAGAAATACAGTGCGCGCGGCGCTTCCAGGTGCGGCGCCAGGAATCCGGCAAAGCGCTCTTCCAGCAGCGCATGCGCGCGCGAATGGCCGCTGATCAGGTGCGACGCGCCGCTGCCGGCGCCGTAGCGCGCCGCACCCTCCCGCA
>NZ_DASPLS010000012.1:0-19982 GCF_035627455.1 Noviherbaspirillum sp.
GACGAGGATGGCCTGCGCATCACCGCGCCGAAATGGGTGACGGTTGCCGAGATCGAAAACGCGATCCGCGAAAAACAGCGCTGGATCTTTACCAAGCTCAACGAGCGCCGCGAACGTTCCGCGCGCCGCCTGCAACCGCACATGCAGTGGTGCGACGGCGCCGCCCTGCCCTACCTGGGCTCGGATATCACGCTGCGCATCCTGCCGGCGCAGGCATCCGGCATCGCCTACGACGCCGCCACGCGGGAACTTGCGGTCAGCCTGCCGCCGGAGGCCGGCGAACAACAGCTGAAAGACCGTGTCCAAGGGTGGCTGCAGCTGGAAGCAAGGCGGATCTTTGCGGAACGCCTGCCGGTGTATGCGGAAAAACTGGGCGTGAGCTACCGGTCGTTCGCGCTGTCCTCGGCGTCCACCCAGTGGGGTTCGTGCACGGCGGAAGGCAAGATCCGGCTGAACTGGCGGCTGATCCACTTCGCGTTGCCGATGATCGATTACGTGATCGCGCACGAGCTGTCGCACCTGCGCGAAATGAACCACAGTCCGCGCTTCTGGGCGACGGTGCAATCGATCTTCCCGGAATTCGAAGCGGCCAAGCGGGCGCTGCGCGAAAGCGGCCCGGAGACGCTGCCGATCTTCTGAAACCCTTTCAGGAAGCAACAACAATGCGCATTCTTCACACCATGCTGCGGGTCGGCGACCTGCAGCGCTCCATTGATTTTTACACCAAAGTGCTTGGCATGAACCTGCTGCGCACCACCGACCGGCCCGAGCAGAAATACACGCTCGCCTTTGTGGGCTATGGCAACAATCCCGAGCATGCGGAAATCGAGCTGACCTACAACTACGGCGTCGACAAGTACGACCTCGGCAGTGCCTACGGTCATATCGCGATCGGGGTCGAAGATGCCTACAAGACCTGCGAGCAGGTGAAGGCCGCGGGCGGCAGCGTCACCCGCGAAGCCGGCCCGGTCAAGGGCGGCAACACCGTGATCGCCTTCATACAGGACCCGGACGGCTACAAGATCGAGCTGATCGAACGCAAGGCCGGCTGACGTGAGCGCCCCCGCCCCGGAAAACCGCTCCCGCCCGCAATCGCTGTCCGACCTCTACCTTTCCTTTACCCTGCTGGCGCTGCAGGGCTTCGGCGGCGTGCTCGCGATCGTGCAGCACGAACTGGTGGAGCGGAAGCGCTGGATGACGCGCGAGGAATTCGTCGAGGAATGGTCGGTCGCGCAGATCATGCCCGGCCCGAACGTGGTGAATCTGTCGCTGATGATCGGCGCGCGCTACTTCGGCTTGCGCGGCGCGCTGGTGGCGCTGGCCGGCATGCTGTCGGTGCCGCTGATCATCGTGCTGGCGCTGACTTTCTTTTATGCGCAATTCGCCAATCATCCCGGCGTCGCCGGCGCGCTGCGCGGCATGGGCGCGGTGGCGGCGGGCCTGATCACCGCGGCCGGCCTGCGGCTGCTCGGCACGCTGAAAAACTATCCGCTCGGCGTGCCGGCGGCGGTCGCCTTCGCGCTCGCCTGCTTCATCGCGATCGCGCTGCTGCGCCTGCCGCTGCTCTACGTGCTGCCCGCCCTCGGCATCATTGCCTGCACGCTCACCTACCGGAAACTGAAAGCATGAGCGGCGCGGCGCACATTTCGCTGCAATGGGCCGACTGGCTGCAGCTGTTCTTGCAATACCTGTCGCTGTCGCTGTTGTCGATCGGCGGCGCGATCACGACCACGCCGGAAATGCACCGCTACCTGGTCGAGCAGAACCACTGGCTGTCCGAGCAGCAGTTCAATGCATCGATCGCGATCGCGCAGGCGGCACCCGGCCCGAACGTGCTGTTCGTCGCGCTGATGGGCTGGAACGTCGGCGTCAATTCCGGCAGCCTTGTCATGGGGCTGTTCGGCGTGCTGGTCACGATGTTCGGCATCATGCTGCCGAGCACGACGCTCACCTACCTCGCGTCCCAGTGGGGCCATCGCAACCGTAACCTGCGCGGCGTGCGGGCATTCAAGCAGGGCATGGGACCGATCGTGATCGCGCTGCTGATTGCGACCGGATGGGTGCTCACCAGCGCGCACAACGATGCGGCGCAGGACTGGCCGCTGTGGCTGCTGACTGCCGCCGCGGCGCTCGTCATCTGGCGCACGAGGCTGCATCTGCTCTGGGTGCTGGGCGCGGGGGCAGCGCTGGGCTGGTTTGGACTGGTCTAAAGGATAAGCAGGCGGGCCGGGCGAAGCAATACCCGGCAGGCGCAGCAGGTGCGGCATTGCGGTGGGTTTCGCTGCGCTCTACCCACCCTACGGACCGAAACTTGGCACACCAGGATGCGTCTGCCTTGCGCGGAACCGGCACTGGACTATGGCTGCCCGCTTTAGCGGATAGTAGGGTGGGTGGGGCCGCCGAGGTAGAGCGAAGCGGAACCCGCCATGCACTGCAAATGCAGGCAATGCGGCGGGTTTCGATGCGCTCTACCCACCCTACCGAAACCGGCCGGCTTGCTCCCGGTTCAGCGCCTGTTCGCCAACGCCACGAACTGTTCCACCGGCACCGCTTCCGGCCGTGCCTGCGGGTCGATGCCCGCATCGATCAGGTCGTTTTCTTCAAACATCCCGGCGAGACAATTGCGGATCACCTTGCGCCGTTGGGAGAACGCCTTCGCCACCACCTGCTCCAGCCTCGCCGCGTCGCAGGGAAGCGGCTCCTTCAGCGGAATCATGCGCACGATCGCCGAGTCCACCTGCGGCGGCGGATCGAACGCTTGCGGCGGCACCACGAACAGCAATTCCATGTAATAGCGCCACTGCAGCATCACCGACAGCCGGCCGTAGGCCTTGCCGCCCGGCTCGGCCACCATGCGCTCGACCACTTCCTTTTGCAGCATGAAGTGCTGGTCTTCCACCTGCGGCGCGATCTGCGCGAGATGGAACAGCAAGGGGCTGGATATGTTGTACGGCAGATTGCCAACCACGCGCAGCTTGCGCCCTTCGGGAACCGGGAGCGACGCGAAGTCGAACTGCAGCGCGTCGCCCTCGTGCACGACCAGGCGCGCGGGATCGAATCGCTTCTTCAGGCGCGCCACCAGGTCGCGGTCGAGTTCGACGACATGCAGCTGCTGCAGCGATTCCAGCAGCAGGCTGGTCATCGCCGCCAGGCCCGGGCCGATTTCGACCATGGTGTCGTCCGGCCGCGGATCGATCGCGCGGATGATGTCGTGCAATACCTGCTGGTCGGTCAGGAAGTTCTGGCCGAAACGCTTGCGGGGAATATGTTTCATTGGATTTATTCGTGTTGCGCGGAGGCGGCGGCCATCAGTGCCGCCACCCGGATTGCTTCGAGCATGCTGCCATGGTCGGCGTGCCCGATGCCGCTGGCCGCGAGGTCGAGCGCGGTACCGTGATCGACCGAGGTGCGGATGAGCGGCAGGCCGAGCGTGATGTTGACGCCGCGTCCGAAGCTCGCGTGCTTCAGCACCGGCAGCCCCTGGTCGTGGAACATCGCCAGTACGCAATCGGCGTTTTCAAGGTATTTGGGCTGGAACAGGGTGTCGGCCGGATACGGGCCGGTGGCAGCGATGCCCCTGGCTTGCGCCGCCTGCAGCACCGGCGCGATCACCTCGATTTCCTCGCGGCCGAGATAGCCGCCCTCGCCCGCATGCGGGTTCAGCCCGGTGACCAGGATGCGCGGCTTGTCGATGCCGAACTTGCGCCGCAGGTCGGCATGCACGATGTCGATCGTGCGCGACAGGCCGTCGAAGGTAATCGCCGCCGGCACCTCCTGCAACGGCAGGTGGGTGGTTGCCAGGGCCACGCGCAGCATCGGATCGCCGCCGGCGAGCATCATCACCACCTGCGGTGTGCCGGTCTTTTCAGCGAGGTATTCGGTATGGCCGGTGAAGGGTACGCCGGCATCGTTGATCGTGCTCTTTTGCAGCGGCGCGGTGACGATCGCGTCGAACTGCTTCTGCAGCGCATAGCGGATGGCGACGTCCAGCGTCTGCAGCACCGCCTTGCCGTTGCGCGCATCCAGCTTGCCGGGAACGGCCGGTTCCGCCAGCGGGCAGTCGATCACCGGAATCTGGCCGGCGGGCAGGTGCGGCAGCCCGCTGTTGCGGAATGCGAGCGTCGATATCGCGACCAGCCGGATCGCCGGGTCGAGGTCGGACGCAATCAGCGACAGCAGCGCGGCATCGCCGATCAGCACGCCGCGAACCTCGCTGCGCAATTCCCATGCGGCGCGCACCGAAATCTCGGGCCCGATGCCCGCGGGCTCGCCGCAGGTGATCGCGATGGTCGGTCGCTTGTCCACGAAGCGGCTCAGCGCGCGTCGCCGCTGTCGATGCGATATTCGACGTAGGCGCGGTCGCGCAGCTGGCGCAGCCAGTCCTGGGTCGCCTCGTCCAGCTTGCGCTCGCGGATCGCCTGGCGCGCGATCAGTCGCTGGCGCTCCTGCGACACGTCATCCTTCTTGCGTTCCAGCACCTGGATCAGGTGGTAGCCGAACGGCGATTCGACCGGATCGCTGACTTGTCCCGGCTGCAGTCCGTCCATCGCGCGCTCGAACTCCGGCACCGTGTCGCCCGGATAGATCCAGCCGAGGTCGCCGCCGCGCGACGCGGTCAGGTCGTTGGAGTGCATCTTGGCAAGCTCTTCGAACTTCGCGGCGTTGTTGTCCAGGCGCTGCTTCAGTTCGGTCAGCTTGCGTTTGGCATCGGCCGGCGTCACGATCTGGTTGGTCTTGATCAGGATGTGGCGCACGCGTGTCTGCTGCACGGCGGCGGTGCCAGCCTTGACCACGCTGGCGCTGCGCTTGCCGTTGAGCTTGAGGATGTGGAAACCGTTGGCGCTCTTGACGATCTGCGATACCTCGCCCTGCTTGAGTTCGGCGATCGCATCGACGAACAGCTGCGGAAGGCGGTCCTGGCTGCGCCAGCCGAGGTCGCCGCCGGACAGCGCATCGTTGGCGTCGGAATAGGTGGCGGCCACCTTGGCGAAATCGCCGCCCGACCTCAGCTGCCGCATCACCTCTTCTGCGCGTCGGCGGCGCTCGCCGATCTGCTCGGCGGTCGCATTTTCCGGGATGCGCACCAGGATATGCGAGAGCTGGAATTCCTGCCCCTGCGGCGCGCCCTGCTCGGCGAGATAGTTGTCGACTTCCGATTCGCTGATCTGGATCTTGTTGTCGACTTCGCGCTCGCGCAGGCGCTGCATGATGATCTCCTCGCGAATCTCTTCGCGGAAGCGCGCATAGGGCGTGCCTTCGCGCTCGAGCGTGGTGCGGAATTCCTGCAGCGACATCCGGTTCTGCTCGGCGATGCGTGCGACCGCGCGGTCGAGCATCGTGTCGTCGACGCGGATGCCGTACTCCTTGGCCAGCTGCATCTGTGCGCGGTCGATGATCATGCGCTCCAGCAGCTGGCGCTGGAACTCCGCCGGCGGTGGCAGCGCGATGCCCTGGTTCCGCATCCGGCGCTCCACGATCTGCAGGCGCTCGACCAGCTCCTGGCGCGTGATCACCTCATTGTTGACCACCGCGATGATCGCATCGGCGAGATAGATGCGCGGCTTGGCCTGCGTATTTCCGGTCTGCGCCTGCGTGGCGGGGCCGGCGCACAGCAGCGCGACGACAAGGGCGACGGCGCGGGCCGGAGAAGTTGCGATACGCATAGTCGGAAGAGTCTTCATGGATGAACGTTCTTCAATCAAGGGTTACTAGGTTGATTCACCAGCTGGTAGCCGGGGATGTTGGCGCGCAGCGCTTCGATCGGATTGGACCCGAGGCGGGTAAGCCCGTTCAGCTCGAGCTGGAAGAAAATCGCGGAGCTGACCTGGCCGGTTGCGGTCGGCGTGCGCTGGCCCACCATGCGGAAGACCCAGCAGTCCGCCTTGTACTCCACGCCGGCCAGGCCTTCAGCGACCTTGCGTTCCGGCAGCGAGTAGTTGACGCGTCCGACGCCGAACCAGCGCCCGGACAGCGGCCACTGCGCCGACAGGTCCAGCTGCTCCAGGTTGTTGACGCGGCTGCGCCGGTATTGCAGGTTCAGCACCTTTTTCGGCGCCGGCTGCCAGCGCACGCCGTAGTTGGCGCGGCTCATTGCATCTAGCGTCTGGCTGTACTGCACGTTGCCTTCGACGCTCAAGGTCGGTGTCAGCAGGCCGTAGGCCGATACCAGCAGGTCGGAGCGGCTTTCGTTGCGCATGCCGCCGAGCGTCACGCGCTGCTCGGTGAAATAGAAGCGCTGGCCGAGCGCAAACCGCATGCGTTCGGCGCCGGTCGGCTCGTAATAGCGGGAAATCAGCGCCGCAGTCAGCTGGTTGGCGTCGCTGATGCGGTCGTTGCCGATGAAGCGGTTTTCGCTGAACAGTTGAGCGAAGCTCAGGTCGGCTTCGGCGGTGTCGAAATTAGGGAAGGCCGACTGGTCGCGGTACGGCGTGTACACGTAGAACAGGCGCGGTTCCAGCGTCTGCGTCATGCGGCTGCCGAAAAACTGCGCATCGCGCTCGAACACCAGGCCGCTGTCGACCGAGAACGTCGGCAGCGTGCGCGACAGGTCGGTGGCGCTCGTCAGCCCCTGGTCGTCAAGCCGGTAGCGGGTGGAATGCAGCGACACCCTCGGTGTGATGAAATAGCCCGGCGTGAGGATCGGGAAGGCGATGCGCGGATTGATCAGGAAACGGTCGCCGCGCTGGAAGGTCGGATGCGAAAAGCGGGTCAGCTCCGAATCCACATCCCAGTCGAAGCCGTTGACGTCCTGGCGCCCGGCATGGAAGGAGAGCTGCGGCAGGCGGTCGTACGGCCGCACGATCGGCACCACCGGGTCCTGCAGCACCTGGAAGTTCGACAGGCGGGCGCTGGCCTGCCAGAGCGCGTTGCCGTAGGTAAGCGCGGTGTCGCGCACCAGCAGGCGCTGGCGGGCGGCGGTCAGGCTGCGCGAGAAGTCGGTCGGATAGTCGTTGTCCGATGCGCTGTTGATGTTCCAGGTGTACGCCAGGCCGGGCGCCAGGATATGCGTGTGGTTCGTGGTGATCGCGTAGCGCGTGGTCTTGGTACGCTGGTCTTCCGGCAGCACTTCCAGCTGGGTTTCGCCCCAGTAGTCGGCGCCGAGGTAGCGCGCTTCGGCGCCGAGCTGCAGGCCGCGCTGCGCATACAGCTTCGGATACAGCGTCAGGTCGCGGTTGGGCGCGATGTTCAGGTAATACGGGACCGTGACTTCGAGGCCGCCGCGGCTGGTGGTGCCGATGGTCGGCGGCAGGAAGCCGCTCTTGCGCGCATCCGACAGCGGAAACGACATCGCCGGCGCGGCCAGGATCGGCACGCCCTTGAAGTACACGACGGTGCCGTGGGCCACGCCGCGGTCGCGCGCATTGTCGAGATCCAGCCGCCCCGATTTCAGGTACCAGTCCGGGTCCGGCCCCTCGCAGGAGCTGTAGGAGCCATCGTACACCGTGGCCTGGTCCTCGCCCTCGAACACGATGCGGTCCGCGCGGCCCTGCGCGTTGTTGCGCTCGAGCCGGTAGGTCGGGTTCAGCACGTAGCCTTCGTTGGCATCAAGCTTCAGCCGGAGTTCTTCGCCGGTGTAGGTATCGCCGAAACGGCGCATGCGGATGTTGCCCGACGCCTCGACCTCGTCTTCCACGACATGATAGGTGGCCTTGTCGGCGTTAAGGGTGGTCGGGCCGCGAATGATCTCGACATCGCGCTCCAGCACCACCTCCCGGTCCGGCCGGCCGCTCATGCGTTCGGCGCTGATGCTGGCCGGCAGGTCCTTTTCATTCGCCTGGGCGCCCCTGGGCTCCGCCTGCGCCGACACGAGCGCCGGCACCGCAGCGGCGCTGGCGGCGGCGACGAGACGAAGGAGAAGTTGTGAAGGGGGAAATGCGGGAAACCGGTTCATGAAAAGAAAGGGTCGGCAGGCGCTTTTTTAAGTCGAATCCCTTATTATATGGGAACTGCCCTCCCGCCAACGCGCAACAAGCGTACAAGCATGCGCCGCATGCGCGTATTTCGGCTTGATTCGCGGCTCAAACAGCGCTTGAATGGCGCATTTTAACGATTACCCATATAGTTTCATGTCTTTCAATACCGGATCCGATCTTCGTCTGACCCAACTCAAGGAATGGCTGTCCTCGCTGTCAGCCGAACAAGTATTGCCTGACTCCATCAGGCCCGCCTCTTCCGACGCCAGCTTCCGCCGCTATTTCCGCGTCGATGCGCCCGACGGCGCGACTTATATCGCAATGGATGCGCCGCCTCCGCAGGAGGACGTGCAACCCTTCATCCATGTGGCCGAAGTGTTCGGCGAAGCGGGCGTGTCGGTGCCGAAGATTCTTGAAAAGGATGTCGAACGCGGCTTCCTGCTGCTGTCCGACCTCGGCACCACGACCTACCTCAACCAGTTGAACCCGGACAGCGCGCACAAGCTCTATCTCGACGCGATCGACGCGCTGGTGCTGATCCAGGCGCAAAGCAAGCCGGGCGTGCTGCCGGAATACGACCGCGCGCTGCTGCACCGCGAGCTGATGCTGTTCCCCGAGTGGTATGTAGGCAAGCATCTCGGCATCACGATGAGCGAGAAGCAGACCGAAAGGCTCAACAAGGTGTTCGACGCCCTGCTGGCGAACAACCTGGCGCAGCCGCAGGTCTACGTGCACCGCGATTACCACTCGCGCAACCTGATGGTGACCGAACGCGGCAATCCCGGCATCCTCGATTTCCAGGATGCCGTCTACGGCCCGATCACCTACGACCTGGTGTCCCTGCTGCGCGATGCCTATATCCAGTGGGACGAGGAAATGGTGCTCGACTGGGCGATCCGCTACTGGGAGCGGGCGCGGCGCGCCGGGCTGCCGGTGAACCCGGACATCGACGCGTTCTACCGCGATTTCGAGTTCATGGGCTTGCAGCGCCACCTGAAGGTGCTCGGCATCTTCGCGCGCCTGTATCACCGCGACGGCAAGGACGGTTACCTGAAGGACCTGCCGCTGGTGATGGAATACACGCGCAAGGCGGCCGGCCGCTACCACGCGCTGGCGCCGCTGATCGTGCTGCTGGACGAATTCGAAGAAAAGGCGCCGTCGGCCGGTTACACGTTCTGACCGCCGCCCTGACTGGAACGAACAATGAAAGCAATGATTTTCGCCGCCGGACGCGGCGAGCGGATGCGTCCGCTGACCGACAACTGCCCCAAGCCGCTGCTCAAGGTGCGCGGCAGGCCGCTGATCGTCTGGCACATCCTGAACCTGGTGCGCGCCGGCATTAACGAGATCGTGATCAACCACGCGCACCTGGGGCACATGATCGAGGAAACGCTGGGCGACGGATCGCAGTTCGGCGCGAAGATCGCGTACTCCGCCGAGGGCAGCGCGCTGGAGACCGCCGGTGGCGTGGCCAGGGCGCGCCACCTGCTGGGTGAGGAACCGTTCGTCGCGGTCGCGGCCGACATCTATTGCCCGCATTTCGATTTCGAGCAGGTCAAGGATGCGCTGAAGGACGATGACATGTGGGGCAATCCGCATCCGCGCGACAAGCGCGACGTCGCCTGGCTCTACCTGGTGAAGAATCCGCCGCACCATCCGAAGGGCGACTTCGCGCTGCACAGCTTTTCCGTCGTCAATGAAGGCGAGCCGAAATTCACCTTTTCCGGCATCGGCGTCTACCGCATGGAGATCTTCGACGGGGTCGAGCCGGGGCAGTCGGCGCAGCTCGCGCCCATCCTGCGCCGGTATGCCGACCGCGGCCAGGTCGGCGGCGAGGTGTATCGCGGCGACTGGACCGATGTCGGCACGCCGGAACGCCTGGCGCAACTGAACGGCAACTGAACGGCAACTGAACGCCAACCGAACCGTCAAGGAGGACCATGAAATCCTATGCAGCCCGCCGCGCCGCCCTGATGGCGCAGATGAAGGCCAAGGGCGGAGGCGTCGCGATCATCCCGACCGCCGCCGAGGTGATGCGCAACCGCGACGCCGACTATCCCTACCGCCACGACAGCTACTTCTACTACCTGTCCGGCTTCACCGAACCGGAAGCGGTGATCGTGCTGGTGGCCGGAAAGACCGAGCAGTCCATCCTGTTCTGCCGCGAGAAGAACCTCGAGCGCGAAATCTGGGACGGCTACCGCTACGGCCCGGAAGCGGCGCGCGAAGCCTTCGGCTTCGATGCCGCGCACCCGGTCGCCGCGCTCGACACTGAAATCCCGAAGCTGATGGCCGACGCGCCGGCGCTGTTCTACGCGCTCGGCAGCAGCGGCAAACTCGACCGCCAGGTGCAGGGCTGGCTGCAGGCGGTGCGCATGCAGGCGCGCGCCGGCGTGTCGGCGCCGTCCGCGGTGCATGACGTGCACGTGCTGCTCGACGAGATGCGCATGTTCAAGGACGCCGAAGAAATCGCGATCATGAAGCGCGCTGCGACCATTTCCGCCGGAGCGCACAAGCGGGCGATGCAGGCAGCGCGCCCCGGCCTGCGCGAATACCACCTGGAAGCGGAACTGCTGCATGAATTCCGCCGCAACGGCTCGCAGTTTCCCGCCTACGGCTCGATCGTCGCCACCGGCGCCAATGCCTGCGTGCTGCATTACCGCGCGGGCGACAGCGAGATCAGGGACGGCGACCTGGTGCTGATCGACGCCGGCTGCGAGCTCGACAGCTACGCCTCCGACATCACCCGCACCTTCCCGGCCAGCGGCAGGTTCAGCGGCCCGCAGAAGGCTCTGTATGAGGTCGTGCTCGCCGCGCAATACGCCGCGATCGCCGAGACCCGTCCCGGCAAGCGCTTCATCGACGGCCATGACGCCGCGGTCCGGGTGCTCGCGCAGGGCATGCTCGACACCGGCCTGCTCGACGGGAACAAGGTCGGCACGCTCGACGACGTGATCGAAAAAGGCGCCTATCGCCAGTTCTACATGCACCGCACCGGCCACTGGCTCGGCATGGACGTGCATGACGTCGGCGAGTACCGCGAGTTGTCCGGCGCGGGCGAGGAACGCCCGTGGCGCACGCTGCAGCCCGGCATGGTGCTCACCATCGAACCCGGCATTTACGTGCGCCCCGATCCGGGCGTGCCGGAGCAGTTCTGGAACATCGGCATCCGCATCGAGGATGATGCGCTGGTCACCGAAGACGGCTGCGACATCATCACCGAGGCGGCGCCGAAGACGGTGGCCGACATCGAAGCGGTGATGAAGCGCTGAGACCGGCCATGGCGAGCACCGATTACGATATCGCCATCTGCGGCGCCGGCCCGGTGGGGATGGCGCTGGCGCTGCTGCTGGCGGCACGCGGCGCGCCTGCGTCGCGCATCGCGCTGATCGACGCCAGGCCGCTGGAACAGGCGAACCGCGATCCGCGTTCGCTGGCGTTGTCCTGGGGCAGCCGTCAGATCCTGGACGAAATCGGCGCCTGGCCGCTCCCGTCCGATCCGATCCACGAGATCCACGTGTCCCGCCGCGGCCATTTCGGCCGCACCCTGATTGACCGCAAGGAATACGACCTGCCTGCGCTCGGCTACGTCACGCGCTACGGCGCGCTGGTCGCCGTCCTGGCCGCTGCGCTCGCGCGCACCGGTGTCGCGATGCTGCGGCCGCTGCAGGTGACGTCGTCGATGGAGCGCAGCGACAGTGTCGAGTTGCGTTGCGCCGATGGCAGCGCGCTGACCGCGGCATTGATGGTGCAGGCCGAAGGCGGCGTGTTCTCGGAGCAGGATGCGCGTTCGGTTCGGCGCGATTACCGGCAGACCGCGCTCATTGCGCACGTTACCGTCAGCGAACCGCTCCCGCACCGGGCGTTCGAGCGCTTCACCGAAGAGGGGCCGCTGGCGCTGCTGCCGCAGGACGGCGGCTATTCGCTGGTATGGTGCGCCGGTCCGGCGACGGCCTCGCGCCTGTACGCGTTGTCCGATGCGGATTTTCTTGCCGAGCTCGGCGCGGCGTTCGGCTCCCGGCTGGGCCGCTTTACCGGCGTGACGCCGCGCGTCAGCTATCCGCTCGGCCTCAACGCCCATGCGGCGGCGTCGGCCAGGACGGTGGCGATCGGCAATGCGGCGCAGACGCTGCACCCGGTCGCGGGCCAGGGCCTGAACCTCGGCCTGCGGGATGCGGCGGTGCTCGCGCGCTTCCTTGCGCGCGGCATCGCGCCGGACACGCTGCTGCGCTTCGTGCAGGAACGGCAGTCCGACCGCAGCCTCACGATTTCCGTGACCGATACGATGGCACGCATCTTCGCGAGCGCGTCCGACGGTGCGCCGTCGCAAGCCGCGCTCGGCCTGTCGCTCGCGTTTTTCGACACGGTCGCGCCGGCCAGGCGCCTGCTGGCGGAGCAGATGCTGTACGGCAGGCGGTAGGAAGCATTCAGCCGGAAAACAAAAAAGCCGCGCAATTGCGCGGCTTTTTTGTTTCTGCAGCAACCCGGGTCAGGCCGCCTTCAGCGCCACCAGCACTTCGTCCAGCATCTTCTTCGCGTCGCCGAACAGCATGCGGTTGTTTTCCTTGTAGAACAGCGGATTGTCGACGCCCGCATAGCCGGAAGCCATGCTGCGCTTCATCACGATCGAGGTCTTCGCCTTCCAGACTTCGAGCACCGGCATGCCGGCGATCGGGCTGGTCGGGTCTTCCATCGCCGCCGGATTCACGATGTCGTTGGCGCCGATCACCATCGCGACATCGGTGTCGGCGAAATCGTCGTTGATCTCGTCCATTTCCATCACGATATCGTACGGCACCTTGGCTTCGGCCAGCAGCACGTTCATGTGGCCCGGCATGCGGCCGGCGACCGGGTGGATGCCGAAGCGCACGTTCACGCCCTTCTCGCGCAGGTACTTGGTGATCTCGTAGACGGTGTGCTGCGCCTGCGCGACCGCCATGCCGTAGCCCGGCACGATGATCACGTTCTTGGCGTCGCGCAGCAGTTCGCCGGTTTCGGTCGCCGACACCGGCACCACTTCTCCCGCCGGCTGCGCGGCGTCGCCGCCCTTCGGCGCCGGCTTGCCGCCTTCGGAACCGAAGCCGCCGGCGATCACGCTGAGGAAGTTGCGGTTCATCGCGCGGCACATGATGTAGGACAGGATCGCGCCGGACGAGCCGACCAGAGCGCCGGTCACGATCAGCAGGTCGTTGGACAGCATGAAGCCGGTCGCCGCCGCCGCCCAGCCCGAGTAGCTGTTGAGCATCGACACCACCACCGGCATGTCCGCGCCGCCGATCGCCATCACCATATGAATGCCGAACAGCAGTGCGATCACCGTCATCACGACCAACGGCGTCATGCCCTCGGCAATCGTTTCGGCGCGCAGGAATTGTGCGCCGAACCAGATTACGAGCAGCAGCCCCGCGAGGTTCAGCAAGTGGCGCGCCGGCAGCAGCAGCGGCTTGCCGCCGATGCGGCCGGACAGCTTGCCGAACGCGATGACGGAACCGGAGAAGGTCACCGCGCCGATCAGGATGCCAATGTAGATCTCCACTTCGTGGATCACTTTTTCGGCGCCGCTGAAATTGGCGGTGGCCGCCGGGTCGATGTAACTCGCATAGCCGACCAGGGTGGCGGCCAGGCCGACCAGGCTGTGCATCAATGCTACCAGTTCCGGCATCTGCGTCATCTGCACCACGCGCGCGGCGTACAGGCCGATCGCGCCGCCGACGACCATCGCACCGACGATCCAGGGGATGCCGGCGCCGGTCACGTTGGGCCCGAAGATCGTGGCCAGCACCGCGATCGCCATGCCGATCATGCCGTACAGGTTGCCGCGTCGTGCGGTTTCCGGATGCGACAGGCCGCCCAGGCTCAGGATGAAGAGGATGGTCGCGCCGAGGTAGGCGACGATTGTGAGACTTTCTTTCATTATTATCGCCTCCCTTATTTGCGGAACATCGCCAGCATGCGGCGGGTCACGGCGAAGCCGCCAAACATGTTGATCGTGGTGAGCACGATGCCGATCACGGCCAGCCAGCGGATCCAGTCGCCCGGACGCTCAATGCCGGCATTCAGCGGCGGCGCGATCTGCACCAGCGCGCCGATGGCGATGATGGAAGAGATCGCGTTGGTCACGCTCATGAGCGGCGTGTGCAGCGACGGCGTCACGTTCCACACCACCATGTAGCCGACGAAGCAGGCCAGCACGAACACCGTGAAGTGGCCGAGGAAGGCCGGCGGCGCATAGGCGCCGATGAACCAGAACAGAAGCGCCACGACGCCGAACAGGATCGCCATCTTGCTGCCCGAAGCCTGCTGGCCGCCCGGGCCATGGCCGTGCCCCTTTGCTGCAGGCGCGGCGGCGGGCTTGGCCTTTACAGCGGAGGCAGCCGGTGCCGCCGGCAGTTTGGGCGGAGGCGCTGGCCAGGTGATGTTGCCTTCCTTGACGACCGTCAGGCCGCGGATCGCATCATCTTCCATATTCACGTCGATGACCCCGTCCTTGGTCTTGCATAGTTCCTCGGTCAGCCGCAACAGGTTCGTCGCGTACAGGGTGGAGGACTGCTTCGCCAACCGGCTGGGCAGGTCCGTGTAGCCGATGATCGTCACGCCGTGCTTCACCACTGCCTTGCCCGGCTCGGTCAGTTCGCAGTTGCCCCCTTGCTCAGCCGCCATGTCGACGATGACGCTGCCCGGCTTCATCGACTGCACCATGTCGGCGGTGATCAGCTTCGGTGCGGGCTTGCCCGGGATCAGGGCGGTGGTGATGATGATGTCCACCTCCCTGGCCTGCTTGGCGTACATCTCGCGCTGGGCCTTCTGGAAGCCCTCGCTCATCACCTTGGCGTAGCCGCCGCCGCCGGAGCCTTCTTCCTCGTAGTCGACCTTGACGAATTCGCCGCCCAGCGACACGACCTGGTCGGCGACCTCGGCGCGCGTGTCATTGGCGCGCACGATCGCGCCCAGGTTGGCGGCCGTGCCAATCGCGGCCAGGCCGGCGACGCCTGCCCCGGCGATGAAAACCTTGGCCGGCGGAATCTTGCCTGCGGCAGTCACCTGCCCGTTGAAGAACCGGCCGAAGGCGTTGGCCGCCTCGATCACGGCACGATAGCCGCTGATGCTGGCGGTGGAGGTCAGCGCGTCCATCTTCTGCGCGCGGGACAGCTGGCGCGGCAGTGCATCCATCGCAAGCACGGTGACCTTCCTGGCCGCGAGCTGCTGCATCAGTTCCGGGTTCTGCGCCGGCCAGATGAAACTGATGAGCGTCGTGCCCGCGCGCATCATTGCGACCTCTTCCTGGGTCGGACCGCGCACCTTGAACACGATGTCCGATGATGCCCATAGCTGCGCGGCGCCGGCGACGACCTGGGCACCGGCTGCGCGATAGGTGTCATCGCCGAAGTTTGCCGCGTCGCCTGCGCCGGATTCGACATTGACCGAAAAACCCAGCTTGATCAGCTTTTCGACGACATCCGGGACGGTCGCAACACGCTTCTCACCTGGAAATATTTCCCGTGGTACTCCTATCGTTAGAGGCATACGCTTTTCCCCTGGTTATGGTTGTGGATTGGGTTGGACAGCCGGTGGAGCAGGATTGTGGTCCGCTCCAGTTCTATGGTGTAGACGAATCCATGCGGACGGGAAAAGCTCACTTCTTCAGCCCCGTCATCTGGTTTCTGTCGTCGACGAAGACGATTTTCGGCACATAGGTTTCCACCTCGGCTTCGCTCATCGGCGCGTAGGTGCAGATGATGAGCAGGTCGCCCAGGTGTGCGCGCCGTGCCGCAGCGCCGTTCAGGGAAATCTCGCCGCTGCCGCGCTTGCCCTTGATCGCATAAGTGGAAAAGCGCTCGCCGTTGTTGATGTTATAGAGCTCGATCTTTTCGAACTCCTTGATGTCGGCGGCTTCCAGCAGGTTGACGTCGATGCCGCAGGAACCTTCATAGTGCAGGTCCGCCTGCGTGACGGTAACCCTGTGGATCTTCGAGCGAAGCATGATGCGTTGCATTTTTTCTCCTGATTGCACAACCGGCCGCGGAGCACCGCAGCAGAAATCTCTCATCGCATGAAGGGCGGAATGGATGTGCCGGCGACCGGCACGACAGATCCTCCCCAGGCACCGGCACGGCAGGCCAGGCACATGTTTTTTCAATAATTAGATTTCTTACATCGATCTTACACGGAAAAGAAAAATTAGCACAACCGTTCTTTTTTCTTTTTTTATCGACGGAGTCCTCTAAATCCGGCTTTTTTCTTGCGCCGATCTGTCGAGCATATAGGAAAAAAATGTAGAAAAATAAATTTAACGCCTTTTTGGCCGGACGAATACCGGCGATTCAGAAGAGTTGCGCGAAATCAAGATTTTTTCCTGCTAGCAGCAGATCATTCCTGTTTTCGCCTGGCTGAACTGGCAGCATGCCCGCAGCCGGCGTGCACGGTAAAATGGCGCCCTCTTCAAGGAATACTATGTCTGACGTTTGGAAACCATCTGTCACCGTTGCTGCGGTAATCGAGCGCGGCGGCCGTTTTCTGCTGGTCGAGGAAGAGACCAGCGACGGCATCCGCTTCAACCAGCCCGCGGGCCATCTCGATCCGAATGAAACGCTGATGGAAGCAGTCGCGCGCGAAACGCTGGAAGAAGCCGCGCACGACTTCACACCCACCGCCCTGCTCGGCATGTACATGTCGCGCTATGTATCGTCGCGCACCGGGCGTGAGGTAACCTACCTGCGCTTCGCCTTCACCGGCGAACTGGGTCAGGCGCACGACCGCGCGCTCGACCACGGCATCCTGCGCACCGTCTGGATGACGCGCGAGGAAATGCTGGCTTGCCAGGAAAAACATCGCAGCCCGCTGGTACTGCGCTGCGTCGACGACTATCTTGCCGGGCGGCGCGCGCCGCTGTCCATCATCTACACCCATCCCAGCGTCATTGGAGTGCCGAATGGCTAAGAAGCGGGTGGTGATCGGCATGTCGGGCGGGGTCGACTCCTCGGTTTCCGCCTGGCTGCTGAAGGAACAGGGTTACGAGGTGATCGGCCTGTTCATGAAGAACTGGGAAGACGACGACGACTCGGAATACTGCTCGACGCGGCAGGACTGGATCGACGCGGCCAGCGTGGCGGATGTGGTCGGCGTGGACATCGAGGCGGTCAATTTCGCCGCCGAATACAAGGACCGCGTGTTCGCCGAGTTCCTGCGCGAGTATCAGGCCGGACGCACGCCGAACCCCGATGTGCTGTGCAACGCGGAGATCAAGTTCAAGGCTTTCCTCGACCATGCGATGAAACTCGGCGCCGACCTGATCGCGACCGGGCATTACGCGCGCGTACGCGAGGTGGAATCGGGGCCGAACGCCGGCCGCTTCGAGCTGCTCAAGGCGCTGGATGCGAGCAAGGACCAGAGTTACTTCCTGCACCGGTTGAACCAGGCGCAATTGTCAAAGACGCTGTTTCCGCTTGGCGAAATTCCGAAGACGGAAGTGCGTGCGATCGCCGAAAAGATCGGCCTGCCGAATGCAAAGAAGAAAGACTCGACCGGCATCTGCTTCATCGGCGAACGCCCGTTCCGCGATTTCCTGAACCGCTACCTGTCCTTCAAGCCGGGACCGATGAAGACGCCCGACGGCAAGACCGTCGGCGAACATGTCGGCCTGAGCTTTTATACGCTGGGTCAGCGCAAGGGCATCGGGCTGGGCGGGATCAAGTCCTTCCAGAAGGCCGACGGCAGCAACGACGCCTGGTACGTCGCGAAAAAGGATGTGGCGAACAACACGCTGTACGTGGTGCAGGGCCACGACCATTCCTGGCTGCTCTCGCCGGCGCTGTCGGCGGGACAGGCTAGCTGGATCGCTGGCGTGGCGCCGGAGCCGGGCCCCTTGTCCGCGAAGACGCGCTACCGGCAGGCGGATGTCCCCTGCTCGCTGTCGGTCCTCGATGCGGACCGGTTCTCCCTTCGCTTCCCGGACCCGCAATGGGCGGTGACACCCGGCCAATCGGCCGTCCTGTACGACGGCGACGTCTGCCTCGGCGGCGGCATCATCGATACCGCGAACGCCGCCTGATCGACAGCGGCGGAGGGCGCCCGTCCTTCCGCCCGTCCAAAATACAACTCCTCAGTTAGCGCTCGCTTTCGCCAGAAAGAGCGTTCATCTGCCCGCACCAGCCATTTGCTGCAGGCGAGCATCGTCCTGCGCGCCTGCAGCGACAAATCCCTTGCAATCGCCAGGCACATGGTGAATAATCTAAATGAGAATTGTTCGTATTTACAAAAGGATCACGCGATGAGCCGGATGACGCAGCAGGGATCGGAACAGGAAGGCAGCCAACAGGACGGTGCTGCCGGACAGGCTCCGGTGCAGGCGACGCGTATCAAGAGCGAGGACCTGTTCCGGCAACAGCGCGAAATCGAGATCGAGCATCAGGGCCGCATCTACCGGCTGCGGCTCACGCAAATGAACAAGCTGATCCTGACGGCGTGATACAGGCAGGCTCATCCGAAACCCAAACCATCAAGGCAACGCAAATGATCGTCTGTGTTTGCAACAATATCTCCGAACGCCAGATCCGCCGCGCGGTGGACCGCGGGGTCGCGACCATGCCGCAATTGCGTGAAGAACTCGGCGTGGGCACCTGCTGCGGCAAATGCCACTCCTGCGCCAAGACCGTGCTGCGCGAAAGTCTGGAAGAACGTTCGCTCGAATCGCAGCCGGTGTTCGCCGCCGCCATCGCTGCCTGACCTGATTCTTCCGGCACGCGCAGATCACATCGCCGCGCGCCGGCACGGCTTTTCCCTCCCTCGCGTCTTCGACGTCGCTTGCTTCCCTGCATCGAATCCTCGATGCGAATGATTCGCGCTGACAGAATGCAGCGCATTCCTGTGAATTGCGGGATGGTGGTTTATCATTCCCTTATCCGATGGGCAGCTTTCCGCCGCCCATCGGGCGCGTGACGCCAGGTTGCGGGCCGCAGCGCTCGCGGCAACATGTCGTCCGGCGCTCCTGATCAATCGACCTCAGAGGGACCCATGAAAGGTGATCCGAACATCATCCGGCTGCTCAATGCACAGCTCACCAACGAGCTGACCGCGATCAATCAGTACTTCCTGCATGCGCGCATGTACAAGCACTGGGGGTTCGAAAGGCTCGGCAAGAAAGAATACGAAGAATCGATCGGCGAGATGAAACATGCGGACCGGCTGATCGACCGCATCCTCATGCTCGACGGCCTGCCCAACCTGCAGGCGCTCGGCAAGCTGCTGATCGGCGAATCGCCGCAGGAAATGCTGGAATGCGACCTGAAACTGGAACAGGCCGCGCAGCAGACGGTCAAGGACGGCATCAAGGCTTGCGAAGCCGCCGCCGACTACGTGTCGCGCGATTTGCTGGAAGATATCCTGGAAGACACCGAGGAACACATCGAGTGGCTGGAGACCCAGCTCGAGCTGATCAACAAGGTCGGGATCCAGAACTATCTGCAGTCGCAGATGGGCGATTGAACACCGCCCCGACAAAAACAAAGGGCAGCCGAGGCTGCCCTTGTTACTTTCTATGCCGCCTACTGCGGCACCGTGTCCTTGAACGACGGCCGCTCCGACAGCTTGTCGAACAGCTTCGCGAGATTCGGATGGTTGCCGCGCCAGTCGATTTCCGGGAAGCGGAACGACAGCCAGCCGAGCGCGCAGCCGACCGCGACGTCGGCCAGCGTGTAATGGTTGCCGCTGCAGAAGGCAGTGTCCTTCAGGCCGGCGGACATCGCCTTCAGGCCGGTCTCGACCTTTTCCATCTGGCGCTTGATCCATTCCGGGCTTTGCTGCGGCTCCGGGCGCTGCAGGCGCTCGAGCCGGATCGCCACCGCCGCGTCAAGCACGCCGTCGGCCAGCGCTTCCCAGCATTTGACTTCCGCGCGCTCGCGGCCGTTCGGCGGGATCAGCTTGCCGACCGGAGTGAGCGTGTCGAGGTACTCGACGATCACCCGCGAGTCGAACATCGCGCCGCCGTCTTCCATCACCAGGCACGGCACCTTGCCGAGCGGGTTGTACTGCATGATCTTGGTGTCGGATGACCAGACGTCTTCCAGGATCAGG
>NZ_DASPLS010000013.1:0-79465 GCF_035627455.1 Noviherbaspirillum sp.
AATACGGTAGCCCCGCTTTCGAACTGCGGCTCCTGTTCGACATAGGCCACCTTGACACCCTGCTGCATCACCAGCAGGCCGTCGTCCAGTTTCGACATGCCGGAGAGGATCTTCAGCAGCGAGGATTTACCGGTGCCATTGCGGCCGATCAGGCCGACGCGTTCACCCGCCTCCAGCGAAAACTCGGTATGGTCAAGCAATGCGACGTGCCCGAACGCAAGCTGGGCATTAGTAAGGGAGATGACAGCCATAAAACAAGGATTGACGGCTTGGACGCCGCCCGATTGGGATCAGAAGCACGCATTGTACCGATAAGCGGAACGCCGGAAGGATTTCCTGCCGTTGTCTCGGCTATAATCTCGCCTTGGCTGCAATTTCAGGCCATTGCGAGTCTCGCCGTAGTTCAATGGATAGAACGAGTGCCTCCTAAGCGCTAGATCTGGGTTCGATTCCCGGCGGCGGGACCAAGCCTGCAGTTCAATATCGTCCGAAAGCCCGCGCCACTCCCGGTGAGAACGCGGGTTTTTGTTTGTGCGGAATTGCCTTCGTCATGCAGCGGCTGGCCGGCACACTGGAACAGGCAGTGAAAAGTTCGCCCGGCGACAGCACCGTGCGATGCCCTAACCACCGGCGTTGCTGCCTCGCCGCTGCTCCCAGGGCCTACTTGTAACGACTGGTAACTTTTCTCGGGGTCGTCATAAGCATTCCTATAATCCCCGGAGGAGACTATATGCAATGAGCAAGCTTGTTACTTCATTTGCCGCGGTGATATCGCTGCTGTTGTCCGGTTGCGCGACTTACGAATCGCAACCGGCGTACCGGGAAACCGTGACCACATACGGTGCCGCGCCCATTGTGACTTACTCGACACCTCCAACGTATTACTCGACTCCTCCGGCGTACTATGTCGTCCCGGCGCCTGTGTACGACCCGGTGCCGGTCCACGTTGCGCCACCGCTGTATGCCGCGCCCTCATTCGGCATGCGCGTCGAATCGGGCCCGCGATTCCGCCGCCATTCCCCTCCCCTTCATCATCAGCGTCGGCTACGCGGCGGCAATGGCGCCGGTGCGCAGATGGGCGGCCCCGGGTGGTCGGGCAGCGTCTGGAGCCGCTGAGCGCTTCAGGGAACGGCGAATGCTTGCGGCGCCTCCGGTTGCCGAATGAGCAAGGTCAACATGCTCTCTGCCACCGGCTTTAATATGGCTGCACGCCATTCGCCCAGGGGTGCCCATGCCGAAACCAGACGAAGACCCGATTCCTCCCGCAGCACAACCTGAGGCCACCACCGTCGACGCATCCGATCAGGAAGCCCCGGAATCGCCGGTGGAAGGATTATCGGAAGTGGCGCGTCGCCTCAGCCTGCTGGGAAAACTGATCATCCCGCCCACATCACCCTGAACGGCCTTACCCCCACAAACTGTGGCCAACTTTGTGGAAAAGTATTCTCATCAGAACACAGGCCACTGATTTAAAAGCATTTTTTGACGTTGATTAAAATCAAGGCAGGTATGTCGGGGGCGCCCTTCGCACCGAAACTTTTCCTGCGTCCGATTCGCCTAAGCGATTGAAAGGGTTCATCGCACCGAGTACACGCTTTTCTCGGAAGGAGGCTGAGATGAAAATCCCGTTCGTCGTCATGCTGCTCGCAACAGCGATGCTCGCCGGATTGTCGCTGATCTTCCTGGTCATGTAGCATCGCCGCAGCAGGAACGGCCGGCCGGGTCGCCGCGCCGTTCCGGCGTGCCGCCACGGCGGCACGCGCATCATGATCCTTGCGCAGAATGCGCCTGGCAGGAGGACCTCGTGTCGCCGTTTCGGCGCCGTTTCACAACCCGGTTCACGACCTGCGGGACCGGCTGACGTAAGCAAGGAATTACGACGCCCTGCCGGCAAGGCCGGTTCGGCGTCCTTGCCGGCCTCCGGTAAGATGCGTGCCGTAGCATGGACAACAAGGCGGCGCCCGCCTATATTGCGATGTTCCGGTGCCAAGAAGAAACGAGGCATCACGCCCTACAAGGAGATCGCATGAAACTGGCGCGCTACGGCCGCATCGGCAAGGAAAAACCCGGACTCATCGATGAACAGGGCAGGCTGCGCGACCTGTCGGGGATCATTGATGACATCGGCCCCGGGCAGTTGTCGGACAAGGCGCTCGCGAGGCTCGCGAAGATCAATCCGCAAGCGCTGCCCGCCGTACGCGGCAAGCCACGCTTCGCCGTTCCGCTCACGGGGACAGGCAAGTTCATCGGCATCGGCCTGAACTATTCGGACCACGCGGCCGAAGCCGGCATGCCGATACCGAAGGAGCCGATCGTCTTCATGAAGGCCACCTCCTGTCTGTCCGGCCCGAGCGATCCGGTGATGCTGCCGAACGGGTCGAAAAAATCCGACTGGGAGGTGGAACTCGGCGTGGTCATCGGCACCGCCGCGCGTTATGTCAGCGAGAAGGATGCACTGCGTCACGTCGCGGGTTATTGTGTCGTCAACGACGTGTCCGAGCGTGAATACCAGCTCGAGCGCGGGTCGCAGTGGGACAAGGGAAAGGGCTGCGACACCTTCGGGCCGGTCGGCCCCTGGCTGGTGACGCGCGACGAAATACCCGACCCGCAGCGTCTCGATCTCTGGCTGGACCTGAACGGCAAGCGCGTCCAGTCGGGCAACACCCGCACGATGATCTTTTCAGTGGCCGAGATCGTAAGTTACGTCAGCCGGTTCATGACGCTGCTGCCCGGTGACATCATCACCACCGGCACGCCGCCCGGGGTCGGAATGGGCATGAAGCCGCCGCGCTTCCTCAAGCGCGGTGACGAAATGGTGCTTGGCATCGACGGGCTGGGCGAGCAGCGCCAGCAAGTGATTGCCTACCAGGCCTAGGATGTCTCGGCATCCGGCTGCACGGCCGGCGCGGCATTGGCAAAGGCGTCAAGCGCCAGGCAGGCGTCATTGATGCGCATGATGGTCGGCAGGCGCGACAAGTCGCAATTCAGCCGCTGCGCGTTGAAGACCTGCGGAACCAGGCAGCAGTCGGCAAGCGTAGGCGTGTCGCCGTAGCAGAACCGGCCGCTGCGCTTGTCCCTGGCCAGCGTCGTTTCCAGCGCCGCCAGTCCCTGTTCGCACCAGTGCCGGTACCATGCGTTCTTGTCGTCTTCGCTGACATTCAGGTTGCGTACCAGGTAGCGCAGCACGCGCAGATTGTTCAGCGGATGGATGTCGCAGGCGATCGAGAGTGCGATGCCGCGCACCCAGGCACGGTCGCACGGCTCTGCCGGCAGCAGCGCCGGCTGCGGATGCGTCTCTTCGAGGTATTCGATAATCGCGAGCGACTGCGTCAATGCCGCAGCCTCGCCCTGCGTATCGTCAGTCAGTACCGGCACAAGTCCATCGGCATTGAGCTGCCGGTATTCAGGCGAGAGCTGTTCGCCGCCGTTCTTCAGGAGATGGACCGGGACAATGTCGTACGCCAGTCCCTTGAGGTTCAACGCAATGCGAACGCGATACGAGGCGGAGCTGCGAAAATAGCTGTAGAGCTTCACGATGCCCTCCATGCGGCGAGCGCCACTATCAAATGATCTTCACGCGCAATTCACCCAGGCCTTCAATTGCGCCTTCCAGCAGGTCACCCGGTGCAACAGCGGCAACGCCGGCCGGGGTGCCAGTGAAAATCAGGTCGCCGGCACGCAACTCGTAGTATTTCGACAGATGCTCGATCGTCTCGGCGATATTCCAGATCAGCTTTTCGACGTCGCTGCTCTGGCGCGTCGCGCCGTTGACGTCGAGCCGGATCGTGCCCTTGCTGAAATGCCCGGTTTCGGCCACCGGATGGATGGGCGCGATCGGTGCCGAATAATCGAATCCCTTGCCTGTGCACCACGGACGGCCAAGCTTCTTCGCTTCGCCTTGCAGGTCGCGGCGCGTCATGTCGAGGCCGACAGCATAGCCCCAGACATGCTCCAGCGCGGCCGACGCGGGGATGTTTTTCCCGCCCTTGCCGAGCGCCGCCACCAGCTCAATCTCGTGATGCAGGTCATTGGTCATGCCCGGGAAAGGCATTTCACCGGTAGTACCGTGCGGCACGGGAAGAACCGCATCGGCGGGCTTCATGAAAAAGAACGGCGCTTCGCGGCCGGTGCCGCCCATTTCCTTGGCGTGCTCGACATAATTGCGGCCGACGCAATAAATGCGATGGACCGGAAATACCTTGTCGCTGCCGGCGACGGGAACAGCGGCCTGGGGTTGCGGCGGAATGGCAAATTGCATGGCGTATCTCCTTGGTTTTTTCGATTATGCCATCGCATCGCGCTGTCTGCCGTTCGGCACGGGCACAAAGCAAAACCGCCTTGTCGCGGAGGCGAACAAGGCGGCTTGCAGGATATGCGGACCCAGGGTCAGGCTTCGCCGAGATAGGCTTCGCGCACCTTCGGATCGTCGAGCATGTCGCTGGCGTTGCCGGTCATCGTGATCAGGCCGGAGTCCATCACGTAGCCGCGATGCGCTGCCTGCAGCGCGAGCTTCGCGTTCTGTTCCACCAGCAGGATGGTCACGCCTTGCGCGGACACGTTGCGCACCACTTCGAAAATCTTTTCCACCATGATCGGCGACAGGCCCATCGACGGCTCGTCCAGCAGCAGCAGCTTCGGATGGCTCATCAGCGCGCGGGCCATCGCCAGCATCTGCTGCTCGCCGCCGGACAGCGTGCCGGCCAGCTGGGAGGAGCGCTCCTTCAGGCGCGGGAACACGCCAAACCACTTGTCGACATCGGCCTGGATGCCATCCTTGTCGTCGCGGATATACGCGCCCATCAGCAGGTTTTCCAGAATGGTCATGCGGGTGAATACGCCGCGTCCTTCCGGCACCATCGCCAGCTTGTTCTTCACCAGCGCGAAGGACTTCGCGCCCTGGATCTGCTGGCCGGTGTAGTAGATCTGGCCTTCCACCTTGCAGCCCGGGAGGGTGCCGGTGATCGCCTTCAGCGTCGTGGTCTTGCCTGCACCGTTGGCACCGATCAGCGTGACGAGCTCGCCCTTGTTCACTTCGAGGTCGATGCCCTTGACCGCCTGGATGCCACCGTAAGCGATTTTCAGGCCGCTGATCTTCAGAATGTTTTCGCTCATTAGTGAGATCCTCCCAAATATGCCTCGATCACAGCCGGGTTCTTTTGCACCTCGGCCGGCACGCCTTCCGCAATCGGTTTACCGTAGTCCAGAACCGTCAAGCGGTCGCAGAGTCCCATCACCAGTTTCACGTCGTGTTCGATCAGCAGGATCGTCTTACCCTCGGCCTTGATTTTCACCAGCAGCTCGCGCAGCGCGAGTTTTTCGGTGGCATTCATGCCTGCAGCCGGTTCGTCCAGCGCCAGCAGTTGCGGTTCGGTCGCCAGTGCACGTGCGATTTCCAGGCGGCGCTGGTCGCCGTAGGACAGGTGCCGGGAAGTGCGGTGCGCGAATTGCGCGATGCCCACGAAGTCCAGCAGTTCCATTGCGCGGCGGCGGATCGAAGCCTCTTCCTCGCGCGCTGCCTTGTGGTGCAGCACTGCGCCCAGCACGCCCTGCTTGGTGCGCACATGGCGGCCCACCATCACGTTTTCCACCGCCGACATTTCACCGAACAGGCGGATGTTCTGGAAGGTACGCGCAATGCCGGCCTTTGCGACCTCATGCGGCGCGGACGGCGAGTACGGTTTGCCGGCCAGCTCGAAAGACCCGGTGTCGGCCTGGTACAGGCCGGTGATCACGTTGAAGAACGTGGTCTTGCCCGCACCGTTCGGGCCGATCAGGCCATAAATCTGGCCGCGCATGATCTTGACGTTGACGTCCGACAGCGCCTGCAGGCCGCCGAAACGCTTGTTCACGCCTGCGATATTCAGAATGATTTGTTCGCTCATGGAATTTCCTTATGCAGCCAGCGCAGCAGGTTCTTTTTCGTCGAGGCGTTTCTTCGCGTTCGCATCCATGCGGTCTTCATGCTTGGGTGACGGCCACAAGCCTTCCGGACGGTACAGCATGATGACGACCATCGCCAGGCCGTACAGCAGCTGGCGCAGCACTTCCGCTTCGATCAGCACGGTGCCGAACAGCTGGCGCTGCATCGGTTCGACCACGTGGCGCAACACTTCAGGCAGCGCGGCGAGAATCACACCGCCGAGCACGACGCCCGGAATATGGCCGATACCGCCAAGCACCACCATCGCCAGTACCGCGATCGATTCCATCAGTGAGAACGATTCCGGCGACACGAAGCCCTGAAAAGACGCGAACATGGCGCCGGCGACGCCGCCGAAGGAGGCGCCCATCGCGAATGCCAGCAGCTTGACGTTGCGGGTATTGATGCCCATCGCCTTGGCGGCGATTTCATCTTCACGGATCGCAACGAAGGCACGGCCGAGACGGGAATGCTGCAGGCGTACGGATACGAAGATGATCAGGCCGCACAGCAGCAGGAACAGGAAGTAATACGCGTTGACCGACGGCATCGAGAAACCGAGGAACTTCACGGTGGCATTGGAACCGGGTTCGCCGGCCAGCGACACGCCGAAGATACGGATCGGGTCGATCAGGTTGATGCCTTGCGGGCCGTTGGTGATGTTGACCGGCGCATTCAGGTTGTTCATGAAGATACGGATGATTTCACCGAAGCCCAGGGTCACGATCGCCAGGTAGTCGCCGCGCAGCTTGAGCGTCGGTGCACCGAGCAGCGCGCCGAACACCGCCGCCAGCGCCGCGCCGAACGGCACGATCAGCCACACCGACAGGTGGATGCCGTTCTTGGCAGCCTCTTCGCCCACGATCCAGATCAGCGCATCGCCGACCATCGGATAGGTGTTGACGAAGGATTCGAGCACCGTCGCGAACTGCGGCGACGCCAGCAGGCCGGTCATGTAGGCGCCCAGCGCGTAGAACGCGATGTAGCCAAGGTCGAGCAGGCCGGCCATGCCGACCACGATGTTCAGGCCGAGCGCCAGCATGATGTAGAGCAGCGCCAGGTCCATGATGCGGACCCAGGAGTTGCCGAAGTTCGATGCGATGAACGGGAAGGCGAGCAACACTGCCCCGAGAATCGCAAAGCTGATGAACGCCTTGCGCGGATTCTGTTTAACGTCGAATAGTGTAGACATGAAGCTCTCCTTTACGCACGGTCCGCAACACGTTCACCCATGATGCCGGACGGACGCAGTGTGAGTACGATAATAAGCACGATGAATGCGAAGATGTCCTGATAGTGGCTGCCGAGGAAGCCTCCGGTCAGATCGCCGATGTAGCCGGCACCCAGGCTTTCGATCAGGCCGAGCAGGATGCCGCCGACCATCGCGCCGTAGATATTGCCGATGCCGCCAAGCACAGCCGCGGAGAACGCCTTCAGGCCGGGCACGAAGCCCATCGCGAACTGCGCCGACGAGTAGTTGGCGCCCCACATCACCCCGGCGACCGCGGCGAGTGCCGCGCCGATCGCGAAGGTCATCACGATCACCTTGTTGGCGTCCACGCCCATCAGGCCGGCCACGCGCGGGTTTTCCGCCGTGGCGCGCATTGCGCGGCCCATGCGGGTGCGCTCCACCAGCAGGACAAGGCCCAGCATCGCGACGGCGGCGAGGACCAGCAACATCACCTGGGTCGGGGAAATCAGCGCGCCGGCGATCTCGAACGGTTCGGCCGGCATCACTTGCGGGAAGGGAATCGGGCTGCGGCCCCAGATCATCATCGCGAAGGTCTGCAGCAGGATGGACACGCCGATCGCGGTGATCAGCGGCGCCAGACGCGGCGCATTGCGCAGCCGTCGGTAGGCGACACGTTCGATGACCACGTTGACGATCACGCAGACCGGGATCGCGCCGAGGATCGCGATGCATAGCTTGACGATGCCGGGCAGGTCGGGCGCCGCGGTCTCCAGGATCTTGAGGATGGTCACCCCGACCATTGCGCCCACCATCAACACGTCGCCATGCGCGAAGTTGATCAGATTCAGAACGCCGTACACCATGGTGTACCCGAGCGCGACCAGCGCATACATGCTACCTAGCACCAGTCCATTGATGATTTGTTGGATAAATGTATCCATGTTTGCCTACTCTCTTTAAAGATCGTTCAAATCGGTTACAACGTCGCGACGCAATGTGCGGATGCAGCAAATCGATTCAGATAACAAAAACGGCACCCGGGAAAAATCTCGGGGTGCCGCTCGGTGAATTCGTTATTTATCTGAACAGACCTGCCACGGCAATGCGAATGACTGGGGTGGGTTGAATGCGCATGATCGTGTCTCCTTCGCCGTCTTCGGTAAAAACTTTTTATAGTAAGGTGGTGCCTTATGAGCGCACAGAACCGGGCGGCATTATACCGAACCTGTTCCGTTATGAAACATTATTGCGGAATGTTTATTCATACCGTGCCGAAGCAACAACGGTGCCGGTGCCGATGTTAGAACCATGACAACCAGATTCAGGCTCTCGTGAAAGCAGGCTCCCTCCGCGGCGTGCCCTGCATTCCGGGACGGATATCTTCTTTATATTCAAAAAAGCAAAAAACTTCCTGAATATTTGCCGCGTCCGCCCGCCGCCCGCACTGATTCGATCGGCACTCCGCCGTCACCGAAGCATTCCAAGCTATGACGACGGCGGAAAGTCGGCGACTAGGCAGTTTGTAACACCTAGTGTCATTGCAGGCTGCATCATAACGACAGTCGCAAAAAACAATTGATGGAATTTACAGCGCCACCCTGAATTTAATTCCGGACTGACCAAAAGCCGTGGCATTTCCTGAAATCACTCCATATGTGAAACCGACAAACCTTTTGGCAAGGGGAAAGTAACGTTCTCCTCGACGCCCGACAGCGAGCGGACGCTTTGCGCACCCAGCGATTTCAAGCGGTCGATGACGGCCTGCACCAGCACCTCGGGAGCGGACGCTCCGGCAGTGACGCCGATCCTGCTGCGGCCGGCGATCCAGGCCGGATCGATCTGGGAGGCATTGTCCACCATGTAGGCCGCCGTGCCCTTCTTTTCAGCGACTTCCCTGAGGCGATTCGAATTGGAGCTGTTCGGGCTGCCGACGACGATCACGAGATCCACCTGCGGCGCCATGAACTTGACCGCTTCCTGCCGGTTCGTGGTGGCATAGCAGATATCCCCCTTCTTCGGCTCCGAGATGTTCGGAAAGCGGCGCTTGAGCGCGGCGATGATGTCGGAGGTATCGTCCACCGACAGGGTCGTCTGCGACACATAGGCGAGCATGTCGGGATTGGCGACCTGCAGACGGTCCACGTCCGCCACGTTCTCCACCAGGTGCATGCCTTCATCAGCCTGCCCCATCGTGCCCTCGACCTCCGGATGTCCGTCATGCCCGATCATGATGATCTCGCGGCCTTCCCGGCGCATCTTCGCGACTTCGACGTGCACCTTGGTCACCAGCGGGCAGGTCGCATCGAACACCCGCAAGCCGCGCGCCCGCGCCTCTTCCTGCACCGCCTTGGATACCCCGTGCGCAGAGAAGATCACGGTATTCCCGGCCGGAACCTCGTCCAGCTCCTCGATGAAGATCGCGCCCTTGCGGCGCAGGTCCTCGACCACGTAGGCGTTATGCACGATCTCGTGGCGCACGTAAATGGGTGCGCCAAACTCCGCCAGCGCGCGTTCGACGATCTCGATTGCGCGGTCTACGCCGGCACAGAATCCGCGCGGCTGTGCGAGCAGGACTTCCTTATCCATTCCCTGTCATCCTTGTTGGGCCGATTCAAATTTACAGTATGCCGATGATCCGGACTTCGAACCGGATGGCCTGCCCTGCGAGCGGGTGGTTGAAGTCGAACAGTGCGCTTTCGGCGTCGATCGCGCGCAGCACGCCCGAGAAGCGACCGCCGCTCGGCGCATTGAACTCGATCAGGTCGCCGATCGCATATTCGTCGTCTCCCGCGGAATTCTGGTCAAGAGCGGCGCGCGATACGCGCTGGATCAGGTCCGGATTGCGCGGGCCGAAGGCCTTTTCCGGCGGCAGTTCGAATATCTGGTGCGCTCCTTCGGACAAGCCCATCAGGCACTCCTCGAGGAAGGGTGCGAGCTGCCCGGTGCCAAGATGCAGGGTCGCGGGCTTTTCCTCGAATGTACTAACAATGTTATTACCATCGGCGACGGCGAGCCGGTAGTGCAGGGTCAGGTAGGCGTTTTCCGTCACGACGGGCAGGGCTTGATTCGACATGGGATCTCTTGGTGAGGTGGTAACCCGCTATTGTATGCCAGCTGGCTGTCATGCAGGTTGCCCCTTCGCGGCGATGCCCATGCCTTAAAGGCTCCCCGAAGTCAGTTGCATATTTTGCAATTCTTTTATACGCTTGCACTACCCGCAACCACCAGACTCTCTCATGGCGATTTCCGACTGGCCCACCGATCAGCGCCCGCGCGAGCGCCTGATCAAGCATGGTCCCCAGACCTTGTCCGATGCCGAGCTGCTGGCGGTTTTCCTGCGCGTCGGGGTCAGCGGCAAGAGCGCAGTCGACCTCGGGCGCGAGATGATCGGGCACTTTGGCTCGCTGCACGGCCTTTTTTCCGCCAGCCTGGACGAGTTTTCGGAACTGATAGGGCTGGGACCAGCAAAGTTCGCGCAGCTGCAGGCGGTAATGGAACTCGCGCGGCGCTCCCTCATCGAGGAGTTGCGCGCGGGCGAAACGCTCAACTCGCCACAGGTGGTCAAGCAATACCTGCAGCTGCTGCTGGCGAAAAAGCCCTACGAGTCCTTCGCCGTGCTGTTCCTCGATGTGAAGAACCGGCTGATCGCGGCCGAGGAGCTGTTCCGCGGGACGCTGATGCATGCCAGCGTCTACCCGCGCGAAGTCGTTAAAGCGGCTCTCGCGCACAATGCGGCGGGCATCATCCTCGCGCACAACCATCCTTCCGGGACGCCGGAGCCGAGTGCCGCGGACCGCGCGCTGACAACCGCACTCAAGCAGGCCTTGGCCCTGGTCGATGTGCGCGTGCTCGATCACCTGGTCGTCGCGGGGCGGCATGTGTATTCATTCGCGGAGCACGGTGACATGTAATCCCATGCCCCAGACAATTGTTAAATTCGACGAGTATTTCAAGACACACTTAATTTTCGCAAGTCGTTGAAAATGCAGATTTTTTTCGCTATACTCTCGGTTTTTCCGAATTCCGGATCTTTTTAAGGAGTTAACCATGGCACGTGTTTGCCAAGTCACCGGGAAGGGGCCGATGGTCGGCAACAACGTTTCCCATGCAAACAACAAGACCAAGCGTCGCTTTTTGCCGAACCTGCAGAATCGCCGCATCTTCGTTGAATCCGAAAACCGCTGGGTTTCCCTGCGCATCTCCAACGCCGGCCTGCGCGTGATCGACAAGATCGGCATCGACGCCGTGCTTGCTGACATGCGCGCACGTGGCGAGAAAATCTAAGCGGAACTCATCAGGAAATCATCATGGCAAAATCTAACCGCGACAAAATCAAGCTGGAATCGACCGCCGGTACCGGTCATTTCTACACCACCACGAAGAACAAGCGCACCATGCCTGAAAAAATGACGATCATGAAGTTTGATCCGAAGGCACGCAAGCACGTGGAATACAAGGAAACCAAGATCAAGTAATTGATCCGGCTTCCGTTATAAAAAGCCCCGCCCTGCGGGGCTTTTTGTTTGGGTGGGCGAATAGAGGCGCGCAAAAAAACGCGGCCCGGATATTTCCGGGCCGCGTTTTTCCTTCGTCAGCGAATCACGCGTAACTGCGCAGGCGCAGCGAAAATTCCTGCAGAGCCTTGATGCCGGACGCCTCCGCCCGCGCGCACCAGTCCTGCAACTGCAGCAGCAGCTGTTCCCGGCTGGAGTTGGACCGTTCCCAGATCGCGCCGAGTTCGACGCGCATCTCATGCATGGTCTTGAGAGCATTGCTATGCGCAAACAGCTCGACCAGCTGCTGTTTCTGCGGCGCCTCCAGCTTGCCCGGCTCACGTTGCAGCAGCTTGCGGGCGTTTTTCAGAAACCTGACTTCGAGCTTCGCCTTCCCGGCCAGGTGATCGAACTCATCGCGCCACGCACGCCGGACCGATTTCGCATATTTCGCCATCACGTCGTAACGGTTGGCGATCACCGATTGCAGCGTATCGAAATCGGCGACGGCTTTCTGACGGTCGAACTTTGGCGCCGGCGCTACCTTCTTCACCTTTGCCAGCCCAAGCGTCTCCAGAATGCGGATATACAGCCAGCCGATATCGAATTCATACCATTTGGACGACAGCTTCGCAGAGGTGCCGAAGGTGTGGTGATTGTTGTGCAGTTCCTCGCCGCCGATGATGATGCCGAGCGGAAAAATATTCGTCGATGCGTCTGTGCAGTCGTAGTTGCGATAGCCCCAGTAGTGACCGATGCCGTTGATGATGCCGGCTGCCGTTACCGGAATCCACAGCATCTGCACTGCCCAGATGCTCAGGCCGATGACACCGAACAGCATCACGTTGATGATCAGCATCAGGCCCACGCCCTGCCAGCTGTACTTGCTGTAGAGGTTGCGCTCGATCCAGTCGTCCGGCGTGCCATGGCCGTACTTTTCGATGGTTTCGCGGTTCTTCGACTCGCTCCGATACAGCTCGGCCCCCTCCAGCAGTACCTTCTTGATGCCGCGCGTCACCGGGCTGTGCGGGTCATCAGGGGTTTCGCACTTTGCATGGTGCTTGCGATGGATGGCCGCCCATTCCTTCGTCACCATGCCGGTCGTCAGCCACAGCCAGAAACGGAAGAAATGGCTCGGAATTGCATGCAGCTCGAGTGCGCGGTGCGCCTGGCAGCGGTGCAGGAAGATCGTCACGCTGGCGATTGTGATATGCGTGACAACCAGCGTGTAAATCAGTTTTTCCCAGCCGGAAGCACCGGCCAAGCCATTGGAAAGAAAATTCAGTACTGCGTCGAGCATTGTGGATCAGTCCTTGATATGTCGAGTTGGCGCATCCAGAGAGCTGCTGGAGACTGTCTGTCAGTCAAAAACCGACGGGCAGAGTGCAAATTTGCCCCGATTTTACGCTGTTATTGCGTTTCGGTGGCCCGCATAGCCCTGGATACCCGGTTTTCGACTGCCGGAGGAAGGTCAAGCAGCCGGATTTCCCGCTGCGGATACGGCACCTCGATGCGGTGCTCTTGCAAATTTTTCCATACCGCCCGGTTAACATCCGACAGCACGTTGGAGCGTCCGTTCTCGGGGTCGGCGATCCACCACCCGAGTTCCATTTCAAAGCCGTCCGCGTCGAAGCGCATCAGGAAGGCATGCGGTGCCGGATCCTTCAGTACGCGGTCCACGCTGGCGGCGGCGTCGATCAGCAACGCCAGCACCAGGTCCACATCACTCTTGTACGCCACGGTAACCCGGGTAGACAGGCGCAGTATGCGGTCGCTGAGCGAATAGTTCTGTACCGTGCCCGATAGCAACATTTCGTTCGGGATTACGGTTTCGATGCCGTCCCCTCCCCTGAGCACGGTGTAGCGGGTGTTGATCTGCGTAATCTGTCCTGAATACTTGTCCACAGTCACGACGTCGCCGATTGTCAGGCTGCGTTCGAGCAGCACGACGAAGCCGGATACGTAACTGCTGACGATTTTCTGCAAACCAAGCCCTAGGCCGACGCCGAGCGCGCCGCCGAACACGGATAGCACAGTCAGGTCGATCCCGACCAGCGACAGGCTGATCAGCACCGCCAGCAGGATCAGGATCGCGCGCCCAAGCCGCGCCGCCACGGCGCGCAGCGAGGAGTGGACGCTATCCATGCGCATGAGCCGCTCTTCGAGCACTGCGCCGCCCCATAGCGCCACGACCAGGGTGACCAGCACCGACAGCGCCGCCTGCGCGATCACCAGCAGGGACACCTTGTGCCGGCCGACCGGAAGGACGACCTGGTCGAGATACTCCAACAGATCGGTCCACATGCCGGTGATGTACAGCGCCACGCCGCACCAGACCAGAGTTGCGAACACCTTCTCGAAGGTCACCAGGAAGCTGCCGGCGTTCCCGCCGCGCGCGAAGATGCGGCGCAGCACATAGAACGCGAGCCGGATCAGCGCAAAGGAACCGACCAGCGGGATGGCGACCCGCAGCAGGTTGACGTTCTGCGATTGCTGGAGCAGCAGCTTGGCGACGGCGATCAGCGCCAGCGTCACCAGTGGCACGAGCACGCGTGAGAAGCTTTCCACGCCGAGACGCATGACCCGCATCTGCACGTCATGCGCGGTCAGGCGGCCGCGCAATATCCGGCCGAGCGCCCAGCCGAGGACCAGGCAGGCCGTCAGCGCTGATAGCTGCCACAACAGGCCGGGATCGCGCAGGTCGCTCCACAGATCGGTTATCAGGCTGGAAAGGAGAGTCTGTTTCATTTCTTGTAGGGTGTCGCGTCTTCCCGGTGCCGCTCCCAGTTGCGGGCATAACGTGTGGCCAGCGCCGGGTTGTCGCGCGCAATCAGTATGTTTTCGGCGTTCTTGTGCTGGGCAGTCCAGGTGAAATTGAAACTGCCGGTGATGACCGTCGCAGCCGGCGTCCGCGCATCGACCACGATCACCTTATTATGCGCATTCTGGTATTTCGTCTCCAGCCACACCGGGATTCCCGCGTTCGCCAGCGCCGGCGCCTGCGAGGAAGCGACCTTGTCCAGCTGCCCGGCATCGACCAGCACGCGCACATCGACGCCGCGCCGGTGTGCCGCGATCAGGGTAGTTGCGATTTTTTTACTGGTCAATAGATAAGCCTGCACCAGAACCTGCTGTCGCGCGCCGTCGATGACCCCGACGACGGCGGTCTCGATGTCATCCCACGGCGTAAAAAGCGGTTCAAGCGAGCCGCGGGCGGCAGGCACCGGTTCCAGCGCCGTGCCGTGTACCGCCGTTACCGACAGCAGCGCGATGGCAAGCAGCACCCGCCGGATCATTTGCGGCGCTCGAATACCGCTGCGAAGAATCCGTCGGTCTGGTGAATGTGCGGAAGCAGCTTCAGGTGGTCGCCCATCTCGAGCGCGATCTTTTGCTCTGCAAGCACGTCTCTCATCGGGATGAGCGCGAAATCCTCGTGGCCTGCCAGGAACTGCGCGGCGATCGCTTCGTTCTCCTCGTCCAGCAGGCTGCAGGTAGCGTAGACCAGGCGGCCGCCCGGTTTTACCAGCCGCGCGGCACTTGCGAGAATAGCCGTCTGCTTAGCGTTCAGCTCGGTTACCGACTCCGGCGACTGGCGCCATTTCATGTCGGGATTGCGGCGCAGGGTACCTAGGCCGCTGCAAGGCGCATCGACAAGCACCCGGTCGAGCTTCGCAGCCAGGCGCTTCACCTTGGCGTCGTTCTCGTGGGCGATGACTACCGGATGCACGTTGGACAAGCCGCTGCGCGCAAGCCGTGGCTTGAGCTTGGCCAGACGCTTTTCCGACACGTCGAATGCATACAGCCGGCCCGTGTTGCGCATCGCGGCGCCGAGGGCGAGCGTCTTGCCGCCCGCACCGGCGCAGAAATCGGCAACCATTTCGCCGCGCTTGGCGCCGAGGATCTGCGCCAGCAGCTGGCTGCCCTCATCCTGCACCTCGATCGCGCCGTCCTTGAACAGCGGCAGGTTCTGCAGCGCCGGTTTCTTCATGACCCGCACGCCGAGCGGCGAATAAGGTGTGGGGGCGCAGTCGAGGCCGGCCTTGACCAGTTCGGCGACGACTTCATCGCGTTTTGCCTTCAATGCGTTGACGCGCATATCAAGCGGCGCCGGCCGGTTGAGCGACTCGGCCAGCTGCATCGTGGCGGCTTCGCCATCGCGCGCAACCAGCTTGTCGAGCAACCATGGCGGCAGATTGGCGCGCAATGCGAGGGGCAGCGAATTGCGGTCGATCTGTGCGATGCGCTGCAGCCATTCACTCTCTTCGGCGACGATGCCGCCGAGCGCATCGACGCCGACCACGTCGGCCAGTCCGAGCAAGGCGAGGCGGCGCATCGCCGGGCCGCTGCCGGATTCGGCAAAACTCGCGTAGGCCAGCTTGTTGCGCAGCACTGCGTAGACGCCTTCGGCGATGGCATTGCGCTCGCGGGGGCCGAGCTTGGGATGCTCGCGGAAATAGCGTGACAGGACAACGTCGGCCGGGCCGGTAAAGCGCAGGATTTCACGCAGCGCTTCCTCGGTATGGCCGACGACGGCGGGATGCAATCTCATCGGATTCCTTCAAACAGGCGGATTGGCGTCAGCGGCGACGCGCACGATACCGTTATCGATGCGCAGCCTGCCTTCAACGAACCAGCGTACCGCCTTCGGGTAAATAATGTGTTCCTGCGCCAGCACGCGGTCGGCCAGGGTGTGCTCGTCATCGTCAGGCAGCACCGGCACCACCGCCTGTTCGACGATCGGGCCGTGGTCGAGTTCGGCGGTAACGAAGTGCACTGTCGCGCCATGCACTTTCACGCCGGCGGCGAGCGCCTGCCGATGGGTTGCCAGCCCGGGGAAGCTGGGCAGCAGCGACGGGTGGATATTGAGCATGCGTCCGGCGTAATGTTCCACGAAGGGCGGCGTCAGAATGCGCATGAATCCGGCCAGCACCACCAGGTCCGGCGCGAATTTATCGATCTCGGCCTGCAGTGCGGCGTCGAACGCTTCCCGGCTCGGGTAGGCCTTGCTCGCCACCACCGCGGTCGGAATACCGTGTTCAGCGGCAAACTCGAGGCCTTGGGCGTCGGCGCGGTTGCTGATGACTGCGGCAATGCGGCAAGGCCACTGCTCGGAGCGGGCGGCGCGCACGATGGACTGCATGTTGCTGCCGCGTCCGGAAATCAGGATCACGATGTTTTTCATGGCGCGCATTGTACCGTAGCGGCTTCTTTCCTCTGAATAAAAAAAGCCGACCCCGGGCGGGTCGGCTTCCCTGGAGATGCGAAACAGTTACTGAAACGAATAGAACACGCGGAAAGCAACCTTGCGCTCGGCCCAGAAATCGGCGGCATCGCGGAACACATCCAGCAGCGTCTCGCGTGCTTCCTTGTCGAATTTCGGGGTATTGGGCAACTGCTCGATCACGACCAGGAAGCCCGGCTGCGGGCCGGCCTTGTACGCGAGGTCGGTCAGGCAGTCGGCGAGCGCGTCGAAGTTCTTGCCGAAATGCTTGGGAAAATGGAATGCGGTGGCGATCCTCGAGAGCACCTGCTGCTTGGTCGTGGCATCCGCACAGTAGGCATACAGGAAATGCTGGCCGAGACGGGCAGCCTCCTCCTGCAACTCGTTGACCCGGAAGGCGCGAATGGACTGCACCACGTTAGGCGGCACGGTTTTAAACAAGCTCATGTCTTCCTCGGCTCGTGCGATTAGCTGGACGGGGTCGCTGTGCAGTGACTCGATTCGCATGTCGTTACTCTTTGATGCGCCTGAAAGTCGCGTAATGATCTTCGGTGTAATAGTATTCGCCCGATGTCCTCGGGTCGCCGCCGGCAACGATACGCCGCGCGCCACGATTGCGCGCACCGGGGGTAGGCACCGTAAATTCGTGATAATACCCGCGCTTCTGTTTCGGCAAAACCCCTTCATAGTTCCGAAAAACACTTCCATCCTTTCGATATGGAAACGGGCCGCCCTGCTTGATCAGGGCCAGCGTCTGTTGCGCTTCCCTGGGCAGACGATCCACCGGCACCACGCCGAGGCCATCGCCCTCCCTTGCCATGACACTGGCTGAAAGGAAAAACGCAAGGACAAAAAACGTCCAACTTTTCAGTAGCTTAGCGATCATTGTCGGCTGCCGGTTGAATTAATTGAATTGCAACAACGCGCCACGCGGGATACCGTAGGGTAACGTTTTGTCAGGTGCGAGGCAACCCTCGCGCCTCGATTTCGAGCGGCTATCCGCACCGGCGTTCGCTCCTGTTTCGAGGGCCGCCCTTAATGGCGACATTGCCAAGATAGCAATGAAAAAAGAACCTGGAATTGCCGTTCACAAATTGTTGCAAAACTTACTTGCGCTTGAACAATTGCGGGTAGCCGGGGCGCAGAGATCTGCCGTTAAATACTCAGCAGATCATCAAGGAGAGCACCATGAAACACATCGGGTTTTTAACCATTAAATTGCTCGCAGCCGCCGCACTTGCCGTCGCCGCGCCGCTGGCTAGTGCCGGCGGCGACGTAAGCTGGTCCATCAGCGTCGGTTCGCCATACCCGCCGGCCCCGGTCTATGCGCCGCCGCCGGTCGTCTATGTGCAGCCACAGCCGGTCTACGTCCGACCGCGCCCGGTTTATGTCCAGCCAGCGCCGGTCGTATACGGTCCGACATATTACGTAGAGGAAGTCCGCCACCGGAAGCATCATCATCGCAAGCACCGCCACCACCACCACCGCTACGACTATTGACCGCCAATCCGGCATGCCGCATGCGGCATGCCGGCGTCCCGTCAGGCCGTCCTGGCCAGCGCTTCCGGCGCCGCTGTGACATGCTGCGCTCCAAAGAACGCAAGCACATCTTCCTTGCGCGCCAGCGCATCCTTGCGCCCGAGCGCGATCAACTCCCCGGTGTAGCTCGATTCGAACAGCAGATACGATGCCAGTGCCCCGCCCCGCACTTCGGTCGCGCCGATTGCGCCCAGCAGCATGCGCATCGGTCCCGGCAGGCTCTGCACATGCCGGCTTGCCAGTTCGTCTAGACGCTCGGAAGGCGCGATGATCAGCAGGTCCACCGGACGCAGCGGCGTGCGCGCGCGCTGCTCCTCGGTCAGCATCGACAGGGTGAGGTTGATGCGCGCCATCCGTTCGATGTCAACCGCAAGGCTGTCGAGGAAAATGCTCGACATCGCGTGGCCGGCAATCTGTGCCACGCTCGGATACTGGACGTGGTCCTGCACCTCCCTCGCCTGTTCCGACAGCCTGCCGGCGCCGATCACCAGCACCTTGTCGGCGCCCAGGTGGATCGCCGGCGAGATCGGCGCAAGCTGCCGCATCGAGCCGTCGCCAAAGTACTCGCGCCGGCCATTGCAGTAAATCGGCGTGGCCGGAAAAATCAGCGGAATCGCGGACGACGCCAGCAGATGCTCGACGCCTATCTGGCTGCGCAAGGCCAGACGCTGCGACCGCACCCAGGGTTCGATGTTGGCATCCGACTGGAAGAACGTGATATGCCGCCCAGCGGTATAGGACGACGCGGTGACGGCAAGCGCATGCAGCGCACCGTCCATCAGCGCTGCGTCGAGCCGGGGAAAATTCAGCATCCGGTTCAGCAGCGTGACCAGCGGGGTATTGTCGAGCAGGGAGTTGGGCGGATTGGTCTTCCATGTGCGCAGCAGCCAGCCGAAGGACAGCAGCGACAGCCAGCGCGCACCGGAACGGAGCACGCCAAGCGAATCCGCGCGGTAGACCTGCTCGGCGCTGATTTGCTCCCACACGCGCAGGACCATTTGCAGGCCCTCGTCGAAGTTGTCTGCATGGCAGGCGAGCGCCGTCGCGTTGATCGCGCCGGCCGAGGTACCGCAGATGATGTCGTAGGGATTGTGCTGCGGCTGCCAGCCGGCTTCGCGCAGGATGGCCGATACGCCGTCGAGGACGCCGACCTGGTAGGCCGCGCGTGCGCCGCCGCCAGTCAGCACCAGCCCGGTTCTCTTTTGTTTACCCATAGCAAGAGATTAGCAGGCGGCGCCGCGTTTGGGGAGGCGCGGCGGCTGCGGCGGATGAAAAAACGACGCCGGCCAGCCGCGGCGTTGACGGAATGATCAGTCGCCCTTGACGACGCCTTCACGCCGCGGGTCGGCGCCGCCGAACCACATCTCCTCGCCGTGGATGTTCATGCGCATGATGCCCTGCAGGCCGGAGTTCTGCTCCATCAGGCGCACGTTGTGTCCCTTCGCTTTCAGCTGTTCGACCAGGCTTTCCGGCACCCGGCCTTGCTCCAGTTCGGTCGGCCCGTTGCGGCTGCCGAAGTTCGGCAGGTTGATCGCCTGCTGCACATTCAGCCCCCAGTCCAGCGTTCCCACCAGGACCTTGGCGACATAGTTGATGATGGCCGAGCCGCCGGGCGATCCGGTCGACATCAGCAGCTTGCGCGTTCCCTTCTCGAACACCAGCGTCGGCGCCATCGAGCTGCGCGGACGCTTGCCCGGCTGCAGACGGTTGGCGACAGCGCCGCTGGCGTCGACCGGATCGAAGGAAAAGTCGGTCAGCTGGTTATTGAGCAGGAAGCCACGCACCATCTGACGGGAGCCGAACGCGTCCTCGATGGTGGTCGTCATCGAGATCGCATTACCGGCGGCATCGACGATGGAGATGTGCGATGTCGACGGCAGTTCCGGCGAGGTGTCCTCGCCAAGCGCAAGCGTTGTCGCCGGGGGGATGCCGAACTTCGCCTGCCCCATCGACTTGTCGGTGATGAGCGCCGCGCGTTCGGCCAGGTATTTCTTGTCGAGCAACGGCCGGGCGCTGTTCCCGGGCAGCGGTATGAAATCGGTGTCGGCCACATAGCGTGCGCGGTCGGCGTAGGCGAGGCGGCCGGCCTCCGAGAACAGGTGCACCGCTTCCGCGCTCGGCACGCCTTCCTTCGGCGCGAATGCCCGGATGTCCTTCGCTTCCAGCATGCCCAGCATTTGCGCGATCGCGATCCCGCCGGAAGACGGCGGCGGCATGCCGCACACCGTCCAGGACTTGTAATCGCTGCAGACCGGCTCGCGCACCTTCGCCTGGTAGCCGGCGATATCGGCAGCGGTAAGCAGGCCGGGATTGGTCGGGTGAGACTTCACCTTCGCCTCGATGTCGCGCGCAAGCTGGCCCTGGTAGAACGCGTCGGCGCCGCCGGTCGCGATGTCGCGCAATGCTTGCGCCAGCTCCGGGTTCTTCAGCACCTGCCCCGCAGGCCAGGGATTGCCGTTCTGATCGTAGAAATAAGCGGCGGCTACAGGGTCCTTCTTCAGATGCTGCTCGGTCTTGAGCATCGCATGCAGGCGCGGGCTGACCCTGAACCCCTCCTCGGCCAGCTTGATCGCCGGCGCAAAGAGTGTCGCCCACGGCAGCTTGCCGTATTGCCGGTGCGCGAGTTCCAGCATGCGCACCACGCCCGGCACCCCGACGGAGCGCCCCCCGACCACGCCATCGTGGAACGGAAGCGCTTTGCCGTCCGGACCAAGGAAGAGCTTTTCGTGCGCCGCGGACGGCGCGGTTTCGCGGCCGTCGAAGGCCTTGATCGTCTTGCCGTCGAAATGCAGCAGGAAGGCGCCCCCGCCGATGCCGGAAGATTGCGGCTCGACCAGCGTCAGGGCCATCTGTACCGCGATCGCCGCATCGACCGCAGTGCCCCCCGCGCGCAGCACCTGGTAGCCGGCGTCGGCGGCGAGCGGATTGGCGGCGGCCACCATGTACTTCTTCGCGGTCCATCCCGGCTTTTCAGTGTAACCGGTCGCCCGTTCCGGCGCCTGCATCCCCGGGGCGGAGGCGCGCTGCTGCGGCTCCGTGGTGCTCGCGCATCCGGCAAGCAGCATGGCTGCCGCTGCCATCGCATACAGTCTTGTTGTCGTCATCGATCGCTCCGGAAAAGAAAAAGACAAGCCATGGGCTTGTCTTAGTCTAGATTGGCGGCGAAAACCTGTCATGCCGCGATGCCGTCAATCCGGCACGGGCTTGAGATAGCTCACCTCAAGCCCGGTACGCCTGCTTACTTCGGCTGCATGCGGATCGCGCCGTCCAGACGGATCGTTTCGCCGTTGAGCATCACGTTCTCGATGATGGTCTTGGCCAGGTGCGCATACTCTTCCGGCTTGCCGAGGCGCGGCGGGAACGGCACCATCTTGCCCAGCGCATCCTGCACTTCCTGCGGCATGCCGAGCAGCATCGGGGTTTCGAAGATGCCGGGGGCGATCGTCATCACGCGGATGCCGTTGCGCGACAAGTCGCGCGCCATCGGCAGCGTCAGGCCGACCACCGCGGCCTTGGAAGCACCATAGGCAGCCTGGCCGATCTGGCCGTCATAGGCAGCCACGGACGCGGTGTTGATGATCACGCCGCGCTCGCCCTGCCCGGTTGCGTCGGCCTTGGCCATCGCGTCCGCCGCGAGGCGCGCCATGTTAAAGGTGCCGACCAGGTTGATGTTGACCACGCGCTGGAAAACGTCGAGCGGATGGGGGCCATCCTTGCCCACGGTTTTCACCGCCGGCGCCACGCCAGCGCAGTTGACCAGGCCACGCAGCGTGCCCATCGCAGTCGCCGCATCGACCACTGCGCGGCCGTCGGCCTCGGAAGTGACATCGCACTTGACGAACTTGCCCTTCAGTTCGGCAGCCAGCTTCTCGCCTGCCTCGACCTGGACGTCTGCCAGCACGACCTTGCCGCCGTTTTCCGCGATCATGCGCGCCGTTGCCGCACCGAGGCCGGAAGCGCCGCCGGTGATGATGAATACGCTGTTCTGGATCTGCATATCTTCCTCTTCTTGAATATCGGAAAGGTTAGTGACGTTTACGTAAACGTAAAATCGGGACAATTGTAGCGAAAATCCGGCCGGAAAAGTAAAAAAGGCAGCCGAAGCTGCCTTTCGAACCAGTGCCGTTGCGGCCCCTCCCGCCGCTACATGCAGTTACCAGCCCTGTCTGCCGAATGCCGGAGCAAACGGGAAACCCTGCCGCCGGTAGAGCGAGGACATGTACGCCGCATACGCCGGGTCGATACCACCGAATTGCTGCTGCCATTGCCCCGCGGCGAGTGCCTGCGGTGACAGCTGCGGGTGTTCGGCGTAACCGGCCGGGTAGGGATTGAAGCTCTGCGGCCCCATCGCCTGGCTGCCGGCAGCCGCGTTTCCCATCAGTCCGCCGATCGCCGCTGCCTGCGGCGCTGCCGTCGCGCCGGCCGGAATGCCTGCCTGAGGCTGCTGCAACCCAAGCGCGACCAGCACGTCCGGCAGCCCGAAGCCTGCGCGGCTGGGGTCGCCGACATTGATGCGGCGCGCGCTCATCCGGATGATCTGGAACAGCCGGTCGACCCGCTCGGCACTGCGTTCCCGGTACGTCGTGCGGAAGTCCGGGTGATGCGCGAGGATGAGAGCCGCAAGCCCGGTGATATGCGGCGCGGCCATCGAGGTGCCGTCCCAGACCGCGAAGTTGTTGGGTGGGACCGAAGAGGTAATCGCGACGCCCGGCCCGCATACGGCGATTTCCGGCCCGAAGCAGGAAAACTTCGCCGAGAAAAACCCGTTACCGTCGATGAACTGCGTAATCGTCTGCGCATGATAGCTGTCGGCGGGGAATTCATTAAGCTTGCCGACCGCCGCCACTGCAAGTACGTGCGGCGAAGAAGCCGGATACTGTACCGGCCCGCCCGAATTGCCGGCGGCAACGATGCAGGCCACCCCGGCTCGCCTGGCACGCAGCAACTGCTGCTCCATCGCTTCCGAGGGGTCGGCCCCTCCCAGGCTGAGATTGACGACGTCGATCTGCTTTTCGATGCAGTACTCGAGCGCATCTATCAGCTGGCTGACCTGCCCTCCGGGGAACAGCTTGCAGGCATGCACCTCGGCGTCCGGCGCGAAGCCGCGCACCCCCTTGGCATTGTCCGCGCCCGCGATCACGCCCGCGCAGTGGGAACCATGCGCGATCGTGTCTTCATTCCAGGTATCGGCATTCGTCTTCTTGTTCAGGATGTCGAACCCGAAGCGCACCTTGCCCAGGTCTTCATGCGCATTCGCGATGCCGGAGTCCACCACCGCAACCTTGATGCCCTGCCCGCGGTACTCTCCCGGAAGCTGGTCCAGGCGCATTACCTTCTGGCCCCAGGTATATACCTGCTGCCCCGGGAACCCGGCAAGTGAAGGCACGTCCGACAGCGGCCGCAGGCCGACCACGTTCGCTTCGTCGGTCGAGATGTCGGGTTGGGGCTGGTAGAAGCTCCAGTAGTCGAATTTCGGCTTGACGTACAAGGCGCGCACCGTCTGCGTGGTTTCGCCGAACAGGGTCAGCGTGACCTGACCGCGCTCATCGGTAGTCCCGGTCGCGGGCAGGAAGCTGCCGAAAAGGTAGACTTCCGCATCTTTGACCGGCGCATTGTCCTTGCCGAGCACGACAAACACCGACGACAGCACCGGTCCTGCCGTCGGCGCGACACCGGCCACGAGCGGCGGCATCTGGAGCGAAGGCTCAAGCAACGCAAGGCTCTGGTCGCGCTCGACGATCAGACGGCCCTGCCCTTGCTGGTGCAAGGTCACTGCCTTCTGCTCGGTCATCTTTGCGACAAGCACCGAAGGCGCATCGGAATAACCGTCGGCCAGTGCCCCCATGATGGTCTTCGGTCCGACCGTATCGACCACTTCGATATCGGGCATCGCACGAAGTGACTGCTCGATGAGCGAGGACGACAGTGGCTGCAAGCCCATCAGCTGCATGCCCGGCGACCGGCGCGCCGTAACCAGGTACTGCCCCTTGCGCGGCGTAACCGCCCGCCGGCCGGCGGGCTGCTCAGCGCCCACGGGAGATGCCGCAGCCTGCGGTACGGCAGGGCGTTTCGGATTTCCGGCTGATGCGGTGCTGCCTTCCCCGCCCTGCGCCGCACTCTCCGGCGGAGCTGAGTTTCCCGTTTCAGGTTGTTTGGCCATATTCTTTCCTTCCGTATTTAAACTAGTCGCCGCCGTTCTCGAAGAGTGAGAGCGGACGGTCGCGCTCGATGATCAATCTGTCGGACGAGGTGCAGAATCGTTCCTGCAGCGCCTTTGCTTTCTCGTGCGGCATGAGGAAAACAGCGGTATGCGGTGCGCCAGCCGGGCCGATGAGATCGGCCAGTTCGAGTTCCGGATCGGCTTCCGATTCGAAAATGAATTCGGCCAGCTTTTTCGGATCCTCGGCACGAACGATGTACCTCCCCTTGCCGGAGCCAGGTGTAAGCAGCGGCATCGCACTCTCCTTGAAAATGCCGGGAACGCGTCGCCGCGACGCCTCCCCGGCGAACTACGGCCGTTAATGAATGGTCGGCTGGGCCATGCCCGTCGTGCTGCCGCCCTGCGATGAAGTCTGGAAGCCCGGGTACCCCGCCTGCTGCTGTTGCGCGTATGCGAGCGCGGCCGGGTCGGCGTAGAACGGCAGCATGCGCCCGAGCTGCCCGGCCGCATTGCCGATCGCGCTGCCGAGTCCCTGCTGCCCGAAGGCGCCGCCGATCGCACTACCCAGCGGCTGCCCCACCTGGCTCAGCAGGTTGCCGAACCAGCCCTGCGGCGCCAGCTGCTGTTGCTGCGCATACGCCTGCGATATCGGATCCAGGCCGAACGGCAGGATGCGGCCGAGCTGCCCGGCCGCGCCGCCGATCGCGCTGCCCAGCCCCTGCTGTCCGAATGCGCCGCCGATCGCACTACCCAGCGGCTGCCCCACCTGGCTCAGCAGATTGCCGAACCAGCCCTGCGGCGCCAGCTGCTGCTGCGCATACGCCTGCGATATCGGGTCCAGGCCGAACGGCAGGATCGAGCCACCGATGCCGCCCGCGATCTGTCCGATCTGCGCGCCGAGGTTGGGGTTGCCGAACAGGCTGCCGATGCCCTTCCCGGCCAGCCCGCCAAGCGGAGCGCCGAGCAAGCTGCCAAAGAATCCTTGGGGCGCAAGTTGCTGTTGCTGTTGCTGCGCATACGCCTGTGATATCGGATCCAGGCCGAACGGCAGGATGCGGCCGAGCTGCCCGGCCGCGCCGCCGATCGCGCTGCCCAGTCCCTGCTGTCCGAACGCACCACCGATCGCACTTCCCAGCGGCTGCCCCACCTGGCTCAGCAGGTTGCCGAACCAGCCCTGCGGCGCCAGCTGCTGCTGCCCATACGCCTGCGATATCGGGTCCAGGCCGAACGGCAGGATCGAGCCACCGATGCCGCCCGCGATCTGTCCGATCTGCGCGCCGAGGTTGGGGTTGCCGAACAGGCTGCCGATGCCCTTCCCGGCCAGCCCGCCGAGCGGAGCACCGAGCAAGCTGCCAAAGAATCCTTGCGGCGCGAGCTGCTGCCCGTAAGCCTGCGCAGGATTGAACCCGCCTTGTAGTCCGCCGGAGAAGTTTTGCTGGAGTTCGTTCATCTTTCGGTCCTCATGTGGAAGCGACTAGCAGCCCTGGCAAATGATCAATGCAATTCCCACGGCGCTCTCGTGCATGCGCCGTCCTCCGAACGGGTTCCATGTAGTTGGTGATCGCGCCAGGGCATTTCACTGGGCGCGTTTATGGTTAGTGAATGCTATGTGTCCAGACAAACGTGTATGGACACGAACAGTCGATATCAGCCCGAGACTGTCCGTGAAAGCGGGACGGCGAGGTCAAATATCGGCTGCCCGTAGTGTGGTCGGCTGATACCGGCTTTTCAAGGACGAATTCCGTCTGTTTGACAGTGCTCAAACAGACGGACCTTCGCGTAAACCGCGAGGCTTATCCGGGTGCGGGAGTGTTGGTACTTATGCGTGTGACGATCAATTGACTCCATTTTGTGCATGACGATTTCCGTGTGCGTCTACCCGCTACACTGATGCATCGGATACCAGGGACACAGCGGAAGTAAAACAACTGCCAGTATTCGGCGAAGCGACAACCGGCCGTTCAATACCGGCGTCATCACGCCGCACATCCGCACGCTTGCGCGTGTCATGTCCGCTCTGCCGCAATGGGCGTTCGCAAAAAGAAAAACCCGCCCTTGGCGGGCGGGTCTTGCCGTATCCGGAAGGCCGCTCGCGCGGCCTTCGTACGGTGCCTCGTTACTTCTTTGGCGCGGGAGCCGATGCAGCAGAAGCATCGGCCGGGGCGGCGGGCGCAGCTGCTGCCGCAGCTGTTGCCGCCGGAGCGGTGATCGCGGCCGGCGCAGTGGAATGCGCGGCCGGCGCCGACGTGCCGATTGCCGGCAGCAGCGGCACCATCAGCAAGGCAACGATGTTGATGATCTTGATCAGCGGATTGACTGCCGGACCGGCAGTGTCCTTATACGGGTCACCTACGGTGTCACCAGTCACGGCCGCCTTGTGCGCGTCCGAACCCTTGCCGCCGTGATGGCCGTCTTCAATGTACTTCTTGGCGTTGTCCCATGCACCACCACCGGTACACATCGAGATCGCGACGAACAGGCCGGTAATGATGGTGCCCATCAGCAGGCCGCCCAGCGCGGCCGGGCCAAGGATCAGGCCGACCAGGATCGGCACGACGACCGGCAGCAGCGACGGCACGATCATTTCCTTGATCGCCGCCGTGGTCAGCATGTCGACCGCCTTGCCGTACTCCGGCTTGCCGGTGCCTTCCATGATGCCCTTGATATCGCGGAACTGGCGGCGCACTTCTTCCACCACGCTGCCGGCCGCACGGCCGACGGCTTCCATCGCCATTGCGCCGAACAGATAGGGGATCAGGCCGCCGATGAACAGGCCGATGATCACCATGTGGTCGGACAGGTCGAAGGACAGACGCATGCCGCGCGCTTCCAGTGCGTGGGTGTAGTCAGCGAACAGCACCAGCGCGGCGAGGCCGGCGGAACCGATCGCGTAACCCTTGGTCACCGCCTTGGTGGTGTTGCCCACCGCATCCAGCGGGTCGGTGATGTCGCGCACGCTGGCGGGCAGGTCGGACATTTCAGCGATGCCGCCCGCGTTGTCGGTGATCGGACCGTAGGCGTCCAGCGCAACGATGATGCCCGCCATGCTCAGCATCGAGGTGGCGGCGACCGCGATGCCGTACAGTCCTGCCAGCGCGTAGGACACCCAGATCGCGATACACACGAACAGCACCGGCCATGCAGTCGACTTCATCGACACGCCGAGGCCGGCGATGATATTGGTGCCGTGGCCGGTTGTCGATGCGCGCGCGACATGCTGCACGGGCTTGTAGTCGGTGCCGGTGTAGTACTCGGTGACCCATACCATCAGCGCGGTCAGCACCAGGCCGACGACGCAGGCGCCGAACAAAGCCATCGCGCTGATGCTCTGGCCGCCTGCCACCGCAACTGCGTCCGGGAACATCCAGGTCGTCACGAAGTAGAACGCGATCAGGGAAATCACGCCGGCAATGATCAGCCCCTTGTACAGGGCCGGCATCACGTTCTTCATGTTGGGCGTTGCTTTCACGAAGCTGCAGCCGATCACCGATGCGATGATCGATACGCCGCCCAGCACCAGCGGATAGATGACCGCGTTGAGCGGGGCGCCCGTCACCATCAGCGCGCCCAGGGTCATGGTGGCGATCAGGGTCACCGCGTAGGTTTCGAACAGGTCGGCCGCCATGCCGGCGCAGTCGCCCACGTTGTCGCCCACGTTGTCGGCGATCACTGCCGGATTGCGCGGATCGTCCTCGGGAATGCCGGCTTCGACCTTGCCAACGAGGTCGGCGCCGACGTCCGCGCCCTTGGTGAAGATGCCGCCGCCCAGTCGCGCGAAAATCGAGATGAGCGACGAGCCGAACGCGAGGCCGAGCAGGGGTTTGAGCGTAGTCGCATCGATCGTCTTGCCGTCGCTGATGAACCAGAAGAAAAGGCTCACGCCGAGCAGGCCGAGGCCGACCACCAGCATGCCGGTGATGGCGCCGCCGCGGAAGGCGACGGCAAGCGCCGGCCCGATGCCCCTGGTGGCTGCCTGTGCGGTTCGTACGTTGGCGCGTACCGAGACGTTCATGCCGATGAAGCCGCAGGCACCGGACAGCACGGCGCCGACGATGAAGCCGATGGCAGTGGTCGCGTCGAGGAAGACACCGATCAGAATGGCGAGCACGACGCCCACGATGCCGATCGTCTTGTATTGCCGCGCCAGGTACGCGCCGGCGCCCTGTTGGATGGCCGCCGCGATTTCCTGCATGCGCGCATTACCCGCGTCCTGGCTCAAGATCCAACTCCGTGATACCAACCCGTAAACGACGGCGATGATGCCGCACGCTACGGCCAACCACAATCCTGTTGCCATATCGACTCCTCCAAGTTTCACGACTAAGTTAAAACAACGACGTTCCGGAGGACGGCGGCGGCATATGCCCGGTGCTGCACGGGGGCATCTGCTGTCGTCGTCCCGCGAGTACTACACTGCAAAAACTTCTGACGCTACTGTCTTGCTGAAGAAATTCGGTTGGTTCGTATTGTTGCATGCAGCGAATCCGCTGTGTGTCTGGTACCGGCTCCCCTCTGGATTCTTTGATCCGCGCTGCGCTTACCAGGCGGAAAAAAAGCGGACACGAGGTCCGCTTCTTCTTTACTTAGACAAGGCCGCGAAGGCATTGTCCCGGATCGTATCGACCGGGCCTACACCCGAGATCTTGCGATACTTAGGTGCTCCCGGCTGACCGGACTGGGCCCATTTGTTGTAATAGTCGACCAGTACTTCAGTCTGGTTGTGATAGACGGCAAGACGTTTCTTCACGGTGTCTTCCTTGTCGTCGTCGCGCTGGATCAGCGCCTCGCCGGTCACGTCATCCTTACCCTCGACCTTGGGCGGATTGAACTTGACGTGGTAGGTGCGGCCGGACGGCTGGTGCACGCGGCGTCCGCTCATGCGTTCGACGATGGCTTCGTCCGGCACGTCGATCTCGAGAACGTAGTCGATCGCCACACCCGCTTCCTTCATCGCGTCGGCCTGGGGAATGGTGCGGGGGAAACCGTCGAACAGGTAACCCTTGGCGCAATCCGGCTGTTTCAGGCGGTCCTTCACCAGGCCGATGATGATGTCGTCGGAAACCAGGCCGCCCGCATCCATCACCTTCTTTGCCTCCAGCCCGAGCGGCGTTCCCGCTGCGACAGCGGCACGCAGCATGTCGCCGGTGGAGATCTGCGGAATGTTGAACTTTTCCTTGATGAAAGTCGCTTGCGTGCCTTTACCGGCACCTGGCGGTCCTAGAAGGATGAGGCGCATGAGAGTTTCCTAGACTGGTTTTAAATTCTTTTGCGACAGGATAGGCCGCCAGGGCGGGCGGCATTCCTGCATTGACATGCTTTTTATCACACAAACTTTTCACGAAACTTACCACAAAATTAACCCGAACCGGAGTCCCCGGCCGGATTTCTTCTAATTTCCTTGACCGAAATGCAGCCGTACCCGTGCCAGGTCCTCCGGCGTATCCACCCCTGCAGCGGGGGCCTCCGGGGTCACATGGACCGCGATCGGATAGCCGTGCCAGAGCACGCGCAGTTGCTCCAGCGCTTCGATCTGCTCCAGCGGCGACAGTGCCAGCCGGGGATAAGCCTGCAGGAAAGCATTGCTGTACGCGTACAGGCCGATGTGCCTCAGCGGCACATAGCCGGGCGGCAGCGCCTCCTTCGAGGCGGCGAAGCCGTCGCGGTGCCAGGGAATGGTCGCACGTGAAAAATAGAGAGCCCGGCCCGCATTGTCCAGCACCACCTTCACCACGTTGGGATTGAAGATGTCGGCCACGGCCTCGATCGGATGCGCCGCGGTGGCCATCGGCACGCGGTCGCCGATCAGCGCAGCGGTGCCGGCGATCAGTGCCGGAGAGATCAGCGGTTCGTCGCCCTGCACATTGACCACCACCGCATCCGCCGGCAACCCCATGGTGGCAGCAACTTCCGCAATGCGGTCGGTACCGGATGGATGGTCGGCGCGCGTGATGCAGGCGCTTACGCCGTGCGCCCGGCAGGCGGCGAGGATGTCTGCATGGTCGGTGGCAACCACGACCGAGGCGGCGCCGGATTGGGCGGCGCGTTCCGCCACGCGTACCACCATCGGCTTGCCGCCGAGGTCGGCCAGCGGCTTGTTCGGCAGCCGGGTCGAAGCGAGACGTGCGGGAATGATGACGGTAAAGCTCATGCGGGAGCAACCGGCATGCGTATCAGGAATTGGCGGAGGCGGGCGCGGCGTTCAGGTCGCGCGCCTGGTCGGCCCACATGATCGGGATGCCGTCGCGGATCGGATAGGCAAGCTTGTCCGGGTTGCAGATCAGTTCCTGCGCGTTCTTATCGTATTCAAGCGGGCCCTTGCAAAGAGGGCAAACCAGGATATCAAGCAGTCGGGCGTCCACGACATTTCTCCACTATGCGTTCGGCGAGCGCGCGGTCAATGCGCGCGGTCACCGGCACGACCCGGATGCGCGGGTCGCGGTTGATCGTATCAATTCGCGTACATTTTACTGCATCCTTCTCGGTGATCAGGATGATATCTGCGTCGATACGCGCGAACGGGTTGTCGGTGAAATCGTAATGGTCAGCGAGCGGATGCTCGTCGACGGCGAGGCCGGCGGCGCGCAGCATCGCGAAAAAGCGGGACGGATTGCCGATGCCGGCCGCCGCCGCGATGCGCTGGCCGCCGGAGGCGAGCGCATGCAGCGGAAGCGTGTTCGACGGCGCGGAAAGACAGTAAGCAGCGTCCGCCACCAGCTGCATCCGGTACGCATCCGACGGCGCGCCGGCCGGCGGCCGCGCCGCGTTGTACACGGTGAAATCACGCGGACGCGAAGGCGGCTCGCGCAGCGGCCCGGCCGGCAGCAGCAGTCCGTTGCCGTTGCCGCGTTCATCGCACAGCACGATCTCCACATCCCGCGCCAGCGCATAGTGCTGCAGGCCGTCGTCGGAGACGATGACATTGACCTCCGGATGACGCGCCAGCAAGCTGCGCGCCGCCTCCACCCGGCGCCTGCCCACCACTACCGGACACTGCGCACGGCGCGCAATCAGCACCGGCTCGTCGCCGGCCTGCTCCGGCGCGGAACTTGCAAGCACTTCGGCCGGCGCCGCGCTCTTCCCGCCGTATCCGCGCGAAATCACGCCCGGCACAAAACCCGCGCGCCGCAATTCCTGCACCAGCCAGATCGTCAGCGGGGTCTTGCCGGTGCCGCCGACGAAGATGTTGCCCACCACAACCACCGGCACCGGCAGGCGCGCGGCATGCAGTACGCCGGCGCGATAAAGAACGCGGCGCGAACCGGCGATCGATTGGAATACCAGGGAGAGCGGCCACAGTGCCGTCGCGGTCGGGCCGCGCCGCAGCCAGGCCCGGGAGAGGAAGGATTCGGCGTCCTGCGTCATTTCCTGCCGCTGGTCTGCGCGGCAAAGGTGACTTTCTCGAAGCCGGCCAGGCGCGCCGCTTCCAGCACGTTGATCACCGACTGGTGGGCGGCGGTGGCATCGGCATTGATGATGACCACCGGATCCTTGCGCCCCTGCCCCTTCGTATCGGCGACAGCCTTCAGCTCCGAGGCCAAAGCGGACGCATCGCGCGCCGATATCTGCTGGCTGTCGAGCGCGTAATGGCCCTGCGCATTGACTCCGACCTGGATTTCGAACGGCTGCTCGACCGCCTTCTCGGCGTCGGCGGTCGGCAGCGTGATCTGCAGCGCGGTGAACCTGCTGTAGGTGGTCGTGATCATCAGGAAGATCAGGATCACCAGCAACACGTCGATGAAGGGAATCAGGTTGATTTCCGGGTCGTCGCGGCGCGTGCCTTTGCGGAAATTCATGAGGACGCCCTACTTGCGGTTGCCGTGCACGATGTCGACGAACTTCACCGCCTGCTGCTCCATGTCGACCAGGAAGCCGTCGACCAGCGCGCGGAAGTGGCGGTAGAACACCAGCGCGGGCATTGCGATGGCCAGGCCGAAGCCGGTGTTGTAGAGGGCGACCGAGATACCGTGCGCCAGCTGCGCCGGATTGGTGCCGGTGGCGTTTTGCGAGCCGAAGATCTCGATCATGCCGACCACCGTGCCGAACAGTCCCATCAGCGGCGCCAGCGTGGCGATGGTGCCGAGCGTGGTCAGGAAGCGCTCCAGCTCGTGCGCGGTACCGCGCCCGGCTTCCTCGATGGACTCCTTCATCACGTCCCGCGGCGCGTTGACGTTGCGCAGGCCGGCGGCGAGCACCCGGCCAAGAGGCGAATTCTGTTCCAGGTTGGTCACGACCTCGTTGCTGATCTTGCCGTTCTGATACACCCGTATCACTTCGTCGAGCAGATTGGCCGGCAGGATGCGACGGCGGCGCAGGTACAATACGCGCTCGATGATCAGTGCCAAACCGATAACGGAAGCAATCAGCAGCGGCCAGATCGGCCAGCCGGCGGCCTGGATAATGGCGAGCAAAACGGGCTCCTTGGGAGTGAATTCAGTCGGATGCAGAATGTATCCTGTTGGGACGCCGCGGGCAAGGCGTTGCAGCGCAATGCCGCTCAAAAAGTTCTGCACAGCGGCTGTGGATAAGTATGTGGGTAAAACCCTGCGGGAGAGCAAAAGTGCTTGATTTCAAAGGACTTTTATTTTCCAGCTGGTAATTTGGCACAACTTCTTTTCTCAATAAAATCAATGACTTACAGCCCCGCCTTGCAGTTTGTAACGAGATATGACGAAAAAATGACGATTTGGCGCGGCTGTGGACAGCTTTTGCCTTGGAATGCCGCATGAATACTGGTTCCCTGAATGAAAACCCAGGCGCGACGCCGCCTGTGCTGACGGTTTCCGCGCTCAACCAGGCAGTGTCACGGATGCTTGAGCGCAGCTTCCCGCTGGCCTGGGTGTCCGGCGAGATCTCCAATTTCACCCGCGCCGCGTCCGGCCACTGGTACTTCACGCTCAAGGATGACGCCGCCCAGGTGCGCGCAGTAATGTTCCGCGGCCGCGCGCAGTATGCCGGCTTCACGCCGCGCGAGGGCGACAAGGTCGAGGTGCGGGCGCTGGTGACACTGTATGCGCCGCGCGGCGACTACCAGCTCAATGTCGAGGCGATCCGGCGCGCCGGTGTGGGCAACCTGTACGAAGCCTTCCTCGCGCTCAAGGAAAAACTGAATGCGGAAGGCCTGTTCGATCCGGCGCGCAAGCGCCCGCTCGCGCTGTTCGCGCGCACTGTCGGCATCGTCACCAGCCCGCAGGCGGCGGCGCTGCGCGACATCCTGAGCACGCTGCGGCGCCGCGCGCCGCATGTGCGGGTCATCCTCTACCCGACGCCGGTGCAGGGCGAAGGCGCGGCACAAAAGATCGCGCAGGCGATCCAGACCGCTTCCGCCCGCGCCGAATGCGATGTACTACTGGTGTGCCGGGGCGGCGGCAGCATCGAAGACCTGTGGTCCTTCAACGAAGAGGTGGTGGCGCGGGCAATCGCCGCGTGTTCGACGCCGGTGATTTCCGGTGTCGGCCACGAGACCGATTTCACGATCGCCGACTTTGCCGCCGACCTGCGCGCGCCAACGCCGACCGCCGCCGCCGAAATGGCGGCGGCGCCGCGCGCCGACTGGCTGGCGACGCTCGGCGCGCATGCGGACGACCTTACCCGTGCGTTCCGCCGGCTGGTGGCAGAAAAAGCGCAAACGCTGGACTGGATGTCGCGGCGCCTGGTCAGTCCCTCCGCGTATATCGTGCATGAACGGCTCAAGCTGCGCGCGCTGCAGACCCGGCTTGCGCACGCCACCCGCGTGCCGCTCAACGAGGCGCGCCACGCGCTGTCGCACCTGCAGACGCGGCTGGCCGCGCAACTGCCGGAGACCGGTCCGGCGCGCGCACGGCTCAAGGACGACGCGCGCCGGCTTGCATCGCGCATGGAGACGCAGCTGGCCCGGCGCCGGCAGGCCCTTGCCGCGCTGGAAGCCCAGCTGGAACTGCTGAATCCGCAGCGCACGCTGGAACGGGGCTATGCGATGGTGCTGGACGGTAAAGGCAGGATCGTGCGCGCGCCGCAGGACCTTCGGCCGCGGGAAACCGTCACCGTCCGCCTCGCCGAAGGCTCGGCGGAAGTCGGAATCGCAAGCGTGCAGGCAACATTGGACTAGCGGACCAAATGCCGCCGCGCTTTTCCGCAGATCCTCCGTACTGCATCAACACGGCCGGTCATGCAGTTTGTCCGTATCCGTCTTACAATGACGGCTTTCAAAAACAACATCAACCGTAACAACCGAAAGGAAGCGCCATGGAACATACCCTGCCCCCCCTGCCCTACCCGATGGATGCGCTGCAGCCGCACATGTCCAAGGAAACCCTGGAATACCACTACGGCAAGCACCACCAGACCTACGTCACCAACCTGAACAACCTGATCAAGGGCACCGAATTCGAGAACGCGTCCCTGGAAGACATCATCAAGAAGTCCTCCGGCGGCCTGTTCAACAACTCCGCCCAGGTGTGGAACCACACCTTCTTCTGGAACTGCCTGAAGCCGAACGGCGGCGGCGCACCGACCGGCGCGGTGGCCGATGCGATTAACCAGAAGTGGGGGTCGTTCGACAAGTTCAAGGAAGAATTCAGCAAGTCCGCCGCCACCAACTTCGGCTCCGGCTGGACCTGGCTGGTGAAGAAGGCTGACGGTTCGGTCGACATCGTCAACACCTCCAATGCCGGCACCCCGCTGACCACCGCCGACAAGCCGCTCCTGACCTGCGACGTGTGGGAGCATGCGTACTACATCGACTACCGCAATGCCCGCCCGAAGTTCCTGGAAGCGTTCTGGAACCTGGTGAACTGGGATTTCGTCGCAAAGAATCTTGCCTGATCGCCCCGAGAGCAAGGTCCGACCCCGCCGCGAGCGGGGTTTTTTTCGCCTGCCGCAGCGGTGCAAGCATGCTGTCAGCATACGCACGTAGGGTTACGCATCTGTTGAAAAAGTTTCACGCCAGGGAGAGCCGCTTGCCTTATCCTTGCGCCAGCCGAATTCTTAACTTTGCACCTCAACCACCATGAAGACGTCCCACCATCGTCACACGATCCGCAAGATCCTGGTTGCGAACCGTTCGGAAATCGCGATCCGCGTCATGCGCGCAGCCGCGGAGCTCGGCATTCGTACCGTGGCCATCTACGCCAACGAGGACCGCTTCGCGCTGCACCGCTTCAAGGCCGATGAAAGCTATCTCGTCGGCGAAGGGAAAAAGCCGATCGCCGCCTACCTCGACATCGATGACATCATCCGGATCGCGAAGGAAGCGGATGTCGATGCGATCCATCCCGGCTATGGCTTTCTGTCGGAGAACCCGGATTTCGCAGAAGCCTGCGCGAAGAACGGCATCACCTTCATCGGCCCGAAACCGGACGTGATGCGCACCCTGGGCAACAAGGTTGCCGCGCGCAACGCCGCGATTGCGGCGGGCGTGCCGGTGGTCCCCGCCACCAGCGCACTGCCGTACGACATCGAGCAGGCGAAGAAGATGGCGGCCGAGATCGGCTATCCGCTGATGCTCAAGGCAAGCTGGGGCGGTGGCGGACGCGGCATGCGCGTGATCGAATCGGAGGCGGACCTGCCCGGCCAGCTCGAGGTCGCGCGGCGCGAGGCGCTCGCCGCCTTCGGCAATGACGAGATGTACCTCGAGAAACTGGTGCGCCGCGCACGCCATGTCGAGGTGCAATTGATGGGCGACACCCACGGCAACCTGGTGCACCTGTTCGAGCGCGACTGCTCGGTGCAGCGGCGCAACCAGAAGGTGGTCGAGCGCGCGCCCGCCCCCTACCTCGACGACGCCAGCCGCGCCGAATTGTGCGACGCGGCGCTGCGCCTTGGGCGCGCGGTCAGCTACACCCATGCCGGCACCGTCGAATTCCTGATGGATGCCGACACCAACCAGTTCTACTTCATCGAGGTCAATCCGCGCATCCAGGTCGAGCATACCGTGACCGAGCAGGTGACCGGGGTCGACATCGTGAAGGCGCAGATCCGCGTGTCCGAAGGCATGAAGATCGGCGAGAAGGATGAACACGGCGCCGGCATCCCGGCGCAGCAGGACATCCGCCTGAACGGCCATGCGCTGCAATGCCGGGTCACCACCGAAGATCCGGAAAACAACTTCACGCCGGACTACGGCCGCCTCGTCGCCTACCGCAGCGCCGCCGGCTTCGGCGTGCGCCTGGACGGCGGCACCGCCTATTCCGGCGCGGTGATCACGCCCTACTATGATTCGCTGCTGGTGAAGGTAACCGCCTGGGCGCCGGCCTCGGACGAGGCGATCGCGCGGATGGACCGCGCGCTGCGCGAATTCCGCATCCGCGGCGTGTCGACCAACCTGCCCTTCCTCGAGAACGTGATCAACCATCCGTTGTTCAAGTCGGGCGAATGCACTACGCGCTTCATCGATACCACGCCGGAACTGTTCCATTTCGCCAAGCGGCGCGACCGAGCGACGCGCCTGTTGCGCTTCATCGGCGACGTCGTCGTCAACGGCAATCCGGAAATGAAGGGGCGCAAGAACATCGACCATGTGATCCCCGCGCCGCTGCTGCCGAGGGTGCACCGATCGGCCCCCATCCTGCCCGGCTCCCGCGACAAGTTCAAGGAACTGGGCGCGGAAAAATTCGCGCAGTGGATGAAGGAGCAGCCACAGGTGCTGCTCACCGACACCACCATGCGCGACGCGCACCAGTCGCTGTTCGCCACCCGCATGCGCACCGCCGACATGCTGGCGATCGCGCCCTACTACGCGCGCATGCTGCCCAACCTGTTCTCGATGGAATGCTGGGGCGGCGCCACCTTCGACGTCGCGATGCGCTTCCTGAAGGAAGACCCGTGGGAACGCCTTGCACAATTGCGCGAACAGGTGCCGAACATCCTGTTCCAGATGCTGCTGCGCGCGTCCAATGCGGTGGGGTACACCAATTACGCCGACAACGTCGTGAAGCACTTCGTGCAGCAGGCGGCGGCCGGCGGCGTGGACCTGTTCCGGGTGTTCGATTCGCTGAACTGGGTCGAGAACATGCGGGTAGCGATCGACGCGGTGCGCGAAACCGGCGCGCTGTGCGAAGGCGCGATCTGCTATACCGGCGATCCGTTCGATCCGGCACGTCCGAAGTACAACCTGAAGTACTACGTGAACATGGCCAAGGAACTGGAAAGGGCCGGCGTCAACATCCTCGGCATCAAGGACATGGCCGGCGTATGCAAGCCGCATGCGGCGCGCGAGCTGGTGAAGGCGCTGAAAGAAGAAGTCGGCCTGCCCATCCATTTCCATACGCATGACACCTCCGGCATCGCTGCCGCGAGCGTGCTGGCGGCGGTGGAAGCCGGCTGCGACGCGGTCGATGGCGCGATGGATGCGATGAGCGGCCTGACCTCGCAGCCCAACCTCGGCTCGATCGCGGCAGCGCTGCAGCACACCGCGCGCGATCCGGGAATGGACAAGCAGGCGATGTTCGCGATCTCGCAGTACTGGGAAGGCGTGCGCCGCCAGTACGAACCGTTCGAAGCCGACATGCGTTCCGGCACCTCGGACGTGTACCGTCATGAGATGCCGGGCGGGCAGTACACCAACCTGCGCGAGCAGGCGCGCGCGATGGGCATCGAGCACCGCTGGACGGAAGTGGCGCAGGCCTATGCGGACGTGAACCAGCTGTTCGGCGACATCGTGAAGGTGACGCCGACTTCGAAGGTGGTCGGCGACATGGCGCTGTTCATGGTCGCCAACGACCTGTCGCCGGAAGACGTGCGCAACCCGGACAAGGAAGTCGCTTTCCCGGAATCGGTGATCTCGCTGTTCAAGGGCGAGCTCGGTTTCCCGCCGGACGGCTTCCCGCAGGAACTGGAAAAGAAGGTCTTGAAGGGCGGCAAGCCGATGGAGGGGCGCCCCGGCGCGAACCTGCCCCCGGTCGACCTGGCGCAGGCCAGGGCCGATGCGGAAAAGGCGGTGGGCCGCACGATCAGCGAACAGGAACTCGCGTCCTGGCTGATGTACCCGAAGGTGTTCCGCGACTATGCGGAGCATCGCCGCAACTATGGCGACGTGAGCGTGCTGCCGACGCCGGTGTTCTTCTACGGCCTCAAGGAAGGCCAGGAGATCTCGGTGGATATCGACCAGGGCAAGACGCTGGTGATGCGCCTGCAGGGCCGCACCGAACTGGAAGAGGAAGGCCAGAGCAAGCTGTTCTTCGAACTGAACGGCCAGGCGCGCATGGTGCGCATCGACCGGGCCGGCGCGGTGAAGCAGGTCACCCACCCGCGCGCGCAGGACGGCAACCCGAACCATGTCGGCGCGCCGATGCCGGGCATGATCGTCACGCTCGCGGTCAAGCCGGGACAGAAGGTGGCCAAGGGCGATCCGCTGGTGTCGATCGAGGCGATGAAGATGGAAACCATGATCCGCGCCGAACGCGATGCGGTGGTCAGGCATGCGCATGTGAAGCCGGGCGCGGTGGTGGCGGCCAAGGACCTGCTGATCGAACTGGCGGACTGAGGCGCATCTCCCGGCACGGAAAGGGCCTGCTGCATGCAGGCCCTTTTCATTTTCATTATCGGAGTATCAACTGCCACATCGTCCGCCGCGCCGAATTGGTGTGACTACGGCAGCCCGTTTAATTAAAATACCAGCTTTTTCGGGGCAGCCGCCGCGCCTATCGCTCGCGTTTCCCCTGGAACAAGACACCCACCATGCTCCCTTCCTTCCTCTCCAGACCGATGAAAACCCTGACCAGTCTCGCTTTCGCGCTCGCCACGCTCGCCCTCACCGGCGCCGCGCATGCGCAGCAGACGCTGCGCGTCTCCGCGATCCCGGATGAAGCGCCGACCGAATTGCAGCGCAAGTTCAAGCCGCTGGGCAGCTACCTGGAGCAGAAGACCGGCATGAAAGTCGAATTCGTTCCGGTCACCGACTACGCCGCGTCGGTCGAAGGCCTGATCAACAACAAGCTGGACATGGTGTGGTTCGGCGGTTTCACCTTCGTGCAGGCGAAGATCCGCAGCAACGGCAAGGTGGTGCCAATCGTGCAGCGTGAAGAAGATGAAAAATTCCGCTCGGTGTTCGTCACTACCGACAAGGCGATCAATAAGCTGGAAGACCTGAAGGGCAAGACCTTCGCCTTCGGCTCCGAATCGTCGACGTCGGGCCATCTGATGCCGCGCTTCTTCCTGCTCGCCGCCCAGGTGAATCCGGATACCGACATGAAGCGGGTCGCGTTCTCCGGCGCGCACGACGCGACGGTGGCGGCGGTTTCCGGAGGCAAGGTCGATGCCGGCGCACTCAATATTTCGGTCTGGGAGAAACTGCTCGCGCAGGGCAAGGTCGACAGCAAGTCGGTACGCGTGTTCTACACTACCCCGGGTTACTACGACTACAACTGGACGGTGCGCGCAGACATGGACCCGTCGCTGCGCAAGAAGCTGACCGACGCCTTCCTCGCATTGAATGCGAACGATGCGCAAGGCAAGGAAATCCTGGAACTGCAGCGCGCCACCCGCTTCATTCCCACCAGGACCGAAAATTATGAACAGATCGAGAAAGCGGCACGCAACGCCGGCCTGTTGAAATAAGAATGAGTTTTGCACTGCGCGGCGTCAGCGTACGTCACTCTTCCTCCGCTGCCGCCAGTCCTGCCGCGCTGTCCGACCTGACGCTGGCGATTTCCCAGGGCGAGCAGCTGGCGCTGATCGGCCCGTCGGGAGCCGGCAAGACCACGCTGCTGCATGCGCTCGCCTGCGCGAACCGGCCGCATGCCGGGGAGTTCCGCGCGTTCGGCATAGATCCGTGGGCAATGGGCAACGCCAGCCGCCGCGCGTTGCGCGCGCGCCTGTTCCTGGCGCCGCAGACCCCGCCGCTGCCGCCGCGCCAGCGCGTGGTGACCGCGGTGCTGGCGGGGCGCCTGCCGCAATGGACGCTGTGGCAGGCGTTTGCGTCGCTGCTGAAACCGGCCGATGCGCGGGCGGCGTGGGACGCGCTGTCCCGCTTCAATCTGCAGGACAAGCTGTACATGCGGGTGGACCGGCTGTCCGGCGGCGAGCGGCAGCGCTGCAGCATGGCGCGGCTGCTGGTGTCGCAGGCGCAAGCCTTCCTCGTCGATGAACCGCTGTCAGCGCTCGATCCGGCGCTCGCTGCGCACACGCTCTCGGTGTTGCAGCAGGAAGCGGCGGCACGCAATGCGACGCTGGTCTGCAGCCTGCACCAGGTGGAACTGGCGCGCGCCTGCTTCCCGCGCATCGTCGGCGTGCGCGCCGGCCGGATCGTGTTCGACGCGCCGCGCGAGGCGGTCACGGACGCGATGATCGATACCCTCTACCAGCACGCCGCGCGCGATGCCGTTGCACCGGCGAGCGAGCAGGCCGGAGATGAAGGCGCGATGCCGCTCATCACGCGCTGCTTCTGACATGTCGCCGCCTTCCGCGCACCACGCTCATCCCGATCCGGCCTGGCACGGCAGGGTGGCCGCCATCGTGCTGTTCCTCGCCGTGCTCTGGCCCTTGCTGGCGTGGAGCGAATTCAAGCCCTGGCTGCTGCTGGACGAGCAGAGCCTGCGGGCGACCGGACGTTTCCTGTCCGCGTTCGTGCCGCCGGCGCACTCCCCTGAATTCCTGCTGCTGGTGGCGCAGGCGACCTGGGAAACGATTGCGATGGCAACCGCGGGCATGGCGCTCGCGCTGCTGGGCGCGATTCCGCTGACGCTGCTGGTGACGGAACGGCTCTCGCTGTCGCGCCTGGGGACCGGGCGCAGCGGGATCTTCGGCCAGGCAATCCGGCAGACAGTGCGCTGGCTGCTGGTACTGCTGCGCAGCGTGCCGGAACTGGTATGGGCGCTGCTGCTGGTTCGCATCGTCGGCCTCGGCCCCACCGCCGGAGTGTTCGCGATCGCGCTTACCTATTGCGGCATGCTCGGCAAGGTCTATGCGGAAATTCTCGAGTCGTCCGACGCGCACGCCACCGAAGCCTTGCTGCGCAACGGCAGCGGACGGCTGGCGGCGCTGCTCTATGGTGCATTGCCGGAAGCCGCGTCGGAGCTGGTGTCCTACACCGTTTACCGCTGGGAATGCGCGATCCGCGGCTCGGTCGTGATGGGCTTCGTCGGCGCGGGCGGCCTCGGCCAGCGGATGGATGAATCGATGAAGATGCTGGCCGGCGGCGAAGTGTCGACCATGCTGCTGGTGTTCGTGCTGCTGGTCGCGTGCGCGGACGGCGTCAGCAAGTTCTGCCGCAGGAGACTCGCATGACAAGCGAAGTGCGCTCCTCCATGCCGCCCGCGCAGCGGGTGCGGCTGTCGACCATGGCGCTGCTGGCGGGAATGGCGGCACTGGTGATCGCCAGTTTCGCGACGTTGCCGTTGCAGTGGCAAGCGTTTTTCACGATGGATGCGCTGCGCACCACGCGCGAATTCCTGCTCGGCTTCGCGCCGCCGGAGCTGGGCATGCCGTTCCTGCACAAGGTGACGGTCGCCACTGCGGAAACGCTGTCGATGTCCGCGCTTGGCACCGTCATCGCCGCCCTCCTGGGCATGGTGCTGGCGCTGCCCGCGAGCGGCAGGTTCGGGCGCACCGCGCGCGGCGCGACGCGGCTGCTGCTCAACGCCTCGCGTTCGATCCCGGAACTGGTATGGGCGTCCATTTTGCTGATCGCAGCCGGGCTCGGCCCGTTTGCCGGCACGCTGGCCCTGGCCGCGCATACCACCGGCGTGCTCGGGCGCCTGTTCGCCGATGCGCTGGAAAACTGCTCGCCGCTGCCCGAAAGCACGCTGCGCATCAATGGCGCGCGCCCGCTGCCGGCCTTCTTTTACGCGACCTTGCCGCAGGCGCTGCCGCAGATGGTGTCGTACACCCTGTATCGATGGGAAAACAATATCCGCGCTGCCGCGATCCTGGGCGTGGTCGGGGCCGGCGGGCTGGGGCAGATGCTGAAGTACCACCTGTCGCTGTTCCAGATGCAGGCGGCGGCCACCGTGATCGTTGCCATGCTGGTGCTGGTCGCGCTGGTGGATGCGGCGAGCTTTGCGCTGCGGCGCTGGATGATGCGCTGAAAATGAAAAGGGCAACGCGCGCGAATGCGGCGTTGCCCTGGATACGGTGTGTCCGGCGCGCGCAATTGCGGCCGCGACGCAGGATCAGCCGTTGACGGCGTCCTTGAATGCCTTGCCTGCGGTGAACTTGACCGTCTTGGCAGCAGCGATCTTGATTTCTTCGCCGGTACGCGGGTTGCGGCCGGTGCGTTCCGCGCGCTTGCCGCTGGCAAAGCTGCCGAAGCCGACGAGCTGCACGGTCTTGCCTTCTGCAACGGACTTCACAATGTTGTTGATGACGGAGTCGAGGGCACGCTGAGCGGCAACCTTGGACAGGTCGCAATCCGCTGCAATTGCATCAACCAGTTCAGTCTTGTTCATTAATGTTCCTCCTGAGAAAAGGAGCAGATTCTAGCATCTGCCCCGGGCATCGTCTGTAGATATTTTTCCACAGCCGGCAGAATCCGGCAGGGTTGCAGGATTGTCATTGAATCTGTCGGCGGCGTGTGCTTCAGTAGCGATACGCCCGGTCGTTTTCCACCCGTACCCTGGCACCAACCTGCAGATCCGACACGTTGTCTTGCGTCAAGGTACGGTAGCCGCCGTTATCCATGCGCACGCCGACCTGGTAAGCATTGTGCGCCCGGTTGCGCTCGATTTCATGGCCGACCATCGCGCCGCCGATCACGCCGGCGACGGTGGCCGCCTTCTTTCCCCGGCCGCCCCCGACCTGGTTGCCGAGCATGCCGCCGACCACGCCGCCGATGACCGCGCCGGCGCCGATACCGCCATTGCCGGCACCGCCTTGCTGCAGCATCTGGATGGAGTCGACGGTGCCGTAACTGCCGTACGCGGGGGTGGAGGCCGGATAGGTCTGCACCGGGACCGGGTAGGAACCGGAAGCCGGATAGGGACTGTAGCCCGGACTTGCGCATCCGCTCAGGATGGCGGCGCCCAGCAGGACGCCGGACGCCAGGGATGGGGTTTGTTTCATGCTTACCTCGCAATAGGAGGAATCATTAAACGCGAAAGCCCGGCCCCCTTCCAGTGTCGATTGGTAAGGAGTGAAACAAGTTGTATCGATACAAGATGTCGCGTACAGGCGCAATTGTCCTTCATCATGAAACACGGCGCTTCGTCACGCGATAATCGGCAGGACGAATGGTTTCCGGATCCGGCGATGGACAAGGGACACGCACCTCCAACGACATTCCTGCAGCGCCTGCGCGGCCTGGTGCTGGGCGCGGTGGATGAATGGTTCAGCGACCGGGCTTCCAGCATGGGGGCAGCGCTCGCGTTCTACACCTTGTTTTCGCTCGCGCCGGTGCTCATCATCGTGCTGGCCATCGCCGGCGCGATTTTCGGCGACGATGCGGCGCGCGGCGCCATCTTCCAGGAACTCAACGGACTGGTCGGCCCTTCCGGGGCGGAGGCGATCCAGTTGCTGCTGGCCAATGCGCGCAATCAGAAGGCCGGCCTGATCGCGACGCTCGCCGCGCTCGGTTTGCTGGCCGTCGGTGCGACCACCGTGTTCGGCGAACTGAAGGACAGCCTCGACGACATCTGGGACGTGCCGCGGTCGCACCAATCGGGCATCCTGGCGTTCATCCGCACCCGCCTGCTGTCGTTTTCGATGATCCTCGTGCTGGCCTTCCTGCTGCTGGTCTCACTCACGATCAATGCGGCGCTTGGGGTGGTGGAAAAATATCTCGGCGGCTTCTGGTCCGACGCCACCTATATCCTGCTGCCGGTATCGTCCGCGATCTCGTTTTTCGTCATCGCCGCGCTGTTTGCCGCAATCTACAAGCTGCTGCCGCAGGTGCGGCTGCCCTGGCGCGACGTCTGGGTCGGCGCCTTCGTGACGGCCGGACTGTTCATCATCGGCAAGAAAGTCATCGGCGTCTATCTCGGCAACAGCAACTTCATCACCAGCTTCGGCGCCGCCAGTTCCATCATCGCGCTGCTGCTCTGGGTGTATTACTCGGCGCAGATCTTTTTCCTCGGCGCCGAGATCACGCGGCAATATTCGCTCTGGTTCGGCAGCCGGCGGCATCTTGCGCCGGACGCCGCCGGGCAGTCGCACAACTCGAGTTGAGCGCGCAATGCATGCGCAGGGCGTGACACCGCTAACCTGCGTTCGCCGTGCCCCTATCCTCCAGTTGCGCGTGGTAATGCACGATGCGCCAGATCGCGTATTCCGCGCCCGCCTTGCGTACCGCATTGCGGTCGCCATCGAAGTGGCGGGTTTCGGAAAACACTGCCGTCGTGCCGTTGTGCTCGAAGGCCCAGGCGAAGCAGATCGTCCCGGGAGGAATGCCATCCTGCGCGGACGGGCCGGCGATACCGGTGTTGGCGACTGCCGCGGTGGCACTGCTGTTGCGCAGTGCCCCCTCCGCCATTTCGCGTGCCACCGGCTCGCTGGTCAGGTTGTATTTGTCGATCGTGGCCGGATTGACACCAAGGATGCGGCACTTCGCCTGCGGCGCATACGTGACGTAGGCGCATTCCAGCCAGCCGCCGCAGCCCGGTACGTCGCCGAGGATGGCGGCAACCAGCCCGGCGGTGCAGGATTCGGCGGTGACCAGCGTCAGCTTGTTACGTTCAAAATAATCGGCGATGCGTTCCAGATTTTCCATAGGCTTGTTCGTCAGGGCGATATCACGTAGTCCGGTTCGTCGGAAGCGGCGCGGCGCACGGGGCGATCGGTCTCGCTGTACTGCCGCGCCGTCGCCATCAACCATTGGCGGAACACTTTCAGCGGCAGCGATTCCGCCTTGTATTCCGGATAGACCAGGAAATAGCTCTTTTCGTTGCGCAGCCCGATGTCGCAGGGAATGACCAGCTGGCCGCTGGCGAGTTCGCCGAGCACCAGGATGCGCGGCATCAGCGCGACACCCAGGCCGGCGCGCGCCGCCTCGACCAGCATCGAAAAAAGCTCGTAACGTTGCCCCTTCATGCTTGGCACGTCATGCACGCCGGCCTGCACGAACCAGTTCCGCCACGCTTCCGCGCGCGCCGACTGGTGCAGCAGCGGCAGCGCCGCCAGCTCCGCCGCACGCAACGAGGCGCGCCCCTGCATCAGGCGCGGGCTGCACACTGGCATCATTTCCTCGCCGAACAGGTGGTGCGCGACCGCCCCCGGCCATGCCGGACTGCCAAAGTGGATGGCCGCATCGAAGATGGTGTCGTTGAACATGAAGGGTTCGGCGCGCGTGGTCAGGTTCAGCGTGATCTCCGGGTGCTGCGCATAAAATTGCGGCAGGCGCGGAATCAGCCAGCGCGTGGCAAAGGTCGGGATGACCGCCAGTTCGAGAATGCCGCCGGCGCCGCGGCGCGCCATCGCGGCCAGCGTGTCGCGCTCGATGCGCTCCAGATGCTCGCGTACCTGCTTCGCATAAATGCGGCCGATGTCGGTCAGGCTCAGCCGCTTCTTCACCCGGTTGAACAGCGGGACGCCAAGATACTCTTCAAGACAGGCAACCTGCCTGCTGACCGCGCTCTGCGTCAGGCACAGCTCGTCTGCGCTGCGCGTAAAACTTTCATGGCGGGCGGCGCACTCAAACGCAATCAGGGCTTCGATACTCGGAATTCTTCTTCGCACAGGACATTCCTCAGGCGCACGACATCGCCACTTTTCATGTGCAGAGCCGGCGCGGCCGCAACAATCGCCTCAACCGCATTGCATCGCACCCGCCGACTATAGCGTGCCGCCCCTTCGCCCGGCTGCGCATTCGCGGCGCGGTTGCGGTGCATCAATCGCTCCCCCGCCGTTCACGACGGGAGATGACATCGGCACCGAAACCTTGCCGACGAAGTTCGAGCCGAACAGACGCCAGTTCATCCAGCAGGCGCCCCAATGGGAATGCGTTCCCCACGAGCTGGTGTCGCGCGTCCTAGTCACACCCGGCGTGGAACCGGAACAGGAATGACGGCCGCCGTGGGAGCGCACCGCCGGAGGTGACGTGTCGAGTGCCCGCTATTTCGTCTCGAACGTGGTCACGCCGTCCCAGTCCGGGCCCGGAGGATGGTCACGGTAGTATGCAATCCGCTCGAGATACAGCGTATAAAGCAGGTCGTCCGGCTGGGCCGCATGCAGGGCCTGAAGTAGCTGCCCGGCACGCTCCCATTGCTGTTCGCGTACCAGGCGCAGCGCGTCATGCCATTGGTCGAGCGTGGCCCGCTGCGCGGCATCGATGCCGGCGTCCAGGCCGAGCGGCTCGAAAATCGGCACCGGCTCGTTCTTTCCCTTGACCCGCACCCGGTCCAGTTCGCGGTATGCGAATTGCGGTGCCGCCCGCGTGGTCGCATCGCCGACCGCGATGCCGACGCCGTAGACCTTGGTGATGCCTTCCAGGCGCGAACCGAGGTTCACCGCATCTCCCATCACCGTGTACGCGCGCCGGATCTTCGATCCCATGTCGCCGACCCGCATCTCGCCGGTATTGAGGCCGATGCCGATCTTCAGCGGCGGCCAGCCGCGCGCGATGAAATTCTCGTTGAGCGCGCGCGCGGTTTCCTGCATCTTCAGCGCGGTCGCGACCGCCCGCGCCGCATGATCGGGCAGTTCGACCGGCGCGCCCCAGAATGCCATCACCGCGTCGCCGATGTACTTGTCCAGCGTGCCGCGGTTGCCGCGGATATCTTCCGACATCGCGGTCAGGTAGATGTTGATGTATTCGCGCAAGGCGTTCGGATCGAGCCCTTCGGAAATCGTGGTGAAGCCGCGGACGTCGCAGAACAGCACCGTGAGGTCGCGGCTCTCGCCTTCCATGCTGTAGTTTTCCGGGTTGGCGGCCATCTCTGCCACCAGCTCGGGGGCGACGTATTCGCCGAACAGGCTCACCATCGCCCTGCCCTTGCGGTATTCGAACAGGTAGCCCCAAGCCACGTTGAACACGAACAAGGCGATCACCAGCAGCAGCGACGCAGCAACCGGCACCACCCAGTTCAGTTCCTGGTACATCCAGTAGTTCGTCCCGATCACGCCGGCGGCCGCGCCCAGCGACACCAGGATCGAAAGCAGCGGCGTCAGCACCGGCAGCAGCAGGCCGAGCAGGATGCCGACCACGACCGCCTGCACCAGCTGCAGCCCGACGCTGAAGTCCGGCTCCTGCTTGAAGTCGCCGTCCAGAATGGAAGTGATGATGTTGGCGTGCATCTCCACGCCGGGGTAATCGATGTTCACCGGTGCCGGCCGCAAGTCCTTCAGTCCCGCGGACGTCGTGCCGATCAGCACGATGGTATCCGCGAGCAGGTCGACCGGAGCACGGTCCTTCAGCACGTCCACCGCCGACACGTAGCGGTACTGGCCGCCGCGCGGCCCGCCCGGTCCGCGGTAATTGATCCGCACGGTCAGGTTGCGGTCGAGCGGGATGTAGGTGGCCTGCGGCTTGCTGTTCAGGCGCAGCGCCTTCAGCGCGCCGTACTCGAGGTGGGCGTCGCCGGAGAGCCGGGTTTCCTTCTCGCTGAACAGGATAGGCTTGATCCTGCTTGCGCCCAGGCCGACCCGCGCGGTGGCAAGCGCCAGCGATTCGTAGTAGTTGTCGCCGACCTGTGCCAGCAGGATCAGGCGCCGGATGTTGCCATCCGGGTCCGGCGTCGGATTCATGAAGCCGCCGGCCTTGGCGGCGCCCTGCAGCTCTTCCAGGTTGCCGGTAAAGGACTGGTAGGCCAGCGAGTCGATCTGCGCGCCGCCGAGATCGGCGACGGTGAACGCGGGCGCCGGCAGCAAGCCCTTGGTAATCGCGGTCGGCTCGTTGGACAGGAAATAGCCGAGCACCGTCGGCCGGCCGTCGAGCGCCGCGGCCATGCGCGCATCGTAGTCGAACACCGGCCTGAGCTCGCGCACCCGCCGCCCGAAACCGGACACATCCTTGAATTCCTTGCGTGCCAGCGCCTCCAGCGTGCCGTAGCCGGAACTGGTGTCCTTCTCCGAAAAGATCACGTCGAAGCTTATTGCGCGCGCGTGGTATCGGCCGTCGAGTTTTTCGATCAACTGCGCGACGACATCCCGGCTCCATGGCCAGCGTCCCACCTCGGCCAGGCTTTTTTCGTCGATGTCGACGATGACGATGCGCGGATCGAGATCGCCGCGCTGCACGCGCATGCGCGCGTCGTACAGGAAGACGTCCATCCGGTCAACCAGGGTGGCCGGCAGGTACTGCAGGATCTGCAGCACCGCCGCAAGCGTGAGCAGCAGCGCGATGGCCCAGCGGAAACCGAAACGGGAAAGGAGGCGGCGCACGATCACTCCCGGCGCAAGGGACGGCGCGGGTCAGGGCACATAGCCGGGTATCCTGCTCTCGTCGACCTCGTCGATCTGCGACGGATCCATGAAGCGCTCCGCATATTGCAGGTAAACCTTCTTGCGCACGAAGATGTCGAACAGGTCGGGATCGATGTGACTGCGCTCGCAAAAGCCGCCGAGGATTTCGAGCGACTCGCTCAGCGTCTTGCCCTTCTTGTAAGGGCGGTCCTTCGCAGTAAGCGCTTCGAAGATGTCGGCGATTGCCATCATGCGCGCCTGCACCGACATCTGGTCGCCGCGCAGGCCCCGCGGATAACCCTTGCCGTCCATCCGCTCATGATGGCCGCCGGCGTACTCCGGCACCGCCTGCAGGTGCTTAGGCCATGGCAGCGACTCCAGCATGCGGATGGTGACCGCGATGTGGTTGTTGATGATCTCGCGCTCCTGCGCATTCAGCGTGCCGGCGCGGATCGTCAGGTTCGCGATTTCATCCTCGCTCAGCAGGTCGCGCTCGAAGCCGTCCGGTCCGGTCCAGCGGTAACGGGCGATCTCGGTCACGCGCGCCTGCGCTTCGGGGGACATCGCTTCGGAGCCGATGTTGGCAAAGCGCAGGAATTCACGGTCGTCATCCAGCCGCGCGAGTTCCGCCGACAAGCCGCGGTTGATTTCCTCATGCCGCTTCGTATCGTTGCCGGCGGCCAGCTTGGCCTTCAGCGCGCGGATTTCGGCGTCGCGCTTGAGCACTTCGAAGCGGGCATCGACCAGATGGATGCGGTCGAACAGCGCCTCCAGCTTGGTCGCCTTCTCGACCACGTGCACCGGTGTGGTGATCTTGCCGCAGTCGTGCAGCAGGCCGGCGATCCAAAGCTGCTTGCGGTCGCCGGGGGTCATCCGGAAGCTGGCCAGCGGCCCGCTGTCGGCGTCGTGCACCGCGTCGGCCAGCATCATCGTCAGTTCCGGTACATGTTCGCAGTGGCGGCCGGTATGCGGCGATTTTTCGTCGATGCCGATGTTGATCAGCTTGACGAAGGATTCGAACAGGTTTTCCAGCAGCAGGATCAGCTGCTGGTTGGTGATCGCGATCGCGGCCTGGGACGCCAGCGCTTCGATGAAACGCTGGTCGGTGTCGGAAAAGGCGCGGGTGTGGCCGGTGGCCGGGTCCTTGGCATTGATCAGCTGCAGCACGCCGATCACCTCGCCCTCATGGTCCGTCATCGGCACCGTGAGGAAGGACTGCGAATGGTAGTTGTACCGTTCGTCGAACCGGCGCATGCCGGAGAAGTTGAACAGGTCCACCTTGTACACGTCCTGGATGTTGACGGAGGTGCCGGTGTTGGCCGCATATGCGGCCACCGCGGACAGGTTCTTGCTGCCGTCGACGTTGACGAGCGGGATGTCGGGAATGTCGATCGTGTGTCCGCTGGCGCCGCCCTGGTACATGCCGAGGGTGTCGTTGATCGAAATGTTGAAGCAAAGGCGCTGCTTGTCGTCGCTGGCGCGATACAGCGTGCCGCCATCGGCATGGGTGATGCCCTTGGCCGCCTTCAGGATCTTTTCGAGCAGCAGCGGGATGTCATGGTTGGTGCTGAGCTCGACACTCAGTTCGGTCAGCCGTTCCAGCCGTTGCGCAATGTCGGTGTAACTGGGATCACTCATACTTTTTCCGGCACAGCCGGCCTCCGCTGCGGGCGCGCGCCTGGAGTGCGCGCCGTTCCCGCCCGCCCTGGTCAAACTTCGGTCATCAGAAATTGAATATGTCGCCGCACTTGAGCGCGCGGAACGCGCGTCCGCCGCCTTCTTCGCCCAGCTCGCGCATGATCCGGTCTTCCTGGCCGGGCTTCAGGTGATAGATCAGGAATTCGATCGAATGCGCGACGGCATGGATATCGTTGATCAGCGCGCGCGGGCAGAAATGCATGGATTTCGCGGCAAGCTCCATGTCCGCGTTGGGGAAGGAGCAATCGACGATGACCTTGGTCAGTTTCCGCTCCTCGCGCAGCGCGCTCCATAGTTCCGGCGTCGAGGACATGTCGCCCGAGAACAGGAAGCCTGCGCGTGCGTTGTCGACCATGTAGGCGACCGAGCCCGCGGTATGGTTGACCGCATGCGGTTTCACCGAGCGCGCGCCGAGCGTGACGGCTGCGCCGGGCGCGATCGCGTGCCAGACCAGGGAAGGATGTTCGGAATTGGGGATTGCGGCGAAATCGGGCCAAAGGACCCAGTTGAACAGGTGCTTTTTCAGGGACGCGATCACGGTTTCCGTCGCATGCACCGTCACAGGTCCGGATTTCTTGCCCTGCACCGCGTCCACCAGCAGCGCCAGCCCGGTCACGTGGTCGAGATGGCAATGCGTGATGAACACATGCTCGATGCGTATGAGCTGTTCGATATCGAGGCTGGCAAGGCCGGTGCCCGCATCCAGCAGGATATCGTCATCTACCAGCAGGCTGGTGGTGAGCCGTTCACGGCCTCCGATGCCCCCTGCACATCCAAGTACCTGCAATTTCATGTTGCGACGCCGGGCGGACCCAGGCAAATTGTTGTGTGCTGCGCATCATGCGAGCCCGGCAGCATGGCCGGGGTCGCGCATACCGCGGAATGCGACCTCATGACGCCCCTCCCTTTGCTTTTTTGAATGATTGTAGACGGAATCCGCAAGCTTGCGGCTTTTTCGTCGAGGCAAAGAGGATGGACATGCTTAAGCTTGCTTCCGTGATACATTTTCGCAACGCGATCCATTATCATTGGGAAGCTCGCCGAAAGGCGGAATCATACACGAGACCACAACACCATGATCCCATGCGCACCGGTCCCGGCGCCGTCCGCCGGGAATGACGCGTTCGCAGCCCGCCGCTCCTCCCGGCCGACGAACCGGCTCCCTGTCACTCGCGGCGTTGATATTTATGAAACAAGCATGAGGGACCACATCCAATGAGCGCGGTACTCGGCACTCCCAAGTCCCTGGACGACACCAATATCCGCCTGGCATTCTTCAAGAAACTGCAGGCCGTCACCAACAAGATCCACGCCACCAGCAACCTTGACGAGATCATGCTCGACCTGTCGCAGGACATCTGCGACCTGTTCGGGGCCGACCGGCTGACGCTGTATGTCCTCTCCGACGACAAGACCTGCATCGTCTCGAAGATCAAGACCGGCCTGAATTCCTTCAAGGATTTCAAGCTGCCGATCTCCTCGCAAAGCATCGCCGGCTATGCCGCGCTGGCGCGCCGCGTGATCAATATCCGCGACGTGTACGACGCAATGGAACTGAAGTCGCATTCGCCCGAGCTGAACTTCCAGCGCGGCGTCGACCAGGCCACCGGCTACCGCACCAAGCAGATGCTGGTGGCGCCGCTGATCGACGAAACCAGGAACGAACTGCTGGGCGCGGTGCAGCTGATCAACAACCGCAGCGGCGAGGCGTTTTCCGTCGTCGCCGAGGAGGGCATCAAGGAACTGTGCAAGACGCTGGCGATCGCGTACACCCAGCGCCTGAAGCCGGCGCCGCTGATCCGCTCCAAATACAGCGTCCTGGTCGAGGAAGCGGTGCTGTCGGCGGCGGAACTGGAACTGGCCACGCGCTCCGCACGCCGCAAGAGCGACGACATCGAGGAAATCCTGGTCAGCGAGTTCCAGGTCAAGCCGGCCTCGATCGGCCAGGCATTGTCCAAGCATTTCGGCGTGCCGTACGAACCGTTCAGGGCGGACCGCGTGAAGCCGGCCGACCTGCTGAAGAACCTCAAGCGCGAATTCGTCGAGCAGAGCCAGTGGATGCCGATCGAGGAAGGCCCGGAAGGCATCGTCGTGCTCGCGATCGATCCCGAGCATGTGCGCAGCGCGCGCGTGATCAACAACGTGTTCCCGAAGGCGAAGCTGGCCTATCGCGTCACGACGCAGCGCGACTTCAAGCAGACCGTCGACCAGTTCTTCGGCGCCGAAGCCGACCTGACCTCCGTGGGCGACCTGCTGTCGGGCATGGAAGAGGCGGGCGACGAGGAAGGCTCCGAGCTGTCGGAAGCCGATCTGTCGGCGGCAGCCGAGAACGAGCTGGTCAAGCTGGTCAACAAGATCATCATCGACGCCTACCGCCAGAACGCGTCCGATATCCACATCGAGCCGCGGCCGGGCAAGGAAAAGACCATGATCCGGTTCCGCAAGGACGGATCGCTGGAACCCTATATCGAGATCCCGGCCAGCTACCGCAACGCGCTGACTGCGCGCATCAAGATCATGTGCGATCTTGACATCTCCGAGCGCCGCAAGCCGCAGGATGGCAAGATCAAGTTCAAGAAGTACGCGCCGCTGGACATTGAACTGCGGGTGGCGACGATCCCGTCGGCCGGCGGCGTCGAGGACGTGGTGATGCGTATCCTCGCCGCCGGCGAACCGATCCCGCTCGACAAGCTGGGCGTGCTGCCGCACAACCTGGAACGCCTGAAGAGCACGGTGAGCAAGCCCTACGGCCTGTTCTTCGTGTGCGGTCCGACCGGCTCGGGCAAGACCACGACGCTGCACTCGGTGCTGCACCACCTGAACACACCGGACACCAAGATCTGGACTGCGGAAGACCCGGTCGAAATCACGCAGAAGGGTTTGCGCCAGGTGCAGGTGAACCGCAAGAGCGGCCTCGATTTCGCAACCGCGATGCGCGCCTTCCTGCGCGCCGACCCGGACGTGATCATGGTCGGCGAAATGCGCGACAAGGAAACCGTGTCGATGGGCATCGAAGCCTCGCTCACCGGCCACCTGGTGTTCGCCACGCTGCATACCAACAGCGCGCCGGAATCCATCATCCGCCTGCTCGACATGGGCATGGACCCGTTCAACTTCGCCGATGCGCTGCTCGGGGTGCTGGCACAGCGCCTCGCAAAGCGGCTGTGCTCGAACTGCAAGATGGCCTACGAGCCGTCGCCGGAGGAACTGCGCCTGCTGCTGGCCGAGTACTGCGAGGAACTGAAGAATACGGAATCCTTCAAGGACCAGAATGCCGGCATGCAGGGCGTACTGAACGGCTGGAGGAAGAACTACGCGGACGCCGGCGGCAAGTTCAAGCTGTACAAGGCGGTCGGCTGCGACCAGTGCAACGGCGGCTACAAGGGCCGCGTCGGCCTGCACGAGCTGATGATCGGCACCGACCGCTTGAAGCGCCTGATCCAGGAGCACAGCCGGGTGGCGGTGATGCTTGCGGCGGCGCTGGAGGACGGGATGCTGACGCTGAAAATGGATGGCATCGAAAAGGTGCTGTCGGGCATTACCGATATCAAGCAGGTGCGGGCGGTTTGTATCAAGTAGACGGAGTGTGCCGCATGCACGGAGAACCGTAGCGTGGGTGGGGCCGCCGAGGTAGAGCGCAGCGAAACCCGCCATGCACCCACGTGTACGGCTTTCGGTGGGTTTTGCTACGCTCTACCCCGGCGCCCCCACCCTAAGCACTTGCTTGCGCGCCGGTCAGGTAATGACCGGAACGTTACGCCGCTCCGGCCCGAGGTATTCCACCAACTGCCCGCTGGCGCCGCGCAGCCGCTGGCTCATCAGCTTTGAGAGCCGAGTCAGGATCTGCACGGCCAGCGCGGGCCGGTCATGGATGATGCGGTTGTAGCTGTCCCTGGTCAGCAGCAGCAACACGCTTTGCTCGGAAGCGATGCAGGTGGCCGAGCGCGGCTCGCCGTCGACGATCGACATTTCCCCCACGGTCTTGCCGCGGGTGATCTGCACGATGCGGTGCGGCTTGCCGTCCTGGTCGTACTTGAAGATCTCAACCTCGCCCTTGACCAGCAGGCACATGTAGCTGCCGGGCTCGCCTTCCTTGAAGATGATGGCGCCGGCGTCGACCTGGTAGCACTGCATGTAGTTCGCCAGCCCTTCGACATCCTTCCAGTCGAGATCCATGAACAGCCGGGAATCGGCAATCATTTCACAGATCTCGTCCTTGAATGCGGCGCCCGCCCCCACCAGTTTGAAACTGTCTGCCACGCGGCTGGGTGTCATGTTGCTCTCCCCTTCGTTGGGCGCGGTTCTACCTGACCTCGCAGTCGACCGCTTCGGAATTCTGCGCCGTGCCGCCGCTGCCGTGCGGTCCGGTGGATGCCTGGAACTGCGGCGGCGGCGTGAACTGGATACCCGGGTCGGCCGGCAGCGTCACCGGCGGCAGGCTGAAGCTTTGCGCATGGCCGAACTGTCCGGCGCCGATGTCCTGCGAGCCGCCGCCGTTGCTCAGGTTGACCATGCCGTCGATCACGTGCACCCGCAGGCCGGTCAGCGTGCCGTCGTCGGCCTGCGCGACGCGCAGCGGCAGCACCTGCAGCGGCACCGGCTGCGGCATGTCGCTGCGTGCATCGGCGTAGCTGCCGGCGTTCACCGGCGTCATTGCCGCCAGTGACGCCATGCCGTAGGATGCGACCGCCTTGTCATCCGGCGCCACATACTCCGCGATGAAGGTCGTGCCGCGAATGCCGATGGTTGCCGTCGGCGTGTTCATTCCGAACTTTTCCTTGTTGCGCTTGCCCAGCGTGCCGGTGACGGCGCGCAGGCCGCCCTTGACCAGGTTGAACGCCGCGCTGTCCTTTTCCGGCTTGTCTTCCTCAAAGCTGAAGTCGTCGATCTTCAACTGCGTGCCCGGCTTCAGCGTGATTTCGCTGTTGTCGATGAACTTGATGCGGGCATAGGTGCTCTTTTCGCTGATCAGCGTGTCGCCCTGCTCCACCGCCGACTTCAGCGACAGCACCTTGGCGCTGCCGTCGGCCTTCTTCGCCAGCAGCGGCCCGCTCAGGTTCACCACCGTGCCCACGGCCTGCGCTGCCCATGCCCCCGCCGACAGCAGCAGCGAGGCCATGAACAGCAGCGTCTTAGTTGCAATACATCTTCTTGGCTGTTTCATTTTTCTTCGCTCCGCTGTCGTCCGTGCCGGACGTGGTTTTCTTTTCATCCTTCTTTTCGTCGCCCTTGTCGGACGAGTTTTCCGGCGGCAGCCCGCTGCCGCCAGCGCCGCCGGATGAAGTGCCGCTGCCGGATTCCGGCTTCATCGCCGAGGCCTGGTTCGCGGACTTCACCACGGTGTTGACGGTGGTCGTGACGGTGTCGGAGACGGTTTCGATCACCGTGTCCTTGGTGCCGCTGTCGCTGCCGGGATTGTTTCCGGTGCCTGTCCCGGTGCTCGGCAGCACCGTTTCGCAGCCTGCGGTCTTCGGGTTCAGCGTGCACTGGGTGGCGAGGGGCAGCACCGCGCTGCAGCCTTCCAGGTTCGGGTTGGACGAACACTGGTTCAGCGTCGGCAGCACCGCCGTACAGCCGGCCGTGCCCGGCGCGCTGGTGCAGGTGTCCATCGTCGGCAGGACGACAGTGCAGCCGGCCTGGGCCGGATTGGCGACGCAGCTGTCGAACTTCGGCAGCACCACGCTGCAACCGGTCTGCGCCGGGTTGACGACGCAGGCGTCGATCTTCGGCAGTACCGCGCTGCAGCCGGCTTGCGCCGGGTTGCTCACGCAGCTGTCGAGCTTGGGCAGCACGACGCTGCAGCCAATTTGTGCCGGATTGGTCACGCAGGCGTCAAGCTTGGGCAGTACTGCGCTGCAGCCGGTTTGCGCCGGGTTGGTCATGCAGCTGTCGAGCTTGGGCAGCACAGCGGTGCAGCCTGCCTGCGCCGGGTTGCTGACGCAGGTGTCGAGCTTGGGAAGGACTACGCTGCAGCCGGTCTGCGTCGGGTTGCTTACGCAGCTGTCGAGCATGGGCAGCACCACGCTGCAGCCGGTCTGCGTCGGGTTGCTTACGCAGGATTCCAGCTTGGGTAAAACGCTGCTGCAGCCGGACTGAGCCGGGTTGCTCACGCAGGTTTCCAGCTTGGGCAATACCACGCTGCAGCCGGATTGAGCCGGGTTGGCGACGCAGCTGTCAAGCGTTGGCAGTACCGAAGAACAGCCGGTTTGCGCCGGATTGCTGACACACGCATCGACCGACGGCAGTACCGCGCTGCAGCCTGCCTGTGCCGGGTTGGCCACGCAGCTGTTGAGGGACGGGAGCACCGACGAGCAGCCGCTCGTCGACGGGTTGGCGACGCATTGGTCGAGCGTTGGTGTGACGGTGCCGCCGCCGCCGCCTCCCCCGCTGCTGGTAGGTGCCGACCACCGGATACTGTTCGAGCCCGCGGTGGATCCGGTTCCCGGTTTTGCGCCGTGGGCGTCGAGATCGATGTTTCCGGTCACGTTGTAGGTCAACGTGACCTGTCTGCTGGAATCGCCTTTTTCGATGTTATTCAGGCTGCTGTCCCCATCGACGACGTTTCCTCCCGCTTTGAGGTCGACTGCGAGGCCGGCCCTTACCAGCGGTATATTGATGGAACCGGTTGCATCCAGCTTGACTGTCGAACTGCACGAAGTCACAGAGTGACAGGCGTCTATGCCGGGCTTATCAATAAAAATGTCGTGAGACCCGCCGGTAGTCTTGATCGTGACATCTCCGCCTTTGGAGTTGATCGCGTCATAGCTGATGAAATCGCCGTCAGCCTGAATGTTGATGGCGCCCCCGGCAGAGTAAATGTCGTAGTAGCTGCTGAAACCGCCTGCAACTGCGATGTCGATCACCCCTCCCGTGGCCTCAATAATATGGGCCCCGAGAGACTTGGCATTCTTGAACTTGATCGTATTCCCGTATGCCGAAATATAGTCGACCGAATTGTCCGCCACATTCAGCTCGAATACGCCGCCTGAAGTGGAACCGCCCTTGAGGCGCAGCGCGCCGCAGCCGCTGCAGGGAGTCGCATCGTGTATCGAAGGCAAGGTAATGACATCGCTTGCCGTGCTTTGCTTCACCGTCCCCTTGCTGAGGAATTCGAGGTTCTTGAACGTTGTCGCACTGCCGGAGATAGAAGCCGAGATGGTAATGTCGGTGTTGGCCGCCCCAGCCCCGCCCGAACCGTAGGTGCCGAACGAGAGGGTGTTGCCGATGAATTTGCTGGAGAGGTAAGCGCTGTTAATCCAGAGATCGCTACCGTTGCTCGGGTCCGTCGCGCCGGGAGCGATCAGCATCTTCCTGGCAGTGTCGTACGGCCCGATATTGATACTACCGTAGCTGGTGTTCGCCGTCGTCACGGCTCCCGCCGAAAACGAGTTCGCGATGTAAGCGACCGATTCGGCGTTCACCGCGGCATTCACATTGATGGTGCCGCCTTGCGTATAAACCGTGGCATCCGGCAGACTCATTGCAGCGTTGACATTGATCTCGGCATTTGAGTCGACCCGGAAGCTGAATGCATCGGAAACGATGTCGCCTGCCGCGGGAGTATCCGAACTCGTTTTCAGCTTCGCCGGGTCAATCAATAGCGAGGTGGCCGGGCCGGCTCCCGCGCCGATCTTAATCGATTTCCCGCTCGTTTTCGGCGAGAAAAAGACGCCCCCGAAGGATGTCGGCGTAGGCATTCCCGTCGATTCGACGATGCCCGTCGCGAATGCCGGCAAGCTATCGGTGTAGAACTGGATTCCGTGGGCGGACACGTCGTTCTGGATGGTAATCGCGGGACTGTCGAGAATCAGCGTGGCGACGGGCGCACTGATCTTGTCGCCGACCGTCAAGCTCGTACCATCGGTGATCTGAACGTCTCCCGTCGACCCATGATAGACAGCATAGGTTTCCGCGGCCTCGTCCAGGTCTGCCAGGATCAGTCCGGATCCGGTGTTCTTGATCCTGACGGCACCATCATCATAATTCGTGATGTCCAGCTTCGATGCGTTGATCGCCAGCTGGCTGCTCGAAGTCGGACCATGGATACCGCTGCCCGCCGTGAGGATAACCTGCGACGCAGTGATCGCCGTGCTCGCGCTGCTATCGGACGTGATGCTTCCATACGAAGCGTCGATACTCACCATTCCATTGGCGCCGGTCGCGGAGACGGCACCATTCGGGCTTACAAAGGCGATGCTTCCATTATTGGAAATCAGAGACACTGAGCCGCCGTTCGGCGAGCCGTTGGCAGCCACATCACCCTTGATGTAGATGTCACTATCCGCTTCCACATAGATGTCGCCCGGCGCGGCGGCTGAACTGTTCAAGCCGCCTTCGATCTGGATCTTCCCGTGCGAAGAGGCGAGGTCGATGCTTCCTCCGCCGGTCACAATGGCCGCCGAGGTGGTCAGGTTTCCGGAAGCCGCGATCACGAGCGGCACTGGCGTAGCCGCCTTCAGGATGGCCTGCGTCAGCGTGGCGTCCCCCGTGTGCTCGATATAGACGGCGGATGGGCCGGTGCTGCTGCCACCGATGCTGATATTGGTGTTGCCGGTACCGCCGGGTGACGAAGTATACAGTGGCGAGTTCAAGTCACCGATCGGCCCGGTGCCGCCGGTTGACTGCAGGTAAAGGTTGCTGGCGGTAATGGTTCCGGAACCGACTACGCCTTCGTCTCCTCCATTCAGATGCACATTCCTTCCAGAAATGTCCGCGTCCGCAATCACGCCATACAACGTGGTGGTATTCATCACGATATTGCCCGGCCCGGCACTGACGGGACCGTTCACTCTCAGCCTACCGGACGCGTTCAGGGTGATGTCGCCGTCTGCGATGATTCCGGCGGGAACAGAAGAAATGGACGAACTGCCGACGACTAGCCCGCCGGCGTCGGTGAGAGTGATCGAACTGCCGGTGCCGGTGCTGCGTGCAACGACGGTGCCGTCGAATTTATCGATCTTGATCAATCCAGCGGAATCCAACGCAACATTGGCTCCCTGCACGAAAAGGCCGCCGGCACCGGCACCGGTACCGCTGGTTGAAATTCCAGAGGTGCCTCCAGCCTTCAGCGTGACATCGCCGTTCGTGAGAATCGCCGCACCGTTCAGGCTAATGCCTCCAGCGGTGGACGTCAGGATGAAATCGTCGTAGTCGACTGTTTTGTTTCCGATGATTGCACCTGTCGCGAGCGTGATATCTCCCTTGCTCGAGATCGTGACCGGTCCGTTTTTCGGCTGGAGCTGCACCCCCGGATCAAGGGATACTTTCCCCGTGCTGGCTGTACCATAGGCGTTCGCCTTGAACACCATCGCGAGCGCATCACCAGTATTGATAATGTTCGACTTGATCGTGATGTCGTTGTGTGCATTGAGGATCAGCTTCGCGCCGCTAAGCGCATTGAGGCCGCCGAGAGCGGTTGCAGCGGAACTATCAATCACGATATTTCCGTCGCCTGTTCCGCCGGCAATGCTCGTGTCGATCGTCACCGTGGCCCCGCCGTCAATTGCGGTTTTGATCGCCGTGGCATTTACGGTCGAACTTCCGGGATTGTGCGGCTTGAACGTATCAGGAAGCCCTGCCGGATCGATGTTGCTATCGGCCGTGGCAATCGTGATGTTCTCCGGATCGAGCAACCAGTTGCCCCCCTGCCCCATCGGGGCGGACACATCGGGAGCCTGAATGACGTCGAGATGGTGGTGCGCGGAGGTTTCCACGAATCCGCCGTTACCCGACCCGGTGCCGCCACGTACAGAAATCTTGCCGTAGACGCGCGTCGTGTCATCTGCCCAAACCACTACCTTGCCGCCATCCCCATTTTCAATCGCGTCGGCCTTGATCGTTGCTGCGGCCGACACATGGGACATGGCTGCATTCGGCACTTCCGCGCTCTTCCCCTGGTAATCGCCGCCGATGAGCACCGTGCCGCCGCCCAGCTGGCCGCTCACATCCACCTTCGCATCCCCGGTCAGCGCCACCCGCTCACCCAGCACCCGCAACTCGCCCCCCTTGCCCGCACCGGTCGCCGACGTCACGCTGCCCGCTTCCAGCAGCGTATCCCGGCTCGCCTTCAGCACCACCTTCCCGTTCTCCCCCACCACCGCGCTGTCGGCGTTGATGAAGCCGCGCTGCTTGACCAGCGCGCCGTAGATTCCGGTCTTGCCGCCCTGCGCGATGACCTTGCCGAGATTGACCGCTTCATCCTCCGGCGCGCTGATCACCACCTGCAGGTCGGGGTTCATCGTGTCGACCAGCTGCACGCTGCGTCCCGCCGCGAGCATCACGTCGCCCCTGGGCGAAGTGATGATGCCGCTGTTTTCCACGTTCGGCGCAATCAGCACCACCTGGCCGCCGGCCGGGGTCGTGATCGCGCCCTGGTTCTTCAGGCTGCCGGCCTTGTCGCCCGCCTGGAAGTTCCACTTGCCCTTGATGAAGTCGTCGTTGCCGATGTTGAGGGTGGACGCCACCAGGCCGTTGACGTCGACCTGCGCGCCCTGGCCGAACAGGATGCCGTTCGGGTTGACCAGGAACACCCGGCCGTTCGACTGCAGCGCGCCGAGGATCTGGGACGGATCGCCGCCGGTCACGCGGTTCAGGACCGCGCTGCCGGCGTTCTGCTGGATGAAGCGGGTCAGTTCGCCGGCGTTGATCGAGAAGCCTTGCCAGTTGATGATCGCGCCCGGGGTATTGGTTACCGACAGCACATTGCCCTGGGTGCTGAAGCTGGCCTGGCCGTTGATCACCTGCGGCCCGACCGGGTTGGCCGCCGCGCTGCCGAAACAGCCCGCGACCAGCGCCGTCAGCAGCCGTCGTTGCAACTTCCCCTGGCCGCGCGCGGCGGCCCCGATGTTCTTGCTCATTTCCCGCTCCCGCAACTCAGTACGTCAGGCCCAGCCTGACATGCAACTTGTTCTCGCCCCTGGCCGTCGTCGGGCCGCCGTCCAGCACATGGCCCAGGTCCATCTGCAGCGTCATGTATTTGCCGGCGCTCACCCGCAAGCCGAGGCCGGCGCTGCCGATCGACGCCTTCGCGACTTCGCCCGGCAACGGGTCGTTGCGGCGCACGCTCGCGGCGTCATAGAAAGCCAGCAGGCGGCATTGCGCGGCAACCGTCTGCAGGTCGCCGCACAGGTTCGGGGTGTACACCTCGGCAGTGGCGAGGGTGCCGGTATCGTTGGCGATGTCGCGTTCGCCGAAGCCGCGCACGCTCGAGGCGCCGCCGGCGCCGAACTGCTCGCCGGGAACCAGCGCGTCGCGCGTGTACTGGCCGGATATGCCCACGCGCATCTGCCAGTCGCGCGGCAGCGCATGCAGGTAGCCGGCGGCATAGCGCAGCAGGGTGTAGTCGGCCGGCGCGCCGGCGCGCACCCGGTTGAAGTCGGCGCTGCTTCCTTTGCTGCCGCCCGGGATGTTGCGCATGCCGGTGACGCCGAAACTCAGTTCGCCGCCGGTCATGCCGAGGGTGCCGGTATAGGCGATGCTCAGCGGATGCACTGTCACGTCATTGCCCAGCTGCGCGCCTTGCAGCAGCACGTTGTTGCGGAATTCCTTGTAATCCAGCCCGTAACTCAGGCGCGACTCGAAGTCGCCCACGCGGCGCAACAACTGGTTGTAGCGCCCGCCGACGACAGTGCCGCGTCCGCTGACCTGGAGATTGAAGATGCCGGCAAGCACCGAACCGGAGTCGACGTCGGAATAGCTGGCGAACAAGTCGATGGAGTCGCCCAGCGCATACAGCGGAATGTGGTAACCGGCGCCGTACACGCTTACCTGCTTGGGCTTTTCCAAGGTGGTGGTGTACTGCAGGCTCAGCACATGGTCGCGGTCGAGCATGTTGGCGTGCTGGAACTGGAGCGTCAGCTGCGACTCGCCGGTGTTCTTGCTGCCGCTGTTGTCGAGGCTGGCCGCGAGCCGCCATTGCTTGTCATCAACGACCTTCAGCACCGCATTGACGTCGTCGTCGTTGTTGCCGCTCTGCAACTGCAGCGTGGTTTTCTTGGCAGGGTTTTCGTTGGCCAGCTTGAGGCTGGACGATACCTTGCCGAGGTTGGGAGTGCGGCCCGGGACCAGGTCCGGCAGGCTGCGCCGGATATTGTCGGCGCTGAACACCGTATTGCCTTCCACCCGCAGCTTGCCGAGCCGGGTTTCGACCACCTGCAGCCGGACGGCGCCCTGATTCAGCTCCTGTTCAGGCAGTCCGACCTGCACGACGTTGAATCCGAGCGCGTGGTAGGCGGCCTCGAGCGCTTCGAGCGCTTGCTGCACATGGCCGAAATCGCGGCCCTTGCCGGCATAGGGCGCCAGCAGTTTGTCAATGTCCGCTGGCGCGAGGATGGTATTGCCTTCGACGACGAAACGGGTGATCTCGAATCGCCCGATGCCGTCCTGCTGGTCCGCCGCGAGCACGGGCAGCGCCGAAACGGCGAACGCTGCGCCTGCGACCAGACGCATTAGGTGGTGTCTCATTTGTGAAATCTGCCGGGGAAATACTGCGTTCTTGTCGGCGCGGTTTTAGCGCCCTTTCGATATAGCAACTATACGCACGGACTTGAGATTTCTCAAACAAGTTTCACTTTTGGACAGTCGAAATCTTGCATTTCAGCTATCCAGTGAATGTCGTACGCAACACGACGGGCGCGGCCGTCCCGGCGTTTCACCCATTTGGTGCAAGCGACACCGGCGTAGGCGCTCGCGGAACCGCGCCTTTCGGCAACAGTCTGAAGAATTGGCATCCCATGCCAACCCCTTTGACGATCTTCAACAAGAAAAACCGGGAAACTGGCATGGTTAATGCTGTCAGCCAACCCGAATCTCTCGCACGGAAAGGCCTGGGGATGCGGCTCATCAGCAACTTCTTCACCCTTGCGGCCGCCCGGCGCCGCACGTACGAATTCGTCTCGAACCCGGCCTATCTGGCGCGTTTTGCTCTTCTGGCAAGCGTCTACGCGCTCGCCGTCCGGATGTCCCTGCACTTTGCGATCCTGCCGGAAGTCGTCAGTCCGTTATGGCCGCCGTCGGCCATTGCGTTGTGCGGCTGCCTTCTGCTGGGCTGGCGGATCGCACCCGCCATCTGGCTGGGCGCGCTTGTCGGCATGGCTTCGCTCGACCTGCCGATGGCGGCGCGGCTGTTGATCGCCACCGGCAGCATGCTGGAAGCCATCGTGGCCTCGCATCTGGTCCAGCGTTTGTACCGCACGCGTACCGATTTCATTTACCGCGAAACCGCCTTCCGGTTCATTGGCGTCGCGCTGGCCAGCAGCATCATCAGCGCATCGACTGGCGCCGTCGGCGTCGCCCTGTGGCAGCCGTTGTCGACGCCGCTGTTTGCCCAGGTCTGGCTGACCTGGTGGCTGGGTGACGCGACCGGAATGATCGTCGGCGTGCCGCTGCTCCTGGCGTGGAATATCCGCAACGGCATCCGCTGGCGCCCGACGAAAACCCTCGAAATCGCCGCCTTCTTCCTGCTGCTGCCGGCAGTAACGCAGTTCATCTTCGGCGGGTCGCTCGGAACGCTGCCGATGGCTTACCTGACCATTCCCTTTTTCCTGTGGGCGGCGATCCGCTTCAATATCCCGACCGTCAACTGGAGCACTGCGGTGGTATGCGCGGTGGCGGTCTGGAATACGGTGCACGGCAACGGCCCGTTCGCCGTCGCCAGCCAGACCGTTGCGCTGTCGCTCGTGATGATCTACGTGAGCGTGGTCGGCACCATGGGCCTGGTGCTGGCGACAATCGTGTACCAGCGCGGGAACGCGGAATCGCGCCTGCTCGCCGAACGGGACGTTCGCGAGCAGCATGTGCGGGCGCGCACCGATTCGCTGGTCAGCGACATCGAGGCGCGCAAGCGCATCGAGCAGGAGCTCGCCGCGCGCGAGAGACAGCTTGCGGACGCCCAGCAGCTTGCCCAGCTCGGCAGCTGGAACTGGGACATCGCAAGCAATCAGATCGTGTGGTCCGACGAGCTTTACCGCATTTTCGGCGTCCGGCGGGACAGCTTCCCAGTGACGTCGCAGAACATCTGGGAAAGGATTGCAGACGAAGACCGGCCGCGCCTGCAGGAGCTGGTGAATGAATGCATGCGCTCCGGGAAGGCGTTCCAGTCGGAATACCGCATCAACCTGCCGGACGGCACGCAGCGCATCGTGGCGGCGCGCGGCCAGGCAATGCGCGACTCCGCCGGTCATGTCGCGCGCATGTTCGGCACGGCTCAGGACATCACCGATGCCAAGCGGGCGGAGAGCTCGCTGCGGGAAGCGGAAGAACGCTACCGCAAGGTGGTCGAGCTGTCGCCCGACGCCATCCTGGTGCAGCAGGACGGCGTGTTCGTCTATGCCAATCCGGCCGCGGTGCGCCTGCTCAAAGCCAGGACCATGCAGGACATCGCCGGCCGCCCGCTGTTCGACGCGCTGCACCCCGACTATCATGCTGCCGCCCGCGAGCGCATTGCGCAGCTGCAGCGTGGCCAGCCGGTCAGGACCGTGGAGGAAAAATTCCGTGGCCTGGACGGCAGCGAGATCGATGTCGAGGTCAATGCATCGGCCTTCCTCCACGAGGGACGCTTCGCGTCGCTGTTCATCGTGCGCGACATCACCGAGCGCAAGAAGACCGCCGAACAGATGGCCTACCTCGCCCACTACGATTCGCTCACCGGCCTTCCGAACCGGACGCTGTTCCACCAGCGCCTGGAACATGCGCTGACCATTGCCGAGCGCCCCGGCCGCTCGCTGGAAATCCTGTTCCTCGACCTTGACAGGTTCAAGAGCATCAACGACAAGCTCGGACATGCGACCGGCGACCTGGTGCTGAAGGAAGCGGCGACGCGGCTGCAGGGCATCCTGCGCGAATCGGACACCGTGGCGCGCCTGGGCGGCGACGAATTCGTCGTGCTGGTCGAGAACGTGGACGAACCGCACCGCGGCGGCATCATCGCCGAAAAGATCCTGGCCGCCTTCGCGCCGTGCTTCCTGTGCGACGCGCAACCGCTTCAAGTCAGCACCAGCATCGGCATCAGCAGTTTCCCTACCGACGGCACCGATGCCGGGACGCTGCTCAAGAATGCGGATGCCGCGATGTACCGCGCGAAGGAAATGGGGCGCAACAATTTCTGCTATTTCTCGGCCGAAATGAACTTCCAGGCAACGGAGCGCCTGTTCCTCGAAAGCGCGCTCGGCCGTGCGATCGAACTCGGCCAGCTATCGCTGCATTACCAGCCGAAGATCGACGTGCTGACCAACCGCATCAGCGGCATGGAAGCGCTGCTGCGCTGGGAGCATCCGACCCTGGGAACGGTGCCGCCGCAGCGATTCATCCCGGTGGCCGAGGAGATCGGACTGATCCGTCCGATCGGCTACTGGACGATACGGACCGCATGCGAACAGAACAAGGCGTGGCAGGATAGCAGCCCGGTACGGCTGCGAGTGGCCGTCAACCTGTCGCCGCGCCAACTCGCGGACGACACCCTGGTCGACCATGTCGAAGCTATCCTCGACATCACCGGCCTCGACGCGCAATACCTGGAATTCGAAGTCAGCGAACGCGCGGTGATGGCCAATCCGGAAAAATCCATCTCCGTGCTCGACCGGCTGTGCGACCTTGGCGTCACCATCGCGATCGACGGCTTCGGCGTCGGCAATTCCTCTCTTGCCTACCTGAAGCGTTTCCCGATCCGGGCCGTCAAGATCGACAAGTCGTTCATACAGGGCGTGCCGCTGAACCACGGTGACGCAGTCATCACCAAGGCGATCATCAACCTTGCGCACAGCCTCGAATGCAGCGTGATCGCGCAGGGAGCGGAAACCCAGCAGCAATTCGACTTCCTGCGCGAGAACGAGTGCGACAGCATCCAGGGTTTCTATTTCAGCGCGCCAATGCCGGCCGGGCATTTCAGCGACCTGATCCGGGTGCAGTCGAACCTGCATCTGCACTAGTAGATCATCCAGATGAATTCGGTGAGCGTAGGGTGGGTAGAGCGAAGCGAAACCCACCATTTTGACTACGCCCATCGAGGCGTATGGTGGTTTCGCTTCGCTCTACCTCGGCGGCCCCACCGCGACGCCCCCCTACAATCCTTTAAATTTATCTGGATGACCTACTGCAGCAACACGCTGCCGCTATCCCACGCGCGCCGCATCCAGCATCTGCCGCACCCGGCGCCGCATCCGCTCGACATGGGAGCCTTCCCAGTACACCTGCGCGCATCCGGCGCATTCATAGAAGTGTTCGTAGTATTGCCGGCTGTGCTGCGGCACGCGATGCTCGACCGCCTTCTTGTCCACCGTGCGCAGCTCGCCGTTGCAGGACAGGCAGCGGCTGAACGCGCGCACATGCCGGCCAAGCTTGAATCGGTTGATCACCTCCGCCATCTGCGCGTCGCAGGCAACGGCGTGCAGGTAGCAGCCGCGCACGATCTCCTTGCGGATAAGCAGGTCGCGGTCGCGCGTGAGCACCGTACGCTCTTCGTCAGCTGCAATGCGCGCCAAGCCCGCATCGCTGTAGTCGTTGCGGTAAAGCACGTCGAACCCGAGCATGCGCAGGTTTTTCGCGAGCAGCCCGAGATGAGCATCCGCAATGAAGCGAGCGGGCCCCTCGTCCGGCGGGCGAAGCCTCTGTATCGGAGAAATATCGATCGATGTGAACGCGGGGTAGACGCTGATCCGGTCGCCTTCGCACAGCCGGTATGAAAATCCTACCGGTTCGCCGTTCACGCAAATCAGCTCGACCTCGGTATGCGGCACGCCAAGCGCCTCGATCATGTGCTTGACTGTCGCGTCCCGCGAGCAAGGATGGCTGAACGTGTGCTGGCGTTGCCACGGAACGAGGAAGTTGTTCAGTTCGGCATAGAAGCGGAAATAGGCGTTGACCACGATAGGCAGGATCTACAAGCGCGCGAGCCGCGGCCCGGCAGGGTCATTACCTTTGGCCGCGCTGTCGCTGACGGCGGCGAGCAGGCCGGATTGCATATCCGACGCGATGGTGGCCAGGCAATAGGCGTAATCGAGTGCGCTGCGCGCAGCGGGCAGGAACTGCACCCGGGCCAGCGAGAAAACCTGCCGCATATCGCGCGCTGCCATCAGCTGTCGCGCGGCAAAATTCATCTGCCCCAGCAACGCCCGCGAAAGGTTCAGGTGAAGATCGAACAGTTGCCGCGCGCCATCTGCTGCAACACTGCCCAAGCGGGCACTGATGTCATTCCGCGTTGCTGCGAGGGCTGCAGAGTCTTGAAGGGAATACATGTTTTTTCCAGTCCGATGTGTTCGCGCCGGCGGCCACACGATTCTTATTCTATGTGCACGGCAAATGAAATCAAGGAAACCCGGACACGCGACGGGCGATACGTCTTGACAAGTCTGTCCGGCATGCCCGGCACGGATGTTGCGTCGCCCGCTTGATGCCCCTCAAGCTCGTGCAAGTCGCATTCTTCCGCTTCGCCAGCCCCGGGCTTGCAAGGGAGATGCATACCTGCGCTGCAGGTGCACCGCTGAAAAAGGGAAACACGCCATGTCGTACAAGACCATCCTCGTGCACGTGGATGAATCGAGCCATGCAAGCGAACGCATCAAGATCGCCGCCGCCATTGCCATGACGGAAAACGCGCACCTGATCGGCACCGCGGTCACCGGGGCGTCGCGCTACCTGCCGCGCGGCAGTGTCCTTGCCGATGTCGACCCCAGGCTGAGCGCGCCGCTCGACTTCCTGCAGGATCGCGCGATCCGCGGGCTTGAGGAATTTGAATCGGCGGTGCAGATGCTCGGCCTGCCCTCGTTTGAAAAACGCCTGGTGGACGATGAGGCCGGCGGCGGCATCTGCTTGCAGGCACGCTATGCGGATCTGGTCGTGATCGGACAGAACGATCCGCAGGAAGCGACCCCGCTGGTGATGCCCGATTTTCCGCAGTACGTCGTGCTGCATTGCCGCCGGCCCGTGCTTCTCGTGCCGCATGACGGCCGCTTCGATACCATCGGCAAGCGCGTGCTGGTCGCCTGGGACGCGAGCATGGAAGCCACGCGGGCCGTCGGCGACGCGATTCCGCTGCTGCGCCGCGCCCACACGGTGGAGGTGGCAACTTTCAACAGCGATGCGAATCGGCAACCCGGTGCGGAGATTGCACAATACCTGAAGCGGCATGGCATCCAGACCGAGCTGTTGCAGCGGCGGACCGACGGCAATGTGGGGGCGGCGCTACTGGCGCTGGCGGCCGAGCTTGGTTGCGATCTGTTGATCATGGGCGGCTATGGCCACCTGCGTTTTCGTGAAATCGTGCTGGGCAATGCCACGCAAACCGTGCTCGCGTCGATGACGATTCCCGTGATGATGTCCTTCTAGCGCACCGGCATCCAGCTCCGCAGGCGGAGCAGTGTGCAATCGCGATCCGCGTCCCGGTCATCTAAGGCCGGCGCTGAACCGGAACGGCAGGCGCGCCGACCAAGCCTTTCCGCTGCCGCTCAGGCCGCCTCGGGCTGGCGGAAATGCCGGCGTGCGCATGGCAGCACCGCTTCGGCGCTCGGCCGGTCGGCGCCTTCGAGCGCGACGATACGGTCCGCGAGGGCCGGGAAATGCCGGCGCAGGTACACCAGCAGTTCCAGCCGTTCGAAGCCGGGGCCGACGATGAGGATGCTGTGCGCTGCATGCAAGTGCGCAGCGATATCGTCGAAGAAGCGCATGGTCTCCGGCGCCCGGGTGCTGCGGGCGGCGCCGGCCGGCGCCGGATCGGCGCGGTAGGTCCGGATGATGTCGAGAGCGGTGATTTCACTGTCGACGCTGCCAATGCAGGCGTCGGCGTAATCGACCCACACCACATGGTTCGATGGCATGCATGTTCCTTCTTTGAGTTACGGCAAAGCAGCGTGATCGCAGTTCGCTGCTCGTCGCAGGTCTTGACGCAGCCGGCGTGGCCGGGTGCAAGCCGGTCATGCAGCGCACCGGGCAGGGGCCCGGGTTTGCTGATGCGGTCGTGCGTCACGCGTTGCGAGGGTAAGGGAAATACGGACTGCGGACGAATGACGTGGATCAAGGATGCGCCAGGAATGAAAAAGGCCGCAACAAGCGGCCTTTGCTCGATACGCGGCTTTGCGCCGTCGATACGACCATACCCTGCGTCGGCGCGCAGGACGATGGCGTGTCAGAACTCTTCCCACTCCGTGTCGCTGCCGTTGCCGAGGACGCGGCGCGGCCCGGGAACCGTTGCCGCCGGCCGTTCTGCCGGCACAGGAAGCGGAGCGCGGCGCGGTTTGCTTGCCGCAGCCGGGGGAGTCTGCTGTGCGCCGAGCTTGAATACGCTGACCACATGCGACAGGTTCACCGCCTGCTCCTGCAGCGACGCTGCCGCGGCGGCCGCCTCCTCGACCAGTGCCGCATTCTGCTGGGTCACCGCGTCCATCTGGTTGATCGCCTGGTTCACCTGCTGGATGCCATCCGTCTGCTCCTTGCTGGCGACCGAGATCTCGCCCATGATGTGGGTGACGCGCTTGACGCTGTCGACGATCTCGTTCATCGTCGCGCCCGCCTCGTCGACCAGCTTCGCGCCGGTGTCGACCTTCTCGACCGAGTCGTCGATCAGCAGCTTGATTTCCTTGGCGGCTGCGGCGGAGCGCTGCGCCAGTTGGCGCACTTCGGTCGCCACCACCGCGAAACCCTTGCCCTGCTCACCGGCGCGCGCCGCTTCAACCGCGGCGTTCAGCGCGAGGATGTTGGTCTGGAAGGCGATGCTGTCGATGACGCCGATGATATCCACGATCTTCTTCGCCGATTCGTTGATCGAACCCATGGTTTCGACCACCTGCGCAACCACTGCGCCGCCCTTGAGCGCGACCTCGGAAGCCGACGCGGCGAACTGGTTGGCCTGATAGGCGCTGTCCGCATTCTGCTTGACGGTCGATGTCAGTTCCTCCATCGAGGAAGCCGTTTCTTCGAGCGAACTGGCCTGGGTTTCGGTGCGCGCGGACAGATCGAGGTTGCCGGCGGCGATCTGGCGCGAGGCGGTCGCAATGGTTTCCGTGCCACCGCGCACCTCGCTGACGATCCTGAGCAGGCTTTCGTTCATTTCCTTGAGCGCCTGCAGCAACTGGCCGGTCTCGTCGCTGGTCGTGACCACGATATTTTTGGTGAGGTCGCCCGCCGCCACCGCCCTGGCCACGTCCACCGCGTCTGCCAGCGGACGCGCGATCGCGCGCAGCAGCCAGACGCAGATGACGGCGCCGAGCACCACGGCAAACAGCATGCCGCTGATGCAGGAATTGCGCACCCATACGTAGATCGCCTGGTTCTTTTCATACTCCTTTTTCGCCGTCTCGACCTGGTACTGCAGAAGCTTGTTGGCTGCTTCCGTCAGCGGTTCGAACGCGGCGTTCATCGGACCGCGCATGATCTGGGTCGCCTTCGGCACATCGTTTGCTCGCAGTGCCGCGATTGCCGGCTTCAGCCCCTCCTCCAGGAATTTCCTGCGGCTTGCGACGAAGCTGTCGGCGAGCGCCTTTTCCTCACCCGATATTTCGTCACGCATGTCGATCATCAGCTGGTCCCACTGGCTGTTGATGTCCCGGATGCGCTTTTCAACCTCATCCATCTGCCTGGCCACCGCGGCCGGCTCATCCGTCAGCGCTTGCGCGATCGCGAGTTGGTTCTGGTTGATCAGCCTCAGGATGCGGTCGAGTCCGCCCATCGGCACAAGCCGGTGCTCGTAGTTGATATGCAATCCCTCGTTGGCGACATACAGGCTGGACAGGCCGATCACGGCGCCCGAGATGCACATCAGAGACAGAAATCCGACGACAAAGATCAGCCGCGACTTGATGGAGAGATTCCTGAGCATGCCTACCCCTTTGATGTGGTTCTTCGATTGGTCGAAACGACGCCTGTCCGGGATCCCTGCGTGCCGCCGCGACCTCTCGCTTCGCTCGCAGGGAGACGGAGTTGGGGTCCAAAAAAGGCAGTACGGCGTTCGCCAGACCGGCGAACGACCGCGCGTCGGAAAGTGGCAGCGGCGCCGGTAACCCGAGCCGGGAACAGGGTGGCGCTTCGATTATTTATTGACGTGCATCAAGTATAGCGGATGTGTACGCTCGCAGGCCACGGTGTACGAGCTGAAAAGGCGACGGATGAAACGGGGAAAGGAGAAGGCGGTGTGTATCCGCGCAAAATACTCCGCAGGTCCGCACCAAAGGGTGGGAGAACACACAAGCGTGCGGCGGCGCAGGAAGGCGCGCACGCGTCAAACAGGAAGGGCCGTGATACCGGCCTGCCCGACCGGACGCGGAACGTCAGGAGTCGGGCAGGGGTTCGGATGTGTCAGTGAAAATGACTCGCCTGGCCTCCGCTTGCCGGTGCGGCTTCCGCCGGCGGCTTCGGTTTGCCCTGCGCATCGCTCAAGCGGTATTTGGTGCGGCGATCGCCCATCAAATCACGCAGTTCACGGATGCTCATGCCCGTCGTCTCATGCATGCGGATAAGCAGGGAAGCGCCGATCGGCAACCTCCTGTGGCGGATCTTGCTGATCACCGGCGGCGCTACCTCCAGCATGCGCGACAGCGCCGCATCGTTCTTCAGGTTCATCCGCTCCAGCAGGGTATCCAGAAGGCGATTGGGATCGTAGCTTTCCTGGCTTGAAAGCGCGTGTTCGGTCATGATTGGCTCCTAAAAATGGACAACTCATCGTACTTAGGTGTAACAAATGACACCTTGACCTCAATTAAGTTTCCAAGAACAACAGAATTTAATGAATTTTTTGTTGCTGCCTCGCGTTTCTCCCCTGGCATTGGCCGCGCAAGATGCAACGCTCGGGCTGCCCGCTCTGCACGATCTGCCCTAACGCGATAGACCCTTGGTGCGGGATTACGTTGCTGTATTGTTTTCAAAATCGCATGGAACATTTACAAGCAAGCACTGCGCGCACGTCCCGCTCTCCTCACTAATCAGCAAGACCGCACGGGCACAGGACTTGCAACTTCCGACTTCGCACCGGTGCTGCATTTCTCATTCGATTCAGCAACAGGAGGCTGTCATGAATTGGGATACCGTCGCAGGCAACTGGACGCAGTTCAAGGGTAAGGTGAAGGAACAGTGGGGCAAGCTGACCGACGATGAACTTGACATTATTGCCGGTAAGCGCGACCAGCTGGTCGGCAAAATTCAGGAAGCGTACGGCGTCACGCGCGACGAGGCCGAACGGCAGATCGAAGGCTTTGAACGCACCATACATTGAACCAACGCGCAGCGGAGCGCCTCGTCTTCAGGCCCAGCGAATCCTGGATAGAACACGACGTCGTGAAGAGATAGCCGACCGCCGCGATTATTCATCCAGAGGTGAATTCGCCGGCGGCATCGGCAGTGACCGACAGGAGCGAAAGAGATGGGAACCGATCGTACAGGCACCCTGGTCATCTGCGTGTCCCCCGGGCTTAACGGGAGATGGGATGTATCCGAAAAGGGCCTTGAAGAACCGCTTGCATCGTTTGACGATAAGGAGGATGCCTATGCGTATGCCACTGAATTAACGAAATCCAAGCAAGACGCGACTGTCCTGGTCGAGGATGAAGATGGATTTTCACCGCTTCCAATCGACGACGGTGGCATCCGCCAGTCCGGACGCGGCACCCGCTGAAAAGGGCCTTTCCCGGGTGTCCGGATGGCGCCATGAAACCGGGGGTGTCGCGCCGGGGTTGGATAGCGCGTTATCTGCTGCTGCGGCGTTTCCACACAGGTCAACACAGGATGAACCAATCGCCCGGCAGTCAGTCTACTGACGTAGCAACTCTGTCAACATACATAGGAGGTAAACCATGAACTTTATCATCTGGATCGTAGTAGGCGGTATCCTCGGTTGGCTCGCCAGCCTCGTCATGCGGACAGACGCCAGCCAGGGCCTGTTACTGAACATCGTTGTCGGTATCATCGGCGCACTCCTCGGCGGCTGGCTGCTCGCACCGCTGTTCGGCACTGGCACCATCAACCAGAACGACTTCAGCATCTCATCGCTGCTGGTTTCCTTCCTCGGTGCGGTGATCCTGCTGGCCATCGTCAACCTGCTACGCCGCGGCACGCCGCGCTAACGCCGACGTGAAGCGTCGCTGATCCAAAGGCATCTCCCTCCCGATGCCTGGCCGGTGCAGGACCTGCTCCTGCACCGGTTTTTCCCTCCGATACATTTCCCTCTCTTCGGCAATCAGCCGGATCCTTCAGTGCAGCTTTACCGGCGGCGTCACCTTCGATCGAATCCAGTGCGCAAGCGTTTGCGCGGCCATGCGCAGGAAGCCTTGCAGGGACATGATGTGCCTGCGGTACATCAGCCCGTATAGCAAGCGGGCAGCTGCGCCGCCGACCAGCATTTCGCGCTTGCGCATTCCGCCAGAGAGCACGCCGACGGCCGCAAACGGACCGAGCGACACGAGCGATCCGTAGTCGCGATAACGAAATGCCGGCAGCGCGGCTCGCGCAGGGCTCGCCAGCTGCTCCGCCAGAAACTGCGCCTGCTGGTGCGCGACCTGTGCGCGCGGCGGCGCCGCGGCGCCGTTACTCGGGCAGACCTGGCTTGCGCAGTCGCCGATCGCATATACGTGCGCGTCGCTTTCTGTGCGCAGTTCCGGCGTGACGATGATCTGGTTGATGCGGTTCAGCGGCACGCCGAGCGTAGCGCATACAGGCGGCGCCTCGACGCCCGCCGCCCAGACCGTGACGTCCGATGCATGCCGTCCGCCGGCGCTGTCGCAGACGACGCCGGCGTCGACCCGGGCCACCGCGGTGTCGGTGCATACCTCGATCCCCATGCGGCGCAGATATCGCTCCGCCCGCCGGGATACGTACGGGTGAAGCTGCGGCAACAGCCTGCCGCTGCGCTCGATGATGCTGATGCGCACGTCCCGCGCGGGATCGAGCGTATGTAACTTGTAGTGTGCCAGCGTGCGCACGGTATGGTGCAGCTCCGCGGCCAGTTCGACGCCGGTAGCGCCGCCGCCGACGATGACGATATGGACGCCGCCCCGCGTAACGCTTGCCTGCATGCAGCAGGCAAGGAAGCGCTTGCGGAAGACTTCCGCGTCGTACACATTGTCAAGCGTAAGTGAATTTTCCGCGGCGCCCGGGATGTTGAAGAAGTTCGTAACCGATCCGCAAGCCAGCACCAGCTTGTCGTACTGCAGGCTGCGGCCCGGAAGCAGTTCGGCGCCATCATCGCTGCGCCAGGGGCCGAGGTGGAGAGTGCGGCTGGCACGCTCGACGCGCTGCACTTCGCCGCAGATGAACTCGAAGCCGTGATCGGCCGCCTGCGCCGCATATTCGACCTGATGCACCTGCGGATCCAGCTTGCCGGATGCCACGGTGTGCAGCAGAGGCTTCCAGAAATGGGTCGGGTAGCGGTCAACCAGGACAATCCTGGCTCGACCATTCCTGCCGAGGGCCTCTCCCAAGCGGGTTGCGAGCTCAAGCCCGCCGGCACCTCCTCCCACGATCACGATCGTTTCCATTTGCCGCCTCCACACAGATTGAAAATTCCTTGAACATCGCGATGCGCATGCCGGTCCCTGCTTCAGCCTGCCAGTTGGACCGTTGACGGGGTCTTCAATACGGGCACGGGCGGCCGGCACGACTTGAACGCGCTCAGTGCGTCGAAGGTGACGAAGCGCTGCGGTCGCGGCCGCGCACTGCCGTTGCGCTCGACCAGATCGCACAGTTCCAGCATCTGCGGACACCAGATGTCGGCGCCCGAAATGCGCGCGATATCCTTTTCATAGGACGTCACCGCCATGGTCCAGATGCCGGCCTGCTGCGCCGCACGCAGTCCCGGCACGGAAGCGTCGATGGCGACGCAGTTCGCTGCGTTCGCTCCCATCGTACGCAGCGCCAGGCTGTACGGACCGTTGCCGCTCGGTGTGGAAAAATCGGCGCCGCCCACGACCACCGAGAACATGTTGGTGACCGCGGCGCCGAATGCGTGGTCAAGCAAGGCCGTCACGCCTGGCACCGGCATGTCTGTCACGACAGCCAGCTTGCACCCGCTTTCGAGCGCGTCGGCCATCAACTGCGCACAACCGGCGCTGCGCAGCGGCGGCTGCGCCAGCAGGTGGGCGTGAAAGAGCCTGCTCCTTTCGGCCGCCAGCACGGCAGCGCGCGGATCGGCGGCGTGGACACCCAGTTGCTCGAGTGCCGCGCCGACCGCATTCGTCGCGCCGCGCACGCGCGCTGCCGCGCGCCATTGCGCGAGGGACCAGTGCAGGTCGAGTCCGCATGCCGCGAACGCGGCATTGCAGGCGCGCAGGTGCGCGTCTTCGGTATCGAATATGACGCCGTCCAGAGCAAGAGTGATTGCTTCGATTGCCATGATTCCCTCGCGTAAATGGGCGCCGGATGTATCGGCACCGCGCCGTGCTGCCGTCCTTTCACTGTTAATATAAGGGCAAGTAATTTAAAAGAAAAATTAATTTTTCTGACTATTTGATAAGGCCCGTCTTATGTATCACGCAAGCTTCAAGCAATTGCAGGCGCTGCTGATGGTGGCGCGCCACGAGAGCGTCTCGCGCGCCGCCGACGCCTTGCATGTGACCCAGCCGGCGGTGTCCCTCCAGCTGCGCATGCTGGAGGAAGCGGCCGGCACCTCGCTCACGCGGAAGGTCGGCCGCGGCATCCAGCTCACCGCGGCCGGCGAGGTCATGGCGGAGTTTGCCGAGCGCATCCTCCGGCTGTGGGAAGAGGCGGGGGACGAGGTGGCGGCGCTCAAGGGCGTCATCAGCGGCACCTTGCGCATCGGCGCGATCACGACCGCCGAGTACCTGCTGCCGCCGATGCTGGTGCAGTTCACGACCGAGCGCCCCGGCGTGCGCATCAAGCTTCAGGTGGGAAACCGCAACGAAATCGTGAACATGATGGGCAAGCACGAGATCGATCTTGCGATCATGGGCACGCCGCCGCGCGAACTGCGCACCAACGCGGCGCGTTTCGCGCGCCATCCGATGGCCTTCATTGCCAGCCCTGGCCATCCGCTGATGGCCAGGAAACGCGTGACGCTGTCCGACATCATGGAGGCCAACCTGCTCGTGCGTGAACGCGGCTCGGGCACGCGCACCGCGGTCGAGCGGCTGTTCAAGGACGCCGGCATCCCCTTGCGCATCGGCTCCGAGCTATCCTCCAATGAAGCGATCAAGCGCATGGTGGTTGCCGGCCTCGGCGTGGCCTTCCTGTCGGCGCACGCCTGCACGCTCGAGTTCGAAGCCGGCCTGGTGCGCATGCTGCCGATGGAAGAAAACCCTGTCGAGGCGGACTGGTATGTGATGCACCTGGCCGGCGAGCATGTGCCGACGGTGGCGGCCGCCTTCCAGGATTTCGTGATCGAACACGGGCAGGAGGTGGTGCAGCGCCAGCTTGGCGCCTTCCAGCAGCATGCCGCACGCGCCCGCCCGGGCGCGCGCAAGAGCCGGGCCTAGAGCCCTAGCGTCCGGAACTGATCTGTGCGGTGCTGCCGCCCTCCGGAAGCTCGATCGGCTTGACTTCGACGGCCACCACGCCGTCTTCTTTCATGTCGAGCTTGTCGGCGACCTTGGGCGACACGTCGACGATGCGGCCATCGACGTACGGGCCGCGGTCACGGATCTCGACCACTTCGCTCTTGCCGTTTTCCAGGTTGGTCACCTGAGCCTTCGTGCCGAGTGGCAAGGTCCTGCTTGCGGCCACATTCGACTCAGGATCGAACGGCGTGCCATCAGCCATCTTCCTGCCGTTGAATTGCTTGCCGTAATAGGATGCCTTGCCTTTGCGCGCCTTGCCGGAGCGGTCGAGGCTCGGTTTCTTTGATGTTGCCGCTGGGGTAGCGCTCTTGGCCGGTGCTTCGGCCTGTGCGACGGCGCCGAAGCCGCAGGCAAGGACAAGAACAAGCGCGTTGCGATAGCTGTTCGTCTTCTTCATATTGTGCTCCGCCGGAACTGTTTGCCTATTCGATAAGAGCAACAGGCAAAAGGTTCTGGCGCAGCACACCGTCGTTCAGATTGCCGTCAATCCACCGTCCACTGCCAGCTGATGGCCGGTGACGAAGGACGCGTTATCCGAGCATAGCCATAACGCGGCATTTGCGATTTCTTCCGCCTCGCCAAGGCGGCCGATCGGATGCACCTTGACGATGCTTTTTTCGCGCCTCGGCTCGCGCTCCAGCGCGCGCTCGAGCATCGGCGTGCGGATGATCCCGGGGCACACCGCGTTGATCCGGATGCCGGCCTTGCCGTACTCCGCCGCCGCCGTCCTGGTCAAGCCGACCACCGCGTGCTTGCTGGCAGCGTAGATCGGCTGCAGCGGCGCGCCTACCAGGCCCGCCACCGACGCCGTATTAACGATCGCGCCGCCGCCCTGCTTCAGCATCTGTCGGATTTCGTGTTTCATGCACAGCCACACGCCCTTGACGTTGACGCTCATGATGCGGTCGAAAGTGGCCTCGTCGGATTCCGCCAGCGGCAGGTGCTCGATTTCGATGCCGGCGTTGTTGAACGCACAGTCCAGGCGCCCGTGGCGTTCGACCACGTGCGCAACCATGCTTTCGACTTGCGCCGCCTGCGCGATGTCGCACCTGATGAAGAACGCCCGCCCGCCATGCTGCTCGACCAGGGCGACGGTTTCCTCGCCGCCGGCGACGTCCACGTCCGCCACCGCGACGCGCGCGCCTTCGCGCGCGAACGCCAGTGCGGCGGCGCGGCCGATGCCTGCCGCCGCACCTGTCACCAGTACCGACTTGCCGTTCAGTCCGTGCTTGCCCATTCTGTTCCGTCCTCCATTCGCGCCGCCCGGTGCGCCCGGGCGGCGCCGCGCATCACTTGTACTTCCTCAGTTCCATCTTGGCGATCTGGTTGCGGTGCACCTCGTCCGGACCGTCCGCCAGGCGCAGCGTGCGCGCCTGCGCATACGAATACGCAAGATTGAAGTCGCCGGAGACGCCGGCGCCGCCATGCGCCTGGATCGCCCAGTCGATCACCTGGCAGGCCATGTTCGGCGCCGCGACCTTGATCATCGCGATTTCCTTCGCCGCCACCTTGTTGCCGACGGTGTCCATCATGTAGGCGGCGTTGAGCACCAGGAAACGCGCCTGGTCGATCAGGATGCGCGCATTGGCGATGCGTTCCTGCGTCACCGTCTGGTCCGCCACCGCGCGTCCGAACGCGACACGCTTGAGCGTGCGCCGGCACATGTCTTCCAGCGCGCGTTCTGCCAGGCCGATCAGGCGCATGCAGTGGTGAATGCGGCCCGGCCCGAGGCGGCCCTGGGCGATTTCGAAACCGCGGCCCTCGCCGAGCAGGATGTTGGAAACCGGGACGCGCACGTCGTTGAAATGCACTTCGCCGTGGCCGTGCGGCGCATCGTCGTAGCCGAAGACCGGCAGGTGGCGCACGATCGTCACGCCCGGGGTATCGCGCGGCACCACGATCATGGATTGCTGCTTGTGCTTTTCGGCGCTCGGGTCGGTCTTGCCCATGAAGATGAAGACCTTGCAGCGCGGGTCGTTGGCGCCCGACGACCACCACTTGCGGCCGTTGATCACGTAATGGTCGCCGTCGCGCACGATGGATGCTTCGATGTTGGTCGCATCCGACGATGCCACCGCCGGTTCCGTCATCGCGAAGCAGGAGCGGATCTTTCCTTCGAGCAGAGGCTCCAGCCATTGCTGCTTCAGCTCTTCGCTGGCATAGCGCTCCAGCGTTTCCATGTTGCCGGTGTCAGGCGCGTTGCAGTTGAACACTTCGGCCGACCACAGCGCGCGGCCCATGATTTCGCACAGCGGCGCGTATTCGAGGTTGGTGAGGCCGGCGCCGCGATGGGATTGCGGCAGGAACAGGTTCCACAGGCCGGCGGCGCGCGCCTTTTCCTTCAGTTCCTCGACGATCGTGGTCGGCACCCACGCATTGCCGGCGGCGCGGTTCTTCTCGATCTCGCCGAAGAATTTCGCTTCGTTCGGGTAGATGTGCTCGTCCATGAAGGCGTTGAGGCGCTTCTGAAGGTCCTTGACTTTATCGCTGTACTGGAAGTCCATGTGTTACTCCAT
>NZ_DASPLS010000014.1:0-9088 GCF_035627455.1 Noviherbaspirillum sp.
TTCAGCGCCTGCTTGAACTTCTGCGCCATGATGTCGAACGCGGCATCCCAGGACACCGGCGTGAATTCGCCGTTCTTGTCGTACTTGCCGTTCGTCATGCGCAGCAGCGGCTTGGTGAGGCGGTCCTTGCCGTACATGATCTTCGACAGGAAGTAACCCTTCACGCAGTTCAGCCCGCGGTTGACTTCCGCGTTGATGTCGCCGTGCGTCGCTACCACGCGTCCATCCTTGACGCCGACGTTGACGCCGCAGCCCACGCCGCAGAAGCGGCAGGCCGCCTTGCTCCACTTAAGCTGTGTCTTCGAGGAATCGGTGACGACGTTGGAAGCGATGGATTGAATCGGAATGCCGACCGAACTAGCCGCAGTGACGGCGGCAGATTGTTTGATGAAGTCGCGCCGTGTAAGCTTCATTAAAGGATCTCCTGGGCAAGGGCGGAAGCCGGTTCCGCATGTTGATATACGAGTACAGTGTCGAGCACACCCGGGAGCGCCCGGATGGCGTCCATGGTGTCGAGAGTGCGTTTTGTTCCTTCGGTCTCAAGCGTCACGACCAGCTTTCCGTGTGCGTCCTGCGCGTGGACTTCTGCGTAGGGCACTTCGGCGATGCAAGACTTGATCGACTCGAGTTGTGCGGGCTGCGTGTAGACCACGATGCCGGCGATGTGGATTTCCTGTTCCATCAATGAATGCCTTTCCGGTCTCGTCGCTTACTGCGTCGGCAGGGAGCCGGTGAGAAGCTGGATCATCCAGATCGCAAAGCCATATCCGCCGACCACCATCACCGACAGGATCGGCGCGGCGATGACGGTCAGCCCGAGAAAGGCACGCAGTTCTTCCTTCCTGGTCGGTTGCTCTTCATGTTTCATGTTTTCTCCGTAGGAACAGGCGTGCGGGTACGCGCAAGCCGGCTTTCGCCGGTTCGCAATGCGATTCGCAAGCGGGGGTCCTGTATGACTAAAGTGCTGCTTGTAAAAAGGATGAAGTCGGGTCTAAGAAAGGAACAGGTTGAGAGTTCAAGCGGAACTAATTGCGTTCACGGAATGGATGGTACGTGTTCGTTTTGCCCCGTGACATTGATGTGCATCAAACTTGTCCGGCTTCAAAACAAATGTTTCACCCTGGTGCAAACTCACAACACTGCACCGGAAAAACGGCGCGCAATGCGTTTCTGTAAGCGGATCGATCTGACTGCGCACGACATCCCGCGCGCCGCCGCCCGAGCACGGCCGGAGCCTTGTCAACCGTATCGGCTGCTGTCGCAAGCCGGACGGAAGATGGCGTGTTGTGGCGCTACCCCAGGTCGGGCAACGCGGCGCACGAAACACCTGGCTGGAGGTTTCAGGGATCGATGATTGCCGCGCACGCATCGGTGGGCAGTGCCGCTGCATGACCGACAACAGGAACAATCTTGATGGTCGCACTGGCAAAGCGGCAGGGCGCGGCCAATGCGCCGCATCCGCTCAGGGTTGCCATGATTATCAATGCTGCAAGGAGTGACTTCACGATATCGAAAGGCGGGATAAAACCTGATGATACTGCCAGGCAATGAACAGCCGGCGCCAGAAATTGTAAGCAGGCGTATCGGCCACCGGTCAGACGGAATGGATGAATAACGAATGTTCAAGCCCGCATGCCGGCGGGGTGTCATGGCCGAATTATTCATGCCCCCCTGCATGGCCAGGCTTGCAAAAAAACCGTGCCCATGGCTAGATTTGCGCACCTCTTTCCGAATCGAACCGGCGCATGCAATCCACTTCCTCCATCGTCGATGGCAAGACCCTTGGCGCCGGCAGCATCGTGCTGCTGCTGGCGCTCTATTGCGCGCAGGGTTTGCCTTCCGGCCTGATCGCGCACGCGCTGCCGGTGCTGATGCGCCAGCACGGCAGCGACCTGGCGGCGATCGGATTGCTCAAGCTGCTGGCCTTGCCGTGGGTGCTGAAGGTATTGTGGGCGCCGTGGGTCGATCGTCTCGCGTCGGCCCGGTTCGGGCATTATCGCGGCTGGATCCTGCCACTGCAGTCCGGCGTCCTGCTGGCGGTGGCCGCGGTGGCGCTGCTTCCGCCGGACGCCTTGTTCGGCCCTTCCCTGCCCGTGCTGCTGGGGCTGCTGCTCTTGGTGAACCTGGCGGCGGCGACGCAGGACGTGGCGACCGACGGCCTCGCAGTCCGCTTGCTGCCGGCGCGCTGGCGCGGCCTGGGCAACAGCCTGCAGGTCGGCGGCTACAAGGCCGGAATGATCGTCAGCGGAAGCCTGCTGCTGATGGTGGTCGCGGACTGGGGCTGGAGGTCGTCGATCGGCCTGATTGCACTGCTGGTCGGCTGCACCATGGTGCCGGTGCTGCTGTTCCCGGAAAAGCGCCGGCTGCCGCCCGCCGCGCATCCTGCCGAGCCGGCCGGCCCGCGGCTGTTGTGGTCGCATTATCGCGGCTTCCTCGCCCTGCGCGGCATGGGGAGCTGGCTGCTTGTGGTGCTGACCTTCAAGATCGGGGATTCGCTCGGTTCGCCGATGATCAAGCCGCTGCTGGTGGACCAGGGATGGACTTCCGGCGCGCTCGGTCAGCTTACGCTGACCGGCAGCCTCGCCGGCATCGGCGGTGCGTTTCTGGGAGGGATGCTCTACGCACGCCTGGGCGCGCTGCGCTCGCTCCTCCTGTTCGGCCTGCTGCAGGCGCTGGGGATCGCAGCGATGGCATGGCTGGCGCGGCACGGCGCGGCTGGCCACACCGTCTACGCGATCACGCTGTTCGAACAGGTTGCCGACGGCATGTCGACGGTGGCGCTCTTTGCGGTGATGATGAACCAGTGCCGGGCCGAACATGAGGGGGCGGATTTCACGATCCAGGCTTGCGCGCAGGTGGTGCTGGCTGGAATCGTCGGCTCGCTGAGCGGCTTGTCTGCGAAACGGCTCGGCTATGAGGGCCATTTCCTGCTATCCGGGCTGCTCGGCGTCCTCGCACTGGCGCTGGTCGCGCGCTATTTCTCGCGGCAGGCCCGGCGCGGCGCGACGCTGCCGGCCGCGGCAACCTGAGGGCAGCCGACACGCTCGTCCGGCGCCGGGCTTCGTGCCGGTATTGCCCGGTCACCGGCCCCGGAAGAACTTTTTCCGCTTTGCCGCTCTTACTGTATGAGGATGTCCTGATCGCCCTGCACAAGGGCAGACAGCGCGATAGCGCGAACGAGAGGTGATCCATGACCGTAGAGCACGATGCGAATCCGTCCCGCGAGGGACGCAGGCGGATACTGAGGCTGGGTGCTGCCGGCCTTTGCGGCGCCGTGTTCCCATCCATGCCGTTCGCGCAAAGTCTCCCTGCGAGGAAACTCGACGTGCCCTATGAGCCTACGCCGCCATATGTGGTCGACCGCATGCTGGAACTGGCGAAGGTCAGCGAGAACGACCTGCTGTATGACCTCGGCTGCGGCGACGGAAGGATCGTGATCACCGCTGCGCAGAAGCGCGGCTCGCGGGGCGTCGGCATCGACCTCGATCCGCAGCGCATCGCGGAAGCGACCGAGAACGCCGAAAAGGCGGGCCTTGGGAACAGGGTGAAGTTCCTCGTCGGGGATTTGTATACGAGCGATTTCTCGGACGCCACGGTGGTGACGCTATTCCTGTGGCCGCACGTCAACCGCAAGCTGCGGCCCATCCTGTGGCGGCAGTTGCGCCCGGGAGCGCGCGTGGTATCGCATATGTGGGACATGGGGGAATGGCTGCCCGATAAAACCGAGCTGGCTGACGACAGGAAGATCCATGTCTGGACCGTTACCGAAGCGCAAAAAAAGGCCGCCGGCAGATAGCGCAAGACCGGCTTGCATCACCATTCGGAGACTGCACCATGAAACGATTCACGATTCTCGCCATGCTTTTCTCGATGCCGGCTTTCGCCCACCACGGATGGAGCGAATACGACGCCGACCGCCCGCTGCAGCTGACCGGCACGGTCGAGGAGTCCGGCTATGAACATCCGCACGGCTTCGTGCGGCTGAAGACGACCGAGCGCACCTGGACCGTCGTGCTGGCGCCGCCGACGCGCATGCAGAACCGCGGCCTCGAGCAGGCGATGCTCGCGCCGGGCGGCCGGGCGACCGTGTACGGCTATCCCAACCGCAACAACGATCAGGAGCTGCGCGCCGAGCGGATTACCCTCGGCGGCAAGACGACGGAACTGCGCTGATGCACGCGGAGCCCGGATTCTTCGGCTGGCTCGCCGCGCTGCCCTTTTCACAGGCGATGCGCAGCAGCCTCTGGCTGTATCCGATCGTTGAAATCGTCCACATCATCGGCTTCGCGACCCTCGTCGGGTCGGTGCTGATGTTCGATTTGCGCCTGCTCGGCTTCGCGCCGCAACTGCCGGTGCGCTCGCTCGGGGGTCATCTGCTGCCCTGGTCGGTCGCCAGCCTGGCGCTGATCGTTCCTGCCGGCCTGATGATGTTCGCCGCCCATCCGCAGGACTTCATCGGCAACCCGATTTTCCTGCTCAAGCTGGCCCTGATCGTGACGGCGGGCATCAATGCCACCCTGTTCCACCGCGGCGTGTACCGTTCGGTCTCCGCCTGGAACTCGGGAACGGCCGCGCCGCCTGGCGCGAAGCTGCATGCGCTGGCGTCGATCGTGATCTGGGTGGCGGTGATCTGCTGCGGCCGGCTGCTTGCGTATACCTGAAGCGCCGCAGGTATTCCCATCATTGCCGCGCGCCGGCTGTATCGCCAATGCAAAAAGTTTGATCAATCCGGTGGCATGACGGCCTGCTTCGCCCAGTACAATGAAGATCTCATCATTGCGCCCGATTGGATGACCCATGCGCAGGAAGATCCCGAGCACTGGCGCACTCATCGCGTTTGAAGCCGCCGCGCGCTACCAGAGTTTCTCGCGCGCGGCGCAGGAATTGTCGTTGACGGAAGGGGCGGTCAGCCGGCAGATCGCGGTGCTGGAAGAATACCTTGGCGTGCAGCTGTTCCATCGTGTGAAAAAGCGCGTGACCCTGTCCGATATCGGGAAATCGTATTTCCTGAAAGTGCGGGACGACCTGAACCGGCTGGAGAGAAACACGCTCAGCGCGATGTCCTACCAGAACGGCCAGAAGCTGCTCGAACTGGCGGTGATTCCCACCTTTACCGCCAAATGGCTGATTCCGCGCATCGCGGAATTCAATGCGCTCCATCCCGATATCACGATCAACCTGACCGAACGCGCCCTTCCCTTCCTGTTCGGGGATTCGATCTTCGACGTGGCGATTCATTACCGGCACCCTGCCTGGGCCGGCTGCATCCAGGAATTATTGTTCGAGGAAGAACTGATCCCGGTCTGCAGCCCGAAGCTGCTCGCTGGCCGGACCGTCCTGCAGGCCGCGGACCTGGCCGCGCTCCCCCTGCTCCACAAGAACACGCGCGAAGACGCGTGGTCGCGCTGGTTCACCGCCGCCGGGCACGAGGAAATCCACCTGCTGGCGGGCCCGCGCTACGACCTGTTTTCGATGATCATCCAGGCGGCCTGCGTCGGCATCGGCGTCGCCCTCGTGCCGCGCCTTTACGTGCAGGAAGAACTCAGGGAGGGAACGCTCGTCAACCCGGTGGACTTTGCCATCCGCGGGCTGAAACAGTATTGCGTCGTCTATCCCGACCACAAGGAAGTGTCGCCGACGGCGCGCGTATTCGTCGATTGGCTTGTCGCCGTGGCAAGCATCGAGCGGCAGGCGTCCCATATGGCAACGCGCGCAAACTGCGCAGTCGTATCGCTGCCGTCGCGGCGGCAGCAGGTGGAGGGCCAATGGAGTACGTGAATCTGGGCCGTTCCGGCCTGAAAGTATCGAAGCTGTGCCTGGGTTGCATGACCTACGGCGCGCCGGATCGCGGCATGCACGCGTGGACGCTCGATGAAGCCGCAAGCAGGCCTTTCCTGCGCCAGGCGCTGGACCTGGGCATCAATTTCTTCGACACCGCCAACAGCTATTCGGATGGCACCAGCGAAGAAATCGTCGGCCGCGCCCTCTGCGATTTCGCGCGCCGCGACGAGGTGGTGGTCGCGACCAAGGTGTATTACCCGTTGCGCAACGGCCCCAACATCGGCGGCTTGTCGCGCAAGGCGATCCTGACCGAGGTGGACAACAGCCTGCGCCGGCTCGGGACCGACTATATCGATCTCTATCAGATTCACCGCTGGGACTACGCGACGCCGATCGAGGAAACGCTGGAGGCGCTGCACGACATCGTCAAGGCGGGAAAGGTGCGTTACATCGGCGCATCGTCGATGTATGCCTGGCAATTCGCAAAAGCGCTGTACCTGGCGGAGCGGCATGGCTGGACGCGGTTTGTCTCCATGCAAAACCACCTGAGCCTGCTCAACCGGGAAGAGGAAAGGGAAATGCTCCCGCTGTGCAGGTCCGAAGGCGTAGCCATCCTCCCCTGGAGCCCGCTGGCGCGCGGCCGGCTGACGCGCGACTGGAACGAGAGCAGCCATCGTTCGGAAAACGACGCAATTGCCAAGCGGATGTATGGCGACCAGATGGCGGAATCGGACCGCCAGGTGGTCGAGCGCGTGGCAAAGATCGCGGCGGACCGCGGCGTGCCGCGCGCCCAGGTGGCACTGGCGTGGGTGATGCAAAAGGCCGGCGTGACCGCGCCGATCGTCGGCGCGTCCAGGCCGCACCACCTGGACGATGCGGCGAAGGCGCTGGCGCTCGTGCTGTCGCCGGAAGAAATCGGCGCGCTGGAAGAGCCCTATGTGCCGCACCCGGTGGTCGGCTTTTCCTGAACCTCCGGGCCCGGCATCCGCGCGCCACGCCCCCCTATTTCGTCGCCAGCGTGGTGCCGGCACCGGAATCCGCGCCATGCGAGAGCGGCTCGCGCGGCCTGCGCCGGAACAGTTCCGCCAGTTCGCCGACGATGCCGCGCCGGAACGCCAGCACGCAGACGATGAAGATGAAACCGGTGACGATGGTCACCGATTCGCCGATCGAGCGGAACCAGTCGATGCCGGTGGTGGAAGCCATCCAGTTGCCGAAATCGCCCAGCTTGTTCTCCAGCGCAATGATCACGATCGCGCCGACCACCGGCCCGGCCAGCGTGCCCAGGCCGCCGACCAGGGTCATCAGCACCACCAGGCCGGACATGGTCCAGTGCACGTCGGTCAGGGTTTCGAAACCGAGCACCACCGTCTTGGTCGCGCCAGCCAGCCCGGCGAGCGACGCGGACAGCACGAAGGCCATCAGCTTGTATCGATCGGTGTCGTAGCCGAGCGAAATCGCGCGCGGCTCGTTTTCCTTGACCGCCTTCAACACCTGCCCGAATGGCGAGTGCACCGTGCGCAGGATCAGTGCGAAGCCGGCAATGAAGATCGCCAGCACCACGTAATACATCGTCAAGTCGTTGCGCAGGTCTATCATGCCGAGCAACTGTCCGCGCGGCACGCCCTGCAGGCCGTCCTCGCCGCCGGTATAGGGCACCTGCAGGCACACGAAGAACAGCATCTGCGCCAGCGCCAGGGTGATCATCGTGAAATAGATGCCCTGCCGGCGGATCGCCAGCAAGCCCATCAGCAGCCCGATCAGCGCAGCGGCGATGACGCCCGCGACAAGCCCGAGCTCGAACGGCCAGCCCATCACTTTCAGCGTGTGGCCGGTGATGTAGCCGGCGCCGCCGAAGAAGGCCGCATGGCCGAACGACAGCAGTCCGGTGTAGCCGATCAGCAGGTTGAATGCGCACGCAAACAGCGCGAAGCACAGCACCTTCATCAGGAACACCGGGTAGACGATGAACGGCGCGGCAATCGCCAGCACCAGTGCGCCCGCAGCAAATGCAATATTTCGGTTCATCCTGTTCTCCTTACTTTTCCTTGCCGAACAATCCGGCCGGGCGCAGCATCAGCACGATTGCCATGATGATGAAAACCACGGTCGACGATAATTCAGGATAGAACACGCGGGTCAGTCCTTCGACCACGCCGAGGCCCAGGCCGGTCACGATCGCCCCCATGATCGATCCCATGCCGCCGATCACCACGACCGCGAAAACGACGATGATCAGGTTGGATCCCATCAGCGGCGACACCTGCGTCACCGGCGCCGCCAGCACGCCGGCCAGCGCGGCGAGCGCGACGCCGAAACCATAGGTCAGGGTCACCATCATGGGCACGTTGATGCCGAACGCTTCCACCAGCTTCGGATTCTCGGTGCCGGCGCGCAGGTAGGCGCCCAGCCTGGTCTTTTCGATCACATACCAGGTGGCGAGGCAGGCGGTCAGGGAGGCGGCCACCACCCAGGCGCGGTATTTCGGCATGATCATGAAACCCAGGTTGAACGCGCCGGACAAGGCTTCCGGCGTCGAGTAAGGCTGGCCGGAAACGCCATAGAAGGAACGAAACAGGCCTTCCAGCATGAGCGTCAGGCCGAAGGTCAGCAGCAGTCCGTACAGATGGTCCAGCTTGTACAGCCAGCGAAGCATCGTTTTCTCAATGACAACCCCGAACAGCCCGACTATCAGCGGTGCGAGCAGCAGCGTCTGCCAATAGCCGAGTTCGAAGTAATTCAGGCCCATCCAGGCAAGAAAAGCGCCCATCATGTAGAGCGCGCCATGGGCGAAGTTGATGACGTTGAGCAGCCCGAAGATCACCGCCAGGCCGAGCGACAGCATCGCATAGAACGATCCGTTCACCAGACCGAGCAAGAGCTGGCTCAGCATGGCCTGCAGCGGAATTCCGAAAATATCCATGACACTCTCTCTTGCAGAGATCGATCTTGTCAGACGCCGAGCAGTTCACTGAGCACCGGCATCTTCGCATCCAGCTCGGATGCGGCGAAGGTCTCGACGATCTGCCCGTGTTCCATCACGTAAAACCGGTCCGCCAGCGGCGCGGCGAAGCGGAAATTCTGTTCCACCATCACGATGGTGTAGCCCTTGGCCTTGAGCATGGTGATCATGCGCGCGAGCGCCTGCACGATCACCGGCGCCAGGCCTTCGGAAATCTCGTCGAGCAGCAGCAGCTTGGCGCCGGTGCGCAGGATGCGCGCCACCGCCAGCATCTGCTGCTCGCCGCCGGACAGCCGCGTGCCCTGGCTGGACTTGCGCTCGGCCAGGTTGGGGAACATCGCGTAG
>NZ_DASPLS010000015.1:0-81603 GCF_035627455.1 Noviherbaspirillum sp.
TCCAGCACGACGACGCGGTCGGAAATATCCATCACCACGCCCATGTCATGCTCGATCAGCACGATGGTGGTGCCGAACTGGTCGTTGACGTCGAGGATGAAGCGGCACATGTCCTGCTTTTCTTCCACGTTCATGCCGGCCATCGGTTCGTCGAGCAGCAGGATTTCCGGCTCGGCGGCCAGAGCCCGGCCGAGTTCGACGCGCTTTTGCAAACCGTAAGGCAGCCGGCTTACAGGAGTCTTGCGGATGTGCTGGATTTCGAGGAAGTCGATGATTTCTTCCACCTTGCGGCGGTGTTCGATCTCTTCCTTCTGCGCCGGGCCCCAGTACAGCGCCTGCATCAGGAAGTTGGTCTGCATCTTGAGGTTGCGGCCGGTCATGATGTTGTCCAGCACCGACATCCCCTTGAACAGCGCGATGTTCTGGAAGGTGCGCGCGATGCCGCTCTTGGCCGCCGCATAGGTGTCCATGTCCTTGCGGTGCTGGCCGCGATACACGATCTCGCCCTGCTGCGGCCGGTACACGCCGTTGATCACATTGAGCATCGAGCTCTTGCCGGCGCCGTTGGGGCCGATGATCGCGCGGATTTCGTGCTCGCGCACGTTGAAGGAAATGTCGGTCAGCGCCTTGACGCCGCCGAAGGACAGCGAAATGTTCTGCAGGTCCAGGATCACGTCGCCGATTTTGCGGTTCTCGTTCATGTCAGGCGGCCTTCTTCAGTGCGTCGTAGGTCTTCACGTCGACGATGCGCAGGTCGGCGGCGACCGTGCCCTTGCGGCCGTCCTCGAACTTGACCTGGGTTTCAATGTATTGCGATGTCTTGCCCGAATACAGCGCGTCGATCAGCACCTTGTACTTCTCGGCGATGAAGCGGCGGCGTACCTTGCGGGTGCGGGTCAGCTCGTCGTCGTCCGGGTCGAGTTCCTTGTGCAGAACCAGGAAACGGTGGATCTGGGTGCCCGACATCAGCGCTTCGCTGGCGAGGTCGGTATTGACCTTTTCCACGCATTCGGCGATCAGGTCGTAGGTTTCGCGCTTGGCGGCCAGGTCGGTGTAGCCGGCATACGCGATGCCGCGCCGTTCGGCCCAGTTGCCGACCGCTTCCATGTCGATGTTGATGAAGGCGCATACCATGTCGCGCTCGTTGCCGAAGGCCACCGCTTCCTTGATGAAGGGGAAGAACTTCAGCTTGTTCTCGATGTAGTTCGGCGCGAAGATGTCGCCGCTGTTCATCTTGCCGACGTCGGCCGCGCGGTCGATGATCTTCAGGTGGCCTTCCTCGTCGAAGATGCCGGCGTCGCCGGTGTGGAAGTAGCCGTCGCTGTCGATGACTTCCGCCGTCGCGTCCGGACGCTTGTAGTATTCCTTGAGCATCGCGGCCGATCTCACCAGCACTTCGCCGTTCTCGGCCAGCTTCACCTCGACGCCCGGCGCCGGCAGGCCGACGCTGTCGAACTTGATGTTGCCGTCGGGCTGCAGGCAGACATAGGCGCAGGTTTCGGTCGCGCCGTACAGCTGCTTCAGGTTCACGCCGATCGAACGGTAGAAGCGGAACAGGTCGGGGCCGATCGCCGCGCCGGCGGTATAGGCAACGCGCACGCGCGTCAGGCCGAGCACGTTCTTCAGCGGGCCATAGACCAGGATGTTGCCGATTGCATAACTGATGCGATCCGTGAGGCCGACCGGCTTGCGGTCGAGGATGTCGGAGCCGACCCGGCGCGCGACCTCCATGAAGTGATGGAACATCTTGCGCTTCAATGCGCTCGCGTCTTCCATGCGGATCATCACCGTGGTCAGCATGTTCTCGAACACGCGCGGCGGCGCGAAGTAATAGGTGGGGCCGATTTCCCGCATGTCGGTCATCACGGTGTCGCCCGATTCCGGGCAGTTCACGGTGAAGCCCGCGACCAGCTGCTGCGCGAAGGAGAACAGGTGGTCGCCCACCCAGGCCATCGGCAGGTAGGACAGGATGTCGTCGTCCGGATTGAGCTTGTCGAAGGCGACGCCGCCCTGCGCAGCGGCGAGGAAGGAGCCGTGCGTCTGGCACACGCCCTTCGGCTTGCCGGTGGTGCCCGAGGTGTACAGCATCACGGCGGTATCGTCCGTCCTGCCGGCATTGACCTCGTTCATGAAGAAATCGGGATGCGATTTGTCGAAGGCGCGGCCGAGCTCCTGCACTTTCTCGAACGAGGCCAGCTCCTGCTGCTTGTAGTGGCGCATGCCTCGCGGATCGTCGTAGATGATGTGCGAGATAAGAGAATTGCGCCGGTCCAGGTTCTGCTTGATCTCGAACAGCTTGTCGACCTGCTCCTGGTCTTCGACCACCGCGAAATCGATCTCGGCATCGTCCAGCACGTAGGCCATGTCGGCCGCCGGCGCATCCTGGTACAGCGGCACGGCGACGCCGCCCAGGCATTGTGCCGCGGCCATCGCCCAGTACAGGCGCGGACGGTTGTCGCCGATGATTGCCAGGTTCATGCCGCGCTTGAAGCCCATCGCGGCCAGGCCGCAGGCCAGGGCGCGCACCTCGTCGGCCACCTGCGACCAGTTCCAGGTCTGCCAGATGCCGAGGTCCTTCTCGCGGAAGGCCGGCTTGCCGGGGCGCGCTTGCGCGTGCTGCAGAAGCATGCGGGGGAACGTCTGTCCGCCCGTCTTGTTTGTCTCTACCATCATCCCACTCTCTCAACAGGTTCTAATCGCCGTGAAGGGATCGGAGCGCCTGCGTGGGCGTGCAAGCCTTCATGCTTGGGGGAAGCATGAACTTGGGCTTACAATGTCTCCGTTATTTTGTAGTCAGGATACTAGACGCTGCGATTTTCAGGCGCTGTCATCTGACTGACAATTCTCCTCCAATTCAAATATTTCGTTGGTGCGCCGCACAATGAGTCTCGAGAAGCCCGATTTCAAAGAGGTACTGCGCCAGACCATCTGGGCCAAGGGCCTTGAGCCGGAGCAGATGGCGCGCGTGGAAGCGGACACGGTCGAGCAATTCGTTCCCAAAGGGGGATTCATCTGCCGCAAGGGCGAGATGGTGGACGCCTGGATCGGCATTATCGACGGGCTGGCCAAGATCAACAACCTTTCGCCCGAAGGGAAATCGGTGACCTTCACCGGCATCGCGTCGGGCAGCTGGTTCGGCGAAGGCACGCTGCTCAAGCAGGAAGCGCGCAAGTATGATGTGGTCGCGCTGCGCGACAGCCGTATCGCGCGCATGCCCGCCAAGACTTTCATGTGGTTGCTCGATAATAGCCTGCCGTTTACGCGGTTTCTCTTGATGCAGCTCAATGAACGGCTCGGCCAGTTCATCGGCATGGTCGAATTCGACCGCTTGCTCGACGTCGATACCCGCGTCGCGCGCTGTCTCGCGGCGCTGTTCAACAGCCACCTCTACCCCGGCACCGACACCCTGCTGCAGATCTCGCAGGAGGAAATCGGCTACCTGTCCGGCGCCTCGCGCCAGCGCGCCAACCAGGCATTGCAGGTTTTGGAAAAGGAAGGCCTGCTCAAGGTCGATTACGGCGGCATCCAGATCCTGGATCTGGACGGGCTGCGGCGGTTCCGCGCCTGATCCGGGCTGTCGGATAGAAAAGGAATTTGAAGATGCTTTCGCAGGAAGCGTTGCGCGCGTTCTGGACCGGCCCGGTGCTGGAGAGTAATGTCATTGTGTTCTTCACCATCGTCGGCGCGCTCGCGCTCGGCCTGCTGGTGGGTTACGAGCGTTTCTACCATGGCCGCGCGGCCGGGATGCGTACCTATGGCCTGGTGTGCATGGCGTCCGCGGCGCTGACCGTGATCGCCGGTTATCCGGCCGAATGGTTCGGCGGCCAGACGGTGCTCCATCCGGGAGCCGACCCGACGCGCATCATCCAGGGCATCGTCACCGGCATCGGTTTCCTCGGCGCCGGCGTGATCATGAAGGAAGGCTTCAACATCAGCGGCCTGACGACGGCGGCCTCCATCTGGGCCGCGTCCGTAACCGGGGTGCTGGTAGGAATCGGCTTCTACCTGGCGGCGATCCTGCTTGCGCTGATGTCGGCATTCTGCATGGTATCGGTGCCGCGGCTGTCGGCCCGCCTGCCGTCACGCCAGGCAATTGCGATCTCGCTGCGCTTCGCGCCCGGCCACGCGCCCGACGAGGAAGCGGTGCGCGGCAGGATGTTGAAGAACGGCTACGAGATGGCGCCCGGCACCGTCGTCATCGCGATGCGCGAGGGCGGGATGGAATGGCAGTTCGTCGCGGTGGCACTGAATCGCGACAGCGGTGCGCGCATCAGCGTGCTGTCGCGCGAGATGGCCGCGTTCGACGGCATCGACAGCTTCCAGATTTCGCACGCGCGGAACTAGGGCCTGCGGGCGGAAGCCGCGAGCCGTTCCTCATTTCAATTTTCCCGGCCCAGCACGGCCCGATGCGCGCCGGTGTTCCGGACCAGGCACGCGCGGCGCACCGTGCGCACGATTGATCCGGCTCAGCCTGTCGCGCCGCCCGCTTCCTATCATCTCCAGACAGCAGCCCGCACCCGGGCCACCAAGCCGAAGGAGTTTGCCATGTCCATCATGAAAGTCATCGAAGTGCTGGCCGAGTCGCCGAAAAGCTGGGAGGACGCGGTGACCGCCGCAGTCGTGAAGACGAGCGAATCCGTGCACGGGATCCGCTCCATCTATATCAAGGAATTCGAAGCGCAGGTCGACAACAACAAGGTGGTCAACTGGCGCATCAATGCGAAGGTGACCTTCGAGGTGGATTAGGGCCTTGTCTGGGAGCACTCCCCAACCCCGGTTAACGCCAGGCCCTAGCTCGATGCGCCGAGTCCCGGGCGTTCGGCCTGGGCACCCGGGCTGGCGTTCATGCGCAAGGAAAAGCTTTCGACCATCTTCTGGTTGAAGGCCGGAATGTCGTCCGGCTGGCGGCTGGTGACGAGGTTGCCATCGACGACGACTTCCTGGTCCACCCAGTTGCCGCCTGCACTGCGGATATCGTCCTGGATCGACGGCCAGCTGGTCAGCGTGCGCCCTTCCGCCAGCCCCGCCGACGCGAGCAGCCACGAACCGTGGCAGATCGCCGCGATCGGTTTGCGCTCCTGATCGATATGCTGCAGGAAGCGCTGTGCCGCCTCGATGTTGCGGATGCGGTCGCCGTTGACCTTGCCGCCCGGGAGCAGGACCGCGTCAAAGTCCATCGGGTCGGCTTCGTCGAAGGTCGTATCGACAGTGAACTCGTCGGCCGGCTGGTCGTGGTGGAAACCCCGCACCTTGCCTCGCTGCAGCGAAATGATCTTGATCATCGCACCGTGCTGTTCCAGCGTTGTGCGCGGCTCGGTGAATTCGACCTGCTCGAAGCCGTCGGTCAGCAGGACGGCGACATGCAGGCCGGGGAGGGTCTGGTCGTCCATGACGTTTTCCTTTCTTGGATTAAATGGTGTCTTGCCAAGTTCGACTTGAACGCTTCCCGTTAAGTTCTTCTTGCTGCCTGACATTGGACCGTCCGCGTCGACGACATGCGGCATCGCCGAATTTCGCCAAATCACGCGGAACGGGCGCCATTTTCGGAAAAAATAATCATGGCAAGCGGTGTGCAGCGGCAGGAACAGTCGTCGCGTCGGACCTGTCCAACGCGGTAAATCAGATCTTGCCCTCGCGGCACCCGCTTGAGACGACGGCGCACGGAGAAAGGGAAGTTCGCTTATGAAGACCGAGAACGATCCGCTGCGCGGCATCGACCTTGCAAGCGACGAACCAGTCTTCGACAGCTTCCGGGCGGCAGCGCCGCCGCTGCCGGAATTGCCGGCAGATGCGGTCGTCCTCATTCCCCTGCGCTACCTCGTGCTGTTTCCCGGCATGATCGCGCCGATCAACCTCGGCCGCGACTGCTCGATCGCCGCCGCGCAGGAAGCGGTGCGCAGCAACCGGCCGGTCGGCCTGCTGCTGCAGCATGACTCCGATGTCGAAGCGCCGGAACCGGAACAGCTTTACAGCACCGGCACCGTCGCCTCGGTGCTGCGTTACATCAACGGCCAGGATGGCGTGAACTATCTCGTCTGCCAGGGCGAGCGGCGCTTCCGGGTGCTCGAATTCATCACCGGCTATCCCTTCCACGCCGCGCGGGTGCAAGAGGTCGAGGATGCGGAAGAGCAGAGCGCCGACATCCAGGCGCGCTTCCTCCAGCTGAAAGAACGGGCGGCGGAAGTCATCAGCCTGCTGCCGCAGGCGCCGAGCGAGCTGGCGAGCGCCGCCGAGAACGTCCATTCCGCATCGGCGCTGGCCGATTTCGTCGCCGGCCTGATCGACCTGCCGTTGCAGCAGAAACAGGACGTGCTGGAAACCATCGACTTGCAGCAGCGCATTGACAAGGTACTTTCGATGCTGGTGCGGCGCATCGAGGTGCTGCGCCTGTCGAACGAGATCAACGAACAGACCAAGGAACGCATCGACGACCGCCAGCGGGAATTCCTGCTGCGCGAGCAGCTCAAGACCATCCAGCGCGAACTGGGCGAGGCCGAAGGCGGCGCCGGCGAGGTGCGCGAACTGGCCGACGCGATCGCGCAGGCGCGCATGCCGCAAGAGGTGGAGGCGCACGCGCGCAAGGAATTGCAGCGCCTGGAGCGGATGCAGGAAGCTTCCGCCGAATATTCGATGCTGTGCACCTGGCTGGAATGGATGAGCGAATTGCCGTGGCATACGCTGATCGAAGATCGCATCGACATCGGCGAGGCGCGCCGCATCCTCGACGAAGATCATTTCGGCTTGGCCAAGGTCAAGCGCCGCATCCTGGAATACCTCGCGGTGCGCAAGCTCAAGCCGGACGGCAAGAGCCCGATCCTGTGCTTTGTCGGGCCGCCCGGTGTCGGCAAGACCTCGCTCGGACACAGCATCGCGCGCGCGACCGGCCGCAAGTTCGTGCGCGTGAGCTTGGGCGGCGTGCACGACGAAGCCGAGATCCGCGGCCACCGCCGCACCTACGTGGGAGCCTTGCCCGGCAACATCATTCAGGCAATCCGCAAGGCCGGCGCGCGCAACTGCGTGATGATGCTCGACGAGATGGACAAGCTGGCCGCCGGCATCCAGGGGGATCCGTCGGCCGCGCTGCTGGAAGTGCTCGATCCGGAACAGAACAGCGGCTTTCGCGACAACTACCTCGGCCAGCCCTTCGACCTGTCGAAAGTGATGTTCATCGGCACCGCCAACGTGCTCGACGCCATCCCCGCGCCGCTGCTCGACCGCATGGAAGTGCTGCAGCTGCCCGGCTACACCGAGGAAGAGAAGATGCAGATCGCGCGCCGCTATCTGGTCGGACGCCAGCTCGAGGCGGACGGCCTGACGGAACGGCAGTGCCGGCTGGACGAGGCCGGGCTGCGCGCGATCATCCGCGACTACACGCGCGAAGCCGGCGTGCGCAACCTCGAGCGCGAGATCGGCAACGTGTTCCGCCATGCGGCGATGTGCATCGCGGAAGGCACCGCGCAGCAGATCCAGGTCGGCGCGCCCGACCTGGCGGCGATCCTCGGACCTCGCAAGTTCGAAAGCGAGCTCGCGCTGCGCACCGGCCTGCCGGGAATCGCAACCGGGCTGGCATGGACGCCGGCCGGCGGCGACATCCTGTTCATCGAGGCAAGCAAGACGAGCGGCAACGGCAAGCTGATCCTTACCGGACAGCTGGGCGACGTGATGAAGGAAAGCGCGCAGGCCGCGCTGACGCTGGTGAAGGCGCATTGCGATGAACTGTGTATCAATGCGGATGTCTTCGACAGGAACGACATCCACATCCACGTGCCGGCCGGCGCGATGCCCAAGGACGGTCCGAGCGCGGGCGTGGCGATCTATGTCGCGCTGGCCTCGCTGGTGCGCGGCAAGCCGGTGCGCAACGACTGCGCGATGACCGGCGAGATCAGCCTGCGCGGCCTGGTGCTGCCGGTGGGCGGCATCAAGGAAAAGGTATTGGCGGCAATGCGTGCCGGGATACGGGTAGTGATGCTGCCGGAGCGCAACCGCAAGGAACTCGACGACATTCCTGAAGAGGCGCGCATGGCGCTGCATTTCGTCTGGCTGGAAACGGTTGACGACGCGCTGCGCGAGGCGATCGGCAACGTGATCATTGGAGATATCGCATGAACAAGGAACTTGACAGGGTCAGGCAGAACGCAGACGACGCCCTCGTCACGCGCGAGGAGCGCTTGCCGCAGTTTCCCTCGCCCTGGTCGGTGCCGTCCGGCTTCTTCACCTTCCGTTATACGTCCACCGAAATCTATTCGGAGGGCGGCAACCTGCATGTGAAAATGCGCGAGATGCGCTACGAGGACGGCAGGCTGAAATCGGAAGAATGCGAAGGCACGCTGGACCGCCAGGCATACCAGCAGATGGTGAGCGAGGCGCAAGGCTACTTTCTGAACCAGATGGCCGGGATGGCGCGGCTCCTGTTCGCGCCATTCTTGCGCGGAGGCCGCTACGACGAGTAGCTCAGCCGAGCGCAACCTCGCCCGCCGCCGCCGAGCGCGATCCCGGCAGCGGCGGATTGCTGGCGGCGCGATAGGCGAAGACCGCCGAATGCTTCACCTTGTCCGTGGCGTTCCTGCCGGCCGCATGGAACAGCCCGCTGTGGAAAAACACCACATCCCCCTGCTGCAATGCCAGCACCCGGCCCTCTTCGAACAGCGGCTGGTTCCTTTCCGCGTCCGGCCGCAGGAAATCCAGCTCGTCGAGCTGGTCGCGGCCGATGTCGAGCCGGTGCGAACCGGGAATCACATGCAGCGCACCGTTGTCGGCGGATTCGACGCCCAGCGCCAGCCAGACCGCGACCAGGTCGTTGCGGGAAAACGACCAGTAGCGGATGTCGCGATGCCAGCCGGTGGCGGTGCCGAAGTGAGGGTGCTTGGTCATCACGCAGTTGTGGTGGGCCAGCGTCAGCACCACTGCCTCGCCGAACAGCTGCTGCAGCCAGCCGACCACACGCGCATCTTCCGCCCAGGCGCGAAAGCATGCATGGCGCTGGTAGGCATCGCGCAGGCGGCGGATCGTGCGTCCGCCGGGCGCGCCGCGTGACGGCGGTGCGCCGGCATAACCAAGGTCGGCTTCGTACTCGACCGGGCCGACCTCCTCCCGCAGGTGCGCGCGGACGACGTCCAGCATCGTTTCGCAATCCGGCGGCGTTGCCAGTGCCCGGAATACCAGGTAGCCATCGCGGTGGAATTGGGCGATTTGCGCGGCGGATAGCGGTGTGTGCATTCGTTGTTTCCTCCTCCCGTACATGATTATCGCATCCGGTGCGGTGTCGGCCGTTCTGCTGGCAGGCTTCTTGCGACGCTTTACGAAGCCTGCGTGCGGCCGTAAGTACGGGTGTCGGGCATTCCATCCCCGCAGCGCGCGAGCTTCTTTTTCTGCCGCACCTCATTTAGTCCGCGATGCTTGGTGAACTTTGCGCAGTACTGTAATTTCAACAATCTGTCCCTGCCAGGACAAGCCGTCGCAAATCCTGGAAGCGTTCACCGGATTTCTTCTCGAGCCCATTCATGAGCCAATCGCATCAGCACAAGACCGTTTCCAGCGCCGGCAACCCGCTCTTGTCCACGGGGATACCGGGCTTTGATGCGATCCTGGGCGGCGGTTTTCCCGTCCACCACCTTTACCTGATCCAGGGGTTGGCCGGCAGCGGCAAGACGACGCTTGCATGCCAGATCGGCTTCAATCACGCGCGGCAAGGCAGGAAGGTACTGATCCTCACGCTGATCGCCGAGTCGCACGCAAAGCTGCTCCAGCATCTTGCGAACTTCAGCTTCTTCGATATGTCGCTGCTCGACCGGCAGGTGAAGTTTTTCGGCGGCTATGCCGCGCTGGCGCAGGGCGGATTGCGCGAGCTGCTGAACTTTATTTCCGCCTGCCTGAACGAGCACCAGCCGGAAATCATGATCGTCGACGGCTTCCGCTCCGTGCGGGATTACGGTCCGACGGACCTCGCGTTGTCGGAATTCATGCATTCCCTGAATGCGCTGGCGGCTGCCATGGGCTGCACGACCTTCCTGTTATCACCGATCGAAGGCAACATCGCGGAGTCCGAAAATACCCTGGTCGACGGCCTGGTGGAACTCAGCCAGTATGAAGACGGGGTGCGCACGGTGCGGGAGATACGGGTGTACAAGCTCCGCGGCGGCAACCATTTTCTCGGCAAGCATGCATTCGAAGTGGGGGGCAATGGCATCGTGGTCTATCCGCGCCTGGAGGCGATCGCCACGCGCACCAACATTGCTTCGCCGGCATCGGACAGGCTGGTGAGTTTCGGCATTCCGTCCTGGGACAGGCTGACCGGCGGCGGGATCATGCACGGATCGATCACCAGCCTGGTCGGCAGTCCCGGCGTAGGCAAGACCATCATGGGCCTGCATTTCATCGAGCAAGGGCTGCGCGACAATGAAACCTGCCTGATACTCGGCTTTTTCGAGTCGCCGCCACGCCTGCTGCAAAAGGGAAGGAAGGTCGGCATGGATCTTTCCACAGCGATGCAGGATGGCAGGTTGGAAATGATGTGGCACCTGCCGCTGGAAGTGTTGATGGACCGGCTGGCAACCGACCTGCTGGATAACATCGACAGGCGCAAGGTGACGCGGCTGCTGATCGACGGTATCGAAGGCTTTCATGACATCGCGGTGCATACCCAGCGCATCAAACCTTTCCTGATCGCACTGGTGAACGAGCTGCGCGCCCGCAACGTGACGACCTTTATCACGCAGGAGCTTCCGTACTTCAAGGAATCGTTCGCCAGGGCGGATTCGACGGAGTCTGTGCTGTACGAAAACGTCATGCTGCTGCGGACGGTGGAGATCGACGGCGCGAACCGGCGCCTGATCTCGGTGATGAAACTGCGTGAGAGCGGTTACGATCCGGCTCACCATGTGATGACGATTTCCGACAAAGGAATTGTGGTTGAACAACCGGTTTCGGAGATGAAAGCGGCCACTGCGCGGACAAACGGCTTGTAACCAGGTATGCCGAACGACAGCGCAGCGGTTGCCGATGGACGTGCAATTGAAAACAAGATGAAAATCATCCTGATCGTGGATGACGAAGTCGACGTGACGTCGACCTACGCGATGCTGCTTCAGCTGCATGGCTTCCGGACGCTGACCGCCGCCAATGGCCGCCAGGCGCTCGAGGTCATGGCTGCGACGCCGCCTGACATCGTGCTGTCGGACTGCATGATGCCGCTAATGGACGGCATCGAATTGTCGCGTCGATTGCGCGGCGATCCGCGCACTGCCGCCATTCCGATCATCCTGATGAGTGCCGCGCCCGAGCGGCACGCATTGTCACGCGCCGGATACGATGTATTCCTGCAAAAGCCGGTTCGCTTCCAGGAGCTGCTTGCCGCGATCGAGCGGCTGCTGCCACGGCGCTGAAGCCGCCGCCGGCGTTTCCTTTCCTGAGGATCGCGAACCGTCAAGGCGACTGCAGGACGTGGCGGGCATGCGCACCCCGCATGACCGCTGTTTTTTCAATCGCGAGCCGCATTTCCTTGTGCCAGCGCAAACCGCCCGGCGTCGCATGAACAAGTATGAGAGCGGGACAAGGGGACTGATTGAGCGTGACTGGAGGCAGCGATGACCACTTATGCCGTACAAAGAAGTCTTCCCGGGATAACGATGGAGCAGCTCGCCGCGGCGCAGGCGGCCGCGATCGAGGCGAGCAAGGAAGCGTCCGAGCAGGGTTCGCCGGTGACCTACATCCGAAGCAATTTCTATCCCGCCGACCAGCGGTGCACCTGCCTGTTCGAGGCGGACAGCAAGGAATCGGTAGAGAAAGTGAACCGGGCCGCGTCGATTCCATTCGACCGCGTCGAGGAAGTGCTCGACATTCCGCCCATGCAGCACTGATCTGTTGCGGCGATGGCAACGCCGGACAGCATCCGATAAGCGCGATCCCGCCGGCACCGGCCTGCCCTTGCGAGGGCAGGCCGCTCTTTGTACCGGCCCGTGCCGGGATCCTCAGTGGATGCTCGACGAGCCCGAAGTGCCGCCGAACTGCGAGCCGCCCGTGCCCGCAGCGGTGGTCGACGCCGCGCCCTGATCCTGGCCTTGGCGCTGCATCGCGCCGGTCGACACGTCGTCCGCCACGCGCTGGCCTTCCTGCTTGGCGGTATCGGCAATGCGTTGCGCCGACTGCTTCAGTGTCTCGGCCTGTTCGCGTGCCGTTTCCTTCGCGCGCTCGAGCAGGTCGTCACGCACCCCGCCCATCATCTCGTTCTCGCGGCGCGTGGTCGGGAAGGCGGCACCGAGCGCGGCACCGACAGCCAGGCCGACGGCGCCGAGGACGAAGGGTTGCTCGTCGACCATCTCGCCGACGCGATTTCTCATGCGCTCGACCTGCACTTGAGAGCGTCTCCCCATCTCACTCATGCGCGCCTGCGCACTGCCTGCCGTTTCCCCCAGCCGCGCGCGCGCACTCTGGCTTGCCTGCTGCACCCGTCCGGTGACCGACGATGCAGTGTCGCTCAGCTTCTGTCCGACGTTGCTCGCCGTTTCCTTGACACCCTGGGTGGCATCGCTGGTCTTCGACGCCATCCGCTGCATCAGTCCGGGATCCGACTCGCCGGCGCCATAGTCGCGCGCCGCGAGATACTCGCGATCGTCGATCCCCTCATAGCCGGTGTCATACGCGCCCAGGGCAGAGCGGCGCATCGGACGGGCGCTGCGCTGATAGCCGCCGGCCCCGCCTGACTGGCGCCCGGACGCCATCAACCAGGCAATGCCGATGCCGATCAGGGCGACAGGAATGGGATTGTCACGTACCGAATTGACGAGGTTCATGCTGAATGCTCCTGGCGTAGTAGACAGTGCGTAGTCGACGGCTTGATCCATCATTTCGCTCGGCGACAATTTGTGTTGAATGGCGTCAATGGTGGAGCTGAAGTCGGCGCGGGTGCGCGCGATGTCGCTCTCGATTTCTTCCGGGCTGCGGTTGTCGGTATCTTTCATCAGAGCTTCTCCTGTGCGACGAGCTTATCCCGCTTGAGCGAGTCCATGGTCTTGTGCGGCATGAGTTTGTCCGCCGACAGCTTCGCGGCTCCTCCCTTGAGCAGCACATAGCCGATACCGATGATGGCAAGACCGACGATCAGCGGTGCAAGCCAGGGAGCCACGCTCTCCGGAAGAATCATTTCGACGCCGCGCACGACGGCAAGCAGAAGAATGAACAGACCCGCAAGAAGAATGGCCGCGCCGACCGCGACGGAAATCAGCGCCGCCTGGATATCGGCCATCTTGCTCGACATCTCGGCACGCGCCAGTGCGATCTCCTGGCGCACCAGGTCGACCATGTCGCGCGTCAGGTCGGTAAACAGCTCGCCCAGGGACTTGTCTGTCTTGTCAATCATCATAGTCGGTTTCCTCCGAGGTTCGACCCGTTCAGCCCTCCTGTTGCCACGCCGGCGCCGCCGGAAGCCGTCCCGGGCGTGCCGTCGGCGCCCACCGCGGTCGACGTCGGCGTGCCGGTGGTGCCGGTGGTGCCGGTGGTGCCGGTGGTATACGAGCCGGTGTCACCCGTCATGCCCATGCCCATGCCGCGTTGCTGGCCGCTCCAATCGCTGCGCTCATATTGCTGTTGCGATGAGCTCTTCAGGAAGCGGGCGAGCAGAAAGCCGGCGACGACGCTGCCAACCAGCAAAGTCGTGGGCGAGCGGCGCGCAAGACCCTGAGCATCCCGCAGCAGCGTATCCAGGTCTTTGTTACGCAGGCGGCCGCCCAGCGATTCGAGCTGGTCGGCGATCATTTGCACGTAGCGCGCGGTCTGGTCCTGTCCCTCGCCCTGCAGGTTGCTGGCGGTATTTCGGATGGCATGGGCAACACTGCCGACCTGGCCCAGCGCCGACTCCTTTTGCTGCTCGAACAGCGAGCGCCCCTTTTCCTTTGCGCGGCCGGCGATGTCGCCCGCATACTGCCTGGCGCTGGCCGCCATCCCCGCGCCGCTTTCATTCGAGACAGCGCCCGTCTGTCCGGTCACGCCGCCCGCCCCGGCGGTGCGGAAGCCGTCGCCGCCAGTGCCAGTGCCGGCCCCGGTCATCGATCCGGTGCTGCTGCCCGTCAGCGAGGTGCCAGCCGGGCGCGCCATGTCATCTCGAAGATGCTCGGTCGGCCCGGGTTCCATTCCGCTTGCAATCGGCTTACTACGATCCTTGTTCTCGTCTGCCATGCTGTACCTCCTCGTGGATTCAATCGGGTTTGACTACTTGCCTACACGTGCGGTGTAGTGCGCACCTCATTCGATGTTCTTTTTGCAAAAAGATTCAGTTTCGGCACGGTTCTCGTCACGGAATGCAAGAAGCTTGCACCTCGGCACCCGTAGTGCGGGAGGATGAAGGCCTTGCCGTTGGTAAAGGAGGCGTGCGGGTTTGAAAGGAGCTTTTTGCCTGTTGAACATTTCTGTCCGGTGCACGCCGTCAGGCCGGGGTTCAGCCGTGCTCCAGTGTGGGCGCATCCCGGAACGGACGGCAGTCGACGGGGATGTCGATGGTGAACGTCGTGCCTCGTTCTTCCGCGCTGTCGATATCGATGCTGCCGCCGTGGCTTTCGGTGACGCCGCGCACCAGCGACAACCCGATTCCCCAACCCTGCTGGTCGCCGTCTTTGGCTGCCTGTGCCCGCCGGAAAACCTGAAACACCGTTTCCAATTGTTCCGGAGGAATCGGATTGCCTTCGTTATGCACGGAGAGCTGGATTCTTTCGTGGTAGCTTGCGAGGGCGATGCGGATGGGCGTAGCGGGCGCGCCGTACTTCACCGCATTGCTTATCAGGTTTTCCAGTGCGCGCTTGATCGCATTGCGGTCCCACCACCCGCTCACCGGAATACTGTGGATCTCGAAACGGGGACCGTGGATTTCGACGGATTGCTCGCCGACCTCCTTCACGATCTCGCCCATGTCGAAATGCGACGGGTGAATTGGCAGGCGTTCGCCGTGCTGGAATATGACGGTATCGAGCAACTCCTGGATCATCTGGTCGATGCGCGCGAGGTTTTCGGCGATCTTGCCGGCAAAGCCGTTTATTTTGTCGCGGTCTGGTGTATGCAGGATCAATTGCGTGGTCGAGCTGGCGATGGCCAGCGGATTTCGCAAATCATGCGCAAGCGTGGCAACGAACTGCTCGCGGAAAGCGGCCTGGGCCAGCGTGAATCCGGTCGCCGCTTCCCTGATGCATGCATCGATCGCGGAACCGATCATCTGCATGTCGTCGCCGCTGATGGGCACGTTGTTCTTTTTCAGCACATCGACGATGGTTGATCTCAGGACCTGGTATTCGCCGATGACGGCCTCCGCCTGGTAATTCGTCAGGCGCGCGCGTTCCCCGCCGTGCTCCAGTGCCACGGAAGGGGTGGCGACGGCGGCGCTGGTCCTCGGGTAGCCGGGTGTCAGCGATTCGGCAAGATTGCGGTATAGCGCGGGAAGCGTATCAATCAGAATCGGATGAGACAACGCTCCGGCTTCCTTGATCGAGGCGCGGACTTGTTTTTCCCACTCGGCCAGGACCTCGTCTTCAAGTTCAAGCATGGCCCGGCTGATTGCGGAAGGGCGGTCGGGACCGGCAGTCTGGTCGCTTGCCAAAGTCATCTTCTTTCCCCTGCTGCGTAGGACGCGTGAGGAATAGACAAGCTGCCATGGCCTGCGTTCTCTGCCGCCGTGTTGCTTTTTGTCCTGTCCCGCATGCGTTTCTCATCCCAGTGAATATTTGGCGGATGGAAACAGGAAGGAAGCGAAAATCGCGGGAAACGGTCTCCTCGTTCTAATTCATACTGAATGCATCGCCGCGCCGCGCCGCGCCGCGGCTTGGCTTCCTGCACCGCGAACGGCGATGCAGGCTGCAACACCGCTGGCGGAAGTGACGTGGCGCGATTCAATTGTTTGCGACGGCGGCGCTACTTTCCGAACAGTTTCTTCACCACCCCGCCCAATCCTTCGGCAACGCTGCCCACGCCCTTGCCCAGGCCTTCGATGCTGATGCCCAGCGCCGCCGCGACGGCGGCGCCAACCTGCAACGCGAGGTTTTCATTGAGCGAGAACTTCGGGTCGTTGAGATTGCCTTCCAGCGTGAAATCGACCACGATCTGGCCCTTGCGGTTCTTCAGCGCGGCGATGACCGCCTGCCGCGGCACGCCCATGAAGGTGCCGAAGGCGCCGTCGGACGGCGCCAGCTCCAGGCCGCTCAGCGTCACCGTGCCCGGCGCGTGCAGACGGTTGTTGCGCACCGTCGATTTCAGCCGCAGGTCGAGGCTGCCGCGCCGCACGCCGGTTTCCGATGCCTTGATCAGGTAGGGTTGCAGCGCGACCAGGTCGACCCCTTGCAGCTTGGTGGCGATCTCTGAATTCCTGGTTCCGAGTTCGGCCCAGCCGTCGATGGAAAGCCGGCCGTTGCGCTGGACGCCCTTGACGGTGCCGTCGACCTTGATCGAGGTGCGGCCGGCGCCACGCGGCAGCGTCAGATCTTCCACCCGCGCATGCAACTGTTCCAGCCGCGTCTTGTGGGCCGGCTGGCGCACCGTCGCGTCGAAGAATTCCAGCACGCCGTCGCGCAGTTCCACGGTGCCGATGCTGACCGTGGGGGATGGCCCGGCCGGCCCGCCGCTTCCGGCCGGCTTTTCCAGCAGGATTGGCAGCAGCCGGAATTTGCCGTCACGCGTACGCAGCGCGGAGACATAAGCCCGTTCGACGACGATGCGCGGGACATGGATGCGCGCCGAGAAGAGGCCGAGCAGGTCGGGGCGCACCAGCACCCGTTCCGCGCGCAGCGCATCCTGCGCGGGCCAGCCCTTCGGCGCCGCGATGCGGATCTGGCGGATTTCAATGGCGGACATGCCGACCACGATGTCGCCGACCTCGCTCTCCGGGCCGAGCGCGCTTTCGATCTGCGACTTCAGCGCTTCGGCGGCATAGTGCAGCCCGACGAACGCCGCGATCACCAGCGCGGCCGTGACGGTCGCGGCGATGCCGGCCAGGCGGATCACGGTCTTGCGTTTCATTGCCGTAACCCGAACCGCGCCCGGTACTCGCGCGGCGTGATCCGCGCCCAGCGCTTGAACACCTTGCTGAAGGTCGACACATCCTCGTAGCCGCAGCGGCCGGTGATGTCTTCGAGCGACAGCTTCGTCGATTCCAGCAACGCCTTGGCGCGCTCCACCCGCAGCTGCTGCGCATACTGTGTCGGGCTCATGCCTGCCGCATCCTGGAAGCGGCGCAGCAGCGTGCGCGGGCTGGTATGGCAATGGGCCGCCAGCTCGGCCATGTTCCATGTGCGGTCAAGGCGCTGGTTGAGCCAGCGGCGCGCGCGCTCGATCACTGCATGGCCTTCGTCCTGGATCATCGCGGCGGCGATATACGGGGCCTGGCTGGACCGGTTGGCGTCCATTGCCAGCACCTTCGCGGTCGACTGGCGCAGCGCGTCGCCGCCGAAGCGGCCGACCAGCCACAGCGCCAGGTCGAGATACGAGGTCACGCCGCCGGAAGAAACATGATTGCCGTCCTCCACCACGAGCTGTTCGGCGTCGAGCGTGACCGCCGGAAAGCGCTTGCGGAAATACGCGGCGAGCCACCAGCTGGTGGTCGCCCGCCGGCCGTCGAGCAGGCCGGCTTCGGCGACCAGGCAGGTGCTGGAACAGCTTGAAATGATCGGCTTGCCGGTCTGCGCGTAGCGGCGCAGCATCTCTTGCTCCGGACCGAGTCCCAGCAGCAGCGGCGACAGGTCGTACGGGCCCTGGTGGTCGATGCCGGGCAGCATGAGCGCGTCGAGCGCTTCCAGATCGGCCGGCTGCGGATGGAAGCTCAGGCCGCCGACGGTCAGGGTTTTTTCCTTGCGCGCGCTGAGCCAGCAGGTGTCGAAGTGGACGCGGTTTGCCGCCACGCGCAGGCCGGACAGCGTGTTGGCGATGTGGAACACGTCGAAGGGCATGACTGCGCCGCTGCGCAGACAGCCGGGATAGACCAGCATGCCGATGCGGATGATGTTGGGTCGAGGCGCCATTTGGCGGATTTAACCATGAGTTTGTCGGTTCCGACAATGGCCGGCGTGGCAACATGTTTCGATAATCGAGGTTCCATCAACAACAAAAGGAGGGTTACATGCCTTATGTGCATTTGCATACGCTGAAAGGATTGCTGTCGCCGCAACAGAAGCGCGCCCTGATGGACAGGATGACCGCGTTGCTCGTGGAGATCGAGGGCGGCGGCGATCCGGCGTTCAGGAAACATGTGTGGATACGCATCGACGAAGGGGAGCCCGAACAATGGCAGCTCGGCGAATTGCGTCCCACGCCGGACCTGGTCGAACGCCTGGTGGAAGTGCGTGAAGCCCGGCGCGCGGCAGGGGAGGCGCAGGATGGCAACTGATGCTGTCGTAGCCGCGTATCCCGCCTTGCCGGCGTTCGCCGCGGCGCTGGTCGCGCTGTTCGTCAAGACTACGCTGACCAGCATGCTGCAGGTCGTCAGCCGCTTCCGCAGCCGCGCGTTCACCGTGGCGGAAGATGCCGCACTGCTGCGCGTGCCGCCGCAGCCGCAGGAGTCGCCCTTCGTGCAACGCTGCGCCAGCGTGTGGCGCAACGACGTCGAGAACCTGCCGCTGTTTCTCGCGCTGGCGCTCACCTATGTTCTGCTGGGGGCGCCGCCGGCGGCCGCGCAGCCGCTGTTTTTCGCCTACGTCGCGCTGCGCTACGCGCACACCGCGGTCTACCTGCTCGGCCTGCAGCCGTGGCGCGCGCTGATGTACCTGCTGGGGATGGCGGTGTGCTGGGTGATCGCGGCGCGCATCCTGCTGCTGCTTGCGCAGCCGGGGGCATGATGAAGCGGGCGGTTTCCGTTCTGCTGGTGGTGGCGGCCGTGATCCACCTGCTCCCGCTGTCGGGCGTGCTCGGCGCCGACCGGCTGACGGCCTTGTACGGGCTGCCGTTCGACGAGCCAAACCTGCAGATCGTGATGCGGCATCGCGCGGTGCTGTTCGGCCTGCTCGGCGCCTTCCTGCTGCAGGCGGCGTTCCGGCCGCCGTGGCAGGCGGCGGCGCTGGCGGCCGGCCTGGTCAGCACGCTGTCCTTCCTCTGGATCGCTGCTGCCACCGGCGGCTATAACGCGGCGCTGGCGCGCGTGGTTGCGGCCGATCTGGTCGCCGTGGCCTGCCTGGCGGCCGCCGCCCTGCTCTGCCTGCTGCAGCGGCGCGCCGCCGTCAGCGCCTGAGGCGGAAGTCGACTGTCCCGGGGCGGCCGGGCAGGTCGAGCGTCGCGTGCGCGGCGGGGGCGCGGCTGACGATGCGCCCGCGCCGGATGACGGCACGGCGCGCGGCGCGCAGCCGGATCGCTTCGATCGTGCTGCCGGCATCGAGGATCACCAGGTCGGCGTGGCAGCCGGGGGCGATGCCGTAGCCTTCCAGCCCGAGGATGCGCGCCGGCGCTTCCGTGACCGCAGCGAAGCAAGCCTGCATCGCTTCCTGTCCGGTCATCTGCGCTACATGCAGGCCCATGTGCGCCACTTCCAGCATGTCGCCCGAGCCGAGGCTGTACCACGGGTCCATCGCGCAGTCGTGGCCGAAAGCGACATCGATGCCGGCCGCCAGCAGTTCCGGCACGCGCGTCATGCCGCGCCGTTTCGGATAGGTGTCGTGGCGGCCCTGCAGCGTGATGTTGATGAGCGGATTGGCGATCGCCGCCACGCCTGCCTCGCGCATCAGCGGCAGCAGCTTGCTCACGTAATAGTTGTCCATCGAGTGCATCGAGGTCAGGTGCGAGCCGGCGACGCGGCCGTGCAGGCCGAGGCGCTGAGAATGATAGGCGAGCGTTTCGATGTGGCGCGACAGCGGATCGTCGGATTCGTCGCAATGCATGTCCACCCGCAAGCCCTGCTCCGCCGCGAATTCGCACAGCAGCCGCACCGATTCCGCGCCGTCGGCCATGGTGCGCTCGAAATGCGGAATGCCGCCCACCACATCGACGCCCATCGCGATCGCGCGCTTCAGGTTGTCGAACGCGGTCGGACTGCGCAGCACGCCGTCCTGCGGGAATGCGACCAGTTGCAGGTCGAGGTAAGGCGCGACCTGGCGCTTCACGTGCAGCAGGGCTTCCACTGCCAGCAGCCGGTCGTCGCACACGTCCACATGGGTGCGGATCGCAAGCAGTCCGCGCGCCACCGCCCAGTCGCAATACTGCAGCGCGCGTTCGACCAGCGCTTCCTGCGTGAGCTGCGGCTTCAGTTCACCCCAGAGTGCGATGCCCTCAAGCAGCGTGCCGGAACGGTTCACCCGCGGCAGGCCGTAGCTGAGCGTGGCGTCCATGTGGAAGTGCGCATCGACGAACGGGGGCGACACCAGGTCGCCGCCGGCATCGATCTCCTCGCCGCCATGCGCGGGCAGCGCGGCGCCGACGGCGGCAATGCGGCCCTTGTCGATGGCAATGTCGATGCCTTGCCTGCCGTCGGGCAGGGTGGCATTGCGTATGATCAGGCCCATCTCACTCCCCTTCCGCTGTTTTAGCTGTGCTGGTAGGGCGGCAACTTCGCGCCGCAATCCTTGCAGTAATGCGCGCCCGGCTCATGTCCTTCGCTCAGGCAGTTGTGGCAGGTGCGCGTGGTGACCACCCGGCTCAGCCGCTGCGTCGTCATCTCGGCGGTGACGATGCCGGTGGGCACCGCCAGCACGCCCCAGCCGATCAGCATCATCACCGACGCGATCGCCTTGCCGAGATCGGTCTGCGGCGCCATGTCGCCGTAGCCGACGGTCGTCATCGTGACGACAGCCCAGTACATCGACTTCGGGATGCTGGTGAAGCCGTGCGTCGGGCCCTCGACCACATACATGATGGTGCCCATCACCAGCACCACCATCAGCACGATCGACAGGAATACCATGATCTTGCGCTGGCTTGCGCGCACCGCGCCGGTCAGCGTCTGGTATTCCTGCACATAGGAGGTCAGCTTGAGGATGCGGAAGATGCGGATCAGACGCAGGATGCGCACGTCGAGCAGGGAGTGCACTTCCGGCACGAAAAATGCCAGGTAGGTCGGCAGCACCGACAGCAGGTCGATGATGCCGAAGAAGCTGAACGCATAGCGCAGCGGGTGCCGCACGCATGCGAGGCGAGCGATGTATTCGGCGGTGAACAGCAGCGTAAATGCCCATTCGAGCACATCGATCACCCTGGCGTGCCGCTGGTTGATGTCGTGCACGCTGTCGAGCATCACGACCAGGATGCTCGCGAGGATGGCTGCGATCAGCGTCAGGTCGAAGCGCCGCCCGGCGACGGTGTCGGCCTCGAAGATGATGGTATACAGGCGCAGCCGCCAGCCGCCGTCGGGTCGGCCGAACTGCGGCGGGGCGCCCCTGGCCTGCTGGACGTCGGCGGTGGTTGTGTTCATGGTGATCGAAGTTGGGTTGGTTCGCCTGCCGTGACCTTACCGCAGCAGGGCCGCTGTTGCAATTTAGTAGAACACCGCAATCCAGACGGTATCGGTGTCTTCCTTCGTCCATTCAACGCGATGCCGCTCGTGCGCCGCGATCCGGACATGGTCGCCCTCGGCCAGCCGGACCAGCCGGCCGTCCCGTTCGAAACGCAGCAGCGCTTCGCCCTTGAGCAGAGCCACCCATTCATTCAGGTCTTGGTCATACCAGAAGTCAGGCGGCGAGCAGTGACCGCGCGACACGATCCGTTCGATACGCACATTGCCGGCGCCGCCCAGCACCTCGACCAGCTCCTCCGGCAGCAACGTCGGTATCTGTCCATACAAATTGCCGGTTTTCATCTTCCAATCCTGTCGATTTGCTGTCTTGTCTTTTTGGTCATTTTAGTCGGGCCGCCGAATTTAATTCATATTTCACCCGCCACCGGCAATAAATTGCTGCAAAGAGGCAATTTCGGTGAGAAGAACGCAAGATAATTTTGCATGACCTTGGCGATAATCGCAGCCGTGAAACACCGATTCACACAGGATAGGCACACCGCGACAAAATCCCGGCGCGCCTGGAGAGCCACTTCAGAGAGGAAAGACATGCAATTCAATAAGATTATCACCGGCGTCGCCCTGCTGGGCCTGGCCGGCGCGGCAGCTGCACAAGAAACCGTCGTCAAGATCGGCCACAGCGGCCCGCTGTCCGGCGCCCAGGCCTTTGCCGGCAAGGACAATGAAAACGGCGTGCGCCTGGCGATCGAGGAACTGAACGCCAAGCCGATCACCGTCGGCGGCAAGAAGATCAAGTTCGAACTGGTCTCCGAGGACGACCAGGCCGATCCGAAGTCCGGCGTGGCTGCGGCGCAGAAGATGATCGACAGCGGCGTGAGGTTCGTCGTCGGTCCGTACAATTCCGGCGTGACCATTCCCGCCTCGCGCGTCTACAACGACGGCGGCGCGGTTGTGGCAACCGTCGCCTCCAACCCGAAGATCACCGAACAGGGCTACAAGAACCTGTACCGCATCAATGCCAGCGACACCCAGCTCGGCTCGAAGATGGCGATGTACGCCGCCAAGGAGCTGAAGGTGAAGAACGTCGCCGTGATCGACGACCGCACTGCCTACGGCCAGGGCGTGGCCGAGGAGTTCAAGAAGCAGGCCAAGGCGTCCGGCCTGAACCTGGTCGGCCATGAGTTCACCAACGACAAGGCTTCCGACTTCACCGCGATCCTGACCAGCCTGAAGGCGAAGAAGGTCGAGGCGATCTTCCTCGGCGGCTACGCGCCGCAGGGCGGCCCGATGGCGCGCCAGATGAAGCAGCTCGGCATCAATGCGAAGCTGCTCGGCGGCGACACCATCTGTGCCGCGGAAATGGGCAAGCTCGGCGGCGACGCCGTCGGCGAGAACGTGCTGTGCGCGCAGGGCGGCGCCATCCTTGACAAGGCGGCTTCCGGCCCGGCCTTCAAGGACAAGTACAAGCAGCGCTTCAACCAGGACCCGGACGTGTACGCCGCTTCCTTCTATGACGGCATGATGCTGTTCGCCGAAGCGATGAAGAAGGCCGGTACCGTCGACGCCGCCAAGGTCGGCGCGGAAATCGCCAAGGGCACGTACAAGGGCGTGGCCGGCACCTATGCGTTCGACGACAAGGGCAACATGAAGTCGTCGCCGGTGACGGTGTTTACGTTCAAGGGCGGCCAGCCGGTCCCGCTGACCAGCTACTGATCCGCAATACGGCGGGGCGCCGTCAGGCGGCGCCCTCCGACACGCCGGCGGCGCTGCCTCCCAGGCCGCCGGCGCGGGCGACCTGCAGCCGGTTCCGCCCGTTTGCCTTCGCCTTGTACAAGGCTTCATCGGCGCGCCGCAGGAACATCGACGGCGGCTCGCCGAGCTCATGCCTGGCCACGCCGAGGCTGACCGTGATGTGACGGTCAGGCACCGCCGGCGAAAAATCGTGGCCGTCGATCTCGGCGCGCAGCTTTTCCGCCACTCCCACCGCCTGCTCCAGCGGGCAATCCTTGAGCAGCACGATGAATTCTTCGCCGCCCCAGCGCGCGAGCACATCGCTTTCGCGCAGCATCGAGCGCGCAATCTGCGCCAGCGTGCGCAGCACCTCGTCGCCGGCGATATCGCCGTGCGTGTCGTTGACCTGCCTTAGGAAATCCACGTCGAACAGGATGCATGACAGCGGCCGCCCGCTGCGCTCGGCGTCCAACATCGCCTGGCGGAAAATCAGGTCGAAGGCTTGGCGGTTCAGCAGGCAGGTCAGCGGGTCGCTGCCCGCCATCGCTTCCAGCCGGCGGTAATAGCGGTTGACTGTCAGCAGCAGCAGCGCCAGCACCGCAAGCGTGACGGCGCTGCCGATGCTCAGAATCAGCAGGAAGGCGCGGCGCGCCGGGCGCAGCTCTTCCGTGCTGTCCTGCTCGACCAGGAGATGCCAGCCGAGTTCGGGGAGGAAGCGCGCGCCGACGTAGACGGCGGCGCCTTCCCGCTCATACTGCAGCACTGACTGCCGTTCGCCGCCGTGCAGCAGCGCGCCGGCGATGTCGCGCAGGCCCGGCGCCTGGGCAAGCTCCAGCCCGGCGTGCGGGCCCGGCGGGCCGGCCGGCAGCAGCCGGCGCTGCGCGTCGACGAAATACACGCGGCGGCCGGCATGCCGTTCCTGGCTGTCGATCAGCCGCGCCAGGCTGTCAGCCCGCATCGCAACCCCGGCCACGCCGAGAAAGCCGCCGTCGCCGTCGAGCACGCGGTAGTGGATCGAGAGGGTGGCGGCGTTGCCGTTGTCGTGGTCGATGTCGAGTCCCGCGGCATACGGCGCAGTCGTGCTGCGCATGCGGAAAAACCAGGCGTCGGGCGGATCGCCTTCCTGCAGGCGGCCTTGCGCGCCTTCGGAGTGGGTAATGTTGAGCGTGCGCCCGGAGGCGAGGAAGATGCTGGACGCGCCATGGCGCTCGCGCAGTTCCGCCAGGTAGCGCACGGCCGCCGCGCTGTCGCCTTCGCCGGCGAGCAGCCATTCGCGCACCAGGCCGTCGGCGGCGACCGAGGCTGCCGCGGCCGCGGCGCGCGCCGCCTGGGCCCGGATTTCCGAGCGCAGCGCATCGCTTGCCAATGGCAAAGCCTGCCCGGTGATGCCTTGCTGCACCGCATCGTGCGTCATCCGGTAGGCCGCGATGCCGGCGGCGAGAAAGCCCGCCAGCAGCAGCAGGCTGATCCAGAACAGAACGCGATATTTATCGAGGAATGGCCGCATGTCGCCCCCTTTCGCGGCGCCGGCCGTGAACGGCGGTCCGCTTCTGCATTTTGGTATTGGGCAGCGCCGTCCCGCCATGCAACGGCGCTGCAACATTTTGTGCGACACATGCTACCTCGGATTGCGGCCGGGTGCTTTTTGCAACTTTTCGTGCTTTTGTTAGTGACAAAAAGTTAAGTTACGCTGCTACACTTCCACCTTGCCGCGCCACCCGCGGCAGGGACAAGCAGGGGAGGAGATGTGACTGACTTACTCGCACAATGGTTTTCCGCGCAAGGATTCATGCCTCTCGGCCAGTGTTACCAGTGGATGCCGGACTTGCTGTGGACGAATGCCGTCTCCGATGCGCTTACCGGGATCGCTTTTTATGCGATCGCGGCCGCGCTCCTGGTGCTGCGGCGCAAGCCGCGCGACCTCAATTTCAACCAGGTATTCGTGCTGTTCGCAGTATTCCTGTTTGCGTGCGGCACCAGCCGTTTCCTTGCGATCTGGGCGATCTGGCAGCCGGTCTACTGGCTCGACGCGGCGTTCCGGGCGTTGGCGGCCGTGGCCACGGTCGCTACCGCGGTGCGCATGCTGCCGATGATTCCGAAGGCGATGGAATTGCCCTCGACCACCAAGCTGCGCGCGGTGATCGACCAGCTCGAACACCAGATCGAGGAGCGCAAGAAGGCGGAAGAGGCGCTGCGCCAGTCGCAGGCGACGCTGCGCGAGCTGGCGGCCTACCAGGAGCGCATACGGGAAGACGAGCGCAAGCGCATCGCGCGCGAGATCCATGACGAACTGGGCCAGAACCTGCTCGTGCTGCGGCTCGATATTTCGGCGCTGCACGCGCGCGCCGGCACGCGCCATTCCCGGCTGCGGGAGCGCACTGCGGCCGCGCTCGAATATGTCGATACGACCTTGAAGTCGATCCGCGCGATCATGAACAATCTGCGTCCGTCGGTGCTCGACCTCGGGCTGGCGGCGGCGATCGAGTGGCAGGTCTCGCAGTTCGAACGACGCAACAATGTGCGCTGCGAGGCGGCGATCCAGGACGGCGGCCAGGCGGTGCCGGAGGCGCAGGCAACCGCGGTGTTTCGCATCCTGCAGGAATCGCTCAACAATATCGGACGCCACGCGCGTGCAACGCTGGTCCGCATCTCGCTGTCCATCAACGCCCGCGAGCTGGAAATGTCGATCGCGGACAACGGCGTCGGCATGCACGCCGGCGACCGGCGCAAGGCGCATCGTTTCGGCTTGATCGGCATCGAAGAGCGGGTCGGCATGCTGGGCGGCGAAGTGCGCATCGAAAGCATCCCGGGCCAAGGCACCACGGTACGGCTGTGGATTCCGCTCGCCGCCGAAGCGGAGGAAGACGTTGCCGCGGAAGCGTGAGCGCGACCGGCAAGCGTGTCGAAAAGAAACCCCTGCGTTGCAAGGAAAATACGGGACGCGCAACCACTTGATGGCAAACATGGTCTGACGGGAACGAGGAATGACAGCCAATCTGCCTCACCCCGGAGATTGCATGAAAAAAGCGACCGACAGCACCGCCGCGACGGCGGCAGCCGCCAACGGCGAGGATCTTGTTGCAACAGCAAAACAGGTCGGCTTGCGCTACGTCGGCGACGGCGTCGCCGGCATTACGCGCGTCGCCGACAAGGACGGGTTCCGCTACCTCGCCCCCGACGGCAAGACGGTGCGCGATGAAGAGACGCTTGCCCGCATCAAGGCGCTAGCGATTCCGCCCGCGTGGACCGAAGTCTGGATCTGCCCCTGGTCCAACGGCCATATCCAGGCCACCGGGCGCGACGCCAAGCGGCGCAAGCAATACCGCTACCACGCGCGCTGGCGCAGCGTGCGCGACGAAGCGAAGTACGAGCGCATGCTCAATTTCGGCAGGGCGCTGCCCGTGATCCGCAAGCGGGTCAATGACGCGCTCAAGCTGCCCGGCCTGCCGCGCGAGAAGGTACTGGCCACCATTGTCTACCTGCTGGAAGCGACGATGATGCGCATCGGCAACGAGGAGTACGCGCGCCACAACAAGTCCTTCGGCTTGACCACGCTGCGCGACCGCCATGTCCGCATCGACGGCAGCGAAGTCGAATTCCGCTTCCGCGGCAAGAGCGGCGTGCAGCATTCGATCCGGGTCGGCGACCCGCGCCTGGCGCGCATCATCCGCCGCACCCGCGACCTGCCTGGGCAGGAACTGTTCCAGTATGTGGACGACGCCGGCGAACAGCGCACGGTCGGCTCGGCCGACGTCAACGACTACCTGCGCGAGATCACCGGCGAGGACTATACCGCGAAGGATTTCCGCACGTGGTCGGGCACGGTGCTGGCGGCGCTGGCGCTGCAGGAATATGAAAAGTTCGATTCCGAGGCGCAGGCGAAGAAGAATGTGGTGCGGGCGATCGAATCGGTGGCCGAGAAGCTCGGCAACACGCCGAGCATCTGCCGCAAATGCTATGTGCATCCGGCGGTGATCGAATCCTATCTCGACGGCACCATGCTGGAAGCGATGCGCGAACGGGCGCGCGATGAACTCGCGCATGAGCTGCATGCGCTCGACCCGGAAGAAGCCGCCGTGGTGGCGCTGCTGCAGGAGCGCCTGGCGCGCGCGGTCACACGGGAAAAGGCACCGCGCAAGCGCGGTGCGCGCGCGGCGGGCTGACCGGGCGGTAATAGAGATGGGATAATGCCGGCAATCTTCACTGAAAGGGAAACCAGCATGATCCTGGAATTCGCAGACATCCGCATCCAGCCCGGCAAGCAGGCCGAATTCGACGACGCCATCCGGCGCGGCGTCGAGCAGGTGATCGCCAAGGCCAAGGGCTTTCGCGGCTACAAGGTCAACAAGGGGATCGAAACGCCGGAGCGCTATGTCCTGATGATCTTCTGGGAAACGCTGGAAAACCATACCGTCGATTTCCGTCAGTCGCCCGCCTTCACCGAATGGCGCGGCATCGTCGGACCCTACTTCGCCGCGCCGCCGGTGGTCGAGCATTTCACGTTGCTGGCGAAGTCGGACTAGAGGGCGCCCGGGCACGCGCCGGTTGTCAACCTGACCATGTTTTCCGGCTGGGCGGCGCTGCGCCGGCTAGGCCGTCGGTGCCGCTCCTACAACCGCGTCGCCCGTCGGTACGTGGCGCGGGCGGCCCTTCCCCGAAAAGAACCGGCGTTGCCCGGCGCGGCGCGGCTCCGGTCCGGGATTGCATCAATTCAAGTCATTTCGCATTCCGTGGTGATATGATCTTGGATCAAGCCACCCGCAGAAAACAGCCCCCGCCAGCGAGGTCGAACAAGAATGTCTTTCAATGTTGACGCAGTTACTCTGACGCTGATCGCCGTCCTTGCTGCCCTCATCACCGGCATCGTCGCCCATGTCAGTTCGGCACGGGTCAAGGAGCGCCGCGCCCGGCGTCATGCTGCGCTCATCCGCAACACCATCATCGAATACTTCCGGCGCAGCGGCGTCGCGGTCTCCGCCGATGCCACCACCTTCGACAACAGCGGGCGCTATACCGCGATCGTCGAATCGGAGCCGATGAAGCGCTTCCGCCTGTCCCACATCATCGAGATGACCCTGCGCGACCATGTGCGCAAGTCCTGCGGGCTGGAGCTGGACAAGATCTACTGGCGTTTCCCGATCAAGGAAGCAACCCAGGCCGTCACCGTGCCGCGCGACGGCGAAGTCAAGGCCGACGGCGGCGAGGATGCCAAGGCCAGTGAAGAGTCGGACGACTACATCAACGAAGGCCTGGAAAACTATCGCCACATCCCGAAGCCGGAAGTGACCGAGCTGCCGTGGGAAACCTTCGAGCAGATGGCCACGATGAGCCGCGAAAACAAGGACCAGCCGCCGACGCAGTAAGGCCGCTCCCCTGCAGCAAGCATTCCCTTGCTCATTTTTTCAGCATGTCATCCGCCGTGCTCCATGCGCCCGGGCGGGAACTCCCCTTTCGAAAAGCCTGACTAACTTGCTCGAAGCGCCGCCCGCATGCCCCGGCGGCGGCGTTCTTGTCATCCGGTAGTCCGAGTGGCGCAGCATGATTCATTCGCCCGAGGCTAGCGCAAGGAGGAGTTCGCCATGCAAGACCAAGCAGCAAGCCCGGCGCAGCCGGGCCAGGCGCCGGCCCCGGTCAGTGCCGTCAGCCCGGCGCCGGACGACAGCATCCAGCAAGAGCATCCTGCCTTCGATACCTTCTACCATTCCCCCAAGTCCGACCGTGCCGAACAGCTCGCGCGGGCGCTCGGCTGGTTCAGCATCGGGCTGGGCCTGGCGCAGCTGATCGCGCCGCGCGGCATGTCGCGCGCCATCGGCGCGCAGGAGCGGCCCGCCGTGATGCGCGGGCTGGGCGCGCGCGAGATCGCCAGCGGCGTCGGCATCCTCAGCCAGCGGCGACCGGCAAACTGGCTATGGACGCGAGTGGCGGGCGATGCGCTGGACCTGGCGCTGCTTGGCGCCGCCGCGCGCACTCCGCAAGGCCGGGCCAACCGGCGCCGCCTCGCATGGACGACCGCCGCGGTTGCCGGCATCGCGGTGCTCGACCTGCTGTCGAGCATCGACAATACGCAGCGCAAGCAGATGGGACAGGGGCCGACGGTGACCGGCGACGTGCTGGTGGAAAAAAGCATCAGCATCAACCGCACGCCCGACGAGTGCTACCGCTTCTGGCACGACTTCGAGAGCTTCCCGCGCTTCATGAAGCATCTGGAATCGGTGCAGCTGACCGGCCAGAACCGCATGCACTGGAAGGCGAAGGGGCCGGCCGGCACCTCGGTGGAATGGGATGCGGAACTGGTGGAGGACGTCCCCGGCCGCGAGCTCGCGTGGCGCTCACTGCCCGGCTCTCAAGTGGATAACGAGGGCACGGTGCGCTTCGAACCCGGGATCGGCGGACGGGGCGCCATCGTGCGCGTGCTGATGCGCTACAGCCCGCCGGGCGGGCTGGCCGGCGCGCTGGCGGCCAGGCTGTTCGCCGAAGAGCCGTCGCAGCAGATCGACGAAGACCTGCGCCGCTTCAAGTGGCTGATCGAGACCGGCGAGATCCCGACCACGATCGGCCAGGCGTCGGGCGAACGCGGTGCGGCCAACCGCCTGCTTTTCAGGAAAGGACAACCGGGATGAGAGCGCTGGTCTGGCACGGCAAACGGGATGTGCGGGTCGATAACGTGCCCGATCCGCAAATCATCAATCCGCGCGACGCGATCGTGAAGATCAGCTCCACTGCGATCTGCGGCTCCGACCTGCATCTCTACAACGGCTTCGTGCCGGCATTGGAAAAGGGCGACATCCTTGGCCATGAATTCATGGGCGAAATCGTCGAGCTCGGGCGCGACGTGACGAACCTGAAGGTAGGCGACCGCGTCGTCATCCCCTTTCCTATCGCCTGCGGCAACTGCTTCTTCTGCCAGGAGAAGCTGTATTCGGTGTGCGAGAACTCGAACCCGAATGCCTGGATGGCGGAAAAGATGTGGGGGCATTCACCCGCGGGCATCTTCGGCTATTCCCACATCACCGGCGGCTATGCGGGCGGCCAGGCGGAATATGCGCGCGTGCCCTTCGCCGACGTCGGCGCGTTCAAGGTGCCGGATGGGATGACCGACGAGCAGGTGCTGTTCCTGTCCGACATCCTGCCGACCGGCTATATGGCCGCCGAGGCGTGCGAGATCAAGCCGGGCGCGGTGGTCGCGGTCTGGGGCTGCGGCCCGGTCGGCCAGTTCGCGATCCAGAGCGCCTACCTGCTGGGCGCGGAAAAGGTGATCGCGATCGACCGCTTCCCGGAACGGCTGCGCATGGCGCGCGAGATATCGAAAGCGGTCACGCTGGATTATGAAGAGGTCGATGTCGCAAAGGCGCTCAAGGACATGACCGGCGGGCGCGGGCCGGATGCCTGCATCGACGCGGTCGGCATGGAGGCGCACGGCATGGGCATCCTCGGCGCTTACGACCGGGTCAAGCAGGCGCTGGCAGCGGAAAGCGACCGCCCGGTGGCGTTGCGCCAGGCGCTGATGGCCTGCCGCAATGGCGGCGTGGTGTCGATTCCCGGGGTATACGGCGGCTTCCTCGACAAGGTGCCGTTCGGCTCGGTAATGAACCGTTCGCTCACGATCAAGACCGGGCAGACGCATGTGCACCGCTACATGCGCCCGCTCCTGGAACGCATCCAGCGCGGCGAGATCGACCCGACCGCGGTGATCACGCACCGCCTGCCGCTCGATGAGGCGGCGCGCGGTTACGACATTTTCTGCAACAAGCAGGACGACTGCATCAAGGTCGTGCTCAGGCCTTGAGCACTGCCTGCGATTTCGCGGGGCGCGCTCGGCCCGCGGTCAGCGGCGCGGGCCGAGCGGATCACAGGACTTCATCAGCCCGCCGTCTCGCCTGCCGTCTCCCAGCCAGGACTTCAGTTTCCGTATTGCCACGGACAGCAGCGACCCGACGGCGAACAGCAAGACTGCGGCGCCGGTCAGCGTCGCGAACAGCGCCAGCGTGAGCAGCGTGACCGCCGCGGTGCCGGCGACCTTCCATTGCCACCACTTGCCCAGCAGCATGCGCATCGTGTCGCGCGCGCTGTGTTGTTTTCCGGTCGCGCGCGGCGCATCGACCACTTCCCATTCCACCTGTTCAGACATTTCTCTCTCCCGGGCACGGTGCCCATGAACAGGGACATCATAGAGGCGTTGTTAAACAATTAAAACCGAAGAAAACATGTTGTTTTCTTCGAAAAATACAGAATTAACGGCCAGTCAGGATGACGGCCGCCGCCTCGGCAAGGGTCCCACCTGTCATTACGACAGCAAAGCGCTGCGGGAATTCCGCCTGGACAGCGCGGGCGAAGGGAGCGATCCGTGCCGGCGGCACGGATCGCGGAGAAAGGCCGGTCAGGGCACGTCCGCGCTGCCCGCTTCTTCGGTGCGGCCGGCGACGGTAGTGATCCCCCCCGTCGGGCTGACCCTGCTGACGGTATGGCTGGAGGCGTCGGTCACGTACAGGTTGCCGGCGGCGTCGATGATGATGCCGGCGAGCGACTGGAACTGCGTGGCCGGGCCGGCGACGGTAGTGATGGTTCCGGTCGCGCTCACCCGGCGCACGCTGCGCATTGCCGCGACAAAGACGTTGCCCGAGCCGTCGGTCGTGAGCGCAAAGGTATCCATGAATGCCGCCGGCCCGGTCTCGCCGTTCAGGGTGCCGGCGATCGTGCTGACGCCGCCATCCGCGCCTATCCTGCGGATGAAGGTGCTGCCTTCCGGGATGTTCGGCGCCGGCGGGCCGTACCAGTCGGTCAGGAACAGGTTGCCGGCGGCATCCACGGCAATCCCCATCGGCCCGAGGAAGGTGGCGGTCGCCGCCGAGCCGTCGGCGCGCCCGCGCATGCCGCGCGTACCGGCCACGGTACTGACCACGCCGGCCGGCGTGATGCGCCGTACCACCGCGTTTTCGGTATCGGCCACGTAGGCGTTGCCGGCAGCGTCGACCGCGATCCCCCAGGGCTGGCGGAAGCGCGCCGCGCCACCGGTGCCGTCGGCGTCGCCCGGTTCTGCCGCCACTCCGGCCAGGGTGGTCACGACGCCGGCCGGACTCACCTTGCGCACCGCGTTGTTGTCGACTGCGTAGATGTTGCCGGCGCTATCGACCGCGATGCTCCTCAGCGCGGAAAAGCGGGCGGCGCTGCCGGTGCCGTCACTGCTGCCGCTGGCGCCGGCCGAGCCGGCGAGGGTGGTCACCACCCCGGTCGTGGCGATCTTGCGGATCGTGTAGTTGCCGGCGTCGGCGACGTACAGATTGCCGGCGCTATCGCGCGCGATGCCCAGCGGCTGCCTGAAGCGCGCCTGCGTTGCGTCGGCGCTGACGGTGCCGCCGGTCGCACTGCCGCCAGTATTGGTACCGCCGGTGTTGGTGCCGCCGGTCGTGCCGCCGCCGCTGTTGCCGGCGGCAGGCGGGACAGAAGTCGAAGGTGGCGTGTTCTGGTTGCCGGTGGTGGCGGGCGGTGTGGCGCCCTGGGATGCCGGCGCCGGACTGCCGCCGGTGCTGCTGCCTGTACTGCCGGTGCCTCCCGTGGCGGGCGTGCCGCCGTTGTTGTTCGTGGTGGCCGGCTGTGCGCCCGTGGCATCGCCGCCACCGCCGCCGCCCCCGCCGCAGGCGGCGAGCATGATGCATAGAAGGCCTGCCGTGATCCGGCTGCTCAAAGTCGCGTGGTACACGTAACACCTCAAACTGGATGGGGCTCCCTGGCTCGCGGCCGCTGCGCGGGACGGTGCGGCTTCTGTTTGAGCCATCATCCCCGACCCCAAATGACGGGCATTTGATAACAGTCAATGCCGCTGTGCACTGCTGCGCCGGTGTTGTTTTTCATCGCCGGCGGCTGCGGCCGCAGAGCGAATGCGTTGCAGCGTGCCGCATCCCGCTTGACCCTCACCTTGCGTCAGGCTCTAGAGTGCGGTCTCCCGCGCAGAAAGGCCGCGCCGTGCTGCCGGCAATCGGCGAACTGGCGCTCATGGAGCTGGACCACGCGCCCGCCCGCGGGCGGCGGACCTGTGCGGCGCGCTGTCGGCAAACGTTGCGGTCTTGGGCAAGGACCCGGAGGTGCACCGCAAGCTGCGGCCGGCGCACCTGAACGAACCGGAGCTGCCGGTCGGGACCGGCTGCAGCCGCGTCGTGCGGCTGTTTCCCGAGGCCGGCGTGCGCCATCGGCTAAAACAACAAGGAATCGACGATGCACAAGCAACAGACAGACAACCGCGCCCTCCGGGGCGACCGCAACTTCCTCTGGCTCGCCGCCGGCGCGCTGGTTTCGATGGTCGGCGACCAGTTCACGCTGATCGCGCTGCCGTGGCTGGTGCTGAAGATGACCGGCGATCCGCTGGTGCTCGGCACGGTGCTGGCGGTGACCAGCATCCCGCGCGCGCTGTTCATCCTGGTCGGCGGCGCGCTGGTCGATCGCCATTCCCCGAAGCGGGTTTTGATGCTGACGAAATACCTCAACACCCTGCTGCTCGGCGCGCTGGCCGCGCTGGTCTTTACCGGCCACGCCAGCCTGCCGCTGGTGTATGCGCTGGCGTTCGCGATCGGGCTGTCGACCGCCTTCAGCATCCCGGCCGGCTCGTCCATCATGCCGCATGTGGTCCGTCCCGAACATTTGCAGCAAGCCAACGGCGCGATGATGGGCATCCGGCAGCTGTCGTTCTTCATCGGCCCGCTGCTGGCCGGCGGCCTGATCGCGGTCTCCGGCAGCGCATCCGGCGGAATGCAGGATGCGCAGGGACTGGCGCTCGCCTTCCTGTTCGATGCAATCAGCTATGCGGCGTCCGCATGGACGCTGGCCCGCGTGACGCTGCGCGCGCATCCGGCGCCGGCGCAGGCCGATGCGGGATCGGTATGGAAATCAGTGGCGGAAGGCTTGCGGTACTGCTGGAACGAACGCAGCCTTCGCGTCTGCTTTGCATACTGGGCGGCGATCGCCCTGTTCATCAGCGGCCCGGTGCATGTTGCGGTGCCGGTGCTGGCCGAGCGGATCGGCGACAGCGCCGCTGCGCTCGGTGTGCTGGTGGGCGCGCATGGCGCCGGCACCCTGCTCGGCATGATGTTGAGCGGCATCCGGCCCGGGCTGCGCCTGCGCAGCTTCGGCGCCACGCTGCTGTTGCTCGACGGCGTGATCGGATTGCTGTTCATGCCGCTCGGCCTGATCGACGCGACCTGGCAGGGCGGCCTGCTGCTGCTGGCGATCGGCATGCTCGGCGGCGTGGTGCAGGTCAAGGTGTATACCTGGCTGCAGCGCGCGGCGCCGCCAGCGCTGCTGGGCCGGACAATGGCCTTGTTCATGTTCATCTTCCTGGGCATCGCGCCGATGTCCTCGGCCCTGACCGGGCTGCTGATGCGCAGCATTGCGTTGCCGCAACTGTTTGCGGGCGCCGGCCTGCTGCTGGTCGCGATCGTCGGCATCACGTACGCCGGCTCCGGCATGCGCAGCATTCAGGAGTCGCCGGCGCCGGGGGCGGTGCCGGGCACCGGCTCCTGACGCCGCCCGTCCTGCGCGGTTGCGAAGACGTCAACCTGAAGATTCTTCTGCGACATGACGACAAGAAAGAGTTAATCTATGTCCTACTGATATTTTTTATCGCCGGCAACCGCCATGCTGGATAACCTTTTGACAAGGCTCGCGGCATCTTCCGCCAGTGAAGAACTGTTTCGCAAGCTGTTTCACAAGCACAGTTCGATCATGCTGCTGATCGATCCGGCAGATGGCGTCATTGCCGACGCCAACCTCGCCGCGGCGGCATTCTACGGCTATGGCGAAGAGACGCTGCGCGGGATGCGCATCAGCCAGATCAACACCCAGCCGGAGGCGGAAATCCGGCGCGAAATGGGACGCGCCCTGCACGAGCAGCGCAACTATTTCGTTTTTTACCACCGCCTGGCCAGCGGCGAAGTCCGTACCGTCGAAGTGCATTCCTCGGCGATCGAGTTCCAGGGCAAGACGCTGCTGTTTTCCATCGTCTTCGACATTACCAAGCGCAAGCTGGCGGAGGATTCGCTGCGGCTGGCGTCGATGATTTACCAGAACAGCAGCGAAGCGATGACTGTGGTCCATCCGGACGGCGCGATCATCACCATCAATCCGGCGTTTACGGAAATCACCGGCTACACGCTGGACGAGGTGGTCGGCAAGAACGTTCGCCTCCTCAAATCGCTGGAGGATGACCAGGAAGTCTACGAGAGCATGTGGACAGCTCTCGCCGAGTCCGGCCGCTGGCGCGGCGAGCTGTGGTCGCGCCGCAAGAACGGCGAGCGTTTCCTGCGCTGGCTGTCGGTCAACACGATCTACAATGAAGACGGATTGCCGCAGTGCATCGTGTGCCTGTTTTCCGATATCACGAAAAAGCGTGAAACCGACGAGCTGATCTGGAAACAGGCCAACTTCGATGCACTGACCGGGTTGCCCAACCGCAGCATGTTCCATGACCGGCTGGAGCAGGCAATCAAGAAGGCGCACCGCAGCGAACAGCCGGCCGCGCTGCTGTTCCTCGATCTCGACTACTTCAAGGAAGTCAACGACACGCTCGGCCACGTCATGGGCGACCGCCTGCTGCAGCTCGCGGCGCAGCGCGTGCGCACCTGCGTGCGCGAGTCCGACACCGTGGCGCGCCTGGGCGGCGACGAGTTCACCGTGATCCTCGACGAGCTGGACGGCCCGCAGGCGGTCGAACGCGCAGTGAACGAGATCCTGCATGCGCTCGCCGAGCCTTTCCAGCTCGGTACCGAGGAAGTCTACATTTCCGCCAGCATCGGCATTACTTTCTATCCGGACGACGGCATCGAAATCGACACCCTGCTGAAGAACGCCGACCAGGCGATGTATGCCGCCAAGGCGCAGGGGCGCAACCGCTACAGTTATTTCACCGCCTCGATGCAGCAGGCAGCGCAGGCGCGCAAGCGCATGGTAAGCGACTTGCGTACCGCGCTTTCCGAGAAACAGTTCCGTGTGGCCTACCAGCCGATCGTCGACCTTTCGACCGGTGCGATCCGCAAGGCGGAAGCGCTGGTGCGCTGGGTCCACCCGGTGCGCGGGATGATCAGCCCGGCGGAATTCATCCCGGTTGCCGAGGAGACCGGCATGATCGTCGATATCGGCGAGTGGATGTTCCGTGAAGCGGCGCGGCAGGCGGCGCAATGGCGCGGCCGCTACGACCCGCAGTTCCAGATCAGCGTCAATGTGTCGCCGTTGCAATTCCAGAAGGAAGGCATCGACCAGGCCGCATGGCTGGACTACCTTGCCATGTTGCAGCTGCCCGGCCAGAGCGTGTTGGTCGAGATCACCGAAGGCCTGCTGATGGATGCGTCGCCCGCCGTGACCGAGCAGTTGCTGACCTTCCGCGACCATGGCGTGCAGGTGGCGCTGGACGACTTCGGCACCGGTTACTCCTCGCTCGCATACCTGAAGAAATTCGACATCGACTACCTCAAGATCGACCAGGCCTTCGTGCGCAACCTTGCCGCCGGATCGGACGACCTTGCGCTGTGCGAGGCAATCATCGTAATGGCGCACAAGCTCGGCATCAAGGTCGTCGCCGAAGGCGTCGAAACCGAGGCGCAGCGCCAGCTCCTGGCCGCAAGCGGCTGCGATTTCGCGCAGGGCTACCTGTTCTCGAAGCCGGTGCCCGCCGAGGAGTTCGAGCGCCTGCTGCAGCGCGGCGGCGGCTGACAAGCTTTTCTTCCGGCGCCTGCCGTCCCTTCGCTTCCCGTCGTCCCCGCCTTCGCGCTGTGCGACGCAACAACAGCGCGTGCGGCGGTGGCAGACCCCCGCCCGCCCCCGACGCGCTCCCTGAAATCCTCAGGAAACTATGCGCCTTGGCACACAGTCAAACAGCCGTCGGCCGTTTGTTGCGTGCCTTCAATGTTACTGTCGTCGGCGCCATCGCGACATGGATGGCGCTCTCGCTCAAGGCGCGCGTGCTTGTCCCTGCAACCACGTGCATTCCTCATTTTCCGAAACCCACGTCTAACGAATTTCCTGCCGTATACCCACGACAACGAGGACCGCCCATGGACGCGCCAGCCCACCGCCGGAAAGACCGCTCTCTACTCGCCGCCCTGAACATCGATGACGAAGAAATCGGGAACCGGAAGCGCTTCCTGCAGTTCGGGGACGACGACGTGGCCCGGCTCAAGAGCATCGGCGAGCTGTCGGAGCGCTATGCGGACGAGGTGATCGAGGAGTTTTACCGGCATCTGCTGTCGTTCGAGGAGACGCGCGTCTTCTTTTCCGATCCGGAAGTGCTTGCCCGCGTGAAAAATGCGCAGAAAAATTACTTCGTGCGCCTGACGGAGGGCAACTACGACACCGACTATATCGAAAACCGGCTCAAGGTCGGCAGCGTGCACGAACGCATCTCGCTGCCGATGAAAGCCTATCTCGGAATGTACAACTTCTACCTGCGCACGGTATTCGCGCGCCTGTCCGAGACCTATCGCGACGAGCCGGAGCGCGCGTTCAGCGCCTTCCTGTCGCTGATGAAGCTGACTTTCCTCGATATCGGTCTGGCGATCGACACTTACATCGAGTCGCGCGAGCGCACCATCGGCCGCCAGCAGGAGGCGATCAAGGAACTCTCCACGCCGGTGCTGCCGTTCCGCGACGGCATCCTGCTGCTGCCGGTCATCGGCATGATCGATTCCTTCCGCGCCGCGCAGCTGACCGAGCAACTGCTGCATTCGATCCGCGACACCCGCTCCAAGGTGGTCGTGGTCGACATCACCGGCGTGCCCTATGTCGATTCCCGCGTCGCCAGCCACCTGGTGCAGACGGTGGAGGCGGCGCGGCTGATGGGCTCGCGGGTCATCGTGTCGGGCGTGTCGCCGGACATCGCGCTGACGATGGTGACGCTCGGTATCGACCTCGGGCGCATCGAGACGGTGGGCGACATGCAGAGCGGACTGGAGCTTGCCGAACGGCTCGCGGGGTACAAAATGGTAAGGGTAGAAACAGAAGCGCGCTGAGCGCGGGCGAAAATAAAAAGGACTCCCCATGGGCGTTCCCATCCTCAAACAAGAAGACTTCCTCATCGCTTCCATCCAGGACGAGTTGACCGACGCGGAGCTGTTGAACCTGCGCGACCAGCTCGTCGCGAAATGCAGGCAGTACCGCTCGCGCGCGGTGCTGATCGACGTCACGGTGCTGGAACTGATGGATTCCTTCGCCGCGCGCACATTGCGCGCGATCGCGAACATGACCAGGCTGCTGGGCGCGGAAACCGTGGTCGTCGGCATCCAGCCGGAAGTTGCGATGTCGATGGTGCAGCTCGGCTTGCGGCTCGACGGCATCATCGTCGCGATGGACCTGGAAGACGGGCTTTCGATACTGCGTTCGCGGAGCGGAAAAAAACATGCTTCAAGTGCCTGACGCCGCGGAAACCGTGATGCCTTTGCGCTCGGATGTCGATGTGCTGAAAGCCAGGCAGTGCGGCAAGCAACTTGCGGCCGCACTGCACTTCAGTAACAGCGAGCGCACCATCATCGCTACCGCGATTTCGGAAATCGCGCGCAATACGGTCCTGTATGCGCAGTCGGGCCACATGCGGCTGAAACTGATCCAGCAAGGAGCGCGGCGCGGCATGCTGATCGTCACAGAAGACAAGGGGCCCGGCATCGCCGACCTTGATCTCGCGATGCAGGACGGTTACACCACGTCGCGCGGCCTCGGCATCGGCCTGCCCGGCGCCAAGCGCCTGATGGATGAATTCGATATCGTGTCCGAAGTCGGAAAGGGCACCACGATCACGATGAAGAAGTGGGAGCGGTGAGGCGATGACAGCAGTCGGTGACGCACCGTTGGTGGAATACTGGGTGGCCGGGCGGCCGATACCGGGCGAAGCCGAATCGGGCGACGCCTACCTGGTCGCCCCTTTCCCCGGCGGCGCGCTGGCCGCGGTGGTGGACGGACTCGGCCACGGCCCGCGCGCGCATGACGCTGCGGTGCTGGCGATCGACACGCTGGCGCAGCAGCCCGGCGACCCGTTGCCGGTGCTGATGCAGCGTTGCCATCATGCGCTGAAAACCTCGCGCGGCGCGGTGATGACGCTTGCGTCCTTCAACGCTGCCCATTGCACGATGAGCTGGCTGGCGGTCGGCAATGTCGACGCGTTCCTGCTGCGTGCGGCGGCGCCGGGGGCCAAGCCGGCCGCAATCGTGCCGCGCGGCGGCATCGTCGGCGACCGCCTGCCGCCGCTCAATCCGGTTACCCTGCCGGTTTATCCGGGTGACCTGCTGTTGCTTGCAACCGACGGCATTGCCACTGCTTTCATCAGGGAGATCGGAGCCCTCTTGCAACCGCGGCAACTGGTGAACCATATATTGACGCAACACGCAAAGAGTACGGATGACGCCTTGATAGTTGGAGTGCAATGGATAAACGGAAACAAGGCGCCGGCAGCAGTGCCGTGATTCCAAGGGAGGCAGATCCGCCTCGCGCCGCAACCGGACAGGAAGCGGGCGAGGCGGGTTTTGATGCGTCCTTCCGGCAGGAATACCGGCAGGCGCTGATGGCATACCTGCATGGCCAGGCGGACGAGGATGCGTTGCTGCGTGCGTATGAACTCGGGCGCAAGGGTGCGACCGGACGGCTGAGCATCCTCGACCTGCACCAGGCGCATCTGGATGCCCTGCACTCTTCCGCTTCATCCATTGCTACCGGCATCAGTGTGGAAGCCGCACACCTGCTGAACAGGGCGGCGGAGTTCCTCGAGCAGGCGCTGGCGCCGTTCGAGATGATGCACCGCGGGTATGTGGAAACCGTCGCCCAGCTGCGGGAAATGAACGAGACGCTCAAGCGCCAGGCTCACGCGCTGCATTTGTCCGAAGAGCGGATGCGGATGTTCATCAAGCACAATCCGGCCGCTGTGGCGATGCTGGACCGCGGGCTGCGCTACCTGCTCGTCAGTCCGCGCTGGCATGCGGACTACCGGCTCGGCGACAGGGACATCATCGGCCTGTCGCACTACGAGGTCTTTCCCGAGACGCCGGCGCCCTGGCGCCAGATCTACCAGCAATGCCTGGAGGGCGCGAGCGACAAGCGCGACGAGGCGCAGTTCCTGCGCGGCGACGGATCGCTGGACTGGGTGCGCTGGGAAATCCATCCCTGGTACACCGAACAGGGCGAGATCGGCGGCATCATGATGTTTACCGAGGTCATTACCGAGCGAAAGAACCAGGAAAGGAAGATCGCGCGCCTGAGCCGGATCCAGGGCATCATGAGCGCGACCAATTCGGCCATCGTGCGCATCAACGAACGCGAGGCCCTGATGCACGAAGTCTGCCGGATCGCGGTCGAGCATGGCCGGTTCCGCATGGCCTGGGCCGGGTTCGGGCGGCCGCATTCCCTGAATGTCGCGGCGGTGAGCTGGCAACCCTACCGCGGACGGCCCGAGTACGCGCGCGGCGAAGTGCCGCAGGAGCGCGGACTGGTTGCTTACGCGATAAAGAGCGGCAAGCCGGTGGTCTGCAATGACGCCGCCGCGGAGCGGCGCCTGCGGCACCGCGACGTGCACCTGGGCAGCGGGCTGCAGTCGTTTGCCATCCTGCCACTGTGCGCGGCGCGCAAGACGATCGGCGTGCTGTGCCTGTACGCGGGGGAGGCCGGATTTTTTGACCGCGAAGAGATGAAGCTGCTCAACGAGCTGGCCGACGACCTTTCCTTTGCGCTCGGCCACATCGTCAGCGAAGAGCGGACCCGCTACCTTGCCTATTACAACGCGCTCACCGGCTTCCCGAACCGCAATCTCTTCCTCGACCGGCTGCAGCGCCAGATCGAGATCGCGCGCCACGATGCGCAGGCGATCGGCGTGGTGGTGTTCGACATCGAACGCTTTTCGCACGTCAACGAGACCTATGGCCGGCATGTCGGCGACGCGCTGCTGCGCCAGGCGGCCGACCGCCTGCATGCGCACATCTCGTCGCAGGACACGCTGGCGCACATCGGCGTCGACGTGTTTGCGGTCCTGCTGGCCGACATCCGCGGCGGGTCGAACACCGCGCATGTGATCGAACGCCTGCTTGCGAATTGCTTCGGTCCGGCGTTCGAGGTCGACGGCCGCGAAATGTACATCAGCGCCAAGGCCGGCATTTCACTGTTCCCTGGCGATGGCGCAGAGCGCGACATGCTGCTCAAGAATGCCGAGGTGGCGCTGAAGAAGGCGCAAAAGACCGCGGATGCCTACCTGTTCTTCCGGCCCGAAATGAATGCCAGCGTGGCGCGCCGGCTGACCCTTGAAAACCGGCTGTACCGCGCGCTCGAACGGGACGAATTCACGCTGTACTACCAGCCGAAGTACGACACCGTCGACGGCAGCGTGAAGGGGCTGGAGTCGCTGCTGCGCTGGGACGATCCGGAAGGCGGGCTGGTCCTGCCGGCGTCGTTCATCCCGATTCTCGAGGAAACCGGGATGATCCTGCCGGTCGGCCGCTGGATCATGGAGCGGGCGATCAGCGATTACCTCGGCTGGCGCGCCAAGGGCCTGGCGCCGCCGCCGATCGCGGTCAACCTGTCGGTGGTGCAGCTGCGCCACCGCGACTTCGTCGATACGCTGGCCAGCGTCGGCAGCCGCATTCCACAGGGAGAGCGCATCCTCGATCTCGAGATCACCGAAAGCATCCTGATGGAAGACATCGACCAGAACATCGCCAAGTTGCGCGCGGCGCAGGAAATGGGGATGAAGATCGCGATCGACGATTTCGGCACCGGCTATTCATCGCTGAGTTACCTGACGCGCCTGCCGGTCGACCTGCTGAAGATCGACCGCTCCTTCGTGGTCGACATGAACCGCAGTCCGTCCGGACTGGCGATCGTCAGTTCGGTGATCTCGCTGGCGCATTCGCTGCAGCTGGGCGTGATCGCCGAGGGCGTCGACGACGGCGAGCAGGCCAAGCTGCTCAAGCTGCTGCGCTGCGACCAGCTGCAGGGCTACTATTGCAGCAAGCCGCTGCCGGGCAACCAGATCGAGGCGATACTTGCCGCGTAGCGCTATTCCGCCATGCTGCGCAACACCTGCGCGGTCGCCGCATCGGCCGGGAAGAAGGTTTCCAGCGCCAGTTCCGACAGTGTGACGTCGATCGGCGTGCCGAACACCGTCGTGGTGCTGATGAAGGACAGCGTGCCGGCATCGGTGACGAATTGCAGCGGCACCACCACGCCCGCGTAATCGCTGCTGCCCGATGCGGCATGCGGCTGCGCGCCATCCGGGGCGGGATAGGACGCCAGCTCCGCCATCAGCGCCGCCAGCGTCGGGTCGCCGCTCAGGCCGACCTGGTGCCGCAGGCGCTCGAACAGGTGATTGCGCCATTCCCAGTAATTCACGATGCGCGGCGCCAGCCCCTGCGGATGCAGGCTCAGGCGCAGCACGTTGGCCGGCGGCGTCAGCAGCGCCGGGTCGACGCCGGCGAGGAAGGGCGGCACCGCCCGGTTGTGCGCCACCAGGTTCCAGTGGCGGTCCACCGCCAGCGCGGGGAAGGGCTCATGCCCGGCGAGCACCAGTTCCATCGCGCGGCGCGCCGGCGCCATCAACGGATCGTCCAGGCTGCGCTCGGGGAACAGGGGCGCGAAGCCGGCGGCAACCAGCAGCGCATTGCGCTCGCGCAGCGGCATGTCGAGGCGTTCTGCCAGGCGCAGCGCCATCTCCCGGCTCGGCATCGCGCGGCCGGTTTCCATGAAGCTCAGGTGGCGGGCGGAGATCTCTGCCTCCAGCGCGAGGTCGAGCTGGCTCATGCGGCGCCGCTGGCGCCACTCGCGAAGGAAATCGCCGACGGGACGGGTGGTGGTGGTCATCATGGGAACGATCTTAGCCGAAGCGGCGCAATCCTTCCCATTACCTCTCAGGTAATCGACGCGCTGCAGTGCATGGACAAAGATGGTCTCGTAGCCCGCAACCATCACCCAACCAAGGAGATTGCCATGCAACAGCTTCCCTTCCCTCGTTTCCTGCGCCAGGTCCTGCTCGCCGACGCCGCCGCCGGCGCTCTCATGGCGCTGCCACTGCTGGCGGCGGCCGATGCGCTGTCGCCGTTGCTTGGACTGCCGGCCGTCCTGCTGCGCGCGGCCGCCCTGCTGCTGCTGCCGGTTGCCGCCTTCGTCGCATGGACCGGAACGCGGCCGTTCCTGCCGGTGCGCCTGGTCTGGTGCGTGATCGCGGTCAACCTGCTGTGGGTCGCCGACAGCGCGGCGCTGCTGCTGTCCGGGCACCTCGCGCCGACAATGTGGGGGCAGGCGCTGGTGATCGTGCAGGCGGCGGCGGTCGCGCTGTTTGCCGAGCTGGAGTACCTGGGATTGCGCCGGGCGCGGCGCTCACGAACGGAGCAACAGGGCCAGCAACGTTTTGCTTGACGGGAATCATTTCACAGAAGCAATAACAGGGATAAGCTTCCATCACATGCCCCCGACACCGGGGGCGATCTGGCAGGGCAAGAAAAACAACAGGGGGAGACTCCCTGACACAGATTCCGGCAGCATGCCGCAGGGCATGCAAGAGCAATAACAAGGTAGACGGATATCATGTGCCCGACCAATCTCATGGCCTCTTTCGGCCGCGCCGGCCTGCTTGCGGAAGCGGAAGCAGTGGCAAGCGAGCGCTACGTGCAGGCGCATTTCCTGGTTGTCGACGACATCGCCAGCATGCGCCGCGTGATCGGCAGCCTGCTGAAAGAACAACTGCGCGACATCCGGATTTCCGAAGCCGCTGACGGCAAGTCGGCGCTGCAGCTGCTGCGGGCCGCCGAAGCAGACGGCCGGCCCTTCGATTTCGTGGTCACCGACTGGAACATGCCGCACATGGATGGCATCAGCCTGCTGCGCGCGATCCGCGAAGAAGTGCCGCTGCAACGCCTTCCGGTCCTGCTGGTGACCGCCGAAGCAACGCGCGAGATGATCCTCACCGCGGCGAAGGCAGGCGCGGATGGTTATATCGTCAAGCCTTTCAATGCCGATACGCTCAAGCTCAAGCTGCAGCAGATCATGGCAAAGCGCTACCACTGAGGCGCAAGCACAACAACGTCTGCGGTGCAAGAATTTAATCTGGCGAATTTTGATTCAAAACAATAAAATTTCATTTCGGAAAGCGTAAAGTTCGGCGACGGAATGAATTGCATTTCCGGAATCGCCACAGCCTGCACGAGCGCCGCAGCAGTCCTGCTGCCGACCGCGCGGCGCGCGCAAACCGGATGCAGCGGCGCGGTCCGCCCGTTCCAACGGGTTTCCCCATTCGACCGCGCGCTCCTCCGGAATCATTGCGTCCCCCGACCGGGGCGCGTAGAAAGACCCAGCGTGCAAAAGCTATCCCGATTTTTCCAGTTCCTGTTCGGCACCGTGCTCGGTGCGTTGCCGCGCGACTTGCTGCGCGAGCTGATCCTGCCCTCCGGCCATCCGAAGCTGCTGCGGCGCCGGCGCGCCGACATGATCATCTCGCGCGTGCGCATGGTCGCGGCCCTGTTCGCGGTGCTCACGCCGCTTTGGATCGTGATCGACATCGCGGTGTTTGCCTGGCCGGTGACCGTGCTGCTGGTGGTGGGGCGCATCGCGACGACGATTGCCTTTGCGATGCTTGCGCTGTCGTATCGCAAGTCGGTGCGGATAAACGACGCGTATCGCGCACTGGCGGTGATGTTCGGCATCCCGACTGTGTTTTTCATCTACTCGCACCCGATGCTGTCGCATTTCGACATGACAGGCCCCGCCGCCGCCATTTCGGCCGGTTACGCGTTCCTGCCGTTCGTGATGGTTGCCGGCCTCGCGGTATTTCCGCTGACGGCGGTCGAAAGCGTGCTGTTCGCGCTGCCGGTGCTCGGCGCCGAAGGCCTGGTCGCGCTGATGCGGCTCGACATCCTCAGCTGGAGCTCGCACCTCGGCGCATTCTGGCTGCTGTTCCTGATCGCGACGGTGGCGGCGCTTGCCGGCATGAGCCAGCTCAGTTTCATGATGTCGCTGGTGCGCCAGGCTACGCATGACGGCCTGACCGGATGCTTTTCGCGCAACAGCGGCGAGGAAATGCTCGATATCCAGTTCCACATCGCCGCGCGCAGCGGCGCACCGCTGTCGGTGGTGTTCCTCGACCTCGACAATTTCAAGCAGGTCAACGACCGCTTCGGCCACGACGCCGGCGACCGCGTGCTGCAGGGCGCAGCCGAAAGCCTGCGCGCCAACCTGCGCTCGGGCGACATGCTGCTGCGCTGGGGCGGCGAGGAATTCGTGATCGTGCTGCCCGATGCCAACGGTGCCACCGCCGCCACCGCGGTCGCCCGCCTGCAGTCGGTCGGCCTCGGGCTGCGGCCCGACGGCGGGCGCGTGACCGCCAGCATCGGCGTCGCCGAGCGCATCGCCGACGGCGCCGGCGACTGGCAGCAGCTGGTCGAGATCGCCGACGAGCGCATGTACCGCGCGAAGATGGCGGGCAAGGACCGCTGCGTCGGCTGCGCCGGCGACGGCGGCGCGGCACAATAGGGCGGCGGCATGGCTAACATTTTGCGCAAGCTCATGCAGTTGTCCGGCACCCTGCGCGGCTTCGTGTTCGGCGCTACGGTGGGCGTGGCCGCGGTGGTCTTCCTCGGCGCCACGTTCGCTTCCTCCATCCTGTACGAAAAGCTGCTGGAGGAGCGCAATCTCGACGTCTCCGCGGAAATCGCGCGGCAGAACGCCGACACCCTGCTGCAGGTGCTGCGCAAGGGCGGCTCGCGCGCGCAGCAGGAAGAAGCGGCCGCCGGCGCGAAGGCAACGTTCGCCAGCACCGTGGACCGCATCGACGTCTATCGCGCAAAAAGCGTCGAGGCGCGCTTTGGCGAAAGCACGCAGCCGGTCCCGGACGAAGTGCGCGCGGTGCTGAATGGCGGCAGCGGAACGCGCATTGTGCGCGGCAACCATGTGCTTTATGTGCAGCCGGTGGCCGCCGAGGCGGAATGCCTGCGCTGCCACGACAATGCGAAAGCCGGCGAGACGCTCGGCGCGCTCGCCGTGCGGCACAACCTGCAGACGGTCACGTCGCGCGTGCGCATCTACTATGTGGCGCTGTTCCTCGGGCTCGGGCTGGTGGTGCTGGCGGTCGCCGGCGCACTGACCGGCGGCGCGGCGAAGCGATTGAAGCGCTCGATGGACCTGTTCCGCGGCAAGGTGGAAGCGTTCAACACGATCCGCGACTTCGACCGCTTCGACATGCATAAGGTCGATTTCGGCTTCGAGGAGTTCAACCAGGCCTTCGACAACGTAACGCTGCTGGTGGACAAGATACGGCGCGTCGCGGTCGACAAGGGCGTGCTCGAATTCGAGATCCGGCTGCTGGAAAAATTCATCATCACTTCCAACGTGGTGCGCGACTGGCGCGAGTTCATCAAGAACCTGCTGCTGGAGATCAACCCGATCATCGATGCCTATGCGCTGGTGACGATCTTCCGCGTGGAAGAGGAAGCCTACGAGTGCGAGGTGTTCTGGCGCAACCCGCCGCAGCAGGAGACGGTGCGGCTGTTCGAGCAGATCCTGCGCCGCCAGATCGACGAGACGCCGTTCTTCCGCGGTTCGACGCTGCTGCCGATCGCGCATAACGTCGCCGACGAGGAAGGCATGCTGCCTGACCTCAGCACGCGCGACATCGAAGTGCAGACCAAGACCCTGCTGCTGGATACGCCGAAGATCGGCGGCATCGTCGGCATCGGCGTGCAGTCGATGATGGCCGAGGACAATATCCGCAACATGGTGATCGGCAGCATCCTGACCACGCTGCTGAACCTGGTCGGCTCGGTCAAGGCGATCTACAAGTACACCAAGGACCTGGAACACTATGCGACGCGCGATCCGCTGACCGACCTGTACAACCAGCGCATGTTCTGGGAACTGCTGGGTTACGAGATCGGCCGCGCGCGCCGCCACAACCAGACTTTCGCGGTGATGATGCTTGACATGGACAATTTCAAGACCATCAACGACCGCTTCGGCCATCACTTCGGCGACAGCTTCCTGCAGGAGTTCGCCAAGCTGCTGCACGGCGCGGTGCGCAACGGCGACATGATCGCGCGTTACGGCGGCGACGAGTTCTGCATCATCCTGCCCGAGGCGACCGAGACCCAGGCGCACATGGTGGCGCAGCGCATCACCGAGATGATGGACCAGTTCGCGCTCGTCGCGCCGGACGGCAACCGGGTGCGCACCACGACATCGATCGGCATCGCGATGAGCCCGAACCACGGCGACAACCCGAAGGACCTGTTCCTGGTCGCGGACAACATGATGTACAAGGCCAAGAATGCCGGCAAGAACGCGATCGCGATGCCGAGCGAAGACGAGATGGCCGAGGTGTTCCGCAAGGCCGGCGAAAAATCGCTGATGATCCAGAATGCGCTCGACGAGCAGCGCATCACCCCCTACTTCCAGCCGATCTGCGATGCGAAGACCGGCGAGGTCGTGATCCATGAACTGCTGATGCGCATCCGCCTCGACGACCAGATCGTCACCGCCAACGATTTCATCGAGGAGGCGGAAAACATGGGCATCGCGCACAAGATGGATTACCAGCTGATCGAAAAGGCATTCGCCGAGGTGCGGCTGCAGGGCTACCAGGGCATGCTTTTCATCAACCTGTCGCCAAAGGCGCTGATCGTCGGCGAATTCGCGTCGCATGTGAGCCGGCTGGCGGGGCAGTACGGGATCGCGCCGTCGCGCATCGTGTTCGAAATCACCGAACGCGAGACGGTGCGCAACCTGACGCTGCTGGAGAAATTCGTGCTCGACGCCAAGGTGCAGGGGTTCAGCTTCGCGATCGACGATTTCGGTTCCGGCTATTCCTCCTTCCAGTACATTAAGTGTTTCCCGGTCGACTACATCAAGATCGAAGGCGAATTTGTGCGCAACATGCTGCATGACGAGATCTATCTCGCCTTCATCAAGAGCATCGTGACGCTGGCCAAGGAACTGAAGATCAAGACGGTCGCCGAATTCGTCGAAGACGCTGACATCCTCAAGGCCGTCAGCGCGCTCGGCATCGACTATGCGCAGGGCTACCACATCAGCCGCCCGTCCGCACGGATCCAGGTGCCCGCCGTGCAGGAGCAAAGCCAGGTCTGCCTGCCGCAGGTTCGCCTGCCGGTTTGACCGGATTCAAGCCGCAAGTGTGGCGCAGGAGTAAGATGGGCTCTTCCGGGCCTTCCTGGCCTGCCTTTCTTTCAAGGACCGCCGCATGGACCTGTCGCTCGATCCGGCAAGCATTCCGCCGGCTGCCGCCGGCGTGCCCGACAGCGACGGTTATCCGCGCTTCGGCCGTTATGCCGGCACTGCCGACCGGATCGACTGGTCCGCGCTGGCGCCACCATATGCACGCGGCGCGCTATGGCGCCGGCTGCATCACAAGCGCTGGCAATACGTCGCGTTGTGCACGGAAGAATTATTCTGCGGCATCGCCATCGTCGACCTCGGCTGGATCAATACGGCCTTCGCGTATGCGTTCGACCGCCGCCAGCGCAAGGTTGTCGCGTCCTATTCGCAGGACGGGCTGCCAGGCCTGACCGCGCATGTGCCGGACACGCCCGGCGCCACCAGTTCCTTCCGCTTCCTCGGCAACCGCATCGCCTGCCGCGCAGTCGACGGCGGCCGCCATGAACTGACGCTGCGCTGCGGCAGCTTTGCGATCGACGCCACCTTCAATGCCGGCACCGCGACGCCGCTGCTGGCCGTCGGCCCGGTCGAGGGCGGCTCCGTGCATGCCACGCAGAAATCGCCCGGCATGGCGCTCGCCGGCGAAGTGCGCGCTGGCGGAAGCAGGTACGACCTGAGCGGCGGCGTCGCCAGCCTCGATTATTCCAACGGCTTGCTGGCGCGCGACACCGCCTGGCGCTGGGCATCGGGGCACGGCTTGGACATGGGCTTCAACTTGCAGGCCGGCTATTTCGGGAATCATGAAAACGTGCTGTGGCTGGACGGCCGCCTGATTCCGCTCGGCGGCGCGCTGTTCGACTACGATCCGCTCGACCCGATGGCGCCGTGGCATGTGCATACCGACGACGGCCTGCTAGACCTGCAGTTCGAGCCGGAAGGCATGCGCCGCGAAGACAAGAACCTGCTGGTGGCGGCTTCACGTTACGTGCAGCCGATCGGCAGTTTCAGCGGCTGGGTGAAGGCGGCGCCGGATGCGCCGCCGCGCGAAGTCAGGCGGCTGGGCGGTGTTACCGAAGATCATTTTTCCCGCTGGTAGCGTTTGCCGGAACGCGGGGCAGGCTCCATAATGGTCTTGCCGGTGCGCTCCCGCGCGCGCCGGTCAAGTTGCTTTCGGAAAGGAATATCCGATGCCATACAGTACCGAAGCGATCCGAACCATTGCCTTGCTCGGCCATACCGCGAGCGGCAAGACCAGCGTGGCGGAAGCGCTGCTGCACCGCGCCGGGATGATAGGCAGCCCCGGCAGCCTGGAGCGCGGCACCACCGTCTGCGACTACGATCCGCTGGAACGCAAGTACCAGCATTCCCTGACGTCAGCCGTCACCCATCTCGACGTGCGCGACGCCCGCATTCACCTGCTCGACACGCCCGGCTATCCCGACTTCATCGGCCAGGCGATCACTGCGCTGGCAGCGGTCGAAACCGCGGCGGTTGTGATCAATGCGCAGAACGGCATCGAAATGATCACCGCGCGCATGATGGAGCTGGCGAAGCAGCGCAACATGTGTCGCATGATCATCGTCAACAAGATCGATGCGGAAAACGTCGACCTGCCCGCGCTGGTGGCGCGCATCCAGGAAACCTTCGGCAAGGAATGCCTGCCGATCAACCTGCCCGCCGATGGCGGGACACGGGTCGTCGATTGCTTTTTCAATCCGTCCGGCGCGTCCGATTTTTCATCAGTGGAAGCGGCGCACCGCGCGTTGGTCGACCAGGTGGTCGAAGTCGATGCGGACCTGATGGCGCTCTATCTGGAGCAGGGCGAGATCGAACCCGAGCAGTTGCATGCGCCCTTCGAGCAGGCCCTGCGCGAAGGCCATCTGGTACCGGTCTGCTTCGTGTCGGCACGCAACGGCGCCGGCATCGCCGAACTGCTGGACGTGTTTGTCAGGCTGATGCCGAATCCGGCCGAAGGCAACCCGCCGCTGTTTTACCGCGACGACGACAACGCGCCGGACGGCAAGAAGGAAATCCGGGCGCTGCCGGACCCGGCGCAGCATGTGCTCGCGCATGTGTTCAAGATTACCGTCGACCCCTATATCGGCAGGATCGCGGTGTTCCGCATCCACCAGGGGACCGTCCGGCGCGACAGCATGCTCTACATCGGCGACGGCAGGAAGCCGTTCAAGGTTGCCCATCTGTACATGCTGCAGGGCAAGGAGCAGGTGGAGGTCCAGCAGGCAGTGCCGGGCGACATCTGCGCGGTGGCAAAGATCGAAGACATGGTGGCCGATGCGGTATTGCACGACGCCGCCGAGGACGATCACATCCACCTGCGCCCCTCGACCTTGCCGACGCCGATCTTCGGGCTCGCGATCGAACCGAAGAAGCGCGGCGACGAGCAGCGCATGTGGGAAATCCTGCAGAAGCTCACCGCGGAGGATCCCTGCCTGAAGGTCGAGCACCAGCCGAGCACCAACGAGACGGTGCTGCTCGGCCTCGGCGAACTGCACCTGCGCACTGCGCTGGAACGGATGATGGAGGTGTACAGGATCGAGGTGGCCACCCATCCACCGAAAATCGCCTACCGTGAAACCATTGCCGGCCATGCGGAAGGCCACCACCGCCACAAGAAGCAGACCGGCGGCGCCGGCCAGTTCGGCGAAGTCTTTTTGCGCATTGAGCCGCTGCCGCGCGGCGCCGGCTTCGAATTCGTCGACGAGGTCAAGGGCGGCACCATTCCCGGCCAGTTCATCCCGGCAGTGGAAAAAGGCATCCGCCAGGTACTGGAGGCCGGGCCGCTGGCCGGATTCCCGATGCAGGATGTGCGCGTGATCGTGTATGAAGGCAAGAGCCATCCGGTGGATTCGAAGGAAGTGGCGTTCGCGACCGCCGGCCGCAAGGCCTTCATCGACGCGGTGATGAAGGCGCGGCCGATGGTGCTGGAGCCGATCGTCAACATCGAGATCGTGTCGCCGGAGGAGTGCATGGGCGACATCACCGGCGACCTGTCGTCACGGCGCGGCCAGATCAGCGGCATGCGCACGGTGCAGGCAACCACGCTGGTGGTGTCGGGCCAGGTGCCGCTGTCGGAGCTCAACGGCTACCAGTCGCGGCTGCATTCCACCACCGCCGGGCGCGGCAGCTATACGGTCGAATTCAGCCATTACGACATCGTGCCGCCGGCCACCCAGCAGCGCATGGTCGCGCAGCACAAGGTGGCACCCGAGGAGTAGGCGTGCCGGCACCATGCGAGTTGACGATAATCAAAACCGGCAACTCCTGCCGCCGGCATAGTGCCCAAGGGTAATGCCGCCCGAAGAGCGTTCTCCCGTCACGTGCAAAGAATGGACAACGACAAGGATTTCCCCGACAACCCGCCCCGCCAGACGCCGCCCAAGAGCGGCCGCGCGCTGCGCGCCAGCGAAGAACAGTTCCGCCTGCTGGTGCAGGGCGTGGTCGATTACGCGATCTACATGCTGTCGCCGGCAGGCGAAATCACCAACTGGAATTCCGGCGCGCAGAGGATCAAGGGCTATGCCGCCGACGAGGTGATCGGCACCCATTTTTCCCGCTTCTACACCGAGGAGGACCGCGCCGTCGGGCTGCCGATGAAGGCGCTCGCCACCGCCGCGCAGGAAGGCCGTTTCGAAAGCGAAGGCTGGCGCGTGCGCAAGGACGGATCGCGTTTCTGGACGCATGCGGTGATCGATGCGATCCGCGACGACGACGGCCAGCTGATCGGCTTTGCCAAGGTGACCCGCGACATCACTGAAAGGCGGGCGGCGGCGCAGGCGCTGGAAGAAGCGCGCAGCCGGCTGCTGCAGTCGCAGAAGCTGGAAGCGATTGGCAAGCTCACCGGCGGCGTCGCGCACGACTTCAACAACCTGTTGACGGTGATCGTCAACAGCCTGGAACTGCTGTCGCGCGAGGTGCAGACGCCGAACGCGTCGCGCCTGATCGGCAGCGCGCAGGCCGCCGCGCGCCGCGGCGCGCTGCTCACGCAGCAACTGCTGACCTTTGCGCGCAGGCAGCCGCTGCGTTCGAGCGCGTACAACCTCAATACCCTGATCGGCGGCTTCGAGGCGATCCTGCGCCGCGCCTGCCAGGACCGGATCACATTCGAAGTCAACCTCGCGCCGCGCCTGAAGAGCGTATGGCTGGATGCAACGCAGTTCGAGGCGGCGCTGCTCAACCTGGTGGTCAATGCGCGCGATGCGATGCCGGACGGCGGCCTGCTCTCGGTCAGCACCGACAATGTCACGCTGGGTGCGAACGCCGGCGTCGGCACGCTGGAGCCGGGCCATTACGTGCGGCTGACGGTACGCGACACCGGTTGCGGCATGACCCCGGAAGTCCTGCAGCATGCATTCGAACCGTTCTATACCACCAAGGAGATCGGCAAGGGCAGCGGCATGGGCCTGAGCCAGGTGTACGGCTTCGTCGCGCAGTCCGGCGGCGATGTCGTGCTCGAGAGCGAGCCTGGCAAGGGCACGGCCGTCCATCTCTATCTTCCCGTGCTCGCGGCGGAAAACGGCGGCGCGCCGGAGAACGGCGGCGAGCCGGAACAGAAGAAGCAGAAAGTGCTGATCGTGGAAGACGAGCCGGATGTGCTGGCGGTTTCGGTGGAGCTGTTTCGCAGCATCGGCTACGAGGTGGTCACCGCCGGCAACGGCGCGGATGCGACCGGCATCCTGAAGCGGGCCGACGACATCGACGTGCTGTTTACGGATGTGGTGATGCCGGGCATGGACGGCATCGAACTCGCCCGTTTCACGCATGAACTCGGGCGCGGCATCCGCATCATTCTCGCCTCCGGCTACCCGGCGCCGGCATTGGCCGACAAGGGGGATCTGGGCGACTTCGCCTTCATCCGCAAGCCCTATCGCCTGCCCGACCTGATGCAGGCGCTGCAGCCGGCAGCCACGGAAGGCGCGCCGGCGGCCTGACGCGTGCGGCGCCGGCCGCTTGATGGTAAGGTGCGGCTTTCCACTTCACTTGCCGACCTTCATGCCCTGGCAGGAATTCGCCGCGCTGCTGACGCTTGCAACCGCCACCAGCTTCACGCCCGGCCCCAACACCACGCTGTCGACCGCGCTGGCCGCCAACTTCGGCCTCAAGCGCGCGCTGCGCTTCGTGTTCGCGGTGCCGGTCGGCTGGGGCGTGCTGCTGACCGCCTGCGCCGGCGGCCTCGGCGCGCTGGTCGTGACGCTGCCGCTGCTGCGCATCGCGATCAAGGTATTCGGCATCGGCTACCTGCTGTGGCTGGCGCTGCGCCTGTCACGTTCGGCGCAACTGGCGTCGGCCGACGCGTCGCGGCTGGACGTCAGCTTCTGGCAGGGCGTGATGCTGCAGTTCGTCAATATCAAGGCGTGGATGCTGGCGCTGACCGTCGTCGCCGGCTGGATTGCCGGCACGCCGGACGCCGCGCAGCGTTTCGCGCTGGTGCTGCCGGTGATGCTGTGCTTCGGCCTGGCAAGCAACTTCCTCTATGCGCTCACCGGCTCCCTGTTGCGCCACTGGCTGGCGGTGGGCAAGCGGCTGCTTTTCTTTAACCGCTGCATGGCGCTGCTGCTGGTTGCTACTGCCCTCTGGATGGCCCGGATCTAGGGGCCGGCGGCGCCAGCAGGTCGGCGCGCGGGAAATCCCAGCCGGGGACGCCTTGCGCGCATTCGCGTTGCCGGAAATCGGCCAGGCGCAGCGTCGAGAAATTGCCAGTCATTCCATAGCGCAGATCGGTTGCCGTCTCATCGTTCACCCACGGCATGCGCGCAAAGCGCAGCCAGGCTTCGACGTGGCAATTCCCTTCCTTTAATGCCCGCAGCATGTGCAGGTCGCCGCGCCGCTCGAACAGCGGCGCAACCGCCCTTCGGTCGCCGCGGCCGGCGGCGGACAGGCCGGGCGGACAGGCGCCGACCGCAAACAGCGCGGGCAAGGCACTGACCGTGCCGCCGCGCAGCGCATAGCTGCCGCCGGCTTCGTCGCTGGCGATCGCCACGAAGTTCCAGCACAGCGGATTGGCGGGGAACGCCGTCATCGACACATCGAGCACGCGCTCTGCGGGCGCCTCGCGCTGCAGCGTTTCAGTGACGACGCGCCGCGCCTCGCGCGATGCCGCCGCCTGCACCAGCACGAAGCCGATGCCGATCAGAAATGCCGCCGCCAGCGCCCGCACGCTGCGCGGCGCGGCGCGGCGTGCGGCCAGCGCGCCGGTGGCGCCGCACAGCATGAGAAAGGCAAACGATCCCCAGGACAGGAAGCCTCGCAGCGTGAAGAACAGCGGCACGCCGGCCAGCAAGACCAGCAGCGCGGCGCGCAGCGCGCGGCCGGGCGCCGTCAGCGCCAGCGGCACCCCGAATGCGACCCAGAACACCGGCTCCAGGATGAACACCAGGTCGCCGTACAGCCACTGCGAGTCGAACGGATGGAAGGGATGGATGCCGTAGGAATTGAGAAAATCCATCAGCAGGTGCAGCACCAGGCCGGCGCCGATCGCGGCAATGAAGCCATGGCGCGCATGCCTGCTGCGGCGCGTCAGCCGGCGCGCCGCCGGCCAGCACAACATGACCAGCGCCCACAGCAGCAAGGCTTGCGGGATCGCGTACAGGAAGGTATGCGTATGCCCGCGGTGATGCAGCAGATAGCCGAGCGGCGCGGGCAGCAGCGGCGTGAGCACCAGGTCGAGGTCGGGAAAGTTGCTGGCCGCCCAGGCGGCGAACAGCAGCAGGCGGTGCCGCACCCGCTCGCTGGCGGTATCCGCTTCGGGCGGCAGGCTGCGATGGATGCATTCGCCGAGCGCGAGGCCGGCGACCGAATGGCTGAGGTTGTCCATCGCGCGCCGGGAAGCGTCAGCCCTTGGCTGCGCGTGCCTTGGCGACTTCCATCTGGAACTGCTGGAAGCCGGTCAGCGGCACCGTTTCGCCGCTGCGATCCTGCAGCCGGGCCGCATTCGCGGCGAGCTGTTCCGCCGCGTCCGGGCCGTCGCCGATGTAGAAGCCGTCGGTCAGCGTGATGTTGGAGCGCGAGAAGGTGCCGGCGCCGGCGCACAGCACGGTCCTGGTCGGCGCGTCGCGCGAGACCAGGTAGAGCATGCCGGGCGTGACCTTTTCCGGCGCCAGGAACTGGAGGTTGTCTTCGCCGAGCAGGTCCGCGGTCATGCGCGTGGCCGCGGTCGGCGCCAGGCAGTTGACGCGGATGCCGTATTTTTCGCCTTCGATCGCCAGTGTCTGCATCAGGCCCACCAGCGCCATTTTCGCCGCGCCATAATTGGACTGTCCGAAATTGCCGAACAGGCCGGATGAGGAGGTGGTCATCACGATGCGGCCGTAATTCTGCTGCTTCATGATTTCCCACACCGCCTTGGTGCAGTAGACGGCGCCCATCAGGTGCACGTCGACGATCGCGCGGAAGTCGTCGAGCGTCATCTTCGAGAAGGTCTTGTCGCGCAGGAAGCCGGCATTGTTGACGAGGATGTCGACCCGGCCCCACTCGCGCATCGCGAGGTCCACCATTTCCTGCACCGCCGCCGGGTCGGTGACCGATGCCCCGCTGACCATCGCCGCGCCGCCGGCCGCACGGATCTCGGCTGCCACGCTTTCCGCCGCGCTCTGCCCGGTGCCGGTGCCGTCGCGCGCCACGCCAAGATCGTTGACGACGACTTTCGCGCCGCGGGCGGCGAGCTGGAGCGCATGCGAGCGGCCGAGGCCGCCGCCGGCGCCGGTCACGATGGCCACCTGGCCGTCGAAGCGGATAGGGGCGGAGCTTTGTGTAATAGTCATGGCGGTGTGTCGGGCTGGGAAAGTCAATAAGCGGTAATGGTAATCGGAAATCGGAAATCGTGATGAGCGGCAGGAAATTTTGCCGCTTGGTCGCTGCGGATTGATGCAGCGTCAATGACTTGCGGCGGAAAATGTTTAGCATCCCGTGGGCGGGCCGGCAGGAATGCCGCGTCCGCAGTCGAGCCATTTCACGAGGCAGGCGGGAATGTCTTCAGAAAATCCGGTACACAGGCCCGTGCGTTACGGGCAGGCAGGCTGGACCATCATCCAGACCATGGTGGCATTGCTGGTCGCCGGCGTGGCGGCGGCGGCGGTGGTCGACATCCTGATCGACAAACGATGTGAAGCGGACGCCGCGCGCTGGATCTGCGCGCGCCGCTAGCGCGCGGCAAGCGGAGCTGCCGGCGGGCGCCGCTGCGTCCGCCGGCGCGGACGGGCTGGTGCGGCTGCCCGTCCCCGCGCAGTGAATCGCCCCGGTTAGGAGGTCGTCGCGGCGCCGCCCTGCGGCGTGGTAGCGCCTGTGGCTGCAGACGGCGTGGCCGGGGTGGCCGGCGTTGCCGGTGTCGCAGGTGCTCCTGCCCCGGCAGGCGTGGCCGCCGTCGCCGGAGTTGCCGGGGTTGCCGCGGTCGGCACCGTCGGCTGCGGCGCAGTCTGGCCCTGCCCGTTCTGCAGCTGGTTCCTGAGCGTCCTCGCGCTCTCCAGGTGCTGCGTCAGCACCGGCACCGCGGCCTGCGCGAATGCCTGGAGGCCGGCGTCGGCGGTCTGCTGCGACTGGGCGGTTGCATCCTCCAGCGCCTGCTGGTGCGCGTTGACGTTGAACTCCATGTAGGCGCGGTCGAATTCGACGCCGGTGAGGCGCGTCAACGCAACGAAGGCCACCGCCAGTTCCGCCGACGGCTCCGTCGGCAGGGCGACGTTTCGCTGCTGCGCCAGCTGCAGGATCTGCGCATTGACGCCGCGGTGCTCGTTGATCATCCGTTGCGCGTAAGCCCTGACGTCGGCATTGGCCGAGCGCAGCAGCGCTAGATTGGCCGCCGCGATTTCGCCTTCGCTGTCCTGGAAGGCGCGATACAGGAAGCTTGCGTTCAGGTCTTCGTTGATCTCGGTCGCGTCAGCCAGATGCTCGACGAGGGTCAGAGCAAGGTCACGTGCGAAGCCGCGCACGTCGGTATCGCGTCCGTTGCTTGCCTGCTTCTCCGTGCGGCTCAGCACCAGCGCGTGCGCGATCACGTTGGCGTCCATGTATGCCTTGTCGAAATCGGCGCCGCCAAGCGCGGACAGTTCGGCGAGAAGCGCCTGCTGTTCGGGCGACGGCGCAGTCGGCAGGGTCACGTTTTTCTGCTGCGCGAGTGTGGCCAGCCGGGTATTGGCTTGCGTATGCTCCTCGATCATTTCTTGCGCGTACGCTTTTACCTCGGCATTCGTCGCTTTCTGCTGTGCCAGCTGAGCCATCTGGATCTCGGCCAGGCTGTCGCGCTGGACAGTCGCCAGGTAATAGGTCGGGTCGAGTACCGACAGCGTCTCTTCCGCCGCCCCGAGATGCACCTTGAGTACCGGGTGGCTGCCCTTTGCCAGCGCACGCACATCCGGGTCGGTGCCTTGTGCCAGTTGCGCCCGCGCCAGAGCGACGTTCTTCGCATGGCTCAACACGTTCAGCTGCATGTAGGCCAGGTCGAACTGGTCGCCGGCGAGCGCGGACAGGCGCGTGATGTCGGCCTGCTGCTCGGTGGTCGGGCCCGCAGGCAGCGCGATGTTCTTCGCCTGCGCCAGCGGCGTGATCTGGTTGCGCATCGCGGTATGGTCCTCGATCATGCGCTGCGCGAAGCGCCTCACGTCATCGTTGGTGGATTTTTGCAGCGCCAGCTGCGACAGCTGGATTTCCGCCAGGCTGTCCTGGTAGGCGCTGTTGAGGAACTGCGTGCTGTCGGCAGCGGTCGGCGCGGTCGCGCCGGTGCCGGTCGGTGTCGCGGCTGCCGGCGCGGTCGCACCCGGCGTGCCTGCGCCTGGCGTTGTTGCGCCTGGCGCGGCCGCGCCAGGCGTCGTCCCTGCCGGCGTCGTTGCCGCAGGGGTGGCTCCCTGTCCTGTTGGTGTAGTGCCGGTGCCATTGGTTGCGACGTCATCATCGTTGTCGCCGCCGCAGGCGGCCAGCGAAGCAACAAGGGCGAGTATGTAAAGTTTCTTCGTGTTCTTCATTGCATGCTCCAATAACCAAGGGTGACCGTGCCCGAAAACCTGCCTTCCGCCGCAGGGCGGAACAAGCAAGGCACGGATGAAGGCGCCGGGCATCCGGAGGAGCCGGCGGCAGGTAGGGTGTACAGCGCTGATACACTACGCGTCAAAGTAAGAGGACGCGTCGCTGGAATGGCTCCTGGGTGCGATTTGTGCAAAATCAAAATTTGTGCGTTTTGCAAGGTGCAGGCACGTCGGGGCATGGCGGTGCTGAGGCCTGCCGCGCGCATGAACCAATCGCGCCATGCCCCGGTCGGACTGGAAAGAAAGCCATGCGCGGTGCCTGCAGGCGCAGGCGCCGCTACCGCTGTTACCATCCCCATTCATGCACGACACGAAGACTCCGGAAACCCCGCCCGCGCCCGCTATGGGGGCCGCGCCGCTGCGCGGCCTCGCCTTCCTGCTGGCGGCGCTGTCGATGCTCGGGCCGTTCTCGGTGGATACCTATCTGCCGGCATTTCCCGAAATCGAAGCGACGCTGCGCGCGACCTCGCTCGAGGTGCAGCAGACCCTGACCGCCTACATGCTGTCGTTCGCGCTGATGATCCTGTGGCATGGCGCGCTGTCCGACGCTTTTGGGCGGCGCAACGTGATCCTCGCCGCGCTCGCGGTGTTCTGCGTGGCGTCGCTCGGCTGTGCCGCCGCGCACAGCATCGAATACCTGTGGGCCTTCCGCATCCTGCAAGGCGTGTCGGCCGGCGCCGGCATCGTGATCGGCAGGGCGATCATCCGCGACCTGTACGCCGGCGCGCCGGCGGCGCGGCTGTTGTCCCTTGTGACGATGATCTTTTCCGTCGCGCCGGCAATCGCGCCCATCCTCGGCGGCTGGATCGTGAAGCTCTTGAACTGGCGCGCGATCTTCCTGTTTTTGTTCCTCTATACCGCGCTGCTGATCTATTTCTGCTACAAGCGGCTGCCGGAGACCCTGCCGCCGGCCGGCCGCCAGCCGTTCAATGCGCGTGCACTGGCGCAGAACTACCGCCGGGTGTTCGGCTCGCCGCTATTCCTGCTGAAGGCCGGAACCGTTGCCTTCAACTTCGCCGGGCTTTTCCTGTACGTGGCGGCCGCACCGGTCTTCGTCACCCGGCACCTCGGCCTCGGGCCGGACCAGTTCGCCTGGCAATTCGTGCCGACCGTGGCCGGCATTTTCCTCGGGGCGCTGACCGTCAACCGGCTGGCCGGCCTGCTGTCGATCGGCACGCAGGTGATGATCGGCTTCGCCTTCCTGCTCGGCGCCGGCGCGTTCAACGTCGGCTACCATCTGTTCGCGCCGGCGGCACTGCCGTGGTCGGTGCTGCCGCTGTTCTTCTATGCGTTCGGCATGGCGGTGGTGGCGCCCGGCGTCACGCTGCTGGTGCTGGACCTGTTTGACGACATACGCGGCATTGTCGCGTCCTGCCAGTCGTTTACCCAGATGCTGCTGGCGGCGGCGGTGTCCGGCGTGCTGGCGCCGCTGCTGGCGCCCGCGGTGCTGTGGTTGGCGGCCGGGCAGCTGGCGTGCGCGGTGATCGGTTTCCTGCTGTGGCTGGCCGGCTGGTCGTACCACCGGCTGCTGCACAGGCGGGAAATGAATGCGTGGGAGACGGTGCCGATCGAGTAGGCGGTTGACGCCTGGAAAAAAAGGCCGACAAAATAACGGCTTTGCAAATTTCGCACGAGAATCAGTCGTCACGATGAGCGAGCGTCTTTCCTGCAACGACAATCCCTGCCTGGATTGCGGCGCCTGCTGCGCCACCTACCGTGTTTCCTTCTACTGGGCCGAAGCGGAAGTGCGAAGCCTGCCGGCGCACCTGACCGACAAGGTGAATGACTGGTACAGCTGCATGGCCGGTACCGGCCGGCCATCGCCGCGCTGCGTCGCGCTGCAGGGCAGCATCGGCGGCGCGGTCGCATGCGCGGTGTACGACAGCCGCCCCTCGCCCTGCCGCGAGCTGCAGCCGGGCGAGGAAAAGTGCAACAAGGCGCGCCTGCGCCACGGACTGCCTAGCGTTTCACCAGAGCCTGCGGACCAAACAGCGAACCGCCCGCGCGCACCGCATCCTGTACCCGCGTGAACATCGTTTCCCGGTCGGCATAGACCGCTTGGACGAATTCCATTGGCGCGGTGGTTTGCGGATCGTGCACCGCGCTCCAGCCGCACATTTCCAGCAGGAGGGGGATCAGCGCGATCCCCTTTTCCGTCAGCGCATACACATCCTTGCGGCCGTCCGCCGGATGCGGGCCCTTCGCCAGGATGCCTCTCTGCTCAAGATGCGCCAGCCGCGCGGCGAGCACATTGGTGGAAATGCCCTCGCCCGATTCCAGGAATTCCCCGTAGGTTCGCTTTCCCCAGAACACGATGTCGCGTACGATCAGCAACGACCAGGGATCGCCAAAGGTTTCCAGGGCGAAGTTGACCGGGCAGTGGGACTTGTTATCGGTACGTTTCATATGGGTCAGCATAACATACTTGCATGATGCAAGTGAAATGCTATACTCCAGCCATCGCGCGATCCACCCCCAGCTGTTGCCCCTTTCCCTTAAAAGGAGAATGCGATGCAAGTCCAGCCCTACCTGTTCTTCAACGGCCGCTGCGAAGAGGCGCTCGGGTTTTACCGCGAAGCGCTCGGCGCCGAAGTGACAATGCTCATGCGCTACAAGGACAGCCCCGAGCCACCGCCACCGGGCATGGTGCCGCCCGGGTCGGAAAACAAGGTGATGCATGCGGCGTTCCGCGTCGGCGACACCCTGCTGATGGCGTCGGACGGCAATTGCGCGGGCACGCCCGACTTCCAGGGATTTTCGCTGTCGGTGTCGGCGCCGGACGAAGCCGCCGCGCAGCGCATGTTCGCTACGCTTTCCGAGGGCGGCCAGGTCAGAATGCCGTTGGGCAAGACTTTCTTCTCGCCGTGCTTCGGCATGGCCGCTGACCGCTTCGGCGTCGGCTGGATGGTGATCGTCGATCAGCAGCAATGACCCTCTAATGATCGATCTGCCCGAGCGCCTGCCGTATCTCGCCCGCGTCCGCCGGGCGCACCACGCGCGCCACTTCGCGGCCGTCGCGCAGGAACACCAGCGTCGGCCACAGCTTGACGCGGAACGAGCGCCCCAGCGGCCGGCCGGGGCCGTCTTCCACCTTGATGTGGCGCACGCCGGGATGGCCGGCGAAGGCGGACGACACCAGCGGCTGCGCGGCAAGGCAGTAGCCGCACCAGCCGGTGCCGAATTCGATCACAACCGGACCTTCGAACGCATCGACGTCGGCGCGCGACGGTTCATCCGAGGAGTAGCTGGCAGTCATGGCATGGTCCTTCCCCCAAGGTACACGGATCGCGACAGCTTACTCCGGCGGCACGGCGCCTGCTTGCCGCGCCACTTTTCATGACGGGGAGAACCAGATGAACCAGAACCAGGACGCCAGCCTCGCGCCGCCGCGCTTCGTCGACGGCGGAAGCATGTGCATTGCCGGCATCGGCAACCGTTATACGAGTGACGCCAGCGCCGGCATTGCGGCGCAGTGGCAGCGCATCCAGCCGTATCTCGGCCGCGTGCCGGGGCAGGTCGGCAAGCTCGCGTACGGCGTGTGCCGCAACGGGCCGGACGGCGGCTTCGAATACCTGTGCGGCGTCGAGGTTGGCGACGCCGGCGCACTGCCGCCGGGATGGGCGCAGCTGCAGCTGGCGCCTGCCCGCTATGCGGTGTTCGTGCATCGCGGCCCTGTTTCGGCGATCCGGAGCACGTTCGAGGCGATCTGGCGCACCTGGCTGCCCGCGTCCGGCTGCCGCGTCGCCGATGCGCCCATCCTCGAGTGCTACGGCGAGACGTTCAACCCGGAGAACGGATCGGGCGGCATCGAGATCTGGGTGCCGCTGGCCTAGCTAGCCGGGGATCTCGGCTTCCACCAGTTGCGCAAGCAGCGCCAGGGATTGCTGCCAGCCGAGATAGCAGGCTTCGGCCGGAATCGCCGCCGGGATGCCTTCCTGCACGATGTGCAGCTCCGTGCCGCATGACACCCGCTTCAGCGACACCGTCAGCTGCATTTCGCCGGGCAGGTCCGGGTCGTCGAAGATGTCGGTATGGCGGATCCGTTCGTTCGGCAGCAGTTCCAGGTACTCGCCGCCGAATGCCTGGCTGTGCCCGGTCGTGAGGTTGGTGAACGACATCCGGTAGGTCCCGCCGACGCGCGCATCGAGATGATGCACCCTGCCGGTGAAGCCGTGCGGCGGAAGCCATTTGGCCAGCGCATCGGGATCGAGGAAGGCGCGGTATATCCTCTCGGGAGGCGCGCAAAGCACGCGGTGAAGCCGGACGCTGTGGGCGGACATGAAGACCTCCAATCGCGGATTATGCTGCGGTCTGGCAAAGCTGTGCATGCTGCTTCGACCGCGCAGCATGCAGCCGTATTCAGTCGCCCAGGCAGATGCCGAGGTCGCGCGCGGTCTGCAGCGTGTCGCTGTCCATCGGCACCGCCTTCATGCGGCCTGCGACTTCTTCCAGCGACACATAGTCGACATTCGGGAAGGCAAGCGACACCATCACACCGGACATCCCATCGTCCAGCGCGCGCACCGCGGCCGCGCCGAAGCGCAGCGCGGCGAGCCGGTCGAAGGAAGTCGGGCTGCCGCCGCGCAGCAGGTGGCCGAGCACCACCACGCGCGCATCCTTGCCGGTGCGTTCGGCCAGCGCCTTGGCCACCCGCTCGCCGATGCCGCCCAGCCGTTCCGCATGGCCGATGCCGGCCGCTTCCGCGACCTGGCGCCCGCCCTCGAGCGGCGACGCGCCTTCGGCCACCACCACGATCGAATACATGCGGCCGATCTTGTCGCGGCCGCGCACCTTGGCGGCGACCTTCTCGATGTCGAACGGAATTTCCGGAAGCAGGATGCCGTGCGCGCCGCCGGAGATTCCGGCATGCAGCGCGATCCACCCGGCGTAGCGCCCCATCACTTCCACCACCATCACGCGCTGGTGGCTTTCCGCGGTGCTGTGCAGGCGGTCCAGGCAATCGGTGGCGAATGCGACCGCGGTGTCGAAGCCGAAGGTGGTGAAGGTCTTGTCGAGGTCGTTGTCGATCGTCTTCGGCACGCCGACCACGCGCAGCCCCTTGCGGTGCAGCGCGTTGGCGATCGTCAGCGAGCCGTCGCCGCCGACCGCGACCAGCGCGTCCAGTCCTTCCTTCGCGAAATACGCGAGGATGTCATCGGAGCGATCCGTTTCGCGGATGCTGCCGTCGGGCAGCGTCAACGGAAAATGCAGGGGATTGCCCTTGTTGGTGGTGCCAAGGATGGTGCCGCCGAGATGGGCGATGCCGCGCACCTTGTCAGGCGTCAGGCGGAATACGCCGCCTTCCGGATACCGCTCCGGACACAGGATGCCGTTGAAACCATCGCGGATGCCGTAGCATTCCCAGCCGCGGTTGGCCGCCGCCAGCACGGTGGCGCGAATCACGGCGTTCAGGCCCGGCGCGTCGCCGCCGCCGGTGTTGATGGCAATACGTCGGATGGGACTGGTCACTACGCTGCTCCTGTTGTTTGCTGGCCGATTGTGTGCAGCAAGTATCCCCGGCGCGCAGGGGGCAAGTCAATGCCGCGCAGGTCCGTGATTCGCGGCGATGAAAACAGGAAATCGTTGCTTTTTCGTCGCTCCCGCACCGCTGTGGCGCATGTCACAGTCTTGCCTCGCGGCGCTGCATACACTGGTCCTGCAGTTTGCGAGGAGACCATGATGGGCAGCAGCACACCACAGACACCGGTCCGGCGCGGAAGCCGGGATTTCGCATTGCTCCGCCTGCGCGTCCTGTTGCGGCGTCAGCGTCGAACGCGGCGTTGACGCAGTTGCATGCCGGCTTGCCATGTTGCGGAAAAGCCGTTTCCAATTGCAACAAACGTTTCCGTGTTGAAACGCGCGGGCTATCCTGAACCTGACAGCAACCATTCCGATTTCGGCAAACCCGTTGAAAAGCGGGGACGCAAAGCTTCTGGTCTACAGGATCGCTCGACGAGCGCCTATGACAGCAGGGCTGCGCGGAGGCGACTCCGCTGACGGTGTCACCACACCCTCTCCACTCTTGCGTGCACGTGATCGCGAATCGACGACGCGGCGTGAACGCATGCCGCATGCTGGCGACAGGGGGGAGTATGTGTGGCAAACCGGCATGCGCGACAGGCTTTGTCGTCGCGCTCACGAGTTGCGCCGCCGCAGGTGCGCGCGCAGTGCGCAGCGGTGCAAAGACGGCGCTCCTCGCATGCGGCGTCGCAGTGCTGGCCGCATGCGCCGGACCGTTTCCCGTCACCGCCCCGGGCGGAGACAACACGCAGCAGGCGGCGTCCCTGCCGCTCAACAGTGAAGCGTCGCGGCCCAGGCGCACGCGCGCCACGCGCCCGCAGGACGTGTTGTCCGAATGGGGCACCTTCGGCATCGAACCGCGTTCCTTCAAAAAACCGAAGACGACGCGCGCGCGCCCGCTCATTCCCGCGCCCGAATACACCGAATCGATCCAGGAAATCGTCGACAACGCGACCTGTCATTCCTGCGAGCAGAAGCCGTATCACCGCCTGGTGGTCAATGCATCGATCGCCCACGGCGTGCCGCCCAGCCTGATCCATGCGGTAATCCAGAAGGAGTCGGGCTACAACCCCAATGCGCGCTCCCACCGCAACGCGCGCGGCCTGATGCAGGTCACGCCGGCGACGGCGCGCTTTGTCGGCGTCGGCGCGGGCAAGTCGCTGTACGATCCGCAGACCAACATCAATGCCGGCACCGCCTACCTGAAATACCTGATGCGCACCCACGACACCTTCGAAGAGGTGCTGGCCGCCTATAATTCCGGCCCCGGCAACGTGCGCAAGTACAACGGCGTGCCGCCGTTCCGCGAGACCCGGCGCTATGTCATCGACGTCAAGCGCTACTACGCGGCGAGCGCGAAGGAAGGGCCGGCGGCGCGCTAGCAGCGAGGGCCTCGGCCAGGCTCTGTTCGAAGGCGCGCACCACGCGCACGTCGTTGTCGGCCAGCGACGCGGCAAGCCGCAAGCGCTCGCGCCTGCGATTGCGCGCGACGGCATCGCCGCATTCCCTGGCCAGCATCGACGCGATCGCCACGTATTCCTCGCGGGAAGCGGCGATCGTGTCTTCAATGCCGATATGCTGCAGCAGGCCAGCCGCCAGCCGCTGGCGCAGCTGCGGCCCTTCCAGGGTAACGACCGGAATCCCGCGCTGTATCGCCAGCCGCGCGGTGCTGTAGCCGGAGAATGCCGGGCAGTCGAGGCAGATGTCGCACAGGTCGAGCAGTCCGAGGAATTTTTCCTGCGACAGCCAGGGGATGACCTGCAAGTGCCTTTCCGGAGCCAGGCCCCGCCGCGCCAGTGCGCGGCTCATGCGGCCGACCAGCCGTCCGGTCGCCCACGGGAACTGCGGATGCGTCGGCAGCATGAACACGCAGTCGCCGACGGCGGCGGCGATGTCGGCAAGGAGTTCGTCGGCGGCAGGGTCGATCTTGAACGGCATCTGCGCGACCAGGAAGCGTGCGCCGCGGCGGCCGCGCAGTTGCGCCTGCAGCGCCGGCACCGCCTGCGGCGCGCGCGCGAGCGGCGCGGTGCAGCAGCCGGTGCCGGGAAGCCGCACCAGGCGCTCGCGGTAATGGGCTTCGGCGTGCGCGGGTTCCAGCAGCAGCCCCGAGAAATACAGGTCGATGGTCGGCAGCCCGGAAGTCAGCGGATGGCCCCAGCCGGCCGTCTGCACCGGCGCCAGGCGGCGGCAAGCCAGGCTGTACGCGAGCGGCTCGACGCCGAGTTCGGGGTAGAAAACCGCATCCGGGCGGTCGGCGGCGAATGCCTCCAGCCAGCCGTTGACACCGCACACCGTGCGCGCGTCGCGCCAGATGTCGGCCAGCGATCTCGCGAGCGCCGTTTCTTCATCCTCGGCATGGTCGAGGTGGTACAGCACCAGTTCGAAGCGGGTGCGGTCGAGCTGCTGCAGCAGGCCCTTCAGGTGGATCTCCCACACCGGATGATGCAGGAAGCGGGACGATGCGATCGCCAGCCGTATCTTGCCGCGGCCTTGCGCGCGCGCCGGGCCGGCTGCCCCAGGCTGCGCCAGCAGGTCGCCGAACCGCGACAGCAGCGACACATGGTTGCCCGCGCGGTAGGCGAGGCAGAACGGCAGCTGCAACCGGGATGGATCGACCGGCCGCGACTGCGCCGACCGCATCCACTGCGCCAGCTCGTTCAGCGCCGCGGCAAAGCGTGCCGGCGCCGCCGACGCCTCCTCCTGGTTGCGCGGCAGGAGCGGCAGGCAGCCGCTGGCGCGGGCCATGCGCATTGCAGCGTCGTCCGGGGCGAGCGTGGCGAGCCGCTCGAAAGCGGCGCGTGCCTCTTCCATGCGCCCCTGGTCGCGCAGCACCGACGCCAGGTTGTGGTGCGCGGCGACGAAATCCGGCCTGCATTCCAGCGCGCGGCGCAAGCTCGATTCCGCGTCCGCGAACCGTCCCAGGTCCTTCAGTAACCGGCCCAGATTGTTGTGCGCCTCAGCCAGGTCGGGGCGCAGGTCGAGCGCGCGGCGGTACGCGGCCAGCGCTTCTTCCATGCGGCCCTGGTCACGCAGCACGCTGCCGAGGTTGCTGTGCGCCTCCGCCAGGTCGGGACGCAACTCGAGCGCCCGGCGATAGTGCGCGACGGCAGCGTCGAGCTTGCCCTGGTCGCGCAGGATATTGCCCAGGTAGGCATGGGCGCCGGGAAAGGCGGGATTGAGCTTGATCGCGCGGCGCAGGCACTCCGCCGCCTCCGGCTGCCCGGCGCGATACAGTGCCAGGCCCAGGTAATAATGCGGCTCCGCGTCATCCGGCAGATGCGCGGCGGCCGTCCGGAACGCTTGCAGACCATCCTTGCCCTGCATTAACTGCGCCAGTCCCAGTCCTTTCCACGCCAGCCCGAAGTCCGGGGCCGCCGCAAGCATTTCCGCCGCCGCCGCTTCCATGTCGCCATAGCGCCCGCTCAGGAACATCGCGCCAAGCAGGTTGCGTCCCGCCTCCGGATGGCCCGGATGCGTCCTCAACACCAGCCGGTAAAACGTCTCGGCTTCTTTCAGACGGCCTCTCCTATGGTGGTAGATGGCTTGCTGCAGTGCGGTCCGGGCCGGGCTGGACGGCGTTGACATCGACACGTTGATCTCCCTTGCTGGAAGCGCGAAGCCGCGCACGAAGATAGGTTAGCGGCGCCGGCGTCAGCCTTGGCGGCAACGGTGCAATTGCTTGCGCATGAACAAATGTGCGCATGCGTTGCGCCAAATCGTATTGCTTTCCGACACCTTGCATCCTGCGCGGAACTTCCTTGTCCGCCCATGTTCCGATTCGGTATTACGCAGCCTGCGGCCTCCCGGGAGAGACGAGTGCGAATTGAACCTGCGCAACGCGCGTCACGCCAAGCCCCGCATGCCGATCCGGGTCGGGTCGAACCTGCTTCGGGCCGGACCGAAGTCGTCATCCACGACAACGAGATTCCCGCGTTTGCCGGTCCCGAGCTGGACCGCCTGTACGGCACGCTCTATTCCTCGCTTTCTTACTTCCGGACCTGCGGCGGCCTTGACGGCGCCAGCACTTACGCTGCCCGCCGCAACGACGAAATCCGCGCGCTCTTCCTGTTCCGTCGCGACGCGCACAAGGTGACGGTGATCAACGAGGGCATGCGTGTGCCGGCGGAGGAAATCTGCCGTTTCGCGCGCCACATGTTCTTTGCCTATCCGTCGGTGCGGCAGGTGCATTTCCACGCGGTCCAGCCGGACCGGGGCGACATTCCGATGCTGCATCAACGGTTTTTCTGCTCGGAAGATTTCATCACGACATTGCCAGCCACGCAGGACGCTTTCCTCGCGCGCCTCGGCCCGGCAACGCGCAAGAACCTGAAGCGGCACCGCAACCGGCTGGAACGGGATTTCCCGGATTTTTGCTATCGCGTGCACGAGCGCGGCGACGCCACTGAAGCCGACATCCGCACCATCCTCGAGCTGAACCGGCAGCGCATGGCCGTCAAGGGCATGGCTACCTATATCAACGAGGAGGAAGCGCAGAGCATCGTACGCCTGGTGCAGTGCTGCGGCGCTGCCTTGGTCGCGACCATCGGCGGCAGGATCTGCGGCGGCACGCTGATGTACCGGATCGGCGAGAACCACCTGTCCAAGGTGAATGCGCACGACCCGGCCTACGATGATTACCGGCTCGGCATGTTGTGTTGCTACCTGGCCATCAGCGAGGCGATTGCCTGCGGCGCCCGTCATTTTCATCTCGGCCACACCCATTACGACTACAAGACGGCGCTGCTGGGGCAATGGCAGCGCTTCGACCATATTGCGATCTACCGGTCGCCGCTGGCCCTGCTCGGCAGCGGCCGCGACGCGCTGAAGATTGCCAGGGATGGGTACAAGCTGCGCGCCACCCGCTGGTTCACCGATAATGCCAATCGGAAGCATAGCGTCCCCTGGCGTCTGGCCAGGAAGCTGCTCGAAGTGCGGCGCACGACAAAAAGGCGGCTCCAGGCCTGAAAACAAAGGCTGCAGCCGATACACAGTTGCAACATTTGCACTACAATGAATCCTCATTGACTAACCGGTCGCGCCGTGGCGCGACATGAAGGACGGGAAGGATCATGGGCAGTGCAACATTAAGGAACAATACCGGCGCGCAGCGATACGAACTGGTCGACGGCGACGAACTGGTCGGCTTCGCGGAATACCGCAGCGACGGTGACACCACGGTGTTCACCCACACCGAGGTTGCGACCGAGCATGAAGGCAAGGGCTACGGGTCGGCGCTGGCAAAGCAGGCGCTGGACGACGTGCTCGCCCGCAACGGAAAAATCGTCGCGCAGTGTGAATTCATCGCTGCCTACATCGGCCGCCATCCGGAATACGCCGCCGCCATCAAGCCGCCCCGGTAATGCCGCCGCAGCAAAGCCGCCGCAGCAAAGCCCCCGCAGCAAAGCCGAATAACATGCCTCCGTACCTGCACTGACGCTCCGCCGCCGCCGTTCTCCCGCGTGGCGGCGGTGCGCGCACATGCAGCCCGCGCAAGAAGAACAATCATGTCCATGACACCACGCCGACGACTCGCTATCGCTATCCTGCCTCTGCTGCTTGCCGCCTGTGCCGCCCCGCGCCCGCCGGCCGCGACCGCGCCCGCCGTGCCCGCGCAATGGCAGGCGCCGCTGCCGCACAACGGCAGCACCGCCGACCTGGCGCAATGGTGGCAGGCGCAGGGCGATGCGCTGCTCGCGCAACTGGTGGATGCCGCGCAAGCCGCCAGCCCCACCCTGGCCGCCGCCCGCTCGCGCATGGAACAGGCGCGCGCGGTGCGCGTTGCCGCCGGCGCCGCGCTTGCGCCGGCGCTGAACGCAGCGGTGAGCAGCAGCCGCAGCAGTGCGCAGCCGCCGCTGCCGTTGGGGACCACCTCGCAGGCCGCGTTGCAGGCGGCATGGGAAATCGACGTCTTCGGCGGCGCCCGCGCCGACCGCGACGCCGCGCAGGCGCAGCTGGAAAGCGCGACCGCTTCCTGGCACGCCGCACGGGTATCGGTGGCGGCGGAAGTCGCGAACCAGTACTACGCATTGCGCGCCTGCGAACAGCTGCTGTTGATTGCGCAATCGGATGCGGCATCGCGCGCGGAAACCTCGCGCCTTGCCGAGCTCAGCGCCAACGCCGGCTTCCAGGCGCCTGCGGTCGCGGCGCTCGCCAGCGCCAGCGCCGCGGAGGGCCGCGCACGCGTCACGCAGCAGCGCGCGCAATGCGAACTCGAGCGCAAGACGCTGGTTGCGCTGACCGCCCTGCCGGAGGAAGATCTGCGGCAGAAGCTGGCGGCGCCGCCACAGTCGCCAGGGACGCCTCAGGAGGCGCAGATGAACATTGCAAGCCTGCCGGCACAGCTGCTGGCGCAACGGCCGGACGTGTACGCGGCGGAACGCGACCTGGCGGCGGCCAGTGCCGCGGTCGGCGGGGCGTACGCCGACCGCTTTCCGCGGCTGACGCTTTCCGGCTCGGTGGGGCGCGCCAATTTCCGTGCCGCCGGCGCCAGCACCGATCTTTCCACCTGGTCCGTCGGGCCGCTCGCGGTGACGGTGCCGGTATTCGATGCCGGCAGGATTTCCGCCGGCATCGACGCCGCCACCGCCCGTTACGAAGAAGCCGCCGCGCTGTATCGCGCCCGCGTGCGCCAGGCGGTGCGCGAAGTGGAAGAGGCGCTGGTCAGCCTGCAGAGCACCGCGACCCGGCGTGACGATGTGCGAATCGCGGTCGAAGGCTATCGCGCCTCGTTCGACGCCACCGAAGCGCGCTACAAGGGCGGCCTGGCAAGCCTGGTCGAACTGGAAGAGGCGCGCCGTACCCGGCTGGCCGCGGAAAACGCGCTGGTGTTGCTGGAGCGGGAGCGGCGCGCCGCATGGATCGGGCTGTACCGCGCCGCCGGCGGCGGCTGGCGCAGGGATGCGGCGGGCGGCCCGGGTGGAACCTGAAGTGCAAGCACCAGGCACGCCTCACGCCACGCCGCGCAAACACGATATGAACACGAATTCCGACAACATCATGAAGCCATTTCAATCCAAACCCGCTTTGCTGCTCATCACCGTCCTGCTCGCCGTCGCCGCCATCTCGGCGCTGATTGCAGCACCCGAGTCAGGCGCCGCCGACGACAAGAAGGCTGCCGGCCCCAAACCCGCGCTGACGGTCACCACGGTGCGGCCGCAAACCGCGTCGCTGCCGATCCGCCTGGCGGCCAACGGCAACATCGCGGCCTGGCAGGAAGCGATCATCGGCAGCGAATCGAACGGCTTGCGGCTGGCCGAAGTGCATGCCGGCGTCGGCGACCAGGTGCGCGCCGGCCAGGTGCTGGCCAGCTTCGCCAATGAAACCGTGGCGGCCGAAGTCGCGCAGGCGCGCGCCGCGCTGATGGAAGCCGAGGCGACCGCGGCCGACGCCGCCGCCAATGCCGCCCGCGCGCGCACCCTGCAAAGCACCGGCGCGTTGAGCCAGGCGCAGATCAACCAGTACCTGACGCTGGAACAGACGGCGAAGGCCAGGGTCGAAGCGGCCAAGGCGACGCTCGCCGCGCAGCAGTTGCGCATGCGGCATGTGCAGGTGGTGGCGCCGGATTCCGGCATCATCTCCGCGCGCAATGCGACGGTCGGCGCGGTGGTTCCCGCCGGCACCGAACTGTTCCGCCTGATCCGCCGCGGCCGCCTCGAATGGCGCGCCGAGGTGACGGCGTCGGAACTGGGCCGGATCAGGCCGGGCATGCCGGCCACCGTCACCGCCGTCACCGGCGCCGAACTCAAGGGCAAGGTGCGCATGGTCGGGCCGACCGTTGACCCGCAGAACCGCGCCGCGATCGTCTACGTGGACCTGCAGCCGGCTTCCGGCGACGCGCCGCCGGCCAAGGCCGGCATGTTCGCGCGCGGCGAATTCGACCTCGGCGCGTCGTCCGCGCTGACCGTGCCGCAGCAGGCGGTGGTGCTGCGCGACGGCTTCAGCTATGTGTTCCGCCTGGCGCCCGACAACCGCGTGCAGCAGGTCAAGGTGCGCACCGGCCGCCGCATCGGCGACCGCGTCGAGGTGCTGGAAGGCCTGAAGGCCGACGCGCCGGTCGTGGTCAGCGGCGCCGGCTTCCTCAACGACGGCGACCTGGTGCGGGTTGCGGATGCGCAGGGACCGGCCAACGGCACGCCCGCATCGAAATAAGGATTGCTGCCATGATGAACGTTTCTTCCTGGTCGATCAGGAACCCGATCCCGGCGCTCATGCTGTTCGTGATGCTGACCTTCGCCGGCGTGCTGTCGTTCCGCGCGATGAAGGTACAGAACTTCCCGGACATCGAACTGCCCACCGTCATCGTATCGGTATCGCTGCCCGGCGCGGCGCCCGCGCAACTGGAAACCGAGGTCGCGCGCAAGATCGAAAACTCGATCGCCACGGTGCAGGGCCTGAAGCATATCTACACCAAGGTGCAGGATGGCGGCGTCACCCTCACCGTGGAATTTCGCCTGGAAAAGCCGGTGCAGGAAGCGGTGGACGATGTGCGATCGGCGGTGGCGCGCGTGCGCGCCGACCTGCCGGGCGACGTGCGCGACCCGATCGTCAACAAGATGGACCTGGCCAGCCAGCCGGTGCTCGCCTTCACCGTGTTCTCGCGCAACATGGACGAGGAATCCCTGTCCTGGTTCGTCGACAACGACATTGCGCGCAAGCTGCTGGCGGTGCGCGGCGTCGGCGCGGTCAACCGCGTCGGCGGCGTCACGCGCGAGGTGCGGGTGGCGCTCGACCCGGCAAAGATGCTGGCGCTCGGGGCGACTGCCGCCGATGTGTCGCGCCAGCTGCGGCAGATGCAGAGCGAAACTGCCGGCGGGCGCGCCGACATCGGCGGCGGCGAGCAGCCGATGCGTACGCTGGCGACAGTGAAAACGGCGGAAGAGCTGGGACGGCTGGAACTGCCGCTGTCGGACGGCCGCCGGATCCGCCTCGACGAGATCGCCACCGTCACCGACACCATCGCCGAGCGCCGCTCGGCCGCGCTGCTCGATGGCAAGCCGGTGGTCGGTTTCGAGGTTGCGCGCAGCAAGGGCGAGAGCGAGGTCGCGGTCGGCGCCGCGGTGCAGGCGGCGCTCGCCGACCTGAAGGCGCAGCGCCCTGACCTGGAAATCACCGAAGCCTTCAACTTCGTCACGCCGGTCGAGGAAGAGTACAACGGCTCGATGCAGCTGCTGTATGAAGGCGCGATCCTTGCGGTGATCGTGGTCTGGCTGTTCCTGCGCGACTGGCGCGCGACCTTCGTGTCGGCGGTGGCGCTGCCGCTGTCGGTGATCCCGGCCTTCACCGGCATGTACCTGCTCGGTTTCTCGATCAACGTCGTGACGCTGCTGGCGCTGTCGCTGGTGATCGGCATCCTGGTCGACGATGCGATCGTCGAAGTCGAAAACATCGTGCGCCACCTGCGCATGGGCAAGACGCCCTACCAGGCGGCAATGGAAGCGGCGGATGAAATCGGCCTGGCGGTGATCGCCACCACCTTCACGCTGATCGCGGTGTTCCTGCCGACCGCGTTCATGAGCGGCGTCGCCGGCAAGTTCTTCAAGCAATTCGGCTGGACCGCGTCGCTCGCGGTATTCGCGTCGCTGGTGGTGGCGCGCGTGCTCACGCCGATGATGGCGGCCTACATCCTCAAGCCGATCGTGGACGGGCACGGCGACCCGCGCTGGATGAAGACCTACATGCGCTGGGCAACCTGGTGCCTGAAGCACCGGTTCATCACCATGATCGCCGCCACCGCGTTCTTCATCGGATCGATTGCCCTCATCCCGCTGCTGCCGACCGGCTTCATCCCGGCGGACGACAACTCGCAGACCCAGGTTTATCTCGAACTGTCGCCCGGATCGACGCTGGCGCAGACGATGCAGGCGGCGGAACAGGCGCGCATGCTGGTGTCGAAGGTCGAGCATGTGAAGAGCGTCTACACCACGATCGGCGGCGGCACCGCCGGCGGCGATCCGTTCGCGATGCAGGGGGCGGCGGAAGCGCGCAAGGCGACGCTGACCATCAAGCTCTCCGAGCGCGGCGTGCGTCCGCGCAAGCAGGGCATCGAAAACAACATCCGGGTCGCGCTGGAAAGCCTGCCTGGCGCGCGCTTCAAGGTCGGCCTGGGCGGATCCGGCGAGAAATACATCCTGGTGCTGACCGGCGAAGACCCGAATGCACTGCGTACGGCCGCAATGGCGGTCGAGAAGGACCTGCGCACCATTCCCGGCCTCGGCAACATCGCATCGACCGCCAGCCTGATCCGGCCGGAGATCGCGATCCGCCCGGATTTCGCACGCGCGGCCGACCTCGGCGTGACCTCGAGCGCAATCGGCGAGACGCTGCGCATCGCGACCGTCGGCGACTACGACATCGCGCTGCCCAAGCTCAACCTGTCGCAGCGCCAGGTGCCGATCGTGGTGCGGCTGGACGAGGCGGCGCGCGCCGACCTTGGCACGCTGGAGCGCCTGACCGTGCCGGGCAGGCGCGGGCCGGTGATGCTCGGGCAGGTGGCGGAACTCGAAGTGGCCGGCGGCCCGGCGGTGATCGACCGCTATGACCGCTCGCGCAACATCAACTTCGAGATCGAGCTGTCCGGTCAACCGCTCGGTGACGTGACCGCGCTGGTGCATAAACTGCCTTCGGTGGTCAACCTGCCGCCCGGCGTGCGCGTGGTGGAAGTGGGCGATGCGGAAGTGATGGGCGAGCTGTTTGCCAGCTTCGGCCTGGCGATGCTTACCGGCGTGCTGTGCATCTACATCGTGCTGGTGCTGCTGTTCAAGGATTTCCTGCATCCGGTCACCATCCTCGCGGCGCTGCCGCTGTCGCTCGGCGGCGCCTTCGTCGGGCTGCTGCTCGCGCAGAAGAGTTTTTCGATGCCCTCGCTGATCGGCCTCATCATGCTGATGGGAATCGCGACCAAGAACTCGATCCTGCTGGTGGAATATGCGATCGTCGCGCGCCGCGACCACGGGCTGTCGCGCTTCGACGCGCTGCTCGACGCCTGCCACAAGCGGGCACGCCCGATCATCATGACCACGCTGGCGATGGGTGCCGGCATGATGCCCATCGCGATCGGCATCGGCACCGCCGACCCCAGCTTCCGTTCGCCGATGTCGATCGCGGTGATCGGCGGCCTGATCACGTCAACCGTGCTCAGCCTGCTGGTGGTGCCGGCGGTGTTCACCTACATGGATGACCTCGAGCAGTTGATGCGCCGCCTGCGCGGAAAACTGCGGCGCGCGCCGAAGGACGGGGCGGAGTCGGCACGGGGCGAAGCGTGAGCGCGGGAGAGATGAACCGGCAGCGCTTTGCCTTGTCCATGCTGCGAATGGAAAAACAAAGCGAGCGCACATGACTGAGCGACCCAGACTGCAGGTCTTCCTCGACCTTGACGGCGTATTCGCCGACTTCGACAGGCGCGTCAAGCGCCTGTGCGGCAAGCATCCCGGCGAACTCGACCGCAGCCGCCTGTGGAAGATCGTCAATGCGGACAAGCGCTTCTTCGCCGAACTGGAATTGATCGAAGGCTGCATGCTTTTGTGGGAGGCGACGCGCGACCTGGAGCCGGTTTTCCTGACCGGCGCACCCAGCAACAAGGTGTTCCAGGAACAGAAGCGGGAATGGGTGGCGCGCATCTTCGGACCGGAATTCACCGTGCACGTGGTGCCCAAGAAGCTCAAGCAGGAGTTCAGCGGGCCGCACAAGGTGCTGATCGACGATACGCCGGAAAACATCGAACGCTGGAAAGAGCGCGGCGGTTACGGGATTCTGCACAGCGGCGACCATGAATCGACGGTGCGCGCGCTGCGCGAACTGCTGGCCTTGTACGAGAAGGAAGGCGGCCGGTGAGCCGTGCCAGCGGGTGCGGACCTGCGTAAAGAACCCTGGGGTGGGTCGAGCGGAGCGAAACCCGCCGTTCACCATAGGTGCAGCACACCGTGGGTTTCGCTCCGCTCAACCTCGGCGGCCCCACCTCGGCGGCCCCACCTCGGCGGCCCCACCTCGGCGGCCCCACCCACCCTGCGGTCCTGGCGCTGCATGAGAAGGAGGGCGGTATGTAAGCGGCATGGCCCTGGCGGCTTCTTCCCGTGCTTGCCGCAGCCGCCCGCCGTTGGTGAAACTTTGATCCAGTTCATGGTTTTTCAGCCAATAGCGGCGAAGATGGACTGGCAGCCCGCACCAGAACACGGGCATCGCCAACGGTAAGTTCGAAGGGAGGCATCATGGGCAAGCGCATCCTCTTGATTCAAGGCCATCCGGACGCCGGCGCGCCGCATTTCTGCCATGCGCTGGAAAACGCGTACGCCGACGGCGCCCGCGCCGCCGGGCACGAGACCAGGCGCATCGAGGTCGCCCGTCTTGATTTCCCCATCCTGCGCAGCCAGCAGGAATGGGAGCAGGGCGCGCTGCCGCGGGGCCTGGAAGAGGCGCAGGCGGCGATCCGGTGGGCCGAACATATCGTGTTCTTTTTCCCGCTATGGCTGGGCGACATGCCGGCGCTGCTGAAGGCCTTCCTGGAACAGGTCGCGCGTCCCGGCTTTGCATTTTCGCGCGAAGGCAAGAACCCGCTCGCCAACAAGGGCCTGACCGGCCGCTCGGCGCGGGTGGTGGTCACGATGGGCATGCCGGCTGTCGTCTATCGCTGGTACTTCCGCGCGCACAGCATCAAGTCGCTGGAACGCAATATCCTCGGCTTCGTCGGCATCGCGCCGGTGCACGAAACGCTGATCGGCATGGCCGGCAACATCGACGCCAACACTGCGGCGAAGTGGCGCGGCCGGATGGAAAAACTCGGCGCACACGGTGGCTGAGCGCGCGCGCACGCATAACAAGAAAGGAGCAATGATGAGCCAGCAACCCTATACCGCAAGCGGCAACCGCAGCCTCTGGATGCGCGCGCTGTTCATGCTGCTGATGGTGATGGCCTACCAGCTGTCGGTCACGCTGCTGTTCTTCCTCGCTCTGATCCAGTTCGCGTTCGCGCTGTTCGCCGACGCGCCGAATGCGCGCCTGACGGCATTCGGCCAAAGCCTCGGCAGCTACCTGAGGCAGGTGGTGCAATTCCTCACGTTCGCGAGCGAACAGGCGCCCTTCCCGTTTGCAGACTGGCCATCTGACGGATAAGGCGCAGCGCGGCTGAACAGGATGGCAATGCGCGTCTGACAAGGGCGCGCGACTGGCGTGAACATTGCGACATCAACACGCGGCATTTTTTCGCGCGCCCGTGTTTTTGCATGGAAAAGGCGTTGCGGCCGGTGGCATAATCGATGCCTTGACTCAACTTTCCAGGCGTCACATCTCCCATGCCAAAGCTGCATCATCCTGGGCCGGGCACGCGCATTGCGCTCGCCGTCGGCGCGCTCGGATTCCTGCTGTCGTTCCTTGTCGCGGCACTGATGCTTTCGCAGGGCAATCCCGGCTTTCTCTTCATCTGGATGATTGCGCTCGCCGCGACCGCCGCATGCATGCGCACCCATGCGAAATGGCGCCGCTCTTTCGAGCGGATTTATGGCAGCGAGCCGCGCACTTTCTACCCGGCGCAGCGCCGGTGGCAGCGCGACGTCGAAGACGTGGTGTTCCGCGAACTGCCGGATGGGGCGGCATCCGGTTGCTGAGCGGCCGCCGTTCTGCGGGTCAGCCGACCCAGTTCACCTTCGCAAACTTGCGATGGAATGCCTCCGGCATCGGCACCACCTTCTTGTTCACGTAATCGAAGCAGACAAAACCGGACTTCGCCATCGCCACCAGCGCGCCGTCGCCCGGACGGGTGATGCGGAAGGTGAAGTCGCCGCCGTACCGGTTGAAGTCCATCACGCCGACTTCGAACAGCAGCTGGTCGCGCGCATGCGCTTCCGTCCTGTAGGTGGTGGCGAGATCGGTCACGATGATGCCCACGCCGTCACCCTGCGTCTCCTGGATGCCGAACTCGAACAGGAAGCGCGCCCGCGCCTCCGAGATCATGGAAATCATCGAGTCGTTGCCGAGGTGGTTGGCGGCGTTGATGTCGGTCACGCGCACGGTGAGCGTGGTCGAGTAGTAGTACTGGTCTTCCGGGAATTCTAGTTTGAGGCGGGCCATGCTGGTCTCGGTTGTGTTCATGCAGCCGCCGGTCGGGGCCGGCTGCTGCGGGTGCGGCATTTTATCCCGGGGTGGCCGGCAGCGCGACCATTGCCGGCCCGGCAGCCTGTCAAAACGCGCGGCGCCCGCAATCTCGGTTTTCCACAATCCGCGCAGGGCCGCCGGCATGTTATGTTGCTATCGTTCCGCGCTGCCCCGGCGTGGATGTGCAGTACGCCTGCAACACCCGCAGCGGCGCTGCGATTGCGGCGGCCGCATTTGCAAGCGCAAGTGCTACCATTCGTCCATGTACGCGTAGCGGTGCCCGGCGGGCCCTGGTACCCGTTTCCACCTTCTACGTCGCCATGCGTGTCATTTTCCGTTTCCATACCCTCAGCCTGAAGACCAAGCTCGCCGTCTATGGCACCGCGGTGACGCTCGCCGTGGTCGGGCTGCTGGCGGTGCTCGCTCTCTCCGTCGTGCGCGAAGATGTGCGGCGCGGCGTGACCGACACGCAGACGGCCCTGGTCGACGCGCTGAAAAAGGAGCTCGACGAAAAGATCAGCGATAGAAAGCGGGTGGTCGCGCTCGCTGCCGCCAGTCTGTCCGGGATGAAGGCGCTGAGCCCGCAGGCGATCGAACACTACCTCCGGGAGCGGCCGGTATTGCAGCTCAGTTTCGATGCGTTTTTCTTCGCCGATGCCAGCGGGCGCATCATCTACGACTTGCCGGAACTGCCCGGCCGCCGCGGCAACTCCGTCGCGAACCGCGGCTATTTCAAGGCCGTGATGGAGCGCGGCGAAGTCGTCATATCCGAACCGCTGCAGGGCAAGACCACCAAGGAGCCGAATATCGTGTTCGCCGCCCCGATCCGTTCCGCCAGCGGCGAAACCATCGGCGTCCTCGGCGGCATCCTGTTCCTGTCCCGCTCGAACTTCCTCGGCGACCTGCCGGAGGCGCGCATCGGGAAGGAAGGGTATTTCGCGCTGGTTTCCAAGGGCGACCGGCCGACCATCCTCACCCACAAGCAGCGCGACCGCATCATGAAGCCGGTGCCGGACGCGAAGACCAGTCCCGCTCTGTGGCGGGCACTCGCCGGCCACGAGGGAACGGTCGAGTTCGTCAACAGCCAGGGCGTGGAAGGCATCTATACCTTCCGCGGCCTGGAATCCGTGCCGTGGCTCCTGTTCGCCTCCTATCCGACCAGCGAGGCCTATGCGCAGCTGCGTCACCGCGAACGCCAGATCGTGGCACTTGCCGCCATGCTCGCGCTGCTGTCCGGTGTTTTCCTCTGGTGGTTCTCGCGCCGCCTGCTCAGTCCGCTGGACAAGCTGACGCACATGATGCAGCTGCAGCTGCACCAGGCGCAGCCCGCCGGTGCGATCGATGCGCAGAGCGAAGAGCTGTCGCAGCTGGTTTCCGTGTACGACAAGCTGATGGAGCACAAGCGGCAGTCCGAGGAGACGCTGCGCAAGAGCGAGCAGAAATTCCGCGGCATCATCGACCGTGCAGGCGACGCCTTCGTCAGCATCAACGGCGAGGGCTGCGTGACCGAGTGGAACAGGCAGGCGGAACTGACCTTCGGCTGGACGCGCGACGAAGCGATCGGGCGACGGCTGACGACGCTGCTGATGCCGCCCGAGCTGGACCGGAAGTTTACGACGATTCTCGAGACCTCTTCCGCGCGCAGCGGCCATGCCAGCCTCCATCATCCGCGGGAAGTGGCTGCGGTGGACAAGCGGGGCAGGACGATTCCGGTGGAGATCTCGGTGACCGGGGAGAATGACGGCAACGGCTTCGTCGCACACGCCTTCCTGCGCGATATTTCGGAGCGCAAGGCGGCCGAGGAGCGCGTGGCCGACAGCGAGCGCCGGTTGCGCACCGTGACCGACAGCCTGCCGATGCTGATCGGCTATATCGACAGGAAGCAGTTCGTGCGCTTCATCAACGGCATGTCGGAACGATGGCTCCGTATCAAGCCGGAAGCGGCGATCCATCGCCACCTGTCCGAGGTGGTGGGCGGGCAGACCTATGCGTTCCTGCAGCCGCAGCTGGAGCGCGCGCTCGGCGGCGAGCGCGTCAAGTTCGAATTCGAAGCCACGGTGCGCGGCATCACCGGCTTCAACCAGACGGTGTATGTGCCGGACCGTGCCGAGGACGGTTCGGTCGCCGGCGTCTATGCGCTGAGCACGGACATCTCATCGCTCAAGGCAGTCGAGCGGCAATTGCTGCGCCTGGCGCGCTTCGATTCGCTCACCGGGCTGCCGAACCGCGCCCAGCTGCACGAAAAACTGGCCGAAGCCACCGCCCGCGCGCGGCGAACCGGGGCGGCGCTCGCCGTCATGTTTCTCGACATCGACCGCTTCAAGTCCATCAACGATACGCTCGGCCACGCGGTCGGCGACGAGGTGCTGCAGAATTTTGCGCAACGGCTCAGGCAGAGCGTGCGGGAAACCGACGTCGTGGCGCGCCTGGCGGGCGACGAGTTCGTGATCGTGCTGGAAGGATTGAACTTCGGAGAGGAAGCCGACCTGGTCGCGCGCAAGGTCCTGCTGTCGGTGTCCGAGGAGATGCCCATCGCCGGTCGCATGCTGCCGGTCACGACCAGCATCGGTATCGCCTATTGCCAGGACGGCGGCCTCGACCCTGCCGCGCTGCTGGTGCAGGCCGACCAGGCGCTGTACGCCGCCAAGGAGGCGGGACGCAATACCTTCCATCGCACGCTTGCTACAATTGCCGCGGTCGGCAACTGAAACAGGCGCAGCGATGTACAAGCTCTACTACTACCCGGGCAACGCCAACCTTGCTCCGCACATGCTGCTGGAGGAGCTCGGCGTGGACTACGAACTGGTTCTGGTCGACCGCGACCGCGATGCGCACAAGAGCCCCGAATACCTGAAGCTCAATCCGGCCGGTCGCATTCCGGTGCTGGTCGACGGTGACTTCGTGCTCAGCGAAACGGCCGCGATCTGCCTGCACCTGGCGGACCGCCACCCGCGGGCCGGCCTGGCGCCGGCGCCGGGCACGACCGAGCGCGCGCGCTTCTACCAGTGGCTGATCTACCTGACGAACACGCTGCAGGCGGAGCTGATCACCTACTACTATCCGGAACGGCTGGCCGACCACGCGCAGGGCGCGGAATCGGTGAAGCGGCACGCGGAAGCCCGCATCGGCGGCATGCTCGACCTGATCGAAAACCGGCTGGCGGAAAATGCAGCCGCCGGCCGCGGCCCCTACCTGCTCGGACAGCGCTACACCGCGGTCGATCCCTTTCTGCTGATGCTGGCGCGCTGGACCCGCCACTTCGCGCATCCGGCGCGCGCGCGGCGCCATCTCGGCGCCTGCCTCGACCTGGTCGCCGCACGTCCCGCCGTGCAGCGCGCGTTCGCGGCGGAAGGGCTGGCCGCGCCGCTTTACTGAACGGCGGGCGCCAGGCGCCGGAATGCCACCGCCTAGAACTCTTCCCAGTCATCCGAGTTCCCGGACAGCGCCGCCCGGGCCTCGCCGGCGACGCGACCCGGCGCCTGCTTCGCAGGCCGGCCGGTTCTTGGCGCGGGCATGCGGGTCACGGGCCTGGCGGCCGCGGCCACGACAGGCCGCGGCTGCGCCGCCTGCATGCCTTCGACCTTGAACACAGCAACGGTGTGCGCGAGCGTTTCCGCCTGCTTCTGCATGGTTTCGGAAGCCGCCGCGGCCTCTTCGACCAGCGAGGCGTTCTGCTGGGTCGCCTGGTCCATCTGGGAGATCGCCTGATTGATCTGCTCGATGCCGGCGGTC
>NZ_DASPLS010000016.1:0-120288 GCF_035627455.1 Noviherbaspirillum sp.
CCACCAAGCGCCCACACTTATCGGCTGTTACTTGTTAAAGAACCTTTCTGCTAAGCATTCTTTTGAACGCTTCGCCGCGAATCGTTTTGTTCGTCAGCAGCAGAGAAACGAGATTATGAAGCACCTTTCGGTTTGCGTCAAGCGTATTTCACATCAACTTGTTCGCTTAACTGCTTCTTTTTGCTCAGCTTTTCAGCTTTGCAAGGCTGCCGTCGAATCGTTTTGTTCGTCAGCAGCAAAGAGATGGGATTATGGAGCGCTTTCCAGATATCGTCAACCACTTCGACTCAAAAATCTGAAAAGCTTTTTACCGCAAAACCACATCACTACCTCCCCGGCGCGCCACGTTTTACAGAGCGGAAACCGCTTTTTTCTGCACCGTTTTGCGACGGGAGGCGAACTATATCAAAGGTTTCGGAAGCTTGGCAAGCGCTTTTCCAAAAAGGCTTTCATGCCCTCTTTTTGATCCTCGGTGGCAAAGGTGCTGTGGAACAACCTGCGCTCATATTGCACGCCTTCGCTCAATGTCGTTTCGTAAGCGCGGTTAATCGATTCCTTAACCATCATCACGATCGGCAAGGACATTCCGGCAATTGTTGCTGCTGCTGAAAGCGCTTCATCGAGCAGTTTGTCGGCAGGCACAATACGGGACACCAATCCTGCCCGCTCGGCTTCCGCCGCATCCATCATGCGCCCCGTCAGGCACATGTCCATAGCCTTGGCCTTGGATACCGCCCTCGGCAGCCGCTGCGTGCCGCCTGCCCCCGGAATCGTGCCCAGCTTGATTTCCGGCTGCCCAAACTTCGCGGTATCGGCGGCAATAATGAAATCGCACATCATAGCCAGTTCGCAACCTCCCCCCAATGCGTAGCCTGCAACAGCAGCGATCACGGGTTTGCGGACGCGCCGGATCTGCTCCCAGTTGCGCGTGATGTACTCGCCTTTGAAAACATCCATGTAGGTATAGCTGGCCATCGCGCCAATATCCGCTCCTGCAGCGAAGGCCTTCTCGCTGCCGGTAATAACAACGCAGCCGATGTTGTCGTCAGAATCGAACGCCAATAATGCTGCCCCGAGTTCATCCATCAGCTTGTCATTAAGCGCGTTGAGCGCCTTCGGGCGGTTCAATTGAATCAGGCCGACCTTTTCGCGGGTTTCAACCACGATGTTTTCATAGTTCATTTATGGGCTCCAGAAGAAAAGGGACCACGCCATTGTACCCCTAGACGGCAGCCTTACCCTCCCTCCCCCGGTACGGCCCACAGGTTCCCGCGGTTTGAGAAACCTCAAGCTTGGGACAAGCCGAAGACGTAGGATGAAAAGCCGCAACATCAAATCGGCGGCCAGGTACACCGGTTGCCTCCCCGCTCAACACCCCGCCACAGAACGACGAAAGGCATTCAATGAAGCAATGGAATCCGGCCACGTCTGGCGCCAGGCGTGACGCTGTGAGCGAACAGTGCGAAGCCAACGGGTTCCCCGTCGCGGCGGACACACGGACGACGCCAGACCAAAGCACCGCAGCCCCTCGCCCGGCAGGGCAGTACGAAACACGCTGTGGCGTTCCCGCCCTCAATCAGCTGCACGACGAGCTGCTTGCGGCTTTAGACGAAACAGCGTCCAGCAACGACCGTGAATTCCCCGCCCACTATGAAGCTCTCGTCGCAAAGGTCGAGCTCGCCTTCCGGGAGGAGGAGCAATGGATGGAAGACGCCGGCCTCGTTGATATGCACACTCATCAGGCGGAACATGCGAGGGTACTGGGCGCGCTGCATCATGTACACGCTCACGTGATGGCAGGCGAGTTCGACGAAGGGCGGCGCGTGGCACGAGAATTGATGCCGCAGTGGCTCTCGCTCCATATCGACACCATGGATGCGAATCTTGCGCGGGCTATCCAACGGAGCACTACACACAAACCGTCGGGAAGCGTTTAGCCCCTGACAGTCCTGGCCGCGTTTATCGTGCGGCGGTCGAAGCGGCGCCGGGCCTCGGCAGGAGCACCCACATCTGCCCGCGCTGCTTCATCTTCCCGGCCTTGTCACCGGCGTCCGCACCAAAGCCCCAGAAAAAATCTGCCCTCACCGGATTCCGGATGGCGCCGCCCGTGTCCTGAGCCATCACCAGCCGCTGCAATGGCGTATCCCTTCCCGGCTGCGTCGTTGCAAGGAAAACCGGGGTACCCAAAGGAATGAACTGCGGATCGACCGCAATCGACCGCTGCGGCGTCAACGGCACGCCAAGCGCTCCCTTAGGCCCTTTTCCAGGGTCGGTCAGCTTTTCCTCTTTAAAGAAAACATAACTGGGATTCGCATTCAGCAGTTCCTGCTGACGCGCCGGGTTGGCCTGGTACCAGGCCTTGATGCTCTGCGCCGACGCCTGGTCGAGCGTCATTTCCCCCTTGTCCACGAGATAGCGTCCGATGGACTTGTAGGGGTGCCCGTTCTGATCAGCATATGCGACCCGGATGGTTTCCCTGGTGTCGGTCAGCTGCACTCTTCCGGAGCCCTGCACTTGCAGGAAAAATGCTTCAACAGGATCGTCTACCCACACCAGCTCCTTGCCCGCGAGCGCGTTCGAATGGCTCATTTCCGCACGAGTCGGATAGGGAACGATCCGGTTTCCAACGAGCTTGCCACGCAGACGCAAACTCTTCAGTTCGGGATAGACAGTCCCGAGATCAACTGTCACCAGATCGTCGGGAGCACGATGAAGCGGCGTCTGGAAAGGCCCGCCCCGCTTGCGGGCGCCGCGCAGCAGAGGCTCGTAGTAACCGGTAACCAGGCCGGTGTCCGAGCCATCCTGATTAAATACCTGGTGCGGAACGAAGAATGCCTCGAAGAAGCCGCGTATCGCTTTGTCACTACCGGGCTCGACACCGCGTGCAATAGTGCACGGCTCCTTCCAGTCGGCTTTCTTCATCAGCGTGTCGCAGGACGCGATGAAGGCGGGCCAGGCTTCGCGCAGGCTGTCTTTCTCCCAGCCGGGGATCGCGCCGAATGTCGTCGCCCGCAATAACTCTTTCGGCGCCTCCGGTTTTGCCGGAGGTATGCTCACCTGGGGCTTTGGCGGCTGGTCCGGTGGAACGGTTGTACAGGCGGCGACGGATACGGCAATTGCGGATGCGAGTAGACTTGAGCGTAGGACTGACATGAAGGATGAAGATTATGTGGCTGTTAATGCTTGAGGCCGGTGTTGCACTTTTCCTGCTGGTGTTTATCGTATGGTGGACCATGCCATCGAACAAGAAGCCGAAGACGCCGCCGCAAGCAAAACCGTTGCCGAAAGACGATGCGAAACCTTAATTCAATGCAAGGTCCGTGGCAATGACAAGATGAATTCCGGAATCGGCGCCACAAATTGCTCACCGTCCTCGGCCACGCAGAAATATGAACCTTTCATCGATCCCTGCGGTGTCGCCAGCGCCGTACCGCTGGTGTATTCGAACTGCTCGCCCGGCTGCAGCAACGGCTGATGGCCGACCACACCGAGGCCGCGGACTTCTTCCACGCGGTTGTTCGCATCGACGATAACCCAGTGGCGTGATATCAACTGCGCGGCAACCTGTCCGGTGTTCCTGATCGTGATCGTGTACGCGAACACATAATTTCCGCGCTCTGGCTCCGACTGTTCGGCCAGGTACTGCGTCTTTACTGACACGCTGAATTCATAGGCAGCCATCGGGTTTCCTTGTGGTTCTTGTCACAGCATTGGGGCGACTCGGCGACTGCACATGAAAATTTGCAAAATTGCAATAGTTGAGCAGTGCACCGAACGGGTAAAATAGCGCTTCCTTTTCATTATTGCCTGTCATGCCTATCTACCGCATCGCTCCCAGCATCCTGTCCGCCGATTTTGCCCGCCTGGGTGAGGAAGTCCGCAATGTCGTGGCCGCCGGCGCCGATATTATCCATTTCGATGTAATGGACAACCATTATGTCCCGAATCTGACCATCGGCCCACTGGTTTGCGAAGCGATCCGCCCGCATGTACAGGTCCCGATCGATGTACACCTGATGGTCAAGCCGGTCGACCGCATCATTCCGGACTTTGCCAAGGCCGGCGCCAACATCATTACCTTCCATCCCGAAGCGTCGGAGCATATCGACCGTTCACTGCAGCTCATCCGCGACAATGGCTGCAAGGCCGGACTGGTGTTCAATCCGGCAACGCCGCTGCATTACCTCGATCATGTGATGGACAAGCTCGACATCATCCTCATCATGTCGGTCAACCCGGGATTCGGCGGCCAGTCGTTCATCCCCGAAGCACTGAAGAAGATCGCAGCGGTGCGCCAGCGCATCGATGCCTCCGGCCGCGACATCATGCTGGAGGTCGATGGCGGCATCAAGATCGAGAATATCGCAGAGGCGGCACGTGCCGGCGCCGACACTTTCGTGGCCGGGTCGGCGATCTTCGGCAAGCCGGATTACAAGGCGGTTATCGATGCGATGCGCGGCCAGCTGGCGCAGGCATGAACGCACCGGAATGCTCGCTGCTGACTGACATCCAGGCAGCGATTGTCGATCTCGACGGCACGATGGTGCATACCGCACCCGATTTCCACGTCGCGATCAATCGCATGCGCGCTGACCTCGGACTTGCGCCGCTGGCTATCGACACCATCACGCACTTCGTCGGCAAGGGCACGGAAAACCTGATGCGGCGGGTGCTCGGCGTCGATTACGGCCCAGCCGACGTGGAGCGTCATTTCCAGGCGGCGCTCGCGTCCTACATGGCGCATTACACCGCGATCAACGGCGACTATTCCAGCGTCTATCCGGGCGTGCGCGAGGGATTGGACGCGCTGCGGTCCAAACGGCTGCGTCTGGCGTGCGTGACCAACAAGCCCATAGCGTTCGCACTGCCGCTGCTGGAGAAAACCGGGCTGCGCACCTACTTCGAAACCGTCTACGGCGGCGACTCCCTGCCGCGCAAGAAACCCGACCCCTATCCGCTGCTGAAGGTGTGCGAGGACTTCGGCCTGCTGCCGCACCAGGTGGTTGCGATCGGGGATTCCTCGAATGATGCGCAGGCGGCGCGGGCGGCCGGATGCCGGGTGCTCAACGTCCCTTACGGCTACAATCATGGGGAATCTATACACGACGTCGATTCCGATGGTATAGTTTCAACGCTGCTTGAAGCAGCGCATCTTGTTTCCACATAATCCATCGACATGTTTCTCGCCAAAAAACGTGACGTGACTGCAGTGGGCCGCTATGAGGCCTGGCTGTGGCGACGCTGGCAATCCTGGGCTGCATGACCCATTGCCGCTGACCGCCTGTATGGTCGGCAACGTTTTTTGACAATCCCCCCGCTATTGGCGTCTCGTTCTACAATAGCGCCCGGAGAGACACATGACCGAACTCGAATTCAAATCGCTGGCCGCGCAAGGCTACAACCGCATTCCGCTGATTGCCGAAGCATTCGCAGACCTCGAAACTCCGCTCACGCTCTATCTGAAACTGGCGCAGACGCAGAACACGGGCAGAAATACCTTCCTGCTCGAATCCGTCGTCGGCGGCGAACGTTTCGGCCGCTACTCGTTTATCGGCTTGCCGGCATCCACGCTCATGCGCAGCTACGGCACGCGGACCGAAGTCGTGAAGAACGGCGACATCGTCGAAACGCACGAAGGCAATCCTCTCGAATTCATCACCCAATTCCAGGCCCGTTTCAAGGCGGCGGTACGTCCCGGCATGCCGCGCTTTTGCGGCGGCCTTGCCGGCTACTTCGGCTACGACACGGTGCGCCATATAGAAAAACGGTTGGCCCACAAGGCGCCCAAGGATGATCTCGGCCTGCCCGAGATCCAGTTGCTGGTGACGGAAGAACTGGCAGTCATCGACAACCTGTCGGGCAAGCTTTACCTGATTGTGTATGCCGACCCGACGCAGCCCGAAGCCTATTCAAGGGCGCGCCAGCGGCTGAAGGATCTTCGCGCAATGCTGCGCCGCGCAGTGGACGTGCCGGTGACCTCGGCGTCGGTGCGTACCGATACCATCCGCGAATTCGACAAGGCGGATTATCTGAAGGCGGTCGACCTGGCGAAGGAATACATCATGGCGGGCGACCTGATGCAGGTGCAGGTCGGCCAGCGCCTCAAGAAGCCATATGTCGACGCGCCGCTATCCCTGTACCGCGCGCTGCGTTCGCTCAACCCGTCGCCGTACATGTATTTCTACAACTTCGGCGACATGCAGATCGTCGGCGCTTCGCCGGAAATCCTGGTGCGCAACGAGCAAACCAGCGAAGGCAAGCGCAAGGTCACTATCCGCCCGCTCGCCGGCACCCGGCCGCGCGGCGCAACACCGGAGAAGGACGCACAGCTGGCGACGGAATTGCTGGCCGACCCCAAGGAAATCGCGGAACACGTGATGCTGATCGATCTCGCCCGCAACGATATCGGCCGCATCGCCGAGACCGGCAGCGTGAAGGTCACCGACAAGCTGGTGATCGAAAAATATTCACATGTGCAGCACATCGTGTCGAATGTCGAAGGCACGCTCAAGCCCGAGCTGTCCAATCTCGACGTACTGAAGGCGACCTTCCCCGCCGGCACCCTTTCCGGTGCGCCGAAAGTGCGGGCGATGGAAATCATCGACGAACTCGAACCGGTCAAGCGCGGCATCTACGGCGGCGCCTGCGGCTACCTGTCGTTCGGCGGCGAGATGGACCTCGCAATCGCAATCCGCACCGGTGTGATCAGGGACGGCATGCTGTATGTGCAGGCTGCGGCGGGCGTTGTCGCCGATTCCGTGCCGGAGATGGAATGGCAGGAAACCGAAAATAAAGCCCGCGCGGTATTACGGGCCGCGGAGCAAGTGCAAGACGGACTGGATGGGGAGTTCTGACATGTTGCTGATGATTGATAACTACGACTCCTTCACCTATAACCTGGTGCAGTATTTCGGCGAGCTCGGTGAAGATGTGCGGACCTTCCGCAACGATGAAATCACGCTGGAGCAGATCGCGGCGCTGAAGCCGGACCGCATCTGCATCTCGCCCGGGCCGTGCACGCCGCACGAAGCGGGCGTATCGGTGCCGTTGCTGCAGGAATTTGCCGGCAAGATTCCGATCCTTGGCGTGTGCCTCGGCCACCAAAGCATCGGTGCCGCGTTCGGCGGCAAGGTGATCCGCGCCAAGCAGGTCATGCACGGCAAGACTTCCGTGATCACGCACACCGGGACCGGTGTATTCAAGGACCTGCCCAGCCCCTACACCATCATCCGCTATCACTCGCTGGCAATCGAACGCGAAACGCTGCCGGCATGCCTGGAAGTGACTGCGTGGACGGAAGACGGCGAGATCATGGGCGTGCGCCACAAGGAGTTCAAGGTGGAAGGCGTTCAGTTCCACCCTGAATCCATTCTGTCCGAGCACGGTCATGCATTGCTGAAGAACTTCCTGACTACCTGATTACGGAGACGCCATGCCGATCACGCCGCAAGAAGCACTGCTACGCTGCATCGAACACCGGGAAATCTTCCACGATGAAATGCTGTCGCTGTTCCGCAAGATCATGGGAGGCGAGATGTCGCCGGTGATGGTCGCGGCGCTGACGATGGGGCTGCGCGTGAAGAAGGAAACCATCGGCGAGATCACCGCGGCGGCGCAGGTGATGCGCGAATTCGCAACCAAGGTGCCGCTGGCCGACACCAGCAACCTGCTTGACATCGTCGGCACCGGCGGCGACGGCGCACATACTTTCAATATCTCGACGGCATCGATGTTCGTCGTGGCCGCGGCCGGCGTGCGCGTGGCCAAGCATGGCGGGCGCAGCGTGTCGTCTTCCTCCGGCAGCGCGGACGTGCTGGAAGCGCTCGGCGCGAACATCAACCTGAAGCCGGAACAGGTGGCGCAATCGATCGAGCAGACCGGCATCGGCTTCATGTTCGCGCCGAACCATCATGCCGCAATGAAGCATGCGGCACCGGTGCGCAAGGAACTCGGCGTGCGCACCATCTTCAACATCCTCGGCCCGCTGACCAATCCGGCCGGCGCGCCCAATATCCTGATGGGCGTGTTCCACCCCGACCTGGTCGGCATCCAGGTGCGGGTGCTGCAGCGGCTCGGTGCCAGGCACGCGATGGTGGTCTGGGGCCGCGACAACATGGATGAAGTGTCGCTCGGGGCGGCGACCATGGTGGGTGAACTGGTCGACGGCGAGATCCGGGAATACGAAATCCATCCTGAAGATTTCGGGCTGCAGATGGTGGCAAGCCGCAACCTGAAAGTCACCGGCGCGGAAGAGTCGAAAGCAAAGATCTACGAAGCACTCGACAACAAGCCGGGGCCGGTGCGCGACATCGTCGTCCTGAATGCCGGTACCGCGCTCTACGCCGGCGGTGCCGTCTCCTCCGTGGGGGAGGGCCTGGCGAAGGCGCGCGAGATGCTGGCTTCCGGCGCCGCCCGTGCCAAGCTGGATCAATTTGTGAAAGCGACCCAGCAGCTGGGCGCTGCGAGCTGACCGATATGTCCGATATCCTGAACAAGATCCTCGACGTCAAGGCCGAGGAAGTGGCCGCGGCGAAAAAATACCGCGACCTCGCAAGCCTGCGCCGTGACGTCGAAAGCGATAGCGATGCGCGCCGAGCACTGCGCGGCTTTGAAGCCGGATTGCGGGCGAAGATCGCCGCCGGCGACCCGGGCGTGATCGCCGAAGTGAAGAAGGCGTCGCCCTCAAAAGGCGTGCTGCGCCCCGATTTCCAGCCTGCCGCGATCGCGGAAAGCTATGCGAAGCACGGCGCTGCCTGTCTGTCGGTGCTGACCGACGTGCAGTTCTTCCAGGGATCGCCGGACTACCTGCAGCAGGCGCGCGCCGCCTGCAAGCTCCCGGTGCTGCGCAAGGACTTCATGATCGATCACTACCAGGTTTACGAAGCGCGCGCGTGGGGAGCGGACTGCATCCTGCTGATCGTCGCGGCGCTCGACCAGGGCCTGATGGCGGAACTGGAAGCCTGCGCGCATGAGCTCGGCATGGGTGTGCTGGTCGAAGTGCACGACGGCGACGAACTGGATGCCGCGCTGAAGCTGAAGACTGCGATGCTGGGTATCAACAATCGGAATCTGCGTACCTTCGACACCGCATTGCAGACGACCATCGGCCTGCTGCCACGCATCCCGCCGGATAAGCTCGTTGTCACCGAGTCCGGCATCCTGAAGCCGGAGGATGTGAAGCTGATGCGCGACAACGACGTGCACGCCTTCCTCGTCGGCGAGGCGTTCATGCGGGCGCCAGACCCGGGCGCGGAACTAGGCCGCCTGTTCGGCGGCTGATTACACCGCCTGCGGTTCGAGCAATGCGTTGCGCAGGCGCGCCGCCGCGGCTGGTTTCGCCTGCGGCGTCAGAGTGACTTGCGGTAGGTCGTCAGCTGCAAGCGCCGCGCTGAACGCCATCAGTTCGTCGCGACGGAATACGTGCAGGACAAGTTCGTCGCCGACCCGGTAACGGGACAGCAAGCCATCAAGATTCGCGGCTGTCACGCGCAGGCCGTTCACCGCAACCAGGATATCCCCGGCTGACACACCTGCAAGGTGCGCCGGTCCGCCTTCGTACACGTTCGCAATCTTGCAGTCATTGCCTTCCTTCGCGGTCCTTACGCCGAGCCCCGGCTTCGCATTCTTGCGCTTGTCCTCCCACTCCACCCCGAAGGGTGCCAGCAGCTTCGCAAGCGGCAGGTCTTCCGTGCCGCGCACGTAACGCTCGAAGAAACGCTTGAGCTTGAGCCCCGTGACTTCATCAAACAGGGCTTCGACCTCCGCTTCCGCCACGCCTTTGCCCGCACCGGCGTAGAACTCCCGGCCGTAACGTTGCCATAGCATGCGCATCACGTCGTCCAGGGACTTCCTGCCCCTGGTTTCCGCGCGTATGGTCAGGTCAAGCGCCAGCCCGACCAGTGATCCCTTGGCGTAGTAGCTGACGATCGCGTTCGGCGAGTTCTCGTCCTGGCGGTAGTACTTGGTCCACGCGTCGAAACTGGATTCGGCGACACTTTGCTTGGTCCGCCCGCTGCCGCGCAACACTCCGTTGATGGTCTTGGCGACCAGCTTGAAATAAGCGGCCTCGTCAATCAGGCCGCTGCGCGCCAGCATCAGGTCGTCGTAGTAGCTGGTGAAGCCCTCGAACAGCCACAGCAATGTCGTGTACCCTTCGCTGCGCAGGTCGTAGGGCGCGAAAACGTCGGGTTTGATGCGTTTGACATTCCAGGTGTGGAAGTATTCGTGGCTGCACAGGCCGAGATAGGTGCGATACCCGTCGCTCATCTCCTTCTGTCCCTTGACCGGCAGGTCATTGCGCGAGCAGATCAGCGCAGTGGATGCGCGATGCTCAAGACCGCCATAGCCGTCGCCTACCGCGAGCGTCATGAATACATACCGCCCCATCGGTGCGCGTTTCGACTTCGGCTCGAACAAAGCGATCTGCGCTTCACATACCTTCTTCAGATCAGCCACCAGCCGAGGCATGTCGAGGTTTGGCACGCGGCCGGTGATCACGACATCGTGCGGCACGCCATGCGCCTTGAAGGTCGCGAGCTCGAACATGCCCATCTCGACCGGCGAATCGATCAGCTCGTCGTAATCGGAAGCGATATACGTACCGAAGCCATAGCGCTTCGCCTTCAGCTCGGGCAAGGCCGTCGCCACGCGCCAGGCCTTGAACTGATCGCCATCGGGACGGCGGATATCGACCACATGCGGCAAGTCCTCCTGCCCCTGCACGGCGAGGAACACACTGGTGCCGTTGAAAAATCCGTGCGTCTGGTCGAGATGCGCGGCGCGCACGGACAGGTCCCATGCATAGACTTCGTAACGGAGCACCAGATTTTTTCCACAGGGCGCCGCCTGCCAGGTGTGCTTGTCGAGTTTCTTCAGCGGCACAGCACTGCCCGCGGACTCCGCGCGGATTCGCACGATGTTGCGCGCAAACTCCCGGATCATGTAGCTGCCCGGAATCCAGGCCGGCAGCGTGAAGACCTGGCCCTCGGGGTCAGGTGCCGGCACCGCGAGCGTGACTTCAAAAAGGTGGGCGACGGGGTCTTTCGGGACGATCGTGTACTGAACAGGGTTTTTCATTCGAATTTTATCCTCGGACGTTGGCCGCGATGACGGACAATGCCAATGCTGCGACCACCGCACAGGTCAACCGCAGCCGCAGTTGCAGGAACCAGGACGGCATGCGGTACCAGGCGAACAGGCGCTTGTCGACCTGATAGGCGCCGATGAAGCCGGCCATCAGCATCGCGAAGCCGAATCCGCCCATCAGCGTCGCCGACCAGGCGATCACCGGCGGCAATACGCTCCAGACAAAGGCCTTGCGCGTTTGTTCCTCGGACAACTCGCCCGACAGCAGCGCGGCACTCCAGTGCACGCCGCCCAGGAAGGACAGGATCGCGATGCCATAGGCGAGCTGCCCGCGCAGGAAATAGGCCAGAGAGTCGATCTGCACCAACCAGCAGGCGAGCATCAGGATCAGGAAGGGGAGCGTGCCGGCGACGCCAATGCGGTAGGCGAGCCGCCTGTTGAGAAAGTGATTGTTCATGCGCGCGAGACGAGTAAGCACAGTGGCGGACAGGCGCATAGTGTATCCGCAATTGGCGCCAAAGCCCGCATGCGGCGCGTACCGGCGGCGCCGCGCGAGCCGCATTCATCAGGCGTTGACGTTGACGACCAGCCTGCCGCGCACCTTGCCCTCGAGGATAAGCGGCGCCTTCGCCACCACCTCGCCCAGCGCGATTTCCTGCGTGATCCTCTCCAGCTTGGCCGGGTCAAGATCATGCGCCAGTCTCTGCCATGCTGCCAGTCTGCGCGCCTTCGGCGCCATCACGCTGTCGACGCCGATCAGCCGCACGCCGCGCAGGATGAAGGGCGCGACCGACGTCGGCAAGTCCATGCCCTGCGCCAGGCCGCAAGCCGCGACCACTCCGCCGTAACGCGTCTGTGCCAGCGCATTGGCGAGGGTATGCGAACCCACTGAGTCCACGACACCTGCCCAGCGTTCCTTCTGCATGGGTTTGCCGGGCGCGGCCAACTCGGCGCGGTCGATCACCTCGGCCGCTCCCAGCGCCTTTAGGTAGTCCGCTTCGGCAAGCTTGCCGGTGGAGGCGACAACGCGGCAGCCCCATGCGGACAGGATCGCCGTGGCGATGCTGCCGACACCGCCGGAAGCACCGGTGACAAGGATCTCGGCGCCGTCCCTGGTCGCGCCTTGCTCTTCCAACGCCATCGCGCACAGCATCGCCGTATAGCCTGCGGTGCCGATCGCCATTGCGCTCCTGGCCGGCATCCCGTCCGGCAGCGGAATCAGCCAGTCGCCTTTCAGCCTGGCGCGCTGGGCGAGACAACCCATGTGCACTTCGCCCACGCCCCAGCCATTCAATATAAAGCGATCACCGGCTTTCCACTCCGGATGAGAGGATGCGATCACTTCCCCGGCGCCGTCAATGCCCGGCACCATCGGCCACTTGCGCACCACGGGTGACTTGCCGGTGATTGCCAGGCCATCCTTGAAATTGATGGTCGAGTAGTCGACGCGCACCGTCACTTCACCGTCGGGAAGCTGAGCGTCGTCGAGCTGCGTCAAGCGCGCATCGGTTGTGCCGTCGTCGTTCTTGTTGAGCAGTATTGCGTTGAACATGGGCGCCTCCGTTGTGATATATCCAACGATTATAGTGCGCGGCCGGCGCACGCATCGGGCGCAAAAAATGGCGCGCCCCTTTCGGGTGCGCGCCATTTTGTTACCAAGCGTCCGGTTATTGCTTGATGGATGCGAGTTTGGATTCGAGCGTCTTCATATCCACGGCGCCGGGAATGCGGGTGCCGTCGGTAAAGAAAATGGTCGGCGTGCCGGTAATCTTGAGACGCTGCCCGAGCTCGAAGATCTTGTCGTTGGGCGCGGTGCAGTTGGCCGGCGCGGCTGCCGCTTCCTTGCCCTTCAACATCCAATCATCCCATGCCTTCACACGGTCGGTGGAGCACCAGATGTTGCGCGACTTGATACTGGAATCCTCGGACAGGATGTTGTACATGAAGGTGTAGACGGTGACGTTGTCCATCTCGTTGAGCGTCTGGCGGAAGCGTTTGCAGTAGCCGCAGTTCGGGTCCTCGAATACCGCGATCACGCGCTTGCCGTTGCCCTTGACCATCTTCAGCGCCGAGTCGAACGGCAGGTCGGCGAACTTGATCTTGTTGATTTCGTCCAAGCGCGCCTTGGTCTGGTCCTGCATGGTCTTGGTATCGATGATGCGGCCGACGAACAGATACTCCGCCTTCGCATCGGTATAGAGAATATCGCCGCCGACCCTGACTTCGTACAGGCCGCCGTATGGTGTTTTGGTCACCGAGTCGATCTTGACGCCGTTTCCGAGCCGCGGCTCGATCGCCTTCTTGATAGCGGCTTCCTGCGAAGTCTGTGCAAATGCGGCGCCGGCGGCGAGCGAGAATGCCGCAGCCGCGGCAAATATGGTGAGTTTGGTCATGGTGTCTGTTTATCCAGCCTGTTATTGCCGCTTTCCCATAGCCTGGGAAATCAGCGCCCGTTTTATGACAGGCAATTTATTGACGAGGTTCAATCCAAGGTTGCGGACGATACGAAGTGGTTCGAAATCCGCCGAAAAAAGCCGCTCCAGGCCATCAGTGGCGAGTTGCATCAGAAGGATATCTTCCTTGCGCATGCGCGCATACCTGCCGAGCACGCGCTCGTCGCCGCAGTCACGGTGCGTCTCGCGCTCGACCACCGCCTTCACCAGCGCGGCAACGTCGGCAAACCCTAGATTCATACCGTGTCCCGCCAGCGGATGCACCACATGTGCGGCGTCGCCGACCAGTGCAACACGCGGCGCGACGATCGAGTGCGGACGCATCAGGCGCAACGGAAACGCCTTGACCAGCTCCGGCTGCACCGGTCGCAGTTGTCCGAATTGCGGGGCCGACAATGCCGCCAGTCGTTCAGCAAGCTGCGCCGGCGATTCGCTCATCAATGTCTGCGCCAAGGCTTCCGGCGCCGACCATACGAGGGACAGGCGCTGGCCCGGCAGTGGCAGCAGCGCCACAATGCCCTCTGTCGACGTAAACCACTGGCAGGCGGTGCCGTGGTGCGGCTTTTCGCACTCGAAGTTGGTCACCACCGCCTGCTGTCCGTACGAGCGGTAATCGATACCAATGTCGCATTGCCCGCGGACCCAGGACTGTGCCCCGTCCGCGCCGACGATCAGGGGCGCCGCGATCGAGTCACCGTTATCGAGGCTGACGCCCGCGCCCTGCAGATCGGCATGCATTCCGGTGGCGCGACCGGTGACGATGCGCAGGTTGGGCGCAAACTTGAGTGCCGCATCCAGTGCCGCGCTCAGGTTGCTGTCTTCCACGATCCACGCCAGCGCACCGGTCCGCGCACCATAGGCATCGAAGCACAACTTGCCGGCCTGCTCGCCGTCGCCCTTCACATCCATCGCATCGACCGGCGCCACCCGGGCCGCGTCCAGCGCCTGCCAAACCTTGAGCGAGGACAGCAAGTCATGCGCCACATGGTTCAGCGCATACACCCGCACGTCCCAGCCGCCTGGCAGCAAGGTTTCGCCGCCCCGGCTTTCCGGCGGCACAAGCAAGGTCACGGACAAGCCCGCCTGGGCAAAGCCAAGCGCGGCGGCCTTGCCGACCGCACCGTTGCCGATTACGCAAATATTGCTTTGAAATTGCATGAAACAGGTCCCTGACAGAGACAATTCGCAAGAGGTTCTGGAGCCATTATAGCCGCTGCCGTACATTGCGATTACAGAAACGCTTGCATATTCCAATAACTTTGCTATACTTGCCCGCCTTGGCCTGGTAGCTCAGTTGGTAGAGCAGAGGATTGAAAATCCTTGTGTCGGTGGTTCGATTCCGCCCCGGGCCACCAAGAAAAAAATCAAGGGCTTAGCTTCGGCTAAGCCCTTTTCATTTCCGCATCTCACGCATCTCCATTCTTGCCTATTTCCCCGAGGAACTTAGTTCCCGACGACACGTCATACCATGACCACGTCAAAAGTATCGAACGGGAATACAAGATGGATTGTCAATATTGCCGCGCGCCACGCCAGAACGCGGCGGCCAAGTGCACCCGTTGCGGCAAACAGGTTTTGCCCGCGTCGGGCCAATCCGGAAGGAAGGCAAGGCGGCACCGGCAAGACAGTCAAGCGAAGTCGGCAAATTCCGGAAGCGCAACGGCAACCGGGACGTTGACTTCGGGTGATGCGGATAGCGCCCGGCAGGAACGGCACCTTCCGGTTCCCGTTCTCCATGACGGACCCGCAGCCGATCGGCGGGACGCGCAACGCGAGAGCACGACGGCAATCGCGCTTATCCCGCAAACCCTGCCGGCACACTGGGTTCCGCCCCCTTCCTCTTGCAACTCCCTGGAAAACGAACAGATTGCCGCCACTCCGAAGCGCACTCCTGGTTGGCGTCATTGGCTCGCAGGCAGCACGGTCGCTGCAATCCTGGCACTTGGCATCACCGGTCTCTGGCGCGGCGGCGATGACAACACCTCTTCCGCAAAGGTGACAGCGCCGCCTGGGCAGGAACTGACCGTGGGCAGCCTCGCGACCAATGCCCAGACCAAGGCACCCGAAGCCGGCGTAGATGCTGGCACCGCGCCCCCGGCGACACCTCGAAAACAGACAACATCCGCCGGCTCGAAGCCGCAGAAGGCCGCGCAGCCGCGCCGCGATGTACCGGCAAGCAAAGCCAGCGCGCAGGCGACCAAGAGAAAGCCGGCTGAAACGGTCGCAAAGGCGCAGGCAAAACCGGCGCAGCCAGTGCAGACCGCGGCGCCCTCAACGGAGGGCATGACCCTTGCCGCCAACACCGTCGCACCACAGACCCGCTATGGCCAGTGCCTGGAGCTGAGTTCCTTCCTCAGTCGGGAACGCTGCAAGTGGCAGGTCTGCAACGGCAAGTGGGGGCAGGAAGGCTGCCCCTCCTACGAGACGAAAGAATATATCAACTAGCGCGGCGCCAGCCTCATGCCACACCAGGCCTGACTTCAGTCAGGCCTTTTTCATTTGCGGTTGACCTGCGCCAAACAGGGTAATATCGCGCGCATGCGAATTGCCATCCTGGACAACGACAAGGACCAAGCAGCCGCGATACGCGGTGCGCTGGCTGCGGCCGGCTATCGCTGCGAGCTCGCGCGAAACCGGGAGGCGCTGCTGCACCAGCTCCAACACGGCGAGGCCGACCTGGTGGTGCTGGATTGCGCGTCGACCGACGGGCAGCTCGCGCAGCTGGTCGAGGCCTGCACCGCTGCCGCGGCGCCTGTGCTGCTGGTCGCTGCGCGTGCCGAGGAGGACGATATCGTGGCCGGCATGATCGCCGGTGCGAGCGACTGTGTTGTCAAGCCCGTGCGGCGCGGCGAACTGGCGACCCGGGTACGCGCACTGCAAAGACGTTTCCTGCCCGCGCCGCCTGCCGATGCAGGACTCCATGTCGGGCCTTACAGGTTCGACATCGGGACGGCGCGCGTCAGCAAGTCCGGCAAAACCATGGATCTCACGCGCAAGGAATTCGAGCTCGCCTTGCTGTTCTTCCGGCATCTCGGCCGCCCGCTTTCGCGCGCCTACATCCGCGAATCGGTATGGCCGAACGAATCCGAGTTCCCGTCCCGCACGATGGACACGCATGTTTCCCGCGTACGCAGCAAACTTGGCCTGCGTGCGGAGAACGGTTTTCGCCTGACACCGGTCTATAGCTTCGGATATCAGCTGGAGCAGCTCCGCTGATTCCGTCCTGCTGCGCAAATTGCAATGCAAAGCAGGAGTTGCCTTTCCGCCAACAACCACTCCGGCTCTTTGTGCTAAGGCGCAACAGGCTATAATACTGAGTCAGGATATCCGTAAAGCTTAATCCGAATGCAGCTTCTCGCCGTCGGTCTCAACCACACCACCGCGCCGGTCTCCCTGCGGGAAAAGGTGGCCTTCCCCGCTGATACGATCGGCCAGGCAGTCGCGTCCGCGCGCGCCTGGTTTGGCCGCGCCACCGCCTCCGGGTCGTCCGACGAAGCCGCCATTCTTTCCACCTGCAACCGTACCGAACTGTACGCCGCCAGCGCCATTCCAGGCGGCGTCGATGCGGCGATCGATACCACCGCGCGCTTCCTGGCCGAATATCACAAGCTGCCCTATTCCGAACTGCGCCCCTACCTGTACACGCTGCCGCAGGATAACGCGGTGCGCCATGCGTTCCGCGTCGCCTCCGGACTGGACTCGATGGTGCTGGGCGAAGCGCAGATCCTCGGACAGATGAAGGATGCGGTACGTCGCGCGGAAGCTGCGGGCGGACTGGGCACCTACCTGCACCAGATGTTCCAGCGCACCTTCGCGGTTGCGAAGGAAGTGCGAACCACGACCGAGATCGGCGCGCACAGCGTGTCGATGGCGGCTGCCGCGGTGCGGCTGTCGCAGCGGATTTTCGACCGCATCTCAGAGCAGAATGTGCTGTTCATCGGCGCGGGTGAAATGATCGAACTCTGCGCCACGCACTTTGCCGCACAAAGTCCGAAGTCGCTCACCGTCGCCAACCGCACCATGGAACGCGGCGAGGCGCTGGCGCACAAGTTCAACGGCAAGGCGATCCGCCTGGCCGACCTGCCGGACCAGCTTGCGCAGTACGACATCGTGGTGTCGAGCACCGCCTCCTCGCTGCCGATCATCGGCCTGGGGATGGTCGAACGCGCGATCAAGGCGCGCCGCCACAAGCCGATGTTCATGGTCGATCTGGCGGTGCCGCGCGATATTGAATCCGAAGTCGGCCGTCTTGACGATGTCTTCCTGTATACCGTCGACGACCTTGGAACCGCAGTCCAGACCGGCATCGAAAACCGCCAGGCTGCGGTGGCGCAGGCCGAGGCGATCATCGAAACGCGTGTGCAATCCTTCATGCACTGGATCGAGAGCCGTGCGGTGGTGCCGCTGATCCGCGACCTGCACGAAACCAGCGAACAGGTGCGCCTGGCCGAGCTCGAACGCGCCCGGAAGCTGCTTGCCAAGGGCGAGGATATCGACACCGTGCTGGAAGCGCTGTCGAAGGGTCTCACCGCGAAATTCCTGCACGGCCCGCAGCAAGCACTGCACAATGCGCAGGGCGACGAGCGCGCCCGCCTGGCGGCGCTCCTGCCGCAGCTCTTCCGCACCAAGCGCTAGCGGCGCTTGCCGTCGCGCGGGGCCGTTTCCGGTCCCGCATGTCGCGCCGTTCTATCCATGGCGGCGCCGCCCACGAATCCTCACCGAACACTTTCCATGAAACCTTCAATGCTTGCCAAGCTCGACCAGCTTTCCGAACGCCTGGAAGAGTTGAACTCCCTGCTGATGCAGGAAGGCGCTGCTTCCAATATGGATCAGTACCGCAAGTTGACCCGAGAGCATGCGGAGCTCGACCCGCTGGTGGCGCTGTACAGGGAATACAAGCAGGCCGGCGATGACATCGCGACCGCGCAGGAGATGCTTGCGGATCCAGACATGAAGGAACTGGCGCAGGAGGAAATTGCCGCGGCGAAGGCGCGGATCGAGCAGCTGGAGGCCGACTTGCAGAAGATGCTGCTGCCGAAGGACCCCAACGACGAGCGCAATATCTATCTTGAAATCCGTGCCGGCACCGGCGGCGACGAGGCGGCGCTGTTCGCCGGCGACCTGCTGCGCATGTACACCCGTTATGCGGAGCGCAACCGCTGGCAGGTCGAGATGGTGTCGGAGTCGCCCTCGGAGATCGGCGGCTACAAGGAAGTCATTGCGCGCATTGTCGGCTTCGGCGCGTACTCGCGGCTCAAGTTCGAATCCGGGGGGCACCGCGTGCAGCGGGTGCCGGCGACCGAGACCCAGGGCCGGATCCATACCTCGGCCTGCACGGTGGCGGTGATGCCGGAAGCGGATGAAGTCGAGGACGTCGACATCAATCCGGCCGATATCCGGATCGACACCTTTCGCGCCTCCGGCGCCGGCGGCCAGCACATCAACAAGACCGACTCGGCGGTGCGCATCACGCATATCCCGACAGGCATCGTAGTCGAATGCCAGGACGACCGCAGTCAGCACAAGAACAAGGCGTCGGCGCTGAAGGTACTTGCCGCGCGCATCAAGGACATGCAACTGCGCGAGCAGCAGGCGAAGGAGGCGGCGACGCGCAAGTCCCTGATCGGCTCGGGCGACCGCAGCGAACGCATCCGCACCTACAACTTCCCGCAGGGGCGGATGACCGACCACCGGATCAACCTCACGCTGTACAAGCTGGATGCGATCATGGACGGCGACCTCGAGGAGCTGACCAATGCGCTGCTGGCGGAGCACCAGGCGGAACTGCTGGCGGCGCTGGGCGACGAGGCATAATGTACGGTCCGGCCCGCAAATCTTGCCTTTCAAGAACTTTTGGGGCCGGCATTACTCTTACGGCATTACCCACTAACAACACGCAATCATGAAAACATCCAAACCGGTGTTGGTCGCTGTCGGTGTCATCGCCCTCGGGCTGGTCGGCTTTGCGCTGTTCCTGCAGCATGTGAAGGGGCAGATGCCGTGCCCGCTGTGCGTCATCCAGCGGTATGCATTCGTGATCCTGGCCCTGGTCTGCTTTCTCTTTGCCGCATTGCCGCGCGCGGCAACGCGCTTCGGCAGCCTGCTCGGCGTGCTGGTTGCGCTGGGCGGCGCCGGCGTGGCGGGGTGGCATGTATGGGTGAAGGCGCATCCCACCGTGTCCTGCGGCGTCGATCCGCTCGAGACCGCCCTGAACCGGTATCCGACCGCCGAACTGCTGCCATTCGTGTTCAAGGCGGACGGCTTTTGCTCTGCCGAATATCCGCCCATCCTGGGGCTGTCGAATCCGCAGTGGTCGCTGATCTGGTTCTCAGGGCTGGCACTGGTACTGGTCTGGGCGGCGCTGCGCCGCGGGCAATGACAATGCCGGCGCCGGACGGGCAAGCGTTTGCAATCCCCCCGGGCGCGACTATTGGCTCGCTGCTCCGACACCCGCCGCTCGATGCGCTGGAAGCGCGCATCCTGCTGTCGCATGCGCTGCAGCTCTCGCGTGCGCAGCTCGTCACGCAGTCCGAACGGGTGCTTGCGTCCGGCGAGATCGAGCATATCCAATCCCTGTTCCGGCGCCGCATCGCGGGCGAGCCGGTAGCTTATATCCTTGGCGAGCGCGAATTCTTCGGCCTGTTGCTGCAGACGACGCCGGACGTGCTGATTCCCCGGCCGGAAACCGAACTGCTGGTCGAGCTCGCGCTCGACCTCCTGCCGCACGGAGGTAGCGTGCTCGACATGGGCACGGGATCCGGCGCGATCGCCATTGCGATCGGAAACGCCCGTCGCGAGGCGACGGTGACCGCGCTCGATGCGAGCGAGGCGGCGCTTGCGGTGGCGCGCCGCAACGCGCTGCGCCATGCGGTCGCTGTGCGCTTCCTGCACAGCGACTGGTACGCCGCACTCGGTGAAGAGAGATTCGATCTCATCGTGTCCAACCCTCCGTATATCGTCGCCGGCGACCCGCATCTGTCGCAAGGCGACCTGCGCTTCGAGCCTGCGGATGCGCTGACCGACCATGCCGATGGCCTCAACGCGATCCGCACTATCGTCGCCGGCGCGGCGCGACATCTCGAGGCTGGCGGCTGGCTGCTGATGGAGCATGGCTACGACCAGGCGGATGCTGTGCGGGAATTGCTTGTCCGGCAAGGCTTCCACGATGTGCAAAGCTGGAAGGACCTCGCGGGTATCGAGCGCGCCACCGGGGGGCGGAAATAGCGCCGCGTCCAGCGTTTTTCGCACTGTCAAGACTGGCAGATTCATACAGATTGCGTATCATCACCCGCTTGTTTTCAACACTCTGATTACCCATGCTTCCATCCATCGAACAACGTCTAGCCCTTGAACTCGCCGCCAAGCCGGTGCAAGTCGCTGCCGCCATCGCCCTGCTCGACGAAGGCGCGACCGTTCCCTTCATCGCGCGCTACCGCAAGGAAGCCACGGGCGGCCTGGACGACACGCAGCTGCGCCTGCTGGAGGAAAGGTTGCGCTACCTGCGCGAACTTGAAGACCGCCGCGCCGCGATCATCGCGTCGATCCAGGAGCAGGGAAAGATGACGCCGGAACTGCTCGATGCGATCACCCATGCGGAAGACAAGACCCGCCTGGAAGACCTCTATCTGCCGTACAAGCCGAAGCGCCGCACCAAGGCACAGATCGCCGCAGAAGCCGGCTTGACCGAACTGGCGGATGCGCTGCTCGGCAATCCAGCGCTGAATCCGGAAGAAGAAGCGGCGAAATACCTCAAGCCGGCCTTCACCACGGACAATGGCGACAACCCGGGCGTGCCGGACGCGAAGGCGGCGCTCGACGGCGCGCGCCAGATCCTGATGGAGCGCTTTGCGGAAGACGCGACGCTGCTGCAGACGCTGCGCGAATACCTGACCGAACACGGCGTGGTCGAATCCAAGGTCATCGAAGGCAAGGAAGACGCCGGGGCGAAGTTCGCCGACTATTTCGACTACTCGGAAACGATTTCCACCATCCCGTCGCACCGCGCGCTCGCGCTGTTCCGCGGCCGCCGGGAGGAAATCCTCAACGTGTCGCTGCGCCTGGACAGCGAGGAAGAGAAGCCGAAATGGGACGCGCCGCTCAATCCCTGCGAGTCCCGTATCGCCGCGCGCTTCGGCGTCTCCAGTCAGGGCCGCCCGGCCGACAAGTGGCTGGCCGACACGGTGCGCTGGGCGTGGCGGGTGAAGGTGTTCATGCACCTGGAAACCGAGCTGATGACCAGCCTGCGCGAACGCGCGGAAATCGAAGCAATCAACGTGTTTGCGCGCAATCTGAAGGACCTGCTGCTGGCTGCGCCCGCCGGCCCGCGCGCGACGATGGGCCTGGACCCGGGGCTGCGCACCGGCGTGAAGGTCGCCGTGGTCGATGCAACCGGCAAGGTGGTCGACACCACCACCATTTACCCGCACCAGCCGCGCAACGACTGGGAGGGCTCGCTCCACACCCTGGCCCAGCTGGCGCGCAAGCACAATGTGGCGCTGATCTCGATCGGCAACGGCACGGCCTCGCGCGAAACCGACAAGCTGGCGCAGGACCTGATCAAGCAGCATCCCGAGCTCAAGCTCACCAAGATCGTCGTGTCGGAAGCAGGTGCGTCGGTGTACTCCGCATCCGAATACGCATCGCGCGAACTGCCGGAGCTCGACGTATCGCTGCGCGGTGCGGTCTCGATCGCGCGCCGACTGCAGGATCCGCTGGCCGAACTGGTCAAGATTGATCCGAAATCGATCGGCGTCGGACAGTACCAGCATGATGTCAGCCAGTCGCAGCTGGCGCGCTCGCTCGATGCAGTGGTGGAAGACTGCGTGAATGCAGTCGGCGTGGACGTCAATACCGCATCCGCGCCGCTGCTGGCGCGCGTGTCCGGCCTGAACGCAAGCGTGGCGCAGAGCATCGTCAATTACCGCGACATGAAGGGGATGTTCAACTCCCGCGCGGCGTTGCTGGCGGTACCGCGCCTGGGCGAGAAGACCTTCGAGCAGGCGGCCGGCTTCCTGCGCATCATGAACGGCGACAATCCGCTCGACGCATCCGCGGTGCACCCGGAATCCTACCCGGTGGTCGAGAAGATCCTGGCCGACATCAAGAAGGATGTGAAAGGCGTGATCGGCGACAGCAAAGTGCTGAAATCCATCAATCCCGCAAAGTACGCGGACGAGAAATTCGGCGTGCCGACTGTCACCGACATCCTGAAGGAACTCGAAAAACCGGGCCGCGATCCTCGCCCCGAGTTCACCACTGCCACCTTCAAGGAAGGCGTGGAAGACATCAAGGACCTGCGTCCGGACATGATTCTCGAAGGCGTGGTCACCAACGTGGCAGCCTTCGGCGCCTTCGTCGACATCGGCGTGCACCAGGATGGCCTCGTGCATATCTCGGCGCTGTCGAACACCTTCGTGCGTGACCCGCATACCGTCGTCAAGGCGGGCCAGGTGGTGAAGGTGAAGGTGCTGGAAGTCGATGAAAAACGTCGACGGATCGCATTGACGATGCGCCTGAACGACGCGCCCGCACCTGCCGGAGCGCGCCCCGAGCAGCGCGGCGACCGCAATGACGCACGCCGCCTGTCGCAGCATCAGCAGCGCGCGCAGCCGACGATGAACAGTGCGATGGCGGCCGCGTTCGCGAAGCTGAAGGCGTAAGCCTGTTTTGCCGCGCCGAACGGGAACCCTCAGGTTTCCGTTCGGTATTACGGCAGGTTTTCGGGGCTCCCGTAATCTTTCCCTTGCTGCTTGTCAGGACTTGACGGCAGCCCTCCACCCTTTTTCATATAATGGTGGATATTTCCATCTATAGAGGTCAACCATGAGCGATGTACAATCCTGGATCAAGGAAACCGTTACCAGCCACCCGGTGGTGCTGTTCATGAAGGGTACCGCGCAGTTTCCGCAATGCGGCTTTTCCGGCCGTGCCGTGCAGATCCTGAATGCCTGCGGCATCGAGAACATCGTCACCGTAAACGTTCTGGAAGATGCGGAAGTGCGCCAGGGCATCAAGGAATATTCCAACTGGCCGACCATTCCGCAACTCTTTGTCAAGGGCGAGTTCATTGGCGGCTCCGACATCATGACCGAGATGTACGAGTCGGGCGAACTCCAGACCCTGCTGAAATCCTGATGCCGCGGCGCCTGCAAGGGTGCTTCATCACCGCATGCCCGGCCAACGACTGATCGTCGCGATAACCGGCGCCACCGGCGCCGTGTACGGCGTACGCCTGCTGCAGGTGCTGCGCGACACGCAAGACATCGAAGCGCATCTTTTGGTGTCCGACGCCGGCGTGCTCAGCCTGCACCAGGAACTCGATCTCGGCCGCAAGGAAGTGGAAGCGCTCGCGCATGTCGTCTACAACGTGCGTGATATCGGTGCCGCGATTGCCAGCGGCTCGTTCCAGTCCGACGGCATGGTCGTGGCGCCTTGTTCGATGAAGACGCTGGCGGCGATCGCACATGGCTTGTCGGACAACCTGATCGCGCGTGCTGCTGACGTTGTTCTAAAGGAACGGCGGCGCCTGGTGCTGTTGGCCAGGGAAACGCCGCTCAATCTCGCGCACCTGCGCAATATGACCGCTGTCACCGAGATGGGAGGCATCATCTTCCCGCCGCTGCCCGCCTTTTACCAGCGGCCGAAGACGATCGAGGATATGGTCGACCACACCGTGGGCCGGGTCCTCGACCTGTTCGCTATTCCACACGCGATGACGCCGCGCTGGAAAGGGCTCAAGGGCGAAACCTAAGAAGAATTTCAGCGCAACGAAAAGCCCATGACCTTGCGGTCATGGGCTTTTTTACTGGTGCGGCTGCAGGACGCGACACCTGGGGACAGGTGCGGGGATCTGGGACTCGGCTTGGGAAAGAAATTAACCAGAACCGAGCCAAGGCTGCCAAACCACGTACTATCGGCGTCCGTGTCTGCATTGATTGCACACCGGGCGCCGGGCCTGCTGCTGCCCTTTTCAGAACTGGTTGTCATAAAAGACGTGGCAACACCGGCAAGGCTGGCGGAATTCGCACCAGGCTTTTCCTGTATTTGCATCTGCGATTTCTTATCCTGCATCAAAAACGACACTTTGCCTTCATTATGTTAATGCCCCGCATCATATTCGGGCAAAGTTTGATCCGGATCAAAAGTCCCTATTCTAAAAATGGTTTCTGGGAGGAACAATAGACCCGGTTTTTACCCACACGGAGAAAGTAATGAAACGCACCATACTCGCCATGTCGCTCTTCATGATTGCTGCCGCTGCCGGTGCAGCCCCGAGCACGGCGAGCAAAGAGCCGATCCAACCGATCGCCGCTCCGAAAATCAAGGATGCAGGCCTGGTTGAACTCGGCAAGAAACTGTATTTTGATACCCGCCTGTCGAAGTCCGGGTTTATTTCCTGCAATTCCTGCCACAACCTGTCGATGGGGGGCACGGACAACCTGAAGACGTCGATCGGCCACAACTGGCAACAGGGCCCGATCAATGCACCGACCGTGCTCAATTCCAGCATGAACCTTGCGCAGTTCTGGGACGGTCGCGCCAAGGACCTCAAGGCACAGGCCGGCGGCCCGATCGCGAACCCCGGCGAAATGGCCTTCACGCACGAACTCGCGGTCGACCTGCTGCAGTCGATTCCCGGCTACGTGAGCGAATTCAAGAAGGTCTTCGGCAGTGAAAAGGTCGATATCGACAAGGTAACCAAGGCGATTGCTGCATTCGAAGAAACCCTGGTGACCCCCAACTCGCGCTTCGACAAGTGGCTCAAGGGTGACAAGAAGGCGCTGACCAAGGATGAACTGGCCGGCTACAAGCTCTTCAAGGACAGCGGTTGCGCGGCCTGCCACAATGGCCCGGCAGTGGGCGGCAACTCTTTCCAGAAGATGGGTGTCGTCGAGCCGTACAAGGCATCGAGCCCGGCTGAAGGACGCGTGGCGGTGACCGGCAAGGATGCGGATCGCTTCAACTTCAAGGTGCCTACCCTTCGCAATGTCGAAATGACCTATCCCTACTTCCACGATGGCGCTGCGAATACGCTGCCGGAAGCGGTTGATACGATGGCGCGCATCCAGCTCGGCAAGAAATTCACTGCCGAAGAGAACGCAAAGGTGGTCGCCTTCCTGAAGACGCTGACCGGAGACCAGCCGAACTTCAAGCTGCCGATCCTGCCGCCGTCTTCCGACGCGACGGTCCGCCCGACGCCGTTCGACAAGTAAGGCAGAAGTAGAAAGCAGGCGTACCGCGAAATGCCGCCGCGATGCATACCAGGCCGTATGCATTGCGGCGGCATTTTTCCATTCCCGCGTTCTCTCCCCACCCTTGCCCTCGGGTCCTGGGATGGACAGATTTTTCGGCGACCAAAGGTGCCACGGCACGCTGCCATCTGGCTGAAACAACGATGCCTTGAACCATCGCAACAAGAGCGCCGCAACGGGGACGGTGGAGTTCTTGCCTGCTGCGCAGCTTCGCTCGTAGCAAGACAAGATATTTCCGTCGACAACCAGCTACTTATGCGTATCGTGGCCAGTTAACTCACTTCCCACACGTGGCTGTTGCCCTCGTTACACGGTGCTTATACTGTGTCGAAAAGCAAAAAGCCCAGCCTTTCGGGCTGGGCTTTTTTATTGGTGCCGGCTGCAGGACTCGAACCCGCCACCTGATGATTACAAATCAACTGCTCTACCAGATGAGCTAAGCCGGCGAAACTGGAAAGACTGGTATTGTACTTTATTTGATTCGGGTGAGCGTCGGGCGCCCTCCCTTTTTAGGCGGGTTGCCGTTTCCGTCCGGGTCGCCTGCGTCCTCCCCGGCCGGATCAGCTTCATCCGTCGGAACCGCTGCAAGGGACAAGCCTGGCTTGCCTTCCTCGGCATGCTCCTCGTCCCGCTGCGGCACTATCTCAAACGCCATCCCCTGCCCGTTTTCCCGCGCATAGATGGCGACCACGTTGTCCACGGGAATTGAAATTTCACGTGAGACACCGCCGAAGCGGGCATGGAAGTTAACGAAATCGTTCTCCATCTTCAAGCCGCTGGTGGCGGTGAAGCTGATGTTCAACACGATTTCGCCGTTCTTCACGAACTCGCGCGGCACCATGGTGCGGGCATCGACTGCGGCCGCAAGATAAGGTGTGTAGCCGTTATCGGTACACCACTCGTAGATTGCGCGCAGCAGGTAGGGCTTGGTCGAAATTTCAGACATGTTTTCCGGTCTTAAACAGCGTCGGCCGCAAGGCATCCTGCCGGATGCACGTCGGCGCAACGCCTGTTTCAGCGGCGCATGACCTTTTCGGACGGCGTCAGCGCTTCGATATACGCAGGGCGCGAGAAAATGCGCTCTGCATACTTCATCAGAGGCGCCGCGGTCTTCGATAGTTCGATGCCGTAATGGTCGAGGCGCCACAGCAAAGGGGCGATCGCGACATCGAGCATCGAGAACTCATCACCCAGCATGTACTTGTTCTTGATGAACAGCGGCGCCAGCGTGGTCAGGCGGTCGCGGATTTCCGCTCGTGCCTTTTCGTGCACCTTCTCCGAGCCCTTGGACTTGTCGTTTTCCAGCGTATGGACGTGGACGAACAATTCCTTTTCAAAGTTGAACAGCATCAAGCGGGCGCGTGCGCGCATCAGCGGGTCGGCTGGCATCAGTTGCGGATGCGGGAAGCGCTCATCGATGTATTCATTGATGATGTTCGACTCGTACAGAATCAGGTCGCGCTCGACGAGAATAGGTACCTGCCCGTAGGGATTCATCACCGAAATGTCTTCCGGCTTGTTGAACAGGTCGACATCGCGAATCTCGAAGTCCATGCCCTTCTCGAACAACACGAGACGGCAGCGTTGCGAAAATGGGCAGGTTGTGCCCGAGTAGAGAACCATCATGTTGTAGTTCCTTAGAAACAAAAGGGTGAGACGCGTGCGGCTCACCCTGAATCAAATGCCCGCGCCGGGGAGCGCGGGCCTGAACCTTACTTAACGTCCTTCCAGAACGACTTGTTCAAGAACCAAGCCAGGACCATAAAGCCGCCGAGGAACAGCAGCACGATCACGCCAAGGCGTTTGCGCTGGTTCTGCACCGGCTCCCCCATCCATTCCAGATAGGCGACCAGGTCTGCCACCGCACTGTCAAATTCCGTCGCCGTCATCGTACCCGGCTTGATCTGCTCGTAGCCGGCGAACTTGTGCACGACCTTGCTGGCATCGTGCGGGTCCTTTTCTTCCGCGAACTTCGCAGCGCGCACGCCCTGCAGTTCCCACATCACGTGCGGCATGCCGACGTTCGGGAATACCAGGTTGTTCCAGCCGGTCGGGCGGGTGTCATCCTGGTAGAAGGTGCGCAGGTAGGTGTACAGCCAGTCAGCGCCGGAACCTTCTCCGGACGCCTTTGCGCGCGCGATCACCGACAGGTCCGGCGGCACTGCGCCGAACCAGTCCTTCGCATCCTTCGGCGCCATCGACACCTTCATCAAGTCGCCAACCTTTTCGCCGGTGAACAGCAGGTTGTTCTTGATCTGGTCGTCGGACAGGCCGATATCCTTCATGCGGTTGTAACGCATGGCGGAGGCGGCATGGCAGTTCAGGCAGTAGTTGACGAACAGCTTGGCGCCGTTCTGCAGCGCGGCCAGATCCTTCGTACGGTTCGGCGCCTGGTCCAGCGGGAAGGTTGCCTCGCTGGCGAAGGTCACCGCCGGCACGAATGCCAGGACCGCAATCAGTTTTTTCAGCAATTTCATGGTTCTTGTATCCCTTTTGCGGCTTAGTGCGGATGGAACGTCACACGGTCAGGCACGGGCTTGAACTGGCCCATCTTGCTCCACCAAGGCATCAGCAGGAAGAAGCCGAAGTAGATGAAGGTGCAGATCTGCGCCACGAGGGTGCCCACCGTGGTCGGCGCCTGCACGCCGAGGTAGCCGAGGATCACGAAGGCGATGCCGAACACCAGGTAGATGTAGCCGTGGAAAGCCGGGCGGTAGCGGATCGACTTGACCGGGGAATGATCGAGCCAGGGCAGGCCGCCGAGGATCAACACGGATACGCCCATCAGCACGACGCCCCAGAACTTCGCGTCGAAGATGAACATGCCGATCAGAGCCGCGGCACCGATGATGATGAAGCCGGCCTTCACGCTGCCGCTCAGCTTCGACTTGACCAGTACCAGCGCGATGTAGGCGATCAGGCCGACTTCCAGTGCATACATGAACTGCGAAGTGGTTGCGCGCAGGATCGAGTAGAACGGCGTGAAGTACCAGACCGGCGCGATATGCGGGGGGGTCTTCAGCGGGTCAGCCGGAATGAAGTTGTTGTACTCGAGGAAGTAGCCGCCCATTTCCGGCGCAAAGAACACGATCGCGGAGAAGACAATCAGGAACACCACTGCGACGAACACGTCATGCACCGTGTAGTACGGATGGAACGGGATACCGTCCAGCGGCACGCCGTTGGCGTCGGTCTTTTCCTTGATCTCGACGCCGTCCGGGTTGTTCGAGCCGACTTCGTGCAGTGCGATGATGTGCGCCACGACCAGGCCCAGCAGCACCAGCGGGATCGCGATGACGTGGAACGAGAAGAAGCGGTTCAGCGTTGCGTCGGACACCACGTAATCGCCGCGGATCCACAGCGACAGGTCCGGGCCGATGAACGGGATCGCGCCGAACAGGTTCACGATCACCTGCGCACCCCAGTAGGACATCTGGCCCCACGGAAGCAGGTAGCCGAAGAAGGCTTCGGCCATCAGCATGAGGAAGATGGCGACGCCGAACAGCCAGACCAGCTCGCGCGGCTTTCGGTAGGAACCGTAGAGCAGGCCGCGCAGCATGTGCAGGTAGACAACGATGAAGAAAGCGGACGCGCCGGTGGAGTGCATGTAGCGGACCAGCCAGCCCCAGGGCACGTCGCGCATGATGTACTCGACCGAGGCGAACGCGAGATTGGCGTCCGGCTTGTAGTGCATCACGAGGAAAATGCCGGTGACGATCTGGATCACCAGCACCAGCAGCGCCAGCGAACCGAAGGCGTACCAGTAGTTGAAGTTCTTCGGCGCGTAGTATTCCGACAGGTGGGCCTTCCAGGTCGAGGTGACCGGGAAGCGGGCGTCGAACCAGTTCAGCGCCTTGGCGGTGACCGGCGCGTCAGCGGGAAGCTTTTTTTCCTGAAATGCCATGATTATGCTTCGCCTTTCTCGTCTTTACCGATGATCAGCTTGGTATCGCTGAGGTACATGTGCGGCGGAATCTCGAGGTTGTCCGGAGCCGGCTTGTTCTTGAACACGCGGCCTGCCAGGTCGAAGGTGGAACCATGGCACGGGCACAGGAAGCCGCCCTGCCAGTCGTCCGGCAGCGAGGGCTGAGCGCCCGGCTGCAGCTTGGTGGTCGGGGAGCAGCCGAGGTGCGAGCAGATGCCGACGGCGACCAGGATCTCGGGCTTGCGCGAGCGGTATTCGTTGCGCGCGTATTCCGGAGTCAGCTCGTTCGGATTGCGCTCGGACTTGGGATCGGCGACCTGGTCGCCGGTCTTCTTCAGCGACTCGACCATTTCCGGCGAACGCTTCAGGATCCAGACCGGCTTGCCGCGCCATTCGACGGTCTTCATTTCTCCCGGCGCCAGGCCGGCGATATCTACCTCAACCGGAGCGCCGGCAGCCTTGGCCCGCTCGGACGGCTGGAAGGTCGACACAAGGGCCCCCGCCGTGGCCAGACCGGCCACACCACCCGCCGCACACGTCGCGACGAGCAAGCCACGTCGACCGGAATCGACCTGCTTTTCGTTACTCATACCAACCCCAATCAGTGAAAAAGCGAAATCTGTAGGAAAGTTCAGCAACCTTAGATTATAACGGACGGTGCATTCGATTTAAAGCGAATATATGATGTGGCGCAGGGATTCCGGGAACTTTTTCGGCGAAGCGGATACACTGCGTCGCGCCGGGGCATGGCGTCATCCATTCTCGGTAGAAGCCAACGGACAAACGTCCTGTCGGCTGCGAGCGCCGCTTATGTTTATGGCAACAATGGGGAGACGAGCAATGCGCATAATGAAAGAATTCAAAGCCTTTGCGATCAAGGGCAATGTGATCGACCTCGCTGTGGGGGTGATCATCGGCGGCGCCTTCGCGAAGATTGTGGATTCGCTGGTGCAGGACGTGATCATGCCGGTGGCCGGCAAGCTGGTCGGCGGGTTGGACTTTTCGAACTACTATCTTCCGCTGAATGACCAGGGCACGCATCTCACCCTCGCCGAAGCGAAAAAAGCGGGCGCCGTGCTCGCCTATGGCAGTTTCGTGACGATACTGCTGAACTTCCTCATCCTGGCCTTCATCATCTTCCAGATGGTGCGCGCGATAAACCGGGCGAAAAAGACGGAACCGGAAGCAGCGCCGGCACCGGCTGCGGCGCCCACGCCCGAGGAAGTCGTGCTGCTGCGCGAAATCCGCGATGCATTGAAAAAATGAATCAGGAATGGCTTCCCGGCGGACGCCCCAGTTGCAGCAGGCCGCGCCGGTGCGCCTCGAATACCGCCTCGCCGCGTGAATGCACGGCGAGTTTGCCGTAGATGTTCTTGATGTGGGTCTGCACCGTGCCTACCGAAACCGACAACAGCTTGGCGACTTCGCCATAGCTCTCGCCCTGGGCGATCAGATCGAGAATGGCTGCCTCGCGCTTGGTCAGCGCGCCCGCGGCGGCGTCCGCTTCCGATGGCGCCGATGGTTTTTTCTTATCTCTCACCTTTGCCAGGACCATGCGCGCGATCGCCGGACTCATCGGCGCCCCGCCCGCCCGCAAGTCGTGAACCGCGCGGGCGATGTCCATCCTGCCGGCGTCCTTTAGCACATAGCCGGAGGCGCCGGCTTCAATGCAGGCGAGGACATTGGCCTCGTCGCTGGACATGGTGACAACCATGATATCGGCATGCGGGTGCCGCTGAGCACATGCCTGGATGATTTCGAGGCCGGACCCGTCCGGCAGACCGAGGTCGGTCAACAGCACATCGGGTGCGGCAGTTTCCAGCCATGCTAGCGCTGGCTTGACGCTGTCGAATGCGCAAAGCAGCTTCAGCCCGGGGGCCGCTTCAACGGCCAGGCATAGTGATTTCCGCGTCACGGCGTCGTCTTCGACGATCAACACCCCGACGGGGTCATGCGGTGATTCTCGATGCATAATCGTTCCCCCACAGATGGCAATGATAACCCGTCTGCACCACGTTGCGGGAGAGCAACTAACTCTTGGTAGAAAATACCTAGTAACAATCAAGATAGCAGCACCGGCTGTTGCAGGCGAGTCAGACCGGATTGGCAATGTCGACGAACTCGTGCCCGATACCGAACTGCGCCGCAAGATGCGCCCCCAGCGCCTGCACGCCGTAACGTTCGGTCGCATGGTGGCCGCAGGCGAGGTAAGCGACGTTTGCCTCGCGCGCAAGATGAACGACCGGCTCGGATATTTCGCCGCTGAGATAGGCGGAAGCACCGGCTGCAATCGCATCGCCGAGCATGGTGTGCGCCGCTCCTGTGCACCATCCTATCCGCCCCAGCGGCTGCGCAGGGTCGCCGATCACCAGCGGCGCGCGCCCCAGGCGCACCTCCACCAGGCAGGCGAGATCGCCCACGGTCTTCGTCGCCGGGTCGGCCGACACGCCCAGCCAGCCGATGTCGTTCTCGCCGAAGCGGCCGTCCGCCTCGAGCCCGAGCTGCGCGGCGAGCCGCGCGTTGTTACCGAGTGTGGGATGCATGTCCAGCGGCAGATGATAGGCAAACAGGCTGATGTCGTGCGCGAGCAGCAGCTTGAGCCGCTTGTGCTTCGGCCCGACGACCCGCGCATCCTCGCCGCGCCAGAAATAGCCGTGATGCACGAGGATCGCGTCCGCCCCCGCCTCCACCGCCGCCTCGATCAGCGCTAGACTGGCGGTAACGCCGGTAACGAGCTTTTTGATCTGCAGCCGCCCCTCGACCTGCATTCCGTTTGGGCAATAGTCGCGAAAGCGGGTAATATCCAGCGTTTGCTCCAGGTATTTGGCAAATTCATCCCTGTTTACTGATCCTCGTTCCATTTTCTTACCCTATATGCGACGTCTCTGGCTATTGTTTGCGCAAACCGTCACCGTCGGCCTGGCGATCTGGTTCATTGTAGCGAGCCTGAAGCCGGAGTGGGCAGGCGTACGGGGCGCGCGCGTGGCAATGTCCTCGGTGGCGCTGATGGAAGCGCCGGCTGCCGCCAGCCCTGCGCAGGGATCGTATCGCGAGGCCGCCAATCGGGCAATGCCGGCCGTGGTGAACATCTTCACGACCAAGGGCGCACGCCAGCCGAAGACGCCATTCATGGACGACCCGCTGTTCCGCCGCTTTTTCGGCGAGCAGGAAGACCGCCAGTTCAGCCTCGGCTCGGGCGTGGTGGTCAGCCCCGAAGGCTACGTCCTGACCAATAATCATGTGATCGAGACCGCCGACGAGATCGAGATTGCGCTGGCCGACGGCCGCAAGGCGGTTGCCAAGGTAGTCGGCACCGACCCCGAGACCGACCTCGCGGTGGTCAAGATCAACCTGCAGAACCTGCCCGCGATCACTCTCGGCCATGCAGACCAGGCCCGCGTCGGCGATGTGGTGCTGGCAATCGGCAACCCCTTCGGGGTCGGCCAGACAGTCACGATGGGAATCGTGTCCGCATTGGGCCGCAACCATCTCGGCATCAACACCTTCGAAAATTTCATCCAGACGGATGCGGCGATCAACCCGGGCAATTCCGGCGGCGCGCTGATCGACGTGAACGGCAACCTGCTCGGCATCAATACCGCGATCTATTCGCGCAGCGGCGGCTCGCTCGGCATCGGCTTTGCCATCCCCGTAACAACGGTAAAGACCGTCATGGAATCCATCATCAGTACCGGCCAGGTCGTGCGCGGATGGATCGGCGTGGAGCCGCAGGACATCACGCCGGAACTGGCGGAAAGCTTCGGCCTGGCGAAAAAGTCCGGCGCGATCATTGCCGGCGTGCTCAAGGGCGGGCCGGCGGACAGGGCCGGCATGCGCCCCGGCGACATCCTGGTCGCCGTTGAAGGCAAACCGGTCAGCGACACGACTGACATGCTGAACCTGATCGCGCAGCTCACGCCCGGCGGCAAGGCAAAGATCACGGTGCTGCGCAAGGGTCAGGAATCGACCATCGACGTCCTCGTGGGCAAGCGGCCGCGTCCGCGCCGCGAAGATCAGGAGTGAACTTCCCCTTCCAGCGGAGCCACGCATGCACACGCGCGACTTGATCCAGTTTCTGAGCGAGCTGTCGGAGAACAACAATCGTGCGTGGTTCGTGATGAACAAGCCACGCTACGACATCCTGCGCGCGGAATTCCTCGATCTGGTGACCGGCCTGATTGCCGACATCAGCAGATTCGACCCCCTGGTTGCCGGCTGCAATCCCAAAAAGGCGCTGTTCCGGATCAACCGCGACATGCGCTTTTCACGCGACAAGAGTCCGTACAAGACCACCTTTTCGGCAGCGATCACGGCGAGCGGACTGAAAAAGCCGAGCCAGGGCGGCGGGCCCGCGTACTATTTTCATATCGACGCCAACGGCGTGCTGCTGGTTGCCGGCGGCGAATACATGCCGCCGCCGTCACGCCTGAAGACCATCCGCGAGCACGTCGTCGCCGACGCCGCAGGCTTCACAAGGATGCTCAAAAACAAGAAGCTCAAGGAACGCTACGGCGACCTGCAGGACGAGGGCAAGCTGACGCGCCCGCCGAAGGGATACGACGCAGACGCGCCGCACATTGAATATCTCAAGAGGAAGAGCTTCATCGTCTGGACCGAGACCAGCATCAAGAAAAAGGTCCCGGCCGATCTCGGCAAGGAAGTGCTCGCCGGCTTCAAGGATGCCTACCCACTGGTTGCCTGGCTGCGCGAAGCGAAGTAATCAGGCGGTTTCTTCCGGCGCGCGGGTGGCACGCGCGAACAGCGGCGCCAGCAGCAGGCCGAGCTCGAACAACAGGCAGAGCGGTATCGCCAGCAGCAGCTGGCTCATGACGTCCGGCGGCGTTACGACCGCGGCGACGATGAATGCGCCGACAATCACATAGGGCCGGAATTCCCTCAGCCTTTCCACCGTCACCACGCCCATGCGCACCAGCACGATGACCACGATCGGCACCTCGAAGGTGAGGCCGAATGCGATAAACATCGTCATCACAAAGCTGAAATAGCTTTCGATATCCGGCGCCACCGCGACCGACTGCGGTGCGAACTCGTTGACGAACTTAAACACCGTGCCGAACACGAAGAAATAGCAGAACGCGACGCCGACCAGGAACAGCAGCGAGGACGAGATCACCAGCGGCGCGACGAGCTTCTTCTCGTGCTCGTACAGGCCCGGCGCAATGAAGGCCCATGCCTGGTACAGCACGATCGGCAATGCGATCAGGAACGCCACCAGCAGCGTGACCTTCACCGGGATCAGGAAAGGCGTGATCACGCCTGTGGCAATCATCTTGGACCCGGCCGGCAGCGCCAGCATCATCGGGCTGGCCAGCAGGTCGTAGATGCGGCCGGCGAACGGCATCAGTGCGAGGAACACCACGATGACGGCAATCAGCGCCTTCATGACGCGATTGCGCAGTTCCACCAGGTGCGAGATGAATGTTTCCGCGCCTGCGTTGTTGTCGTCTTCAGTCATCAGTGGAAGGAACCGGTGGATGATTTGCGGCCTGCTCCCGCAGGCCTGTATTTGGCGACGCGCGCGGCGCCGGAAATGACGCGGGTCCTGTGTCCGCTCTGCTTCTTGTACCAGGCGGGAATCGCGGAATTGCGCGCCAGCTTCTTGCGGCGGAAGTCCTTCGCCTTGACCGCGTGCTGGTCAGGCGTGGCCGGCTCGAGCAGCGGATTGACCAGCGCCTCGCGCACATCGCCTTCCAGCTCGGACAGGTTCTGCGAGATGGATTGCTCGACGTCGGAGGCCGCCTCCTGCACATCCTTGTGCATCTTGCGCAGCTCTTCCAGTTCGATTTCGCGGCTGACCTCGGACTTGACGTCGTTGATGTAGCGCTGCGCGCGGCCAAACAGCGTGCCGGCCATGCGCGCGACCTTCGGCAGCCGCTCGGGGCCGACGACGACCAGCGCGACGACGCCGATCAGCGCGAGTTTGGAAAGACCAAGATCAATCATGACGACAAGACAATGCGAAGGCCACGTGGCACGGCTGCGATGCAGTCACGGACATCGCCTTGCGGGAAGCACATCAGCTCTTCTTTTCTTTGGTGTCGACATCGATGGTGGCCTTGTCGGCCTGCACCGGCTTGTCTTCCTCGCCCTTGATGCCATCCTTGAAACCCTTGACGGCCTTGCCCAGGTCGGAACCGACATTGCCGAGTTTCTTCGTGCCAAAAATCAACATGATCACGACCAGAACAATCAACCAGTGCCAAATGCTAAACGAACCCATTACTTTCTCCTCTGCGGACGCATGCGTCCGGAATTTCAATCAAGCTGTACGATCACCGCTGCCCGCGCCACGGGCGCGGACCGCCGATTACGTGCAAATGGAGATGGTACACCTCTTGGCCGCCGTCCGGTCCGGTATTGAACAGCGTCTTGAAGCCGCCGTTGCCAACCTCGCCATCCGCTGCGGCCTCGTAACCGCATCCCTGCTCCTGCGCCAGCTTCGGTGCAAGCAGCATCATCTTGCCAAGCAGCGCCGCATGGCTCTCATTGCAGTCCGACAGCGTCGGGACGTGCAGTTTCGGCACAATCAGCAAATGCACCGGCGCCGCGGGATTGATGTCATGAAAGGCGATGACATCGTCGTCTTCATACACCGTCTTGGACGGGATCTGCTTGGATGCGATTTTGCAGAAAATGCAGTTTGTCATGACTTCCCCGAGTGTGGATCAAAGAATTTTCATCAATCGCGGGATCAGGATTGACGGCCGGCCTTTTCCTCGATGCCGGAAATCCCCTCGCGCCGCGCCAGTTCCTGCAGGACATCCTGTGGCGTCAGGTCGAATTGCGCGAGCATGATCATCGAATGGAACCACAGGTCCGCGCATTCGTAGAGCACCTTGGATTTGTCGCCGCCGGCGCGCACATCCTTGGCCGCCATCACCGCTTCAGTGGCTTCCTCGCCGATCTTCTTCAGGATGGCGTCGTCGCCCTTGGAAAACAGGCGGGCGACATACGACTTGTCGGGGTCGCCGCCGTTGGCGGGCTTGCGCGACTCGATGACGTCGGCAACGCGTTTCAGGATTTCACTCATGTTCCGGCTCGGGACTGCCCGCCTCGCTTTACTTGTAAATACTTTCCGGGTCCTTCAGGACCGGCTCGGTCGACTGCCAGTCGCCTTTCTTTGCGCTGCCTTCGAACTTCTGGAAGAAGCAGGAATGCCGCCCGGTATGGCAGGCGATGCCGCCGGTCTGCTCGACCTTCAGCAGCACCACGTCTTCATCGCAGTCGAGCCGGATCTCGTGCACCTTCTGCGTATGGCCTGACTCCTCGCCCTTGTGCCACAGCTTCTTGCGCGAGCGGCTCCAGTACACGGCTTCGCCGAGTTCCACCGTCTTTGCCAGCGCTTCGCGGTTCATCCACGCGAACATCAGCACGTCGTTGCTGCCGACTTCCTGGGCGATCACCGGTACGAGCCCGTTCTCGTCCCACTTCACCTTGTTGAGCCACTTCGCGCTGATGCTCATGCAAGCCTCATAGGGATACCCTGCCCGTCCATGAAGCGCTTCGCCTCCTGCACCGTATGCTGGCCATAATGAAAGATGCTCGCAGCGAGCACCGCGTCAGCGCGGCCGACCTTGATGCCGTCCGCCAGGTCCTGCAGACCGCCGACACCGCCGGAGGCGATCACCGGGATCGATACTGCATCCGACACGGCGCGGGTCAGCTCGAGGTCGAAACCGCTCTTGGTGCCGTCGCGGTCCATGCTGGTCAGCAGAACTTCGCCCACGCCCAGGCTTTCCATCTTCTTCGCCCACTCGACCACGTCGAGTCCGGTCGGCTTGCGTCCGCCGTGGGTGAAGACTTCCCATTTTCCTTCGCCGCTCTTCTTCGCGTCGATCGCGACCACGATGCATTGCGAGCCGAACTTGTGCGCCGCTTCCTGCACCATCTGCGGATTCGCAACCGCGGTGCTGTTGACGCTGATCTTGTCGGCACCCGCATTGAGCAGCCGGCGCACGTCGTCGACGGTGCGCACCCCGCCGCCTACGGTCAGCGGAATGAAGACCTGCGATGCGACATCCTCGATGATGTGCAGGATCAGGTCGCGCCCGTCGGAAGTCGCGGTGATGTCGAGAAACGTGAGTTCGTCCGCGCCTTGCTCGTCATAGCGGCGCGCAATCTCGACCGGATCGCCTGCATCTCGCAGCTCGACGAAGTTGACGCCCTTGACCACGCGGCCGTTGGTCACGTCCAGGCAAGGGATGATGCGTTTTGCTAAGCTCATTACTCTTCTTCCGCCTCTTCCAGGCCGCTCAGCTCGTCGGCGCGCTGCTGCGCGCTGCGCAGGTCGAGCGTGCCTTCATAGATCGAGCGGCCGCAGATCACGGCTTCGATGCCCTCGTCCTGCACCGCGCACAAGGCTTCGACGTCCTTGATGTCGTGCACGCCGCCGGAGGCGATGATGGGAATGGACACGGCCTGCGCGAGCTTGACCGTGGCTTCGATGTTGACGCCGGCCATCATGCCGTCGCGTCCGATGTCGGTATAGACAATCGCTTCACAGCCGTAGTCTTCGAATTTCTTCGCGAGGTCGATCACTTCATGGCCGGACAGCTTGCTCCAGCCGTCGGTCGCAACCTTGCCGTCCTTTGCATCGAGGCCGACGATGATCTGGCCCGGGAAGGCGCTGCACGCGTCGTGCAGGAAGCCCGGATTCTTCACTGCGGCGGTGCCGATGATGATGTAGGACAGGCCGTCGTCGAGGAAGCGTTCGATGGTGTCGAGATCGCGAATGCCGCCGCCCAGCTGCACCGGGATCTCGTCGGTGTCGTTCTCGGCGGCGAAATCGCGCACGGCCTGGATGATTGCCTTGACCGCCGGCTCGTTCTTCGGCTTGCCGGCGAAGGCGCCGTTCAGGTCCACCAGATGCAATCGTCGCGCGCCGTGTGCCAGCCAATGGCGCACCATTTGTGCGGGATCATCGGAAAATACGGTGGCTTGGTCCATATCGCCCTGTTTCAGGCGCACGCAATGACCGTCCTTGAGGTCGATGGCAGGTATGAGCAGCATGGCTACATTAGGTGGATGGTGGTTGGGTCAAGGGGTTGAACAATAACGACTACGGGTTCCAGTCAACGAAATTCTTGTACAGCCGCAAACCGGCGGATGCGCTCTTCTCGGGGTGAAACTGGGTCGCGAATATGTTGTCTCTTGCGACGGCGCATGCGAAGGATGCGCCGTATTCCGTCTCGCCGGCGACATGCTGCGCTTCGGCGGGTACTGCGTAATAGCTGTGTACGAAGTAGAAGTAGCTATTGTCGGCAATGCCTTTCCACAACGGATGGGACAATGTCTGTTTCACCCGGTTCCAGCCCATCTGCGGCACCTTGAAGCGCGATCCGTCCTGCTGCACCAGCCCGTCGAGGCGGAAGCGCACGACCTTACCGGGCAGCAAACCAATGCCCGGCGTGTCGCCTTCCTCGCTCCAGTCGAACAGCAGCTGCTCGCCGACGCACACGCCCAGCATCGGCTTGCTGCGCGTCGCTTCGACCATGGCGTCCTGCAAGCCGGATTCGCGCAGGCAGCGCATGCAGTCTGGCATCGCGCCCTGCCCCGGCAGCACCAGCCGGTCGGCCGAGCGGATGTCGGCCAGTTCGCCGGAGATGCGCACGTCGGCTTCGGGCGCGACGTGCCGCAGGGCCTGCGCCACCGAGCGCAGATTGCCCATGCCGTAATCCACTACAACAATCTTTTTCATGTCAGAAATCGGTATGCAGGTCCGCGAGGGAACTGCGGTTACAGACTGCCTTTCGTCGAAGGAATCGTCCCCGCCGCGCGCGGGTCCAGCTCGGCGGCCATGCGCAACGCGCGGCCGAATGCCTTGAACACGGTTTCGCACTGGTGGTGCGCGTTCTCGCCGCGCAGGTTATCGACATGCAGCGTCACCAGCGCATGGTTGACGAATCCCTGGAAGAATTCATGCGTCAGGTCGACATCAAAGGCGCCGATCATCGAGCGCTTGAACGGCACGTGGAATTCGAGGCCGGGACGCCCGGAGAAATCGACGACGACGCGCGACAGTGCCTCGTCCAGCGGCACATACGCGTGACCGTAACGGCGCACGCCCTTCTTGTCGCCGATTGCTTTCGCAAAAGCCTGGCCGAGCGTGATGCCCACGTCTTCGACGGTATGGTGCGCGTCGATGTGCAGGTCGCCCTTGGCTTCGATCTCGAGGTCGATCAGGCCGTGACGGGCGATCTGGTCGAGCATGTGGTCGAGAAAGGGCACACCGGTGTCCAGCTTCTGCCGGCCGGTGCCGTCGAGGTTGATCGCAACGCGGATTTGCGTTTCATTGGTATTGCGAGTGACCTCGGCAATGCGTGACGTGGACATGTTCAAAGAGTGAAACCAAAGTTAGGAAGCGAGCGATGCCTGCATCGCATCGAGGAACAGCCGGTTCTCTTCCGGCGTGCTGACGGTGATCCGCAAGCAGTTTTCCAGCAATGGGTGCATTCTACCGACATTTTTGATCAAAACCTTACGATCCAACAATGCGGCAAAGACGGCATCTGCCTGAATTTTTGGATTTTTCACGCGTACCAACAGGAAATTTGCTGCCGAGGGGAAAACCTCGACGCCCGACAGGGCCGCAAGCGCAGCCGCAAGCTTGGTCCGCTCCCAGCGCAGCGACGCGGCCTGCGCATCCAGCACCTCGGCATGGTCGAGCACGAATTCCGCGGCCGCCTGCGTCAGCACATTCACATTGTACGGCGGACGCACCTTGTCGAACTCGGCGAGCAAGGCGTCGGACGCCGACATGTAACCGAGGCGGATGCCGGCCAGTCCAAGCTTGGAAACAGTGCGCATGACGACCAGGTTCGCAAACTCCGGAAGGCGCGGCATGAAACTGGCCTGTGCGAAGGGCTGGTAAGCCTCGTCGACCACCACCACGCCGGTGTCGCCGACCGCGCGGATGATCTCCGCCATGTCGTCGGCATCGAACAGGTTGCCTGTCGGGTTGTTTGGATATGCGAGGTAAGTGATCGCTGGCTTATGCTGGTCGATCGCCGCCAGCATCGCTGCCTTGTCGAGCGTGAAGTCTGGCCGCAGCGGCACGCCGACGAATTCCAGGCCGGCGAACTTCGCCGACATTGCATACATGACAAAACCCGGGGTCGGCGCCAGCACCTTCGCGCCCGGCTTGGCGCAAGCGACCGACAGCATGCTGATCAATTCGTCGGAGCCGTTGCCGAGGATGACGTCCTGGCCGGCGGGAACACCCAGTTTGCTGCAGATCTTCGCCTTCAGAGCGGCATACGAGGGCACCGGATAACGGTTCAGCGCGACTTCGGACAGACGCCGGCCGAGTTCCTCGCGCAGCGTCTGCGGCAGCAGGTAGGGATTTTCCATCGCGTCGAGCTTGATGTAGCCGGCGGCGTCGGGAACATGATAAGCCGCGAGCGCGCGGACTTCGGGACGGATGATGTTTTCGATCAGCGACATGGTGTGCTTTCAGGCAGCAGCTGGCTTGTCGAGCTCGGCCAGACGGTTTTCAATCAACAGGCAATAGTCCGGATTCAGTTCGAAGCCGGTGAAGTTCCTTCCGCAGCGCTTGGCCGCCACCGCGGTGGTGCCGCTGCCCATGAACGGGTCGAGCACTACGCCGCCCGGCGGGCAGGATGCCTTGACCATGCGCTCGACGATTTCGAGCGGCTTCTGGGTCGGATGGTCGGCCCGCTCGCGGTGTTCGCGGTGCAGGCGCGACACGCTCCAGACGTCCTTCGGGTTATAGCCGATCTCCAGCCACTTCGCGCCGACGAAGATCGAGCGGGAGCGCGCCTTCTTGGTCTCGGCATCATACGGGATGCGTACCGCATCCAGGTCGAAATAGTAATCCTTCGCCTTGACGAAAAAGCCGATGGTGTCATGCACCGACGAGAACTTGCGGGTGCTGCCGCCCATCGACGGCACCCGGCGGTCCCAGATGATCTCGTTGACCATCGTCATGCGCTTTTTCAGCATGACGAAGATTTCCGGTGAATAACGCCAGGTCAGGAAAATGTACAGGCTGCCGTTCGGCTTGAGCTTGGGCAGCGCCGCGTCCACCCATTCCTCGGTCCAGCGCAGGTAGGCCTCGGCATCCAGCTTGTCAGAGTCGTTGCCGTAATCCTTGCCGAGCCCGTACGGCGGATCGGCAATCAGCAGATCGATGCTGCCGTCGGGAATGCGGGCAAAGCCGTGCAGCGCATCCTCGCAATGGATGCGGTTGAGCCAGGCATTCACCGCGCCACCCGGGTGACGTCGCCCGTCATTTGAGCCGGTACTCCGCCGAACCGGCATGCGCCTGCAGGCCTTCGCCGTACGCGAGTTCAGCCGCCACCTTGCCGAGGGTGCGGGCACCCGCTTCGCTCACATGGATGATGGAAGTCCGCTTCTGGAAATCGTAGACGCCGAGCGGCGACGAGAAGCGCGCGGTGCGCGAGGTCGGCAGCACATGATTCGGGCCGGCGCAGTAATCGCCCAGCGATTCCGATGAAAAACGACCGAGGAACATCGCGCCCGCATGGCGGATCCGGTCCGCCCACTGCTGCGGGTTTTCCGCGGAGATTTCCAGGTGTTCGGCCGCGATCATGTTCGCGATTTCGCAGGCTTCGTCCATGTCGCGCACTTTCACCAGCGCGCCGCGGTTGGTGAGCGAGGTACGGATCACGTCCTTGCGCGGCATCGCGTCGAGCTGGCGGTTGATGCTGGCCTCGACCTGCGCGATGTAGCCTGCATCCGGACATACCAGGATGGATTGCGCCAGTTCGTCATGCTCGGCTTGCGAGAACAGATCCATCGCCACCCAGTCCGGGTCGGTGCTGCCATCGCAGACAACCAGGATCTCCGACGGGCCGGCGATCATGTCGATGCCGACGATGCCGAACACGCGCCGCTTGGCGGCGGCCACGTACGCGTTGCCCGGGCCGACGATCTTGTCGACCTGCGGGATCGTGGCGGTGCCGAACGCCAGCGCGCCGACCGCTTGCGCGCCGCCGATGGTGAATACGCGGTCGACGCCGGCGATCGCGGCCGCGGCCAGCACCAGTTCGTTCTTCACGCCGGAAGGCGTGGGCACGACCATGATCACTTCCTGCACGCCGGCGACCTTGGCCGGGATCGCGTTCATCAATACCGACGAAGGATAGGCGGCCTTGCCGCCCGGTACGTAGATGCCGACGCGGTCGAGCGGCGTGACCTTCTGGCCGAGCACCGTGCCGTCGTCTTCGGTATAGGTGAAGCCGTCGCCGCCGGTTTCCGCCTTCTGCCGCTCGTGGTACACGCGCACCCGGTCGGCCGCGGTTTGCAGCGCGGCGCGGCGCGGCGCCGGCAGTCCGTCGAGCGCGGCCCGCAACTCCTGCTGGCCGATCTCCAGGCTGGCGACATCGCTCGTGCTCAGCTTGTCGAAGCGGTTGGTGTATTCGATGACGGCGGCGTCGCCGCGCGCCTTCACATCGGCGAGGATCTGCGCGGCGGCGCGGTCGATCGCCTCGTCTTCGCTTGCCTCGAACGCGAGCACGGCGGACAGCTGCGCCTTGAAATCGGGATGGGTGGAATCGAGTGTGCGGATCCGGATGGCCATGGTCTTATTTCGATTGAGAGGCTTTTTCGAACGCTTCCAGGATAGGTTGCAACCGCTCGCGCTTGAGCTTCAGCGCGGCCTGGTTCACCACGATACGCGACGAGATCTCCATGATGTGCTCGACCTCGACCAAGTTGTTGGCGCGCAGCGTGCTGCCGGTGCTGACCAGGTCGACGATCGCATCCGACAGGCCGACCAGGGGGCCGAGCTCCATCGAGCCGTACAGCTTGATCAGGTCGACGTGCACGCCCTTCGCGGCGAAGTGCTCGCGCGCGCATTTGACGTACTTCGTGACCACGCGCAGGCGCGCGCCCTGGCGCACCGCGCTCGCATAGTCGAACCCGGAAGGCACCGCCACCGACAGGCGGCACTTCGCGATGTTCAGGTCGATCGGCTGGTACAGGCCCTCGCCGCCGTGCTCCAGCAGCACATCCTTGCCGGCGACGCCGAAGTCGGCCGCCCCGTATTGCACATACGTCGGCACGTCGGAGGCGCGCACGATGATCACGCGCACAGCCGGGTCATTGGTCGGCAGGATCAGCTTGCGCGACTTTTCCGGGTCCTCGCTGACGGTGATGCCGGCGGCTTGCAGCAGCGGCATGGTTTCTTCGAAGATGCGCCCCTTGGACAGCGCCAGGGTCAGTTGCTGGCTCATCATTTCACCCGCTGGATGTTGGCGCCGACGGCGGAAAGCTTGACTTCCATGCGGTCGTAGCCGCGGTCCAGGTGATAGATGCGGTCAACCAGCGTTTCGCCCTGCGCCGCCAGCCCGGCGATCACCAGCGAGGCGGATGCCCGCAGGTCGGTCGCCATCACCGGCGCGCCGACCAGCTTCTCGACGCCGGTCACCACCGCGGTATGACCGTCGATGTCGATCGCCGCGCCCAGGCGGTTCAGTTCCTGCACGTGCATGAAGCGGTTTTCAAAGATGGTTTCGGTCACGCGGCTGCTGCCGTCGGCGATGCAATTGAGCGCCATGAACTGCGCCTGCATGTCGGTCGGGAAGCCGGGATACTCGGTGGTGCGGAAGCTGACCGCCTTCGGGCGCGCAGCCATCTGCACCCGGATCCAGTCGGGGCCGGAGGTCAGGATTGCGCCCGCTTCGCGCAGCTTGTCGAGCGCCACATCGAGGATGTCGCCGCGGGTGTTCTTCAGCGTGACGTCGCCGCCGGCCGCTGCCACTGCGCACAGGAAGGTGCCGGTTTCGATACGGTCGGGAATCACGGTGTGCGCTGCGCCACCCAGCCTGTTGACGCCCTGGATCACCAGGCGGTCGGTGCCGATGCCGTCGATCTTCGCGCCCATTGCCACCAGCAGGTTCGCGAGATCGGTTACTTCCGGCTCGCGCGCGGCATTTTCCAGGACCGTTTCGCCGTCGGCAAGCACCGCGGCCATCATCAGGTTTTCTGTCCCGGTCACGGTGATCATGTCGGTGACGATGCGCGTGCCCTTCAGCTTCTTCGCCTTCGCATGGATGTAGCCGGCTTCGATCGCGATGTCGGCACCCATTGCCTGCAGGCCCTTGATGTGCTGATCGACCGGACGCGAGCCGATCGCGCAGCCGCCCGGCAGCGACACCTTCGCTTCGCCGAAGCGTGCCAGCAACGGGCCGAGCACGAGGATCGACGCGCGCATGGTCTTGACCAGTTCATACGGCGCTTCTAGCTTTTCGATCGCGCCGCCGTTCAACGCCATGCGGTCGCCATCCTGCTCGACGCGCAGCCCCATCTGCCGCAGCAGCTTGAGCATCGTATTGACGTCCTGCAGGTTCGGCACGTTGGACAGCTGCACCGTATCGGCGGTCAACAGGCCTGCGCACAGGATGGGCAGCGCCGCATTCTTTGCGCCGGAGATCTCGATTTCGCCCGACAGGCGGTTGCCGCCGGCAATAAGCAGTTTGTCCATTATTGTTGCTGGAACTCTTCAGGGGTGAGTGTCTTCATCGACAGTGCGTGGATCTCCTGGCGCATGCGGTCTCCTAGCGCGGCGTAGACCAGCTGGTGGCGCTGGATCGGGCGCTTCCCCGCGAACGCGGATGACACGATGACGGCGCTGAAATGATGGCCGTCGCCTTCGACTTCGAGATGGGTGCAGTCGAGGCCGGCGGCGATGTAGCTTTTGACAAGCTCGGGAGTGGGCAACATGGTTCTTACCTTGAGGATGTTATGAGCTGGATTGGGGGCGTGCAGCCCCGAGAACCGGCCGAATGCCAGGCGCAGCGACGCGACGTGGTGGTTCCACGGCAAGGAGGACTCGGCGTCCCCCCGCAACACCGCAGGCGGCCGGTTCTCGGGGCTGCCCTTCGGGTGCTTGCGAGAAGGGACGCATTGCGTGTTGCGGCGCTTGCACAGGCACCCGGCCTGAGCGGCGCGCCGCGCCTGGCAATGCATCCCTTTTCGCAAGAACGCGACCCCCAATCCAGTTCATATCATCCTCTAGTGGCGCAGTTTGTAGCCGGTCTTCAGCAGTTGAATGGAAAAGCCGGCGAGCAGCAGGAAAAAGATGCTGACGATGGTGAAACTGGTCGACGGACTGACGTCGGACTGGCCGAAAAAGCCGTAACGAAAGCCGTCAATCATATAAAAAAACGGGTTGAAGTGCGACACCGTCTGCCAGAACGGCGGCAGCGAGTGGATTGAATAAAATACCCCGGACAGGAAGGTTGCCGGCATGATCAGGAAGTTCTGGAAGGCCGCGAGCTGGTCGAATTTTTCCGCCCAGATCCCGGCGATCAGGCCCATGGTGCCGAGGATGGCGGCACCCAGCAGGGCAAACACCACAATCCATGCCGGCGCATGGAACGACAGGTCGGCTGCCCAGGAGGTAACGATGAACACCCCGGCACCGACCGCAAGGCCGCGCACCACCGAGGCCAGCACATAGGCGGCGAACAATTCCCAGTGCGACAGCGGCGGCAGCAGCACGAACACCAGGTTGCCGGTGATCTTGGACTGGATCAGCGACGACGAGCTGTTGGCAAAGGCATTCTGCAGCACGCTCATCATCACCAGCCCGGGAATCAGGAAGGCGGTATAGCTGAGCTTGTCATAGACGCGCACATGGTTTTCCAGCACGTGGCCGAAGATCAGCAGATAGAGCATCGCGGTGAGGATGGGCGCGGTGATGGTCTGCATCGCCACCTTCCAGAAGCGCAACACCTCCTTGTAGAGCAGGGTCTGGAAACCGGTCATTTCTCGCCCTCCATGATCTGGATGAACACGTCTTCCAGGTCGGCCTGCTGCAGCTGCATGTCCTCGATCACCGCGCCCGCTTCGCGCAGCTTCGCAAGGATGGGTTCGACTTCGGTGTATTCATTCACGCGCAACGTGTACTTGCCGCCGGCGACAAGTTCGTCCGGATGCGAGACCAGCGGTTTGAGCACGTCCGGCAGACCGCCCCTGGCGAGGCGCACCACCAGCTGCGAACCGGAGATGCGCTTGATCAGCGCCGAGGTGGAATCGAGCGCCACTACCCTGCCCGACTTCAGCATCGCGATGCGGTTGCACAGCGCCTGCGCTTCCTCCAGGTAGTGAGTGGTCAGCACGATGGTGTGGCCTTCGCGGTTCAGGCGCGCGATGAACTTCCACAGCGTCTGGCGCAATTCCACGTCGACGCCCGCGGTCGGCTCATCGAGCACGATCACCGGCGGCTTGTGCACCAGCGCCTGCGCCACCAGCACACGCCGCTTCATGCCGCCGGAAAGCGCACGGGTATTGGTGTCTGCCTTGTTGGTCAGGTCGAGGTTGGCCATCACCTCGTCAATCCACTTGTCGTTGTTCTTCAGCCCGAAGTAGCCGGATTGCATGCGCAGGGTTTCGCGCACGGTGAAGAACGGGTCGAACACCAGTTCCTGGGGCACTACGCCCAGCCGGCGGCGCGCCTCGCGGTAGTCGCGCACCACATCGTAGCCATGGATGGCCACGCTGCCGGCGTCGGCCCGGTTGAGTCCTGCAATGATCGAAATCAGCGTCGTCTTGCCCGCTCCGTTCGGGCCGAGCAAGCCGAAGAACTCGCCCTGTTCGATGGACAGCGACACGCCGCCAAGCGCCTGCAGCGACTTGTAGCGTTTTTCGACGTTGACGATTTGGAGAGCAGCCATGCTGGCTTGGTATTCTTGAACAGATCGGGAGCCGCTCGCGAAAAATCGCGAAAATGCCGGCGGAACCCTTGATTATATGGGATTTCCTGGCTGGAAACCGTACTGGCGGGGCGACGCGGAAGCGTCAATGATGCGGCAGGTCGCTGTGCGCGGCGCCGGATTGGGAGGAAGTGTGAGGCTTTGCCTGTAGCAATCCGGCGACATCGTACAGTTCCACCAGGCTTTGCAGGTTGGCTGGAAGATTGCTGAAGGCAAGCGATTTGCCCTTCGCGCGGGCAGCGCGTTGCCACGCCAGCATGGTGGCGACCGCGGCTGAATCGACCGCGGTGAGGTCGGACAGGTCGATATGGTCCTGCCCTTCCGCGATCGCGCGCAGCCCCGCGTCCAGCACGGCGGCTGCGTTTTGCACGGTGAGCGCCTGTGAGGGGCGATAAACCATGGCGTCAGGATGCCTTCGCCGTGCGGGCGGCGCTGGCGGCGAGCTTCTTGTTCCTGTCTGACAGTGTCTTGATCAGGCCGTCGATCCCGCCCTTGCTGATTTCAGCGGCGAAGTTGCCCTTATAAGTCTCGACGAGCCAGGCGCCCAGCACATTGACGTCATAAATCTTCCAGCCGGTGGGCACCTTCTCGAGGCGGTAGTTCAGCTGGATCGGATCGCCGCCGCGCGGCTGCACAACCTGCGACCGGACTTCGACCTCGGTATCGCTCGGTTCGGCGCGCATCGGCTTGAACTCCAGTTTCTGGTCACGCACCTGGGAGATCGCGCCGGAATAGGTGAAGACCAGCAGCGTGCGGAATTCATTGGTGAGCTGCTTCTGCTGTTCCGGGCTTGCTTCGCGCCAGAAGCGGCCGGCGGCGAGCGCGGTCATGCGCTGGAAGTCCACGTGCGGCAGGATCTTGGCTTCGACCAGCTCGAGCACCTTTTTCTGGTTGCCGCCCTGGATATCCTTGTCGGACTTGGCCGCGTCCAGCACTTCCTGGCTGATGCGCTTGACCAGCGCGTCCGGCGCTTCCTGTGCCAGCGCGGCCGGCGCGAATGCCAACCCGGTGACCGCAAAGCCGGCGATTGCAAACAGTTTCTTGAATACGTTCATGATTCCTTGAGAAAAAAAAGGGGAACAGCAGCGCTGTCCATGTGACTCGATCCGTCTGGGGATCGCATTTTCACAAAGCGTCGCAACCTGACCGGATTATTGTTTTACTTCCTTTGCAACCCCGCCCGCGTCTGCGCCGGAGCCGGCGCCTTGTTCCACTTTGACAACCGGCTTGGGATCGGGTTCCGCTGAAGTTGCTTTTTGTTCACCCTTCACCGGCGACTGTTCCGCCACACCTGATTCGTCCATGCTGCTGGGGCCGATATCAAACTCGTACGACGTTTCCGGCGGATCGCCATCGTACACTTTGCTCTGTCGACGCTGCAAGTAGCCATCGCGCACGAATTGATAGCGATCCAGTGCCGCTTCCTCGACCAGATTAGATGCGTCCAGCACGATGGCCCGCTGGTCAATTACCCGTACTGCGGCACCGAAGTTGCGCACTCGCACCGGATATGCGTTGTACCACAAGTCGCCCTGGGCATCGACCGGAATCGCGACTACGTCGCGCAGCGTGGACGAGCCGAGGATCGGCAGCACGATGTAGGGCCCCGGTTTGACGCCCCATTTCCCGAGCGTCTGGCCGAAATCCTCCCTGTGCTTGGGCAGCCCGGCTTCCGTGCCGATGTCCAGCAGCCCGCCCAGGCCGAAGGTTGAGTTGAAGGTGAAGCGCATCACATCGGACATCCCGTCGGCCAACTTGCCCTGCAAGAGATTGTTCACGGCAGTCCAGCCGTCTTCCAGGTTGCCGAAGAAATTGCCGACGCCGATCTGCACGAAAGTCGGCAGCGTGCTGTACACCTCCGCGGCCGGCTTTACAGCGGCTTGGTCGACCGCGTCGTTAAAGCGGAACATCGCGCGGTTGAATTGCTCGAAGGGATCCCTCGGATTGGTCGATGCGCAACCGGCAAGCGTGACTGCCGCGGCAAGCATCAGGATTCGTAGCGCAGAACCCATTATTTTTCGCTTTCCTTTCCTTCAGCCGCCTTGCTGTATAAGAACTGGCTGATCAGGCTTTCCAGCACCACCGCCGACTGTGTCATTTTGATGCGATCGCCGGCCACCAGGTTATTCGTATCGCCTCCCGCTTCCAGCCCGATGTACTGCTCGCCAAGCAGGCCGGAAGTGAGGATCTTGGCCGAGGTGTCTTTCGGAAACTTGTAGCTGCTTTCGATTTCCAGTGTGACCACTGCCTGATAGCTCTTGTCATCGAATCGGATGTCTCCGACCCTGCCCACCACCACGCCCGCGCTCTTGACCGGCGCGCGCGGTTTCAGTCCGCCGATATTGTCGAACTTGGTGACAACCGGATAGGTTTTCTCGAACGAGAGCGCACTCATGTTCCCTGCCTTCATCGCCAGGAAGAACAGGGCCGCCGCGCCCAGCAGCACGAACAGGCCAACCCACAGATCCAGAGACTTTCTTTGCATGACCATTACCCTAAATATAGGATGCGGTGCCGGCAAATGGCACCGAATATGACAAAAACCTTGTTGCGCGAGTTGCCGCGCCGCGTCAGTCGAACATCAGCGCGGTGAGCAGGAAATCCAGCCACAGTACGGTAAGCGATGCGATCACCACGGTACGCGTGGTCGCCCTTGCAACGCCCTCCGGCGTGGGCTGCGCTTCATAGCCCTGGAACAAGGCGGTGAACGTGACGGCAAACCCGAACACCACGCTCTTGATGACGCCGTTGGCGATATCCTTCCACACATCGACGCCGGCCTGCATCTGCGACCAGAATGCACCCTCGTCCACGCCGATCATCAGCACGCCGACGATGTAGCCGCCGACCACGCCGACGGCGCTGAAGATCGCCGCCAGCAACGGCATTGCGATCACGCCGGCCCAGAAACGGGGCGCAACCACGCGTTGCAGCGGGTTGACCGCCATCATTTCCATTGCCGCCAGTTGCTCGCCTGCTTTCATCAGGCCGATCTCGGCAGTCAGCGAGGTCCCGGCCCGGCCCGCAAACAGCAGGGCCGTCACCACCGGCCCGAGCTCTCGCGTCAGTGACAGCGCCACCAGCAGGCCGAGCGCCTCTTCCGAACCGTAACGGTTGAGCGTGTAGTACCCCTGGAGCCCGAGCACGAAACCGACAAACAGCCCCGACACGCCAATGATCACCAGCGAATAATTGCCGATGAAATGCACCTGGTCGGTCACCAGGCGCGGACGTCGCAGCAGGCCGGGCGTCGTCGCCAGCAAGGCCAGGAAGGTGCGCGTGGCGAACCCGGCATTGGTTACCGACTCGCGTACCCAGCGCCCGAGCGCGGAAATCGGCCCCATCATTGCGGCACTCCGCGCATCAGATCGTCGGCAAGCGCTCTGCCCGGATAATGGAAAGGCACAGGCCCGTCTGCTTCCGCATGGACGAACTGCTTGACGTATGGATCCTCGGACGCCCGCATCTGTTGCGGCGTGCCGTGCGCGACAATCCTTCCTTGCGACAGGAAATACACATAGTCGGCGATCAGGAAGGTCTCGTGCACGTCATGCGACACCACGATCGAGGTCGAGCCGAGCGCATCGTTCAGGCGCCGGATCAGGTTGGCGGCCACGCCCATCGAGATCGGATCCAGCCCGGCGAACGGTTCGTCGTACATGATGAGCTGCGGATCGAGCGCGATGGCCCTTGCCAGAGCGACGCGCCGCGCCATGCCGCCGGAGATTTCCGCCGGTTTCAGGTGCGCGGCATTGCGCAGGCCGACCGCATGCAGCTTCAGCAGGACCAGGTCGCGGATCAGTTCTTCGGGCAGGCGGGTGTGTTCGCGCAGCGGAAACGCCACATTTTCGAACACTGTCAGGTCGGTAAACAACGCGCCATGCTGAAACAGCATGCCCATCTTGCGCCGCATGTCGTACATCAACGCGGAGTCGCGGGCGTTGACGATGCGCCCGTCAAAACGCACCGTGCCCTTTTGTGCGGTGATCTGGCCGCCGATCAACCGCAGGATCGTGGTCTTCCCCGACCCCGATCCGCCCATGACCGCGACGACTTTCCCGCGCGGGAATTCCATCTCGAGTCCTGCCAGGATCGGGCGCGCTCCATAGGAAAAGTGCAGGTCGCTGATGTCGACGAGGTTTGGCACGGGAAAATATATATGACTCAAAGGTCAGATTTTAGCGCAGAAACAGTAACTCTACCGCAGTGCGCAAAAATGTTTGCAAAAAATAAAAAACCCGCCGGACCTTGCGAACCGGCGGGCCTTTCGATAACAGTCTGTCAGCGCGGCAGAACGGTGGATCCCATCAGGTATTCGTCGACGGCGCGCGCGCACTGGCGGCCTTCGCGGATTGCCCATACTACCAGCGACTGGCCGCGGCGCATGTCGCCTGCCGCAAACACCTTGTCGACGGAAGTCTTGTAGCAGCCTTCGCCATCGGTGCTCGCCTTGGCATTGCCGCGCACATCCTTTTCGACGCCGAACGCATCCAGCACCTGCTGCACCGGCGACACGAAGCCCATTGCCAGCAGCACCAGGTCTGCCTTCAGCTCGAATTCGGAATTCGGCACCTCGACCATCTTGCCATCCTTCCATTCGACACGGGCCGCAATCAGCTTCTCGACCTTGCCGTTCTTGCCTTCCAGGCGCTTGGTCGCGACCGCCCAGTCGCGCTCGCAGCCTTCCTCATGGGACGAGGAGGTGCGCAGCTTGGTCGGCCAGTACGGCCACACCAGCGGCTTGTTTTCCTGCTCGGGCGGCATCGGCAGCAGCTCGAACTGGATAACCGATGCGGCACCGTGACGGTTGGAGGTACCGACGCAGTCGGAACCGGTATCGCCGCCGCCGATCACGACCACGTGCTTGCCGGTAGCCATGATCTGGTCCTTTACCTTGTCGCCGGCGTTGACCTTGTTTTGCAGCGGCAGGAATTCCATTGCGAAATGCACGCCCTTCAGTTCCCGGCCCGGGACCGGCAGGTCACGCGGCTGCTCCGCGCCACCAGTGATCACGACCGCATCGAAATCCTTCTTCAGCTGGTCGGGGGAGATGGTTTCCTTGGCCCAGTTGTACACATTCGGGGGGAAGTCCTTGCCAACGAACACGCCGGTGCGGAAGGTGACGCCTTCTGCCTTCATCTGCTCGACGCGGCGGTCGATGTGCGACTTCTCCATCTTGAAGTCCGGGATGCCGTAGCGCAGCAGGCCGCCGACGCGGTCATTCTTCTCGAACACCGTCACGTCGTGACCGGCGCGTGCCAGCTGTTGCGCCGCCGCCATGCCGGCGGGACCGGAGCCGACGACCGCGACCTTCTTGCCGGTCTTGACGGTCTGCACCTGCGGCACGACCCAGCCGTTTTCCCAGCCCTTGTCGATGATGAAGTGCTCGATCGACTTGATGCCGACCGGGTCGCTGTTGATGCCGAGCGTGCATGCGGCCTCGCACGGAGCCGGGCAGATGCGGCCGGTGAATTCCGGGAAGTTGTTGGTGGAGTGGAGGACATCCAGCGCTTCCCTGTAGGCACCGCGATAGACCAGGTCGTTCCAGTCCGGAATGATGTTGTTGACCGGGCAGCCGTTATTGCAGAACGGGATGCCGCAGTCCATGCAGCGCGCGCCCTGGACCTTGGCGTCGGCGTCGGACAGGTGGACGACGAATTCCTTGTAATGCTTCTTGCGCAGCTGGGGTGCTTCGCTCGCCTCCTGCAGGCGCTGATATTCCAGAAAACCGGTTACTTTTCCCATGATGTTCCTTCAGTATTTTTTTCGTCTCCCTCCCCCTGCAGGGGAGGGATTCGGTAGCGAATGATTACGCTGCGACCTTTTCCGTAGACTGCTTCGCCGCATTCAGCTCACCCAGTGCCCGCTTGTACTCGGTCGGGAATACCTTCACGAACTTGCCGCGGGCATTCGCCCAGTCGTCCAGCAGGTTGCGCGCGCGGGTGCTGCCGGTGTACTTGAAGTGCCGCTCGATCAAACCCTTCAGGATCGCTTCGTCAGTCTGCCCTTCGCCGTCCCGGGTGGTGGCATGCCAGATGGCCCGATCGACCTTCGCCTCCTGGTCTGCACTGGACAGCACCGGCTCGAGTGCGACCATCGCCATGTTGCACTTCTTCTCGAAGTCGCCATCCGGGTCGTACACGTAGGCGATGCCGCCCGACATGCCTGCCGCAAAGTTGCGGCCGGTGGCGCCGAGAACGACCACGGTGCCGCCGGTCATGTATTCGCAGCCGTGGTCGCCGGTGCCTTCGACGACCGTGATCGCACCGGAATTGCGCACTGCGAAGCGTTCGCCGGCGACACCATTGAAGAAGGCTTCGCCGGAGATCGCACCGTACAGAACGGTGTTGCCGATGATGATGTTGTCGACTGCCCAGCCGCGGAACTCGGTATTCGGGCGCACGATGATGCGGCCGCCCGACAGGCCCTTGCCGACGTAGTCGTTGCCCTCGCCCACCAGGTCCAGCGTGACGCCATGTGCCAGGAAGGCGCCGGCCGACTGGCCTGCGGTGCCTTGCAGCTGGATGTGAATGGTGTCATCCGGCAGGCCTTCGTGGCCGTATTTCTTCGCGACTTCGCCCGACAGCATGGTGCCGACGGTGCGGTTGAGGTTCTTGACCGGGGAGATGAAGGAAACCTTCTCACCCTTTTCCAATGCTGCCTTCGCCTGCGCGATCAGCTTGTGGTCCAGTGCCTTCTCGAGGCCGTGGTCCTGCTCTTCGACCTGGAAACGCGGCTCGGAAGCCGGGACTTCGGGCTGGTAGAAGATCTTCGTGAAGTCGAGGCCCTTTGCCTTCCAGTGCGTGATCGCCTTGGACTTGTCGAGCAGGTCGGAACGGCCGATCAGTTCGTTGAAGGTGCGGATGCCGAGTTGCGCCATGATCTGACGGACTTCTTCAGCGACGAAGAAGAAGTAGTTTACAACGTGCTCCGGCTTGCCCTGGAACTTCGCACGCAGCACGGGATCCTGGGTCGCAACGCCGACCGGACAGGTGTTCAGGTGGCACTTGCGCATCATGATGCAGCCCTCGACCACCAGCGGCGCGGTAGCGAAGCCGAATTCATCCGCACCCAGCAGCGCGCCGATGACGACGTCGCGGCCGGTCTTGATCTGGCCATCGGTCTGCACGCGGATGCGGCTGCGCAGGCGGTTCAGCACCAGCGTCTGCTGGGTTTCGGCCAGGCCGAGTTCCCACGGCGAACCGGCGTGCTTGATCGAGGACAGCGGCGATGCGCCCGTGCCGCCATCGTGGCCGGCGATCACCACGTGATCGGCCTTGGCCTTGGCAACGCCTGCGGCAACCGTGCCGACGCCGACTTCGGATACCAGCTTGACCGAGATCGAGGCCTTCGGATTGGCATTCTTCAGGTCATGGATCAGCTGCGCCAGGTCTTCGATCGAGTAGATGTCATGATGCGGCGGCGGCGAGATCAGGCCCACGCCCGGCACCGAGAAGCGCAGCTTCGCGATGTATTCGGACACCTTGTGGCCCGGCAGCTGGCCCCCTTCGCCCGGCTTGGCGCCCTGCGCCATCTTGATCTGGATCTGGTCGGCCGACGTCAGGTACTCGGCGGTGACGCCGAAGCGGCCCGAGGCAACCTGCTTGATCTTGGAGCGCAGCGAATCGCCTGCCTGCAGCGGCAGGTCGACCTCGACGCGGTCCTTGCCGATCACCGACGCGAGCGATTCGCCCTTCTTGATCGGGATGCCCTTCAGTTCCTGGCGATAGCGGTTCTCGTCCTCGCCGCCTTCGCCGGTGTTGGACTTGCCGCCGATGCGGTTCATCGCGATCGCCAGGGTGGCGTGCGCTTCGGTCGAGATCGAGCCGAGCGACATCGCGCCGGTGGCGAAGCGCTTGACGATTTCCTTCGCCGGTTCGACTTCGTCGATCGGGATCGCCTTCGACGGATCGAGCTTGAACTCGAACAGGCCGCGCAGCGTCATGTGGCGCTTGGACTGGTCGTTGATGATCTGCGCGTACTCTTTGTATGTGTTGAAGTTGTTCGAACGGGTTGAATGCTGCAGCTTGGCGATCGCATCCGGTGTCCACATGTGGTCTTCGCCGCGGACACGGAAGGCATACTCGCCGCCGGCGTCCAGCGCGTTGGCCAGGAGCGGGTCGTTGCTGAACGCGAGCTTGTGCAGGCGCAGTGCTTCTTCGGCGATCTCGAACACGCCGATGCCTTCGACGTTGGACGCGGTGCCCTTGAAGTACTTGTCGACCAGCGCCTTGTTCAGGCCGATGGCTTCGAAGATCTGCGCGCCGCAGTAGGACATGTAGGTCGAAATGCCCATCTTGGACATGACCTTCATCAGGCCCTTGCCGATCGCCTTCTGGAAGTTGTAGATCGCCTTTTCAGCGGACAAGTCGCCTGGCAGGCCCTTGGCCAGTTCGACCAGCGTATCCATGGCGAGGTACGGGTGGACAGCTTCCGCTCCGTAGCCGGCGAGCAGCGCGAAATGGTGCGTTTCGCGTGCGGATCCGGTTTCGACCACCAGGCCGGTCGAGGTGCGCAGGCCCTTGCTCACGAGGTGCAGGTGGATGGCGGAGGTCGCCAGCAGTGCCGGGATCGCGACCTGGTCGGCGTCGAACTTGCGGTCGGAGACGACAAGGATGTTGTGACCGGACTTGACCGCGTCGACCGCCTTCGCGCACAGCGAGGCGAGGCGTGCCTCGATGCCTTCCTTGCCCCAAGCGACCGGGTAGCAGATGTTCAGTTCGTAGGCCTTGAACTTTCCGCCGGTGTGCTTGCTGATGTTGCGCAGCTTAGCCATGTCGGCGTAGTCAAGCACCGGCTGCGATACTTCGAGGCGCATCGGCGGGTTGATGTTGTTGGTGTCCAGCAGGTTCGGACGCGGGCCGATGAAGGACACCAAGGACATGACCATTGCTTCGCGGATCGGATCGATCGGCGGATTGGTCACCTGGGCGAACAGCTGCTTGAAGTAGTTGTACAGCGGCTTGTTCTTGTTTGACATGACGGCCAGCGGCGAGTCATTGCCCATGGAGCCAACTGCCTCTTCGCCACTGGCTGCCATCGGCGCCATCAGGAACTTGATGTCTTCCTGGGTATAGCCGAACACTTGCTGGCGATCCAGCAGAGGCAGCGAGGACTTCGGCTCTTCCGGTTCCTTTTCCAGCTCGTCGAGCTTGATGCGGACGGAATCGATCCACTGCTTGTACGGCTTGGCATTGGCGTAGGTATCCTTCAGCTCCTTGTCGTCGATGATGCGGCCGGCGTCGAGGTCGATCAGGAACATCTTGCCCGGCTGCAGGCGCCACTTCTTGATGATCTTGGATTCGGGGATCGGCAGCACGCCGGATTCCGATGCCATCACGACGAGGTCGTCGTCGGTCACGATGTAGCGCGCCGGGCGCAGGCCGTTGCGGTCGAGCGTGCCGCCGATATGGCGACCATCGGTGAAGGCCATCGCGGCCGGACCATCCCACGGCTCCATCATCGCGGCATGGTATTCATAAAAGGCGCGGCGGTTGTCGTCCATCAGCGTATGGTTTTCCCACGCTTCCGGAATCATCATCATCATCGCCTGCGCGACCGGGTAGCCGGCCATTACCAGCAGTTCGAGCGCGTTGTCGAAGCATGCGGTATCGGACTGGCCTTCATAAATCAGCGGGAACAGCTTCTTCAGATCGTCGCCCAGCACGGCGGATTTCATCACGCCCTCGCGCGCGCGCATCCAGTTGAAGTTGCCCTTGACGGTGTTGATTTCGCCGTTGTGCGCGATCAGGCGGTACGGGTGGGCCAACGGCCATTCCGGGAAGGTGTTGGTGGAGAAGCGCTGATGCACGAGCGCGAGCGCGGAGACGCAACGCGGGTCCTGCAGATCCTTGTAATAGACGCCGACCTGGTCGGCCAGCAGCAGACCCTTGTAGACCACGGTGCGGGCCGACATCGACGGCACGAAGAATTCCTTGCCGTGGAGCAGGTTCAGCGCCTGGATTGCGTGGCCGGACGACTTGCGGATCACGTACAGCTTGCGCTCGAGCGCGTCAGTCACCATGATGTCCGGACCGCGGCCGATGAAAATCTGGCGGATTACCGGCTCCTTGGCGCGCACCGTGGGAGACATCGGCATGTCGAGGTCGACCGGCACGTCGCGCCAGCCGAGCACCACCTGGCCTTCCGCCAGCACTGCGCGCTCAATTTCTTGCTCACACGCAATACGAGACGCATTTTCCTTCGGCAGGAAGACCATGCCGACACCGTACTCTCCGGGCGGCGGCAGCATCACGCCCTGCTTCGCCATTTCTTCACGATAGTACTGGTCCGGGATCTGGATCAGGATACCGGCACCATCACCCATCAGCTTGTCGGCGCCGACAGCACCCCGGTGGTCGAGGTTCTTGAGGATCAGCAAGCCCTGTTCAACGATGGAGTGGCTTTTCTTGCCTTTGATGTGGGCGATGAAACCGACGCCGCAGGCGTCGTGTTCGTTGGTCGGATCGTAAAGACCTTGCGCGTGCATATGCATTCTCCGCTACTTGGGAATATCGAGCTTGAAGGATAGTGCAGTGCAAAAAATTGTTCAATAAAAATAAAAAGGGTCAGAGTGAAATTAAAGATTGCCGAAACCCCTGGCTATCTTAAATGGGGACAGAGTCAAAAGCGGCATGAAAAAAGGCTTTTCGACGAAAGCCTGTATTTTCAGGACGACGTGGAGGATCGTTCGCTTTCGGCAGTCCGCTTCGGTGGACGCCCCCTTCTGGCCGGTTCGACCCGGCGGTTGGACAGCTTCGCCAGACGTGCCTTGAACTGCTCGGACCCGAGGGGCCACCCCTTCAGCGTGGCCTCGGTGAGTGCCTGCACCTCGCGTTCACCCAGCTCCTGGTCGAGCACTGCCCGGTAGGAAGCTTCACGATCGAATGGCGTATTTCCGAGCGCCCAGAATACCGAATGGTCGGTAATTACCGCATCATGTTTTATCCCCAGATGATGGCCGATGCTTGACCAGGGGTACTCTTCGGGCAATGCAACGAGGCCGGCGCGCACCGGATTGGTTTCAATGTAGCGGCTGCACATCAGGAAATACCGGTCCGACTCGATCACCGTCGCCTTGTACCGTCCCTGCCACAAAGTCCCTGTCCGCTGGTATTTTCCATTGAAATACGGAACATACTGGCGCCCCATCCATTGCATCATCTGCCCCAATCCGCCCGCCTCTGCCGGCGACGCGAGCAGGTGGATATGGTCGGGCATCAGCACATAGGCATGGATTGCGACCCTGGACTGCTTCGCTGCCTGACGCAACCAGACGAGAAAGGCCGCATGATCGTCCGCATCGCGAAAGATGGTTTGCCGGTCATTGCCGGTCTGGATGATGTGATGCGGCTGATTGGGGACGACGAGTCGGGGAAGTCTGGCCATGATGAAATCGGTGTGAGCGGCCCGCCTGTGCCGACCGCAATGCCGATTTTATCCTGTGCCGGGGTTAAATTCCGTCCGCGCGCCTCAGATATGGACAATCGTGTCGCGCCACGGTGTTTTCCGGAACTCAAGCACCCGGCCTCGCTCTTCAGTCTTGGCTTCCGACTGCCGGCCTTGCCGTGAGCGGTGGAAAATACTGCTGCGGATTTTCGCTTCCGATGGCAGGCGCTTCGGGTCGAATCGAACCGTACGGATGCCGGCGCTGGCTAATGCGGCATCGAGTTCGGCATCCCCGCGACTGCCGCGCCGGTACACGAGCCGAACGACCGCGAGCAGCCGCATCTCGTCGTCAAATACGGCATGGCCGACGCGTCGCGCATTCATCAGGTCGACCGCCGCCTTACGCATCTTTCCCACCCCCGTTGGCTCGATCAGCGCCGCGACGCCGACCTGCGGGCAGATATGGCATTCGGGCAGCGCCTCGCGCAACCGGAAGAAGAGGTCGCGGTCACTGCCGGCGAGGACCGGCTTCGCGCGATAGCGAACCGGGCCAGGACGCGAGCGCAGGAACCACCCGATCAAACCGCCGAACACGATGGTCACGAATACGAGCATTTCCATATCTATCCCGTCGTTAAAAGATCAACGCTTTTACCATTTTGATAACACGCATCGCTACTTCGCCGAGACCATAACGCGGAATCGTGGACAGAATGTTAAGAAAAATCAAATTCCGGAAGGAATATCGCGCATTGCCGGATGGGTATGCGATCCATTGAAGCGCGTCCGGAGCCGGTAGCGGCTGCCTGCTGCGATGCGCGAGGAAAAGGAGGTCAGAACAATTTGCGCATCCACGCCGGCTCCGTATGCCGGCGCTGCTCGATGGCATTGACAACCAGGAGCCGAATCTCGTTAAGCGGCCCGATCTCGGGCTGTTCAATCCGCGCCAGCGGCGCCGACCTGTCCCAGTCGCCATAGATGAAGCCGACCGGATTGCGATTGATCGAGAGCGGCAGCACCATGAAGCTGCGCGAGGTCGGCAACGCCTCTTTCCACCAGCGCGGCAACTTGCTGGAGAACGCCGGGTCCCCCGCGTTCTCCACAAAGATCATCTTGTCATTGGCCAGCGACGCATGGAACACATCGGGCTGATACGCATCGCCGAACACCAGCCGCGGAAGCAGGTCCTGCACGCCCTCCCCCAGGCTCATCTGGGCCGCGTAGCGCGATTGCTCCTGGTCGCGCAGGAAAGCGATGACGCGGCTGAATCCCAGCCCCTGGAAGATGGTCTCCAGCCCCATCGACAGTATCTGGGCCAGGCTTGCACTTTGCAACGCGTCGCGCATGTCCACCGCTCCGCGCGCGAGAATACCCGCCGCATCGCCAGGTTTCCCGGCTGTTGGCGCGGGCGACCGTACCGCGTCGCTGGCGCGGCGCGCCGGCCGCACCGTCACGGCATCCTCATCTGTCGCCGTCTGCCGCGCCACCTCGACCGATCCCATGATTTGCGAAGGCTCCAGCCCGAGCATGTCCGCATAGCCGTTAGCCAGCGTGGCCAGCATGGCGCGCCCCTTCTCGTCATCCGCGCACACCGCATCGGCGCAACGCGATGACAGGGTTGATATCGCCGCCAGCCAGTCCATGTGGTCAAGCGGCTCGCCGACCGGCCGCGGCGGCACCTCACGCATGGTATCGACCAGCGTGGCCGGCAAGCCCCATTGACGGGCAACCAGGCGGCCGACATCGTCGAGGCTCAATCCGAGGATTTCGTTTGCGGCCTGGTTTTCGGACACCCCTGACGCCACGCGGTAAGCCTCCGCCTCGCTCCAGAGCTCAGGCAGGTAGAAACTCGCCATCATGCGGCCGAGCGAATGCAGCATCGAGCAGACCACCGCCTCTTCGGCGTCGCGGGTGGTCGCGGTGGAGGCCACCTGCCGCGCAATATGCCCGGCCATGACCGCCTTTTCCAGTTCGATACGGGCGCCAGCGGACTCTGACGAGGCCGAGGACAAGCCGTCCACCAGCTTCAGGCCGAGCGCGAGGTGGCCGATCGTCTCGGTGCCAAGCACCAGCACCGCCTTGGATACGGTGTTGATGCCCTGGCCGAAAACCGAATACATCGCGCTGTTAGCCAGGCGCAGCACCTTTTGCGTGAGCGCCGGGTCCTGCAGCACGGTCCTGGTCATGTTGAACTCGTGGTCATCGTCGCCGCGCATGGCGCCGATGATCGCGGAGACGACTTTTGAAAAACCGGGCAGGTCGCCGCGCTGGCGCACCCGGGACCACAGTAGTTCCATGGTCCTGTCGGCATCGGCGCGCGGCAAAGGGAAAGTCGTCGTCATGAGGCCGTCTCCGCTATTGCACCAATGCCGGCTGCGCTTCCACCGCGCGGCTGCCCGCAAGCAGCTGGATCGCATGTTCCGGCAGCAGCGGCCGTCCGGTGAAGTAGCCCTGGATCATGCCGCAGCCGTGCGCCGCGAGGAAATCGAGCTGCGCCGCATTTTCCACGCCTTCGGCGACTGTCGTCAGGTTCAGGTGGCTGGCCAGACTCAGCACCACGTTGCAGATGGCGACATCCTTGACCGATGCCGGCAAGTCCTTGATGAAGGCGCGGTCAATCTTGAGCGTGGCGATCGGGAAGCGCTTCAGATAGGCCAGCGAGGAATAGCCGGTACCGAAGTCATCAATCGCGATGCGCACATTGCGCGCGGCGATTTCCGTCAGCAGCGCTTCGGCATGCTCGGGGTCGGACATCAGGATGCCTTCCGTGATTTCCAGCAGCAGCTGATGGCCATTCAGGCCGGACAGCGCCATTGCCTCATCCATGATGTCGAGAAACTGGTCGTTCCGGAACTGGCGGGGACTGACGTTGACCGAAACATAGAGCGGGCGCCCGGCCGCCTCCTCGAAACGCTTGATCTGCATGCAGGCGGACTTCAGCGCCCAGGCGCCGAGCAGGTTGATCAGCCCGTTGTTTTCAGCCATCGGAATGAACTGCGCGGGCGATACCATTCCCAGCCCCGGGCGTTGCCAGCGCATCAGCGCTTCAAAACCGACGATCTGGCGGCTGCGCGCGTCGACGATGGGCTGGTAGTGCAAAAGAAACTCGCCATCGCGCACCGCCTGGAACATGGCCGCTTCCATCGATACGTCGTGTTCCGCATGGGTGAACTTGTGTTGGTTGTAGATGACGCAGCGTGCCTTGCCGGTTTCCTTCGCGCGGTACATCGCGGTATCGGCATGGGCGAGCAGTTTGACTTCGCTGTCGCCATGCTCGGGAAAGACCGCCGCGCCGATCGAGGTGCCGACATACAGCGTGTGTCCCTGGATTTCAAATGGAAGCTGCATCGCGGAGATCATGCGGCGCGCGATGATCTGGATCTCCGCTTCTGCCACCGCACCGGGCAGGACGGCGACGAATTCGTCCCCGCCGACGCGCGCAATGGTGTCGACGTCGCGCAGCGTCGCGGCGAGCCGGGCAGCGGCGATATGCAGCAAGGCGTCGCCGATCGGGTGTCCGAGGGCGTCGTTGACCTTCTTGAAACCGTCCAAGTCGAGCGCCAGCACTGCGAATCCGCGACCGATGCGCCGCGCATGCGCAATCGCCATGCGGATGCGGTCGGACAGCAGCGAGCGGTTCGGCAATCCGGTCAGCGCATCGTGGGTTGCCATGTGCCGCAGACGTTCCTCGGTGGCCTGCTGGGCCGAAATGTCGCGCCCGACGGCAAGCAGCTCGGTGTCGCCGTCTTCGGCCGGATAGGCAGAAATCTGCAACTCAACCCACAGCAAAGCGCCGCGTTGCTTGAACCGCACATTGGTCTTGCCCGGCTGCTCGGATTGCCTGGCATGGGATATCGCGAGCGCGATCGCCTGCTGATCGGCCGGGTCGACGAATGCTGCCAGCGGCGAACCGTCCAGCGCGGCGTCCGGCCCGATCAGGTCGGCCGCGCGCCGGCTTGCATACAGGATGGTTCCCTCACCGTTCAGGCGAAACACCACATCGCCGGCCGCCTCCATAAGGCTTTCCACCTGAGCCTTGGCTAAGGTGTCGTGCCGGTCGCGACGTAGGGAAAACATGAATGCAAGCTTGTATCGTATAGAGCAGTCCCGGCCACGCCGAAGTCTTTCTGGTGAAAAAACGCCGGGTGGTCGCAGAAGTTGCAGATTTGATTCATCTTAACAAATTGTGCCAGGGAAATTAATCTCGGCAACAAGAAAGTTGATGAAAAAAATGCAGAAAAAGTAACAAATATATGATTTTGCAATAAAAAAACCCCGCGTGCGCGGGGTTTTTGTGGAGGAAAAACTCCAATCGGTCAGAACGGGATGTCGTCGTCCATGTCGCTGAAGTTCGGCGCCGGACGAGACGCTCCGCGGGACGCGCCGCCTCCGCCGCCTGCGTTTTGCCGCGGCGCGGGAGCACTGCCGTAGTCGTCGTCCATCGGCGCGCCACCGCCACCGCCGCCACCACCACCCATGCCCTGGCGGCTGCCCAGCATTTGCATGGTATCGGCAATGATTTCAGTCGTGTAACGCTCGACGCCGTCCTTGTCGGTCCATTTGCGTGTTTGCAGGCGACCTTCGACGTAGACCTGGGAACCTTTCTTCAGATACTGGCCGGCGATTTCCGCCAGCTTGCGGTAGAAGGTGATGCGATGCCACTCGGTCAGCTCCTTCTTTTCGCCGGTATTTTTGTCTTTCCAGCTTTCGGTGGTCGCAACCGCGATATTGGTGACTGCGTCACCGTTCGGCATGTAGCGCGTTTCCGGGTCGCGCCCCAGGTTGCCGACGATGATGACCTTGTTGACCGATGCCATAAATTTCTCCTAAAGCTGAAAGTAAGTCGTGTTGCGAATCCTTGTTCCGATCAGGCGGGGACGCCGCGCCGGGGAACCTTCTTCATATTCGCGGCAATTATAATCCAGGCAACAGTCAGCGCCGCACCCAGCGCGAACACCGAAGGTGGGCCCAGGTGCTGCTGCAACCATCCGCCAATGACGCCGCCGCAAAACAGCCCGAGTGCCTGCAGGGTGTTGTACACGCCAAGCGCAGAACCTTTGGCGGCAGGCGGCGCAATACGCGACACCAGCGAAGGCTGACATGCCTCGAGTATGTTGAACGAAATGAAAAACGCAAACAGCAGCGCGACCAGGACGGACCAGTGCAGGCTCTCCGGGCGCGACAGGAATCCCCACAGCCCCAGCTGAACGAGAAGCATCAAGCCGATCGCGCCGACGAACACCTGCTTCATCATCCCGCGTTTCTCGCCCACCAGCAAGGGCGGCATCATCACGGCAAACGACACCAGCACTACCGGCAGGTAGACCTGCCAGTGCGATGCCAGCGGCAGGCCGGCGTATTGGACCAGCGCCGACGGCACTGCCACGAACATCGCCATCTGCGTCAGGTGCAGCGCGAACACGCCAAAATTGAGCCGCATCAGTTCGCGGTTGCCGAGCACCTGGGAAAAAGGCACGTTCCTGATCGGCGCCTTCGGGGGCGCCGGCGGCACAATATAGATCACCACCAGAATGGCCAGGGTGGAAAGGATGCCGGTCAGGGCGAACAGCCCGCCCATGCCGATCAGGCGGTACATCAGCGGCGCGGCCACGAGGGAGACCGCAAAGGTCAGACCGATGGAGCCGCCGACCATGGCCATCGCCTTGGTACGGTGCTCCTCGCGCGTGGTGTCGGCGATAAAGGCCGTCACCGCCGCCGAAATCGCCCCCGCTCCCTGCACCGCGCGTCCGATTGTCACCCAGACCAGATCGGTTGCCAGCGCGGCGATGAACGATCCGAGCGCAAACAGAACCAGACCGATGATGATCACCGGCTTGCGCCCGTATTTGTCTGATGCGGCGCCAAAAGGAATCTGTCCGAACGATTGCGTCAGTCCGTAGATGCCCATTGCCAGGCCGACCAGGAATGCGTTTTCGCCGCCAGGCAATGATTTTGCATGAACGGCAAACACGGGCAGGATCAGGAACATGCCAAGCATGCGCAACGCAAAAATCGACGCGAGCGATGCGCTCGCGCGGATTTCCGTCGGGGACATGCGCGTGCTGATTTCGTCGGATGGAATAGATGACATCAGGCTGGAAACGGAGTGAAACCGGCGGATACGACACGCCTCAAAACCCGCTATAGTATCAGGTTGACCCGTATAAAGCCCACCGGCCTCACGCCGCCGGGCGCAAGTTGAAAGTAGTTCATGGAAGAAATAAGAATTCGTGGTGCGCGCACGCACAACCTGAAGAATATCAATCTGGAATTACCCCGAAATCAGTTGATCGTCATCACCGGGTTGTCCGGATCCGGAAAATCCTCGCTTGCCTTCGATACGCTGTATGCAGAAGGCCAGCGCCGCTACGTCGAGTCGCTGTCAGCGTACGCACGTCAGTTCCTGCAGCTGATGGAAAAGCCGGACGTGGACCTGATCGAAGGCCTGTCGCCGGCGATCTCCATCGAGCAGAAGGCGACCTCGCACAATCCGCGCTCGACTGTAGGCACGGTGACCGAGATCCACGACTACCTGCGCCTGCTGTATGCGCGCGTGGGCACGCCCTACTGCCCCGACCATCCGGAAAATCCGCTGGCGGCGCAATCGGTGTCGCAGATGGTGGACGCGGTACTGGCAATGCCGGAGGATACCAAGCTGATGATCCTGGCGCCGGTGGTGGCCAACCGAAAGGGCGAACATGTCGATCTGTTCGAGGAAATGCAGGCGCAGGGCTTTGTGCGCTTCCGCATCCAGAGCGGCACGCACGCGGCACGCATCTACGAAGTGGACGACCTGCCGAAGCTGAAGAAAACGGAGAAGCACACCATCGACGTCGTCGTCGACCGCCTGAAGATCCGGGCGGATGTGAAGCAGCGCCTGGCGGAAAGCTTCGAGACCGCGCTGCGCCTTGCCGAGGGCCGCGCCATCGCACTCGAGATGGACAACGGCAAGGAGCACCTGTTCTCCAACAAGTTCGCCTGCCCGACCTGCGGCTACGCGCTGCAGGAACTCGAACCGCGCCTGTTCTCGTTCAACAATCCGATGGGCGCCTGCCCGGAATGCGACGGCCTCGGGCACATCGAATTCTTCGACCCCAGGCGCATCGTCGCCTTCCCCAATTTGTCGCTCGCTTCCGGCGCGATCAAGGGCTGGGACCGGCGCAACCAGTTCTATTTCCAGATGCTGTCGAACATCGCGACGCATTACGGTTTCGACATCGACCAGCCCTTCGAGCAACTGCCGGACGCGGCGCAGCACGCAGTGCTGTACGGATCCGGACGCCAGACCATCCCGTTCACCTATATCAACGAGCGCGGCCGGGCAGTGGTGCGCGAACACACCTTCGAAGGCGTGGTGAACAACCTGCAGCGCCGCTACCGGGAAACCGATTCCATGGCGGTCAAGGAAGAACTCGCGAAATTCATCAACCAGAAGGAATGCCCGACCTGCAAGGGCGCACGGCTGCGGGTCGAAGCACGCTATGTGAAGGTCGGCACCGGCAAGCAGGAGCGCTCGATCCACGAAGTGGCGGTCACGCCGCTGCGCGAGACGCTGGAGTTTTTCGAAAAGCTGAAGCTGACCGGCGCGAAGAGGGAAATCGCCGACCGCATCATCAAGGAAATCGTGTCGCGCCTGAAATTCCTGAACAACGTCGGCCTCGACTATCTGTCGCTGGAGCGCAGCGCGGACACGCTGTCCGGTGGCGAGGCGCAGCGCATCCGCCTCGCATCGCAGATCGGCTCCGGCCTGACCGGGGTGATGTATGTGCTCGACGAACCTTCGATCGGCCTGCACCAGCGCGACAACGACCGCCTGATCAATACGCTCAAGCACCTGCGCGACATCGGTAACAGCGTGCTGGTGGTGGAACACGACGAAGACGCGATCCGCTGCGCCGATTTCATCGTCGACATGGGCATTGGCGCCGGCGTGCATGGCGGCGAGGTGATCGCCAAGGGGCCGCTGGGCGACATCCTGAAAAACAAGAAATCACTGACCGCAAAATACCTGAACGGCACGCTCGCGATCCATGTGCCGAAGAAACGCACACCTGCCGATCCGGAGCGGCAGCTGGTGATCACCGGCGCGTCCGGCAACAACCTGAAGAACGTCCGGCTCGACCTGCCGGTCGGCCTGTTGACCTGCGTCACCGGCGTGTCCGGGTCGGGCAAGTCGACCCTCGTCAACGACACGCTGTACCATGCCGCCGCGCGCCACCTGTACGGCTCGCAGACGGAACCGGCGACGTATGAGTCGATCAGCGGCCTGGAGCATTTCGACAAGGTGATTTCGGTCGACCAGGCGCCGATCGGCCGCACGCCCCGCTCCAACCCGGCGACCTATACCGGCGTGTTTACGCCGATCCGCGACCTGTTTTCCGAAGTGCCGACGGCGAAGGAACGCGGCTACAGTGCCGGCCGCTTCTCGTTCAACGTGAAAGGCGGGCGCTGCGAAGCCTGTCAGGGCGACGGCGTGCTCAAGGTCGAGATGCACTTCCTGCCCGACGTGTACGTGCCCTGCGACGTCTGCCACGGCAAGCGCTACAACCGCGAAACGCTCGAAGTCCAGTACAAGGGCAAGAACATCCATGAAGTGCTGGAGATGACCGTCGAGGAAGCGCACGAATTCTTCAAGCCGGTGCCGGTCGTCGCGCGCAAGCTGCAGACCCTGCTCGATGTCGGTCTCGGCTATATCCGGCTCGGCCAGAGCGCGACCACCCTGTCCGGCGGCGAAGCGCAGCGGGTGAAGCTGTCGCTCGAACTGTCCAAGCGGGACACCGGGCGCACGCTCTACATCCTGGACGAACCGACCACCGGCCTGCACTTCCACGACATCGACCTGTTGCTGAAGGTGATCCACCGGCTGCGCGACCAGGGCAACACCGTGGTGATCATCGAGCACAACCTGGATGTGATCAAGACGGCCGACTGGATCGTCGACCTCGGGCCGGAAGGCGGCGCCGGCGGCGGCATGATCGTTGCGACCGGCGCGCCGGAAGATGTGGCGAAGAATCCGGCGAGCGTGACCGGAAAGTACCTGGCGCCGATGCTCAAGAAAAAGTAAGGGAGGCGCGATGGCGACGCATTTGCGGATCGAAGGCCTGGTGCAGGGTGTCGGCTATCGCGCGGCGTTCGAGGCGCAGGCGCGCGCATTGCAGCTGTCGGGCTGGGTGCGCAACCGGCGCGACGGGTCGGTGGAAGCAATGGTCAGCGGCGAAGCGGCCGCAATCGAGAAGATTGTCGCCTGGTCGCGCCGCGGCCCCTCCTCGGCCCGCGTCACGCGGGTAGCCGTGCAGGAAAGCGCCGAGCCGGCTGGCAGCGGTTTCGAGGTAAGGGCGACGGCCTAGGCTGCGTTACAAGCGTAGCAAGCGGACCTCCTAGCGCGGCAAGCCCATCCACAAGCCGAGCGGCACGAAGGCCAGCGCCGCGAGATTCCCCAGCAGCACAATGGACGCGACCTTGTCCGGCTCCTGCTTGTATTGCTCCGCAACCATGAAGCAGAACACGGCCGGCGGCAGCGATGCGAACAGGTACATCTGGCCGCGCTGCATCTCGGTGAGCGTCAGCATGCCGTCGAGCATCCAGGCAACCGCGAGCCCGCCCAGCGGGCAGACAAGGGCGCCGACGAGGCCGATATGCCAGCTCTTGAAATTGACGTCGAGCATGCGCACGCCGAGTGCGAACAGCATGATCGGGATGCAGGCATCGCCCAGCATCTTCAGCGCCTGCATCAGCGGTGCCGGCAGCACGATGTGGAAGATCGCGAACACCATGCCGACTATCATGGCCAGCATCATTGGGCTCATCAGGAATTTCCACATCGGCGTGTGAACATTGCGCCCGCTCTCGATGATCTTGATGCCGACCGAGAAGTAGATCAGGTTGCACGCCATGAACAGCGCGACAGCGGCGGGCAGGCCGGCGGTGCCGAAAGCGAGCACGGCGAGCGGCAGCCCCATGTTGCCGCAATTGTTGTACATCATCGGCGGGATGAAGGTGCGCATGTCGTAACCGAACAGCCGCGCGACGGGCCACGCGACCAGGCCCGATCCGAGCGAAATCAGCACGCCGGCCAGGATTAGCATGCCGTTGTGGACAAGATCGAAATCCTTTGCAGCGAGCGCGGTGAAGACCAGCAGCGGACACAGCACGTCCATGCTTACGCGGTTGACTGAGAGCATGTCCGACTTCACCCGTTCGCCCCGCAGCCGCGCATATCCGTACCCTACTGCAATGATCAGGAAGACCGGCAGGATAATGCCGAGGATGCGCTCAAACACTTGCATGTCGAATTCTTTCGGAGAGGCGGGACTATCCGGCATTGTAGCGAGATATGCGGCGCCGCGTTTTCCATGCGGCAAAAGAATGGCGGCGCTGCCCGGCGCGGTTACTGCAGCAGTTGTGCTTCGGCCCGCGCAACGCCTTCCGTGGTGCCGCGCAACACAAGGATGTCGCCCGCCTGCAGGACCAGTTCGTGCGACAGTTCCATGCGGGTCTTTCCTCTCCGCACGATCGTGACTTCCGCGCCCGCATCGGCCAGTTTCAGCGCTCCGAGAGAGTGGCCGATCGCCTTTGCATCCTCCGGCAGCGTTACCGAATGCAGGCGCACGTGCAGGTGTTCGGCATCCTCCGGCGCGTCGCTGGCGCCATGGAAATAGCCGCGCAGCGATGCATAGCGTTCGTCGCGCGCCGCCTGTACCCGGTGCACCACGCGGCGCAGCGGCACGCCGAGCATGACCAGCGCATGCGAAGCGAGCATCAGGCTGCCTTCGATCGCTTCCGGCACCACTTCCGCGGCGCCGGCCTCGCGCAGCTTGTCGAGGTCGCTGTCGTCGTGGCTGCGCACGATGACCGGCAGCGACGGCGCCAGCTCGTGCGCGAAATGCAGCACCTTGAGCGCCGACGGCGTGCTGGCATAGGTGACCACCAAAGCCGCGGCGCGGTGGATACCGGCGGCAACCAGGCTTTCGCGGCGCGCCGCATCGCCGTACGACACACTGGCGCCGGCAGCCTGCGCCTCGCGCACCCGGTCCGGGTCGAGATCAAGCGCATGATAGGGAATTCCCTCTTCCTCCAGCAGCTTGGCCAGGCTCTGGCCGGTGCGGCCGAAACCGGCAATCAGCACATGCTTCTGCGTGGTCATGGTGCGCGTTGCGATCTGCGTCAGCGCCAGCGACTGCATCATCCATTCATTGGACGAAAGCTTCATTACGATCGCATCGGACTTGGCGATGATGAACGGCGCCGCCAGCATGGACAGCACCATGGATGCCAGGATCAGCTGGATCAGCAACGGGTCCATCAGCTGCAAACCGCCCGCCTGGTTCAGCAGCACGAAGCCGAATTCGCCCGCCTGCGCCAGCCCGAGGCCGGTGCGCAGCGCGACGCCGGTCGAGGCGCCGGTGAGCCTGGCCAGCGCGGCGATCAAGGCGAATTTCAGCAGCACCGGCGCGGTCAGCAGCAACAGCACCAGCCACCAGTTGGCGAGCACCAGCCGGATATTGAGCAGCATGCCGACGGTCACGAAAAACAGGCCGAGCAGCACGTCGCGGAAGGGCTTGATGTCTTCTTCCACCTGGTGCTTGTATTCCGTCTCCGAGATCAGCATGCCTGCGACAAAGGCGCCAAGTGCCAGCGACAGGCCCGCCCGGTCGGTGATCCAGGCGGCGCCGAGCGTGATCAGCAGCAGGTTGAGCATGAACAGCTCCTGCGAGCGGCGCTTGACCACGACATGGAACCAGGTGCGCATCAAACGCTGCCCGATCACCAGCAACAGCACCAGCACGATTCCGGCCTTCATCATCGCCAGCGCAAGCGTAGCCATCAGGTCGCCGCTGTTCTTGGCGAGGGCCGGGACAAGGATCAGCAGCGGCACCACCGCCAGATCCTGGAACAGCAGGATGCCGAAGATCTGCCGGCCATGCGGGCTGTCGAGCTCCAGCCTTTCGGTCAGCATCTTGGAGACAATGGCAGTGGACGACATTGCCAGCGCACCGCCGAGCGCGAACGCGGCGCGCCAGCTGATGTCGACCAGTTGCGGCAGGAAATGCGCCATCAGCCAGCCGAACGCCATGGTGGCGCCGATCGTCAGCAGTACCTGGGCCATACCGAGGCCGAACACCGTGCGCCGCATCGACACCAGCTTGGGAAGCGAAAATTCGAGGCCGATCGAGAACATCAGGAACACCACGCCGAATTCGGCGAGGATGTGCGTGGTTTCGCTCTGTTCGGCCATGCCGAGCCCATACGGTCCGATCACGATGCCCACGACCAGGTAGCCCAGCATCGGCGGCAGGTGCATCATGCGGAAGGCGACCACGCCGAGGACGGCGCTGCCGAGCAGGATGAGGGTCAGTTCGAGAGCTGAAAACATGGACTTTCTGAAACAGGGTCAAATTCGGTACGCGGAAGCACGCCCACATTCCCTGGAGAAAACCGCGGCAGGGCAGTATCCGCCCCCGCGCGGCATTCTTGTGCGCCAGCATTAACTCTTTGGAAATGAAGGACTTACGATACGAGCGCTACCGTTGAGAGGCATCAAGAGCCAACTTTTTGTTGTAACTGGCAGATTTTTTGCTTTCGTAATTCGTTTATACTTCCGGCATGAGTGTAACCGATGCAAAAACCCTGCCGAAAGCCTTTGATGCAAAAAATGCACGGCGCGCGCTGGAGCTGGCCCGCGAAACCTTGCAGATCGAGGCCAATGCGCTGCTCGCGCTGAAAGACCGGCTGTCCGATGCGCCGGAAGACAGCTTCGCCCGGGCGGTAGCCCTGCTGCTGCAGTGCAGTGGGCGGGTGGTTGTCTCCGGCATCGGCAAGTCCGGGCACATTGCGCGCAAGATTGCCGCCACCCTGGCATCCACCGGCACGCCCGCGCTGTTCGTGCACGCCGCCGAAGCGCTTCACGGCGATCTCGGCATGATCACCGAGAACGATGCCGTGATCGCCATCTCGTACTCCGGCGAGGCGGCCGAATTCGTCGCCATCATCCCCATCATCAAGCGCATGGGCGCCAAGCTGATTGCTATCACAGGCAATCCCGCTTCGCGCCTGGCGCAGCATGCCGACATCCATCTCGACGCGCACGTCGACAAGGAAGCCTGTCCGCTGAATCTCGCTCCGACCGCGAGCACCACCGCCACCCTCGCGCTTGGCGACGCGCTGGCCGTGGCGCTGCTCGATGCCCGCGGATTTCGCGAGGAGGATTTCGCGCGCTCGCATCCGGGTGGCGCGCTCGGCCGCAGACTGCTCACGCATGTGCGTGATGTGATGCGCAGCGGCGACGCGGTGCCCTCGGTCAAGCCCGGCCTCCCCCTGCACCGGGCACTGCTCGAGATTACGAAAAAAGGCATGGCGATGACAGCGGTGGTTGATGACGACAACCGGGTCATCGGCATCTTTACGGACGGCGACCTGCGCCGGCTGATCGAGAACATGCAGGATTTCAGCAAGCTGAGCATGGCAGACGTGATGCATGCGAATCCGCGCACGGTGCAGCCGGACCAATTGGCGGTCGAAGCGGTCGACCTGATGGAACAATTCCGCATCAACCAGCTCCTGGTCGCCGACGACGACGGCAAGCTGGTCGGCGCCCTCCATATTCACGACCTGACCCATGCCAAGGTGATCTGATGCGAGACGATGCTGTCGCCCGGGCCGCCGCCGTGCGGCTGATGATCTTCGATGTCGACGGCATCCTGACCGACGGCAGCCTGCACTACGGCCCGGCCGGCGAAGTGATCAAGACCTTCAATGTGCTCGACGGCCACGGGATCAAGCTGCTGCAGCAGTCCGGCGTGGCGACGGCGATCATCAGCGCGCGCAAGTCGGAAATCGTTGCCAGGCGCGCCGCCGACCTCGGCATCCGCCATGTGCATCAGGGCGTGCATGACAAGCGCGTGGCGTTCGAACAATTGCTGGCCGAAACCGGCACCGCCGCCGATGACTGCGGCTTCGTCGGCGACGACGTGATCGACCTGCCCATCCTGATGCGGGTGAAGTTCGCGGCCAGCGTTCCTAACGCGCATCCGGAGGTCAAGTCGCGGGTGCACTACGTCACCGCGGCCGGTGGCGGCCGCGGCGCCGCGCGTGAGCTGTGCGACTTCATCCTGCGCGCGCAGGGCAGCTACGACGCGGCAATCGCGCCCTACCTGGAGTGAAGATGCGAGCCGGGCGCTTACGCTTTTTCATGACGCTCGCGCCGATGGTCGTGCTGGCGCTCGCGAGCTTCTGGGTCTATGAAGTAATGCGGCGCGCCAGCAACGACGTGATCCCCACACCGGAACGCAGCGAGCCGGATTTTTTTGTCGAGAATTTCAGCTACGTGAAAATGTCGAAGACCGGCGCGGCCCAGTATCACGTCGCGGGTGAAAAGATGAGCCACAACCCGCTGGACGATTCGTACGATATCGAACGCCCGGTTTTGCGCAACGTGACCAACATGCAGGCGCCGACGACGATCCGCGCGCAACGCGCGAAAGTAAACAGCGACAACAGCGAGGTCCACCTGTACGACAACGTGCATATGGACAAGCCGGGGTCGGCCGATTCGGAACCGGTCCAGATGCGTTCGGAATACATGCTGGTGCTGCCCGACGACGATGTGATGAAAACCGACAAGCCGGTCGAAATCACCGTCGGAAACTCAGTGCTGACGGGCACCGGCATGTTTGCAAACAATGCGACGCGCGAGTTCAGATTGACAAGCAATGTCCATGGCACGTATCAAGCCCCGAAACGTTAATCCGGTATACCTTGGTGCATCACTTTCGAGATCTTTCATGAAACATTTCTTCTTGTTGCTGTTGTTGCTCAATGCGCTCGTTGCAGGCCAGGCGTACGCAGAGAAAGCCGACTCCGACAAGCCGACCAATGTCGAAGCCGACCAGATGGCTTACGACGACGTCAAGCAGATCAATACGTTTACCGGCAACGTGATCCTGACGCGCGGCACCCTGATCATGCGCGCGCACAAGCTGGTCGTGTCGCAGGACCCGCAGGGCTACCAGTTTGCGACGCTGCTCGCACCCGCCGGCGGGCTGGCCACGTTCCGGCAGAAGCGGGACGGCGCGCCCAACCAGTGGATAGAAGGACAGGCGGAACGCATCGAATACGACGGCAAGACCGAAATCGTGAAATTGTTCTCGAAGGCAAAGATGCGCCGGCTTGAAGGCAGCAAGCCGACCGACGAGGTTGAAGGCGAGTTCATTTCCTATGACAGCCGTGCCGAGTTCTTCACGGTCAACAACACGCCGACCGGGGAGAACAAGCCGGGCGGCGGACGCATCAAGGCGGTCATCCAGCCGCGCTCCGAAGCGAAGGGCAAATAAGATGGCGAGCACATTGGTCGTGAACGGTTTGCAGAAGAGCTACGGCACGCGCCAGGTGGTGCGCGACGTCTCGCTGCAGGTCGGCAGCGGCGAAGTCGTCGGCCTGCTCGGGCCGAACGGCGCCGGCAAGACGACCTCGTTCTACATGATCGTCGGCCTGGTGCCGTCGGACGCAGGCGAAATCGACCTGAACGGGGCGGCGATCTCGCGCCTGCCGATCCATCGCCGTGCTTCGCTCGGCCTGTCTTACCTGCCGCAGGAAGCGTCGGTATTCCGCAAGCTCAGCGTGGAGGACAACATTCGGGCGGTGCTCGAGCTGCAGCGCGTCAACGACAAGCCGCTGGGCAAGGTGGAAATTGATAAGCGCCTGAATACTTTGCTGGCGGAATTGCAGATCGAGCGACTGCGTGAGAACCAGGCGATGTCGCTGTCAGGCGGCGAACGCCGGCGCGTGGAGATTGCGCGCGCGCTTGCCACCAACCCGCGTTTCGTGCTGCTCGACGAACCGTTTGCCGGCGTCGACCCGATCGCGGTCATCGAGATCCAGCGCATCGTGCGCTTCCTCAAGGAACGCGGCATTGGCGTGCTGATTACGGACCACAACGTGCGCGAAACCCTTGGCATCTGCGATCGCGCCTATATCATTAACCAGGGGTCGGTGCTGGCCAGCGGGCGGCCGGACGACATTATCGCGAATGAGTCGGTGCGGCGCGTGTACTTGGGTGAACACTTCCGGATGTAGGGAAGAGAACCAGATAGCATGAAACAGACACTCCAACTTCGTATATCGCAACATCTGGCGCTGACGCCCCAGTTGCAGCAATCGATTCGCCTGCTGCAGCTGTCGACGCTCGAGCTGCACCAGGAGCTGGAACAGATCCTTTCGGATAATCCGCTGCTGGAAAGGGTCGACGATCCGCTCGACCACTCGGTGCGGCTGCTGGCTGACGGCGCAATCACTCCGGTAAACGGCGCAAACGGCAGCTCTTCCGAAGCCCCCGGCGCCGACGCCTCCGCCGCTTCCCCGCCTGACGGGGGCGAGGGCGGGTTCGAGGGTGGCGACGCCGGCGAGGGAGCGGCAACGGGTGACAGCGACTGGAGTTTCGACGACGTCGCGCGCACTTCGAAGGCGCCGGAAGACGACGACGCCAGGCCGCAGCTCGAAGCGCATGAAACCACGCTGCGCGAGCACCTGCTGGAACAGATGCGCGTGACAGTGCGCGAACAGCGCGATCGCGCGCTGGTCGAGCTGATCATCGACGCACTCAACGACAACGGCTACCTCGAGGAACCGCTGGAAGACATCCATGCGCGGCTTCCGGAAGAGCTCGGTATCGAACTGGAAGAGCTGGCGATCGCGTTGAAGCTGGTGCAAAGCTTCGAACCGGCAGGCGTGGGTGCGCGCAACGCGTCCGAATGCCTGTCGATCCAGATCCGGCGGTTTCCGAAGATCCCGCTGGTGACGCGCCGGCGCGCGCTGGAGATCGTCGAAAACCATCTCGCCCTGTTCGCGCAGCGCGACTTCAACAAGCTGAAGAAGGCGCTCGATTGCGACGAGGAAGACCTGCGCGAAGCGCAGCAGGTGATCCGCAGCTGCAACCCGCACCCGGGCGCGCTGTTCGCATCCGACACCTCGGACTATGTGGTGCCGGACGTGATCGTCAAGAAGAGCAAGAACGGCTGGCAGGTCGTGCTGAACCATGACGTGATGCCGCGGCTTCGGGTGAACGCGCTGTACGCGAATATCCTCAAGCAAAGCAAGGGTGAGGGGTCGCTTACTTCGCAGCTGCAGGAAGCCAAATGGCTGATCAAGAACATGCGGCAGCGCTTCGATACGATCCTGCGGGTTGCCCAGGCGATTGTTGACCGTCAAAGGAATTTCTTCTCCCATGGCGCGGTGGCGATGCGCCCTCTTGTCTTGCGCGAAATTGCTGATACACTGGGCCTACACGAGAGTACTATTTCCCGTGTAACAACTCAGAAATACATGCTCACGCCCCACGGCATGTTCGAGTTGAAGTACTTCTTCGGCAGCCACGTCGCCACGGAAGCAGGGGGCGAAGCTTCATCGACGGCGATCCGCGCGCTGATCAAACAATTGATAGGAGCAGAAGACCCCAAGAATCCATTCTCTGACAGCAAAATCGCGGATATGCTGGGGGAACAAGGCATGGTCGTGGCGCGGCGTACGGTCGCGAAATACCGCGAGGCCCTGAAAATCCCTCCCGTCAATCTGCGTAAATCCCTGTAGTTTCCCTGTAGTTAACGTTGTAGTGTTGTTGCTGTGTTCCGGCGTAGCCACGCTACACGGATGTGGCTGGACCTGGCGCCAGCAGATCGGCCACAACCGCCGCCAAGAACCTCCAGCGACGCCATCCAAAGGAGCGCTGTATGAATCTCACCATCAGTGGACATCACCTCGAACTGACACCGGCCATCCGCGAATACGTGGAAACCAAGCTGGAACGCGTCATCCGCCATTTCGACCATGTCATTGATATTGCAGTCATCCTGGGCGTTGAAAAGCCCTCCGAAAAGGACAAGCGACAGCGGGCCGAAGTCAACCTGCGACTGCGAGGGAGCGTGATCCACGTGGAGAGTTTTGCAGAAGATCTGTACGCAGCGATCGATACGCTGGTCGACAAGCTGGACCGCCAGGTCCTGAAGTACAAGACGAAGATGCAGGACCACCAGCATGACGCCATCAAGCGCATGCCGGACATGACCGCGGCGGCATAGCCGCCACCCTCGCCGCATGGCGAACGCAGGAAGGGCGCAAGGATGCGCCCTTTTTTGTTGGTCGGCGGCGACCCGGAATGTCGGCCGCGCGACTGCCCGCTTCCCGCAATGCCGATACAATATGGCGGTTTCCGGCTCCCTCCTTTTTGCGCCATGACTGAATTCGTTCAAACCTGCGTCAAGAACAAGATCGGCTTCATCACCCTCGATCGCCCGAAGGCCCTGAATTCGCTGTCACTCGACATGGTCCGCGCGCTGACCGCCGCCCTGCTCGACTGGCGCCGTGATGCCGAGGTGCGCGCCGTAGTGATACGCAGCAGCAGCGAACGCGCGTTCTGCGCGGGCGGCGACATCCGCTTTTTCTACGATGCGGGCCGTGCCACACCACAGGGCGGCAGTGCATTGCTCGAGGATTTCTTCACCGAAGAGTACGCGCTGAATCACCTCATCCACTTCTACCCCAAACCCTACATTGCCGTCATGGACGGCATCGTGATGGGCGGCGGCATGGGCGTGGCGCAGGGCGGCGCGGCAAACCGCATGCGCATCGTCACCGAGCGCACGAAGATGGCAATGCCGGAGGTGAACATCGGTCTGTTCCCGGATGTCGGCGGCGGCTATTTCCTGTCGCGCGCCCCGGGCCAGCTCGGCGCCTATCTCGGCGTCACCGGCGACATCATCGGCGCCGCCGATGCGATCTACGCCGGCCTTGCCGACGTGTTCGTGCCGGCCTCGGAATTGCCGGCGCTGTTCGCGTTGCTCGAATCGTCTGCCGCGCCCAACCTGTCCGAAGCGATCCGGGCATTCTCCGAGCCTTTCCGCGCGCAGGCGGATCCGGCACGCAGCCTGCTCGCATCCGAGCATGCAGCCATCGACCGGCACTTCGGCCACCACGACGTGCGCGCGATTGCCGCTTCGCTGCAGCAGGACGCAAGCGAGTTCGCGCAAAAGACGCTGGCGACGATGAACAAGCGTTCGCCGCTGATGATGTGCGTGACGCTGTCGCAGCTGCGCCGCAGTGCGTCGATCAGCGTCGCTGACTGCCTGCGCATGGAGCGTACGATGGTGCGCCGCAGCTTCGAAAATGGCGAGGTGCTGGAGGGAATCCGTTCCGTCGTGATCGACAAGGACAATGCGCCGAACTGGTCGCCGGCAACCCTGGACGAGGTGACCGTGGAAATGGTGAACCGTTTCTTCGAGCCGGCATGGCCGGCGCATGCGCATCCGCTGCGCGATCTGGCCTGACGCGTCGGGAGTGCGGGTCGCGACGCGCCTCAGATTTCCTCTACCGTAAACAGCCGGCGATGCTCGCGCATCGCATAACGGTCGGTCATGCCGGCGATATAGTCGGCCACCTTGCGTGCCTGCCTGTGCACGCTTCCTTCCGTTGACGCCGCCACCTGGTAGTCCGGAGGCAGCAGCCGCGGTTCGAGCATGAATGCCTCGAACAGCTCCCTGATGATGCGCCGCGCCTTGCTGGTCATGCGATTGACCTGGTAGTGCTGGTAGAGGTTTTGCCGCAGGAATCGCTTGAGCTGTGCCGCTTCCCGGTTCATCTCGTCAGAAAAGGTGATCAGAGGCGGCGCTTCGCGCACGTCGTCAAACGACTCCAGTTTTGCCGCATCGATGCGGGCCCGGGAGGCGGTGATCAGGTCGACGATCAGGGCATTGATCATGCGCCGTATCGTTTCATGGATCGCGCGCCGCCCGCTAATGCCCGGGTAGTTGCGCGCCACCTCCGTTCGGTGGCGCGCATAGAAATCGACCTCATCAAGCTGCGCCATCGTCAAGAGACCGGAACGCAGGCCGTCGTCGATGTCGTGGTTGTTGTAGGCGATCTCGTCGGCGAGGTTGGCCAGCTGGGCTTCTAGAGTGGGCTGCTTCCTGTCGAGAAAACGCTGGCCGACATCGCCGAGCTTGCGCGCGTTCGCCACCGAACAGTGCTTGAGGATGCCCTCGCGCGTCTCGAACATCAGGTTCAAGCCGTCGAAGGCGCCGTAATGCTCCTCCAGTTCGTCGACCACGCGCAGGCTTTGCAGGTTGTGCTCGAACCCACCGTAGTCCTTCATGCAATCGTTCAGCGCTTCCTGCCCGGCATGCCCGAAGGGGGTGTGCCCGAGGTCGTGCGCCAGCGATATCGCCTCGACCAGGTCTTCATTGAGCCGCAGGTTGCGCGCGATCGAGCGCGCTATCTGCGCAACCTCGATGCTGTGGGTGAGCCGCGTGCGGAACAGGTCGCCCTCGTGATTGACGAACACCTGCGTCTTGTACTCGAGGCGGCGAAAGGCGGTGGAATGGATGATGCGGTCGCGGTCGCGCTGGAATTCCGTGCGCGATGCCGGCGCGGGTTCGGCGAAACGCCTCCCCCGCGATGCCGTGGAGCGCGCGGCATAAGGGGCGAGGTTGGTTTCGAATTCCATGGCTACCGGATGCAGGCTTCCAGCGTAGCCAGCAACGCATCCTGCGGCACCGGCATGATGACCGAGGCACCAAGAGGCTTGAGCAGGATGAACTTGATCTGGCCGCCCTCGTTTTTCTTGTCGACCTCCATCAGGTCGAGCCAGCAGTCGCGCCCCAGGTCGGGTGCCACGACAGGCAGGCGCGCCGCTTTCACCAGTGACTTCATCCGCTCGCTGGTGGCGGCGCCGATGAAACCAAGGCGATACGACAGGTCTGCCGCCATCACCATGCCGCAGCCCACGGCTTCACCGTGCAGCCATTCGCCATAACCCAGCCCGGCCTCGATCGCGTGGCCGAAGGTGTGGCCGAAATTGAGGATGGCGCGCAACCCGCCTTCGCGCTCGTCCTGGCGCACGACATCCGCCTTGATTTCGCATGAGCGCTGGATGGCGTACGCGAGCGCGGCAGGATCGCGCGCCAGCAACTGGTTGATGTTCGCTTCGATCCAGTCGAAGAACGCCGGGTCGATGATGGCCCCGTGCTTGATGACCTCCGCCAGGCCGGCGGACAGCTCGCGGTCGGGAAGGGTATCGAGGGTCGTCGTGTCCGCGATCACCGCCTGCGGCTGATAAAACGCGCCGATCATGTTCTTGCCGAGCGGATGATTGATCCCGGTCTTGCCGCCGACCGAGGAATCGACCTGCGACAGCAGCGTGGTCGGCACCTGGATGAAGGGCACGCCGCGCATGTAGCTGGCGGCGGCGAAACCGGTCAAATCGCCGATCACGCCGCCGCCCAGCGCGATCATGGTTGTCTTGCGGTCGCATTTTTCGGCCAGCAGCGTGTCGAAGACCTGCATCAGGCTCGCCCAGTTCTTTTCTTCCTCGCCGTCCGGCAGCACGACAGTGGTCACCTGCTTGCCGGCAGCCTGCAGCAACGCCTTCAGCTTGTCGAGATAGAGCGGGCCGACAGTCGTATTCGTGACGATCGCCGCGCGCCTGCCGGTGACATGCCGTGCAACCAACTCCGGCTCGGCCAGCAGGGATTGCCCGATGAAAATAGGATAGCTGCGATCACCCAGGTCGACGTGCAAGGTGAGCGCGGAAGTCGGCTTGTTCATGAAGTTCAGGAAGTCTGGTTCGGCTTGTCGTTTCCCTGCACCCCTTTCTGGTGCATTTCAATCTGGGAAATGATCATGGTTACCAGAGATTGTACGTTAGGACGGCCGGTTTCGATGACAAAATCGGCAACTTCCAGGTACAGGGGCTCGCGCTCACGCGCCAGCTGCTCGAGCCGCAGGCGCGGATCCGCGGTCTGCAGCAGCGGCCGGTTCTTGTCGTGGCTGGTGCGCTGGAGAATGCTGTTGACGCTCGCGCGCAGGTAGATCACGGTGCCCCGGGTTTTCAGGCATTCGCGGTTTTCCGGACGCAGGATGGCGCCGCCGCCGGTGGCCAGCACGATATCGGATTGCGATGTCAAATCGCGGATCACGTCCGATTCGCGCTGGCGAAACCCGGCTTCGCCTTCGATTTCAAAAATCAAAGGAATCGAGGCGCCGGTACGCGCCTCGATCTCATGGTCCGAATCAATGAACCGTTTGTTGAGCTTCCTGGCCAGGGCGCGGCCGACCGTGGTCTTGCCGGCGCCCATGAGGCCAACCAGAAAAATGTTTGAAGTCAATTTGCGACACTGCAACCATTTACACCGTAGGGACTGGTTGATCCGGGCGGAATTACCTTGTCGCTCGTCAGATCTTCTGCCAGCACAGGCAGCCAGTATACCGGGGTCTGGTAGACCGACTCCGTTCCCGACACGCTTCCGGCCGTGATCGTCATCTTCACTTCCGTCCAGTTTCCACGATCGCGAGGGTAAAGGATGGAAATTTTCGCCGTCCCCGTGGCGTCCGTCGTGACGCTCGGACTGACATTGAGCGGAATACCGGGATCCAGCCGTGCATTCGAGTTTGCATCCTCACCCGGGTCCAGGACGCCGTCCTGGTTCACGTCCTCGTTGGCGCACATGGCGACGATATCCTGCTTCCACATCTTGTCCGTCACACTGTACGCATATTCCCCCTTGGCGTAGCGCGTCGGTATCACGTTGGCGACGACTGCGACGTTAGGCACCGGATTGCCGGAAGCGTCAGTGACAAAGACCGTATAGTCCTGCTGATAGGTCGTATCGGTTGGCGTACTCAATTTGTTGCCCGTGCCGGCACTGATGAACAAAGACTTCTTTGCCACCGTAAGCTTGGTGGTCGCCGTAATTGACGTGCCCTGGATACGCGCCTGTACCACGACGCCATCCTTCGGCGTGTCCGCGGTGCCTGCGGTGAATACAACCGAGGCGGAGCCATTGCTCTCCGTGGTGACTACCGACGGGTTGGACAGCGAGCCGCCGCTCTTGTCGCTGATCAGCGAAAACTCGACAACCGCGCCTTTCACCAGGTTGTTGAAGCTCGACCCGTCGCGCACGACCGCGGTCAGCGTGCTCTTCTCGCTCTGCCCGGAACCGGAATTTACGCCGATCGTGGAGGGCTCAGCTTGTACGCTGATGGTCGCCGAGGCGGTCAGCGGCGCGATGAATTCGATGCTGGTCTGCGCGGACGGACCATTCGAAATGGATGCGGTAATCGTTGCAAAACCGGCGTTATCCGACTTCAGGTAGACGTCTTGCGACTTGCCGTTGGAAATCGCTGCACTGCCGGACGACAGCACCGTCGTGCAGCCGGCGTCGGAGTAGATCCGTCCGCGCGATGTGGCTATATTCACTGTGCCGTTTTGCGGAACGCCGCCAACCTCATAGGTCGAGGAAATCTTCTGGCAGCCGGTCGAGGTGGCCGCCGTCTTTACCGTGCTGCCAGCACCTTCGACATCCACGGTGAGCTTCGCCGCATTGACGTTCATCGTCCAGGAGCTGCTCACGCCCTGGGCCGCCACCAGGATCGTGTCGCTGCCGGATTGTGTCGCCGTCACGGCAAGCACTACCTGGCCAGCCGAATTCGTCAGCGGCGCGCTCGACGATCCGCCGTTGGATGTCTTTACCGCGATCGCGTTGCCTCTCTGCGAAGAGAAGCTGACCGGCACGTTCGCGACAGCCACGTTCGACGAATCCTTCACCGTGATCGTCAGGTCGCCGCTGCCGCCCGCCGTCACCGTGTTCGGCCCGGTCACCGCGATCGTGGTGCCGACCACGTCCACGGTTCCGGTGGCGGTCTTGCCGCCCGCCTGCACCGTCACCGTGATCCTGCGGTTGGTTCGGTCACCGCCGGTACTCAGCGTTGCCTTCGCCTGGCCGTTCTTGTCGGACTTGGTATCCGTCACCGCAAGCGCGCCGGAGGTAGCGGAAAAGGTGACTGGAATATCCGCAACCGCCGCATTGTTGCCATCCCTGACCAGTGCAGTTACCGTCACTTCGCTTCCGGAAGTGCCGGCGGACTTGAGTTCGGAGCTGCTGAAAATCAGGGACACGTTGCCCACCCCGGTGCCGGAGGTACCCGACACCTTTCCCGGCGAGCCGCCGCCGCCGCCGCAGGCCGCCAGCGCGAAGATTAATATCGTGCCCAGCACGTAGCGGACGATATCCTGGAAGGTGTTCCTCGTTACCCCTGATGTCATAAGTCTACCCTTACGTTATTTGAGTTTTCAGTTTCTTGTTATCGCGTCGTCACACGGTCGGCGACGATTTTCGGCGTGATGAAGATTAACAGCTCCGTCTTGTCATTGGTACGTCCGGTCGACTTGAACAGATGTCCAACGACAGGAATATCACCGAAAACCGGCACCTTGGTCACAGCGTCGCGCTCCACCTGCTGAAAGATACCGCCGAGCACAACCGTGCCGCCGTTCTCGACCAGCACCTGGGTCTTCACATGCTTGGTATCGATCGCAAAGCCTGCCCGCGTTTCAATACCGACGCTGTCCTTGTTCACGTCGACATCCAGGATGATGTTCCCGTCCGGCGTAATCTGCGGCGTCACCTCGAGCTTCAAGTTGGCCTTGCGGAAGGAGATCGACGTCGCGCCGCTCGAGGTCGCGGTCAGGTACGGCAGCTCCGTGCCCTGCTCGATGAGCGCCTTGAGCTGGTCGGCGGTCACCACCCGCGGACTGGAGATGATCTTGCCCTTGCCGTCCGCTTCGAGCGCGGACAATTCGAGGTTCAGGAAACGGTTGGCGGCAGCAGAAAACAGGCTGATAGCGAGGCTGCCGGGCGTTGCGCCGTTGATGCCCTGCGCCGGCAGGTTCACGAACTGGCTGTTGTTGTAACCCGCGCCCTGCTCCTCGACCTGTCCGGTCTGCTCGCCCACGCCGGTCAGATTGCCGGTCAGGGCGACCCGGGTATTGCTGCCGCGCGCCACCTGGAACCCGGTATCGCCGCCGCGGATCGTGCGCAGGTCGGCAAATCCGAGCTTCGCCCCGAGGTTCTTGCTGAACTTGTCATCCGCCTCGACGATGCGCGCCTCGATCAGCACCTGCTTGGATGCGATGTCGGTCTTCTGCACCAGCCTGCGGATCTCCTCGATCTTGGAGGCGATATCGGTGACGAACAGCTGGTTCGTCCGCGGATCGATGACCGCGCTGCCGCGCTTGGACAAGATGCTCTTCTTGCCCTCGGAGCTGTCGAGGCCGAAAACCTGCCGGAACGACTCGGCCTTCTGGTAGTTCAACTGGAAGGTTTCCGTCTTCAGCGGTTCCAGCTCCGCGATCTGCGCCTTCTGCTCCAGCTCGAGCTTTTCCTTGGTGAGCAGCTCATCCTTCGGCGCAATCCACAGCACCGAGCCGTTCTTGCGCATGTCCAGGCCTTTCGCCTGCATCACGATGTCGAGCGCCTGGTCCCACGGCACATCCTTCAGGCGCAGCGTGACGTTGCCTGACACGGTGTCGCTGGTGATGATGTTCAGGCCGGTAAAGTCGGCGATCACCTGCAGCACCGCGCGCACTTCGACATTCTGGAAATTGAGGGACAGGCGCTCGCCGCGGTAACCCTGGGTGCCCTGCACCAGCTTGTTCGGATCTTCCTTGATCGGCTTGACTTCAACCACCAGCTGCGTGTCGCTCTGATAGGCGCTATGCTCCCACAAGCCCTTCGGCTCGATCACCATGCGCACGTTTTCGCCTTGCGGGGAAGTGGTGATGGTGTGGACCGGCGTGCCGAAATCAGCGACATCCAGGCGCCTGCGCAGCACCTCCGGCAATCCGGTCTTGAGGAAGTCGACTACGATGGACTGGCCCTGCTGGCGCACGTCCACAGCCACCTGGTTGCTCGGCAAATCGACGACGACGCGGCCTTCGCCAAGCGTGCCGCGCCGGAAGTCGATGTCCCTCAGCATCTGCTTGCCGGCGGGCGCAGCCTTTTGCGCAACCGGCACACCGGAGGAGTTGACGGCGGTTGCCAGCCCGCCGGAACCGTCGATGGTGACCACGACGGTATCGCCTTCGATCACCGTCGCATAGTTCAGCGGACGCAGCAGGTTGAATACCAGGCGCGAACGGTCGCCGGCCTGCACCACGTTCACGCTGCGCACATCGCCCAGGCCGATGTCCTGCGATACCTTGCCGGTGCCGTTCGCGGTGTTCGCGAAGTCGAGCGCGATGCGCGATGGATTGGTGATGGAAAAGCCGATTGGCGGCTTGGTCAGCGGGTTCTTCAGCTTGACCTTGACGATTACGTTGGCGCCCTGCTGATTGGCGTTGATCGACTCGATCGCGTTTTCCTGCGCGTACGCGACGCAGCAGACGAAAGCGACACAGGCGACAGCAATCCGTTGCAGTGCTTTGCGCATTCCCTCGCCAAAGCTTCTAAGGGTAGTGTTTGCTGCCATCATTGTTTATTCTCCTGCAACTCTAGCTTGGCTTTACGTTCGGTCCATTCGCCAGCGGCGTCACGCACGATCTCCGTGAGCTCCACTTCGGTGTCGGTAATCCTGGTGATCATGCCGAAGTTCTGGCCCACATAGTTCCCCACCTTGGCCTGGAATACCGCCTTATCCACCTGCAACAGCGCATAGCTCAACCCGGGTTTTTCCAGTGTGCCGACCATCTTGATGCTGTCGAGCGGATAGCTCTCCAGCGGCTCCTTGCGGCGCTCCAGGTCGGGCTTGATTCCGTTGCCCGAATTGGCCTGCATCTTCGCAAGCGCTGCCGACAGCTTGGCCGGGTTGTACGGATCGAGCTCTTCCTTGCCGCTGTACGTGAACGGCACGAACTTCTTCGGCTCCGCAAGCTTCTGAATCGACACCGGCGTCTGCCGCTGCACGTCGTCCATCCACTGCTTGATCTCTTGCACGCCGCCGTCGCCGCAGCCGGCGAGCATCAGCAGGCCGGCCAGCGATGCTGCTCTCGTCAAGGTGCGAATATCGATCATTTTTTCGCTCCCTTCGCCTTGTCCGCAGCCGCCTTGCGCTGCGCAGCCACCTCGTCCTTGTCGAGGTAGCGGAAGGTCTTGGCAATCGCCTCCAGGGTCAGGACGCCGTCCTTGCCGGCAACCAGGTTCATGTTGTTGAGGGTGACGATACGCGGCAGGTTGGCCACATCACTCGTAAACGCGCCGATGTCGTGATAATTGCCAGTCACCTTGATGTCGATCGGCAGTTCGGCATAATAGTCCTTGACCACGACTTGCCCCGGCTTGAACAATTCGAACTGCAACCCGCGGCCCAGGCCGGCCTGATTGATGTCGGATAGCAGCGCATCCATTTCGGCCTTGCTCGGCAACTGCTTCTCCAGGCTGGACACATACTCGTTGACCTGTTCCTTCTGCTTGCGCAGGCCGTTCAGGTTGATGGCTTGCTGCACTTTCATCCGGTACGAGTCCTTGAGCTGCAGTTCCTCCTGCTCACCGCGCTCCAGCTCTTCCTGCTGGCCGCTCAGGTAGAGGAACCAGCCGAGCGCAACGACACCCAGCAAGGTGCCAAGCGCGCACATCATTCGTGGAATCACAGGCCACTGTCCCGGATCCCGGCCATTCAGGTTGCGGAACTGGCCGGCGACGAGATCCCCGATTTTCTTTAGGTCTGCCATAGTGCGTTTCCTGTCAGGGCTTCTTCACTGCGGCCGGTGCCGCGACCGCGCCGGTGGCGCCGGCGACCGCCGCCCCCGCTTCCTTTTCGCGCGGACGCTTGATACCGACGTTGACCGTGAAGTCAAACACCTTCTTCGCATCCTTGCCCTGCCCGATAGCCGCCAAACGGATTTCAATCAGGTCCGGACGCTCCAGCCACGGCGAGTTGTTGCCAAGGTTGCGCAGCAGCTCGGACACACGCGCGTTCGATTGCGCGTATCCGCTGATCGCCACGCGCTGGCTGTCCTGCTTGAATGCCCGCAGGTAGATCCCCTCCGGCACCTGCTTGACGAGTTCATCCATCAGGTACACCGGCTGGTTGCGGTCGCTCTGCAAATCTTCCACCGCTTGCTGGCGCGCCTTGAGCGCATCGATTTCCTGCTTGAGCGTGGCGATTTCCTTGATCTGGCCGTCCAGCCTCGCATTCTCCGTCCTGATGAAGTTGTTGCGTGCCTCCTGGTTGGAGATCTTGGCGCCGACAAAGGCCGCGTAAGCAACGACCATAGCAAGACCTGTGACGGCGGCAAGCGCCAGAAGGCGCACGAAGGCCGCCTTGCGCTGCTTGCGTTTTTCCTCGCGATGAGGAAGCAGGTTAATCCGGATCATTCCTCAAACCTCCGCATCGCCAGCCCGCAGGCCACGAGATAGGACGGCGCCTCCGCGCGCAACTGCTTTTCGCGTATGCCCGACGCGAGCTGCATTCCCTTGAAAGGGCTGACGACGGATGTCGAGATCTTCGCGCGCTCGGCCACGATTTCCACCAGCCCCGGCGTGACGGCGCAGCCGCCCGCAAGGAAGATCTGGTCGATGTGGGTGTACGGAGTCGACGTGAAGAAAAACTGGATGGCGCGCGTGACTTCGAGCGCCACGTTCTCTAGAAAGGGCTCCACCATGTCCCGCTCGTAGCCTTCCGGCAGGTCGCCGGACCGTTTCTTGGCTTCCGCATCCTCGAACGAGAGGCCATAGGCGCGCACGATGTCCTGGGTAAGCTGGTTGCCGCCGAACGGCTGCTCGCGCTCGTAAATGGTTTGCCCGTCCTGCAGCACCGAAACGTGGGTGACCTGGGCGCCGATCTGGAACAGGGCGACGATCTGCCCCTGCCCGCCCTTGGGCAGTTGGGCAGTGATGCGGTCGATCGCGGCGCGTGCGGCGTAGGATTCGATATCCATGACCAGGGGTTTCAGCCCGGCCGCTTCCGCGACCGCCACCCTGTCCTCGACCTTTTCCTTGCGTGTCGCCGCGATCAGCACCTCGACATCGTCGGGCGAGTTCTGTGCCGGGCCGATCACGCAAAAATCGAGACTGACCTCGTCCAGCGCGAACGGAATGTACTGGTTCGCCTCGCTCTCGACCTGGACCTCGAGCTGGTCTTCGGACAGACCGGCGGGCAGGATGATTTTCTTGGTGATGACCGATGCCGGCGGCATGCCGAGCGCGACATGCTTGGCGCGCGTGCCGCTTTTTTTCCATACGCGGCGCACCGCTTCCGACACCTGCTCGATATTTTCGATGTTGCCGTCCACGACCGAGCCGCGCGGCAGCGGCTCGCTGGCAAAGCGTTCCAGCCGGTATTCGTTCTTGCCTGCTTCAGACAATTCGACGAGCTTGACACCCGAGGTGCTGATATCCAGGCCGATCAACGGTGGATTCTTCTTGCCGAGTAACGATCCGAGATCAATGGCCAAGGGTTGTTCTCCCCGAAAATGTGGCGTATTGCGTGAACGCACCACTTATTTAGGTGTCGAAGCAAGCGGATAATGAAGCTTTCGACAAAAAATTCGTTTAAAAACCAGTATTTAGGTGATGTATATCCGACGTTACATTAAATCCTAGCAATAAGCTTCGACCAGTGTAAAGCGATTTCCTAGCGGTAATTTGTAACTGCGTTGCCAAAAGCCCACGCTGCCGGAAGGTAATTATTGATATTTTACTAATATCAGATAATGTTGCCCACCGTTATAATTCACCGGTTCACTTTTCTCCTTCCGAATCCTCTGCATGACCCCCTCCAAACCCGCCGGCGCCACCTTGAAGGAAACGCCGAAACACCGCCTTCCCCTGCCCGTGCGCCTTCTCCTCGGGGCTGTGGGCGGACTCGCCGGTCTCGCGCTCGCCGGCGTGCTGATCGTCTGCTTTGCGCTGGCAATGGCCTATCCGAACCTGCCGCCACTCGACTCGCTGACAGACTATCGGCCCAAGATCCCGTTGCGCATCTATTCCGCGGATAACGTGCTGATCGGCGAATTCGGCGAGGAGCGCCGCAACCTGGTGCGCATCAAGGACGTGCCGGACATCATGAAGAAGGCGGTGCTGGCGATCGAGGACGACCGCTTCTATGACCATAGCGGGGTGGACTATGTCGGCATCCTGCGTGCCGGCCTGCACAACCTGACGAGCAGCTCGAAACAGGGTGCATCCACCATCACTCAGCAGGTCGCTCGCAACTTCTTCCTGTCCAGCGAGCAGACGCTCAAACGCAAGATCTACGAAATCCTGCTGGCATGGAAGATCGAGCAGAACCTGTCCAAGGACCAGATCCTCGAGGTCTACATGAACCAGATCTACCTCGGGCAGCGCGCGTACGGCTTTTCGTCGGCCGCGCAGATCTACTTCGGCAAGAAACTCTCGGACATCACCATCGCCGAAGCAGCGATGCTGGCCGGCCTGCCGAAAGCGCCGTCGGCCTACAATCCGGTCGCCAACCCAAAGCGCGCCCGCGCGCGCCAGCAGTACATCCTGCAGCGCATGTTCCAGCTCGGATACATCACGCAAGCCGACTATGAGACCGCCAGGGACCAGGTACTGAAGATCAAGACCAACAGCAGCGAGTTCGGCGTGCATGCGGAGTACGTGGCTGAAATGACGCGCCAGCTGGTGTACGAACAGTTCAAGGACGAGGCGTACACGCGCGGCCTGAACGTCTACACGACGATCACCAAGGCGGACCAGGACGCCGCCTATCTCGCGCTGCGGCGCGGCGTGATGGACTACGAAAAGCGCCACGGCTACCGCGGCCCGGAAGGCTACATGGAGATTCCGGCCGCGAAGGAAGAGGCCGAAAACGCGATCGAAGTCGAACTTGCCGAACATCCGGACAGTGACGACATCGTCGCTGCCGTCGTGCTCGAGGCGTCACCGAAGGCCGTCAAGGCCATGCTGTCCTCGGGCGAGGAAATCACGATCAGCGGCCCCGGCCTGGCCTTCGCCACCAACCTGCTCAGCGACAAGGCTCCGCCGAACCGCAAGGTGCGCCGCGGGGCGATCATCCGCGTCACGCAGGAAAACCAGGTGTGGAGCATCACCCAGATGCCGGAAGTGGAGTCGGCCTTCGTCGCCGCCAACACCGAGGACGGCGCGATCCGCGCACTGGTCGGCGGCTTCGATTTCAACCGCAACAAGTTCAACCATGTGACGCAGGCATGGCGCCAGCCGGGTTCATCGTTCAAGCCCTTCATCTATTCGGCATCGCTGGAAAAAGGCATGTCACCGGCGACCATCATCGCCGATTCGCCGCTCAGCTTCGATGCCGGCCAGACCGGCGGCCAGGCCTGGGAGCCTAAGAACTACGACGGCAAGTACGAAGGGCCGATGCCGATGCGCAAGGGCCTGGCGAAGTCGAAGAACATGGTGTCGATCCGCATCCTGCATCGCATCGGCGCGAAGTACGGCCAGGAATACGCGACCCGGTTCGGCTTCGAGGCAGAGAAGAATCCGCCCTACCTGACGCTGGCTCTCGGCGCCGGCGCGGTGACCCCGCTGCAGATGGCGGGCGCCTACTCGGTTTTTGCCAACGGCGGCTACAAGGTAAGCCCCTACATCATTACCAAGGTCACCGACAACACCGGCCGCGTCCTGTCCAAGGCGGAACCGGACAAGGCGGGTGATGAAAGCGTGCGGGTGATCGACGAGCGCAACGCCTTCCTGATGGACAGCATGCTCAAGGACGTGGTCAAGCACGGCACCGCGACGCGCGCGCTGTCGCTCAAGCGCCCGGACATCGCCGGCAAGACCGGCACCACCAATGACTCGATCGATGCCTGGTTCGCCGGCTACCATCCGAAGATCGTCGGCATCGCATGGATCGGCTTCGACCAGCCCAAGAACCTCGGCAACAAGGAAACCGGCGGCGGCCTCGCACTGCCGATCTGGATCAGTTACATGCAGAAAGCCCTGAAGGACGTGCCGGTGGAAGAGCGGCCGGTGCCGGAAGGGATCATCCATGCCAACGGCGACTATTACTATGCGGAGAATCCGCCAGGCACCGGCATCCGCAGCCTCGGGCTGAGCGAGCGTCCGGGAACCGAGGAGGAAAAAACCAAGGACGACGTGAAGAACGAGCTGTTCTGATGCGAGAGTCGCAAAAAAAACCGGAATCCGGGTTAGCCCGGTTCCGGTTTTTTTATTCGGCAGCCAGTTCGATGGCCACCCCGCCCTGGTCCGCGATCATTTTCGACAGGGCGTCGAACAGTTCGGAGCCGTCACGCGTGTTGCGCCAGCGCCCGTCCTCGCGCTTGTAATGAAAACCGCCGGAGCGCGCCGCCACCCACATTTCCTGCATCGGCGCCTGGCTGTTGACGATGATCTTCGAGCCATTGTCGACGAACTCGATTTCCAGCACGTTGCCGCTACGGCTGCATTCCACGTCCAGGTCGCTGTCGTCCGCCGCCCGCTCCAGCGCCGACTCGATCGTCGCCAGCGTTTCCTCCGCCAGGGCCAGGAATTCCGATTCAGTCATGCTACACTCCACTTCAGTTCCCAAAACCGTGATTCTAATCGTGAAGTCAGTTCTTGACCTGTCGCGCATTGCCGTCCTGTCCACGCTGGCGATGCTGGCCGGTTGCGGGCAGAAAGGCCCGCTCTACATGCCGGCGGCCAAACCGGCCGTGGCAACACCGGTACCGCAAACGCCGCCGGTAACACCCGATACCACCGCGCCCAATAACAACTAGCTGTTCCACACCATGTCGCACTTTTCCTACAAGAACGGCGTGCTGCACGCCGAGAATGTCGCGCTTGCGGACATCGCCAAACAGTTCGGCAGTCCGACCTACGTCTATTCCAAGGCCGCGCTGGTCGAGAACTTTTCCGCGTACGCAAATGCCTGCCGTGAAAACCGGCGCGATGACGGCGGTGCGCTGGTCTGCTATTCGGTCAAGTCCAATTCCAACCTCGCGGTGCTGAACCTGCTCGCGCGTCTTGGTTCCGGCTTCGACATCGTGTCCGGCGGCGAACTGCTGCGCGTGATCGCCGCCGGCGGCGACCCGCGCAAGGTCATCTTTTCCGGCGTGGGCAAGACGCATGAGGAAATGCGCCTGGCGCTGGAGCACGATATTCTCTGCTTCAACGTGGAATCAACCGCCGAGCTGCAGCGCCTCAACGACGTCGCCGGCGCGATGGGCAAACAGGCACCGGTGTCGCTGCGGGTGAATCCGAACGTCGATGCGAAGACCCATCCCTACATTTCCACCGGCCTGAAGGAAAACAAGTTCGGCATCGCCTACGAGGAGGCACTGACTGTCTACCGCACAGCGGCGACACTGCCGCACCTCCGCGTGGCCGGCATTGACTGCCATATCGGCTCGCAGCTGCTCGACGACGCCCCCCTGCTGGAAGCGCTGGACCGCCTGATCGAACTCGCCGACGGGCTGGAGAAGGAAGGCATCCGGCTGCATCATCTCGATATCGGCGGCGGCATCGGCATTACCTATGACAAGGACAAGCCGGTGGCCATCGGCGACTATCTTGGCCGCCTGTTTGCCAGGATCGACCAGTGGCGCCTGCAGCAGTACAAGGGCGCGCCGATCCAGGTCATGTTCGAACCCGGCCGCTCCATCGTCGGCAATGCCGGCGTGCTGCTGACCGAGGTGGAATACCTGAAGCATGGCGCAGTAAAGAATTTCGCGATCGTCAACGCCGCGATGAACGACCTGATGCGGCCGGCGATGTACGAAGCCTGGCACGGCGTGCAGCCGGTGCTGCAGCGCGTATCGGCGGCCAAGACCTACGACATCGTCGGCCCGGTCTGCGAATCCGGGGACTGGCTGGCGCGCGAGCGCTCGCTGGCGCTCGAACAGGGCGACCTGCTGGCGATCATGTCGGCCGGCGCCTACGGGATGACCATGTCGTCCAATTACAATACCCGCGGTCGGGCAGCCGAAGTGATGGTGGACGGCGACCAGGTGCACCTGATCCGTCGGCGTGAAGCGCCGAGCGAGCTGTTTGCGCTCGAAAACCTGCTGCCCTGAGCAGGGTCCGCACGTACGCCATATGTAACGGTGCCGCGCAGAGGCGCCCGCTTATGTCGGCGTCGGTTCCGTCCGGCGCCGCTGCAGCCTCGGCTGCAGCACGTTCCAGTACAGGCGCAGCGCCAGCAGCATCGCGACGATGCATCCAAACAGGATGGGCTCCGCAAAATCATTCTTGCCTGCCTTCATCCACCAGAAATGCAGGATGCCGAGCGCCGCGATCAGATACACGATCCGGTGCAGCGCCTGCCAGCGTTTCCCGCCCAGCCGCCGTATCACGGCATTCGTACTCGTGAGCGCCAGCGGCACCAGCAGCAGGAAGGCGGTGAACCCGACGGTGATGAACGGCCGCTTCACCACGTCCTTCAGCATTTCCTCGATATCGAAAAAATGGTCGAACCAGAGGAAGGTGGTGAAATGCAGCGACGCATAGAAGAACGCGAACAGGCCGAGCATGCGCCGCAGCCGGACCAGCCAGTTCCAGCCGGTCACCCGTCGCAACGGCGTGACGGTAAGCGTCAGGCACAGGAAATACAGCGTCCAGTCGCCGGTATTGCGGGTGATGAATTCGATCGGATTGGCGCCAAGACGGTCGCTGAAGGCAAACAGCACCAGCCGCGCGAACGGCAATAGCGACAGCACGAACAGCGCGGCCTTGACCAGCGCGATTTGTCGTTGCGCAAGCATGATCAGAAAAACTTCTTCAAGTCCATGCCGCCGTACAGAGACGCGACGTCGCTGTAGCCGTTGAACATCATCGTCTTGCGCTTGCGGGTAAAGAAACTGTCCTCGCCGATCCGGCGCTCGGTTGCCTGCGACCAGCGCGGATGGTCGACCTCCGGGTTGACGTTCGAATAGAAACCGTATTCCTGCGGCGCGGAAATGTTCCAGGCCGTCCTCGGCTGCTCCTTCACGAAGCGAATCTTGACGATTGACTTGGCCGACTTGAACCCATATTTCCATGGCACCACGATACGAACCGGCGCGCCGTTCTGGTTGGGCAGCACCTCGCCGTACATCCCCAATGTCAGCAGCGTCAGAGGATGGTTTGCCTCGTCGATGCGCAATCCTTCGACGTAGGGCCATTCCAGCACCGGGCTGCGCAGCCCGGGCATTTGCTTCTTGTCCGCAAGCGAAACGAATTCCACAAATTTCGCATTGCCGGTCGGTTCCACCTTCCTGATCAGCTCTGCCAGCGAATAGCCGATCCACGGAATCACCATCGACCAGCCTTCGACACAGCGCAGGCGGTAGATGCGCTCTTCCAGCGGCGCCAGCTTCAGCAGCGCGTCCAGATCCAGCGTCATCGGTTTCTTCACTTCGCCCTCGATCGCGACTGTCCACGGGCGCGGCTGCAGCGTGCCCGCATAGCGTGCGGGGTCGGTCTTTTCGGTGCCAAACTCGTAGAAATTGTTATACGTGGTCGCATCCTTGACCGACGTCGGCTTGTCCATCACGATGAAGGCCGGGTTCGGCTTTGCCGGCAGCTTCTGGCCATTCTGTGCAAACGCTTCGCGCACCAGCATTTCCGGCGCCGCTGCCGCGGCGATGGAGCCGAGCGCGACCTGCCTGATGAAGCTGCGGCGCGATTCGAAGACTGCTCGCGGCGTGATTTCGGATGGAAACGGCAGGTCAATGCCGTTGGGATTGCGCTTTATTAACATGAGGTCTCCGCTTGTCGCTGACAACTGCAGCTTGGTCCAGGTCGGACCGGAAAACCTTACAACAATTTCAGCGCACTCGCAGTTGCGCATCCACCGCTTCGGCGATCACCAGCATGCGGTTCTTGCCGATATTGCCGGACAACGCGTAGCCATAATCCCGGTCTATCCAGTAAAAGACGCTGTTGCCGTTCTGTTCCAGAACGCGAAAGCCGGCGGTGCCCGCCGCGACAACACGCCGCACAAGCAGGGTCAGGCGCTCGCCCTCCGCAGACTCGTACATGAACTGCGCGAGCGGCCCGTCGTCGCCGGGCAGCAGGCGGCCACCGAGCAGCGAAAAGCCGTGCGCATGCAAGGCCGGCGCACGCACCGGCGCGTCCAGCCGCTTGGAAAGCCAGGCGACGAGGTGCGCCTCCTGCTCCGCCGGCACCTCGACCGGATGCCGTTTTTCGCCGACATACAAGAGGTGGGCGCTCAGCGCCCGTTCGGCGAACGCGGCCGGCCTGGCCGCCGGCTGCATCCATCCGCGCGCGCTCCAGCCGGCGCCAAGGCCGATCGCCAGCGCCGCGATGCTCGCCGCCCAGGCGAGCGGGAAGGATTTGCGGCGGGATGACGCGCTCATCGCCAGCGGTACCGGCTCATTCAGAACCTTGTCATAGGCCTCGTGCAATTCCCGGTTCTGCGCCTGCAAGGCCTGCACCTGCGCTGCCGCGTCCGGCCGCACGGCAAGATAGGCCTCCACTTGCGCGCGCCGCACGGCGTCGAGCTGGTTGTCCACGTAGGCGTGCAGGTCGTACTCGCCGATCGGTTCCATCTTCATGTCACTTGATCCGGGAAAGTCGGGCCGCGCTCGTCCCGCCGTCCCCCGCTCCCGCCACCGGCTCGCCGGACAGCAACTGGCGCAGCTGGGCGCGCGCCCGCGACAGGCGCGACATGACCGTGCCGGGCGGCACGCCGAGCACCGCCGCCGCCTCGTTGTAACTCAGCTGTTCCAGTCCGATCAGCACCACCACCGCCCGCTGCTCGGCCGGCAGCCGGGCCAGCGCGCGCTGCATGTCGATCCGGACCGCAGGATCGTCCTGCCCCGCCGGTTCCGGCGCGTCCATGTCAATCGGCACCAGGGCGCCGCGGCGGGCGGCATCGTCCAGGAACAGCCGGTACAAGATAGTGAACAGCCAGGCTGCCAGGCTGCGGTCGAAGCGGTACAGCCAGCGCCGCCGCAACGCGCGCTCCAGCGTATCCTGCACCAGGTCGTCCGCCCAGGCCGCGTCATGCGTCAGTGCGCGCGCATACCGCCGCAAGCGCGGGATATGCTGCGCGATCCGGTCGACGAAATCGGCCACGGCGGGAGTGGGTCAGGTCCTCAGGGCTTGGCTGCGTGCCATACATTGTTCACCCCGTCGCCGGACTTGTCACCGGGTTTCTGGTCCTTCACCCACAGGTATAGAGGTTTTCCCTTGTACGCCCACTGCTTGCCGCCGTCGTCGCGGGTGACGATGCTGTAGTCGCCGGACGCCTTGTCGCCGTCCTTTGCCATGAGCGGCGGCCAGTTGGCCGCGCACTGGCCGTTGCAGGCGCTCTTGCCGCCGCCTGCAGGGTCCTTGTCGAAGGTGTAGAGAGTCATGCCGGCACTATTGGTCAGCACGCCGCCCTTGGCGGTGGCGGGCATTTGTGCGCCCGCGATGTGGGCGCAGCCGAACAGTCCGAGCGCCAGTAGCGGTGCGGCAAGCAAAGAATGCTGTTTCATGGAATCCTCGCTGGATTGGTTGATCGTCGCGTGCCGCGACTGCGGCACACAACGGTAAACAACCGTGCGCGAGGATTTATTCCCTATTCCCCGGAATTTTATAACTGCCCGTAGGAATGCAAGCCGGACAGAAACATGTTGACGCCAAGGAAGGCAAAGGTGGTGACCAGCAGTCCGACCAGCGCCCACCATGCGGCGACCACGCCACGCAAGCCTTTCATCAGGCGCATGTGCAGCCAGGCTGCATAATTGAGCCAGACAATCAGTGCCCAGGTTTCCTTCGGGTCCCAGGACCAGTAGCCGCCCCAGGCTTCCGCCGCCCATAATGCGCCGAGGATGGTTGCAATCGTGAAGAATGCGAAGCCGACGGCAATCGCCTTGTACATCACGTCATCCAGCAGCTCCAGCGGCGGCAGCCGGTCCGCCAGGATGCCCTTCACCTTCAGCAGGTAGGCTACTGCCACCATCGCCGCCAGCGCGAAGGTACCGTAACCGACGAAGTTTGCGGGGACATGGATCTTCATCCACCAGCTCTGCAACGCCGGCACCAGCGGCTGGATCTCGGCCGCCTCGCGGCTGATGGTGTACCAGAGCAGGAAGCCGACCGCGGCCGAAATCACCAGCAGCACGAATGGGCCAAGCTGACGCGTCTCGTACTGTTCCTCGTAGTACAGGTAGAACAGCGCGGTAATCAGGCTGAACAGGATGAAAACTTCATAGAGGTTCGAGATCGGGATATGCCCGACGTCCGGACCAACCAGATAGGATTCGTACCAGCGCACCAGCATGCCGGTAAAGCCGAGCACAACCGCCCCCCAGCACAGCTTGCTGCCAACTGCGCCGCCGAACTCCGAGCGCAGCGCCAGCCCGCCCCAATAGAACAGCGTGGCCAGGAAAAACAGGGTACTCATCCACAGGATCGCAGACTGGCTGGACAGCGCGTACTTGAGGAAGAACCGTGACTCCGCCGCCTGGAGCGAGCCGCCATAGAGCGAAATTGCCGACAGCGCCAGTACAGCCAGCACTGCCATCAGCCAGCGCACCTGCTTCCACTGCCAGCCAAGCCAGGCGAAGGTGGGCGCCGACAGCAGCAGGATGCCTTTTTCATACACATCCATGTATTCGCCGAAACGGTTGAGCGCGAACAGTGCGCCAGCGGCGAGCATGGCCGCAAAGACCCAGTCGAGGACCGTCAACCGCTTGAAGTAACCCGGCGGCGGCGTAAAGGTTTGTGTTTGCGTCAATTCCATTTTTTTCTCCGGAGCGCTGCGTTCATGCCGATTGCAAAAGCTGGGCTTTCAGCGCCGTGAATTCCTTTTCGAAGTCCAGCGTCCTGCGCTGGCTGCTGAGCGCCATGAGGGCGTGGCTGCGGCCGTCGCTGTCGCGCTTGACCCAGACCCACAAGCGGCGTTCACGGATGTAGAACATGGCGAATATGCCCAATACCAGCAGCAGGCAGCCGAGGTACACCACATTCTTGCCCGGCGAGCGCGTCACCTGCAACACCGAAGCTTTGACTTCCTCGAATTCCTTCAGTTGCAGGTAGACCGGTGCGCCGTAGAAAGAGGCGTCGGACAGCGCATTGATCGCAAGCTGCAGGAAGCGCTCGCGCTTTTCGTCCAGCGCCAGCGGCTGCAAGCCATCCTTTTCACGTGCCACCTGCAGCAGTTCCCAAAGACTCCCGTTCAGGATCTTCATGAACACTTCCGCCGCTTTCTGCTGCTCGGCGGCCGGGACCTGTTCCAGGAACTTCGACACCGCGACATAGCCGGCCTCGTTACCGTTGCCCGCAAAAACTTCCAGGCCTCGCAATGCGGATTTCTGCAACTGCTCGCGCAGCGTATCGCGGCTGCCGCGCCCTGGCATCGCCCGCTGCGCATAGCGCTCGGTGGCGCGAGCGCGCAGTTCCGGCGCAAACAGCGCCGCCCGCAGGCGCATCCACTCCTCCACCGTGTCCTTGTCATCGGCCGGAATACGCAGGTAGCGGAATGCATCGTTGGGGGTGTCGCGCATGCCGCTCAGGAAGACATAATCCCCGTCCAGCAGGATCGGCTGCATGTAATTGTGGTATTCGCGTGCCTGCCCTGTCTTGTCGCGCAGCTTGTACTGCACGCTCGGCCCGACGTTCTTCAGGTCCTTGTTGTTCGCATTCTTTGCGCCTGACCCGAGCTGCCTGTCGAGGCCGGCAGCGAATTTCTCATTGAAGCTCTTGTTCGCGTCGACGGCGCGCACATCCTGCCCGCTTTCCGCCGTGTTCTCGACGTTGAACGGGCGGAAGCCGGTCCATTCGACGGTGTAGTCCGCCTCCTTGCCTCCGCCCAGCGGCGTCGAACCGTTGACCTCGCCCGACAACTCGAACGTGCCCTGTCCGGGCCCGGCCATGGGATAGGCGGTCAGCTTGAGCTTGCTGCCGCCGTCGTCAAAGCTCGACTGGTAGACCGCCACGCCCTTGTAGATCAACGGCTCGTTGACCTTGATGGTGGCCTCGAAACGCTTGCCGGACTCGGTGTCGTGCACCACGACTTCGCTCGCGAACAGCTTGGGCATGCCGGTCGAGTAATGCTCGATGATGAACCTCTTAAGCTGGATTGAGAACGGCAGCTCCTGTATCAGCACGCCCGACTGCCGCGGAATCACGCCGGTGCTGCTGGTTGCGCCTTCGGGAATGAAGGCATTGGCGCGATAGCTCGGATTGCCGTTCCCGAGACGGTGCTGCGCAGGTATTTCCGCGATCAGGCCGCTTCCCGCGTACGGGGTCTTTCCATTGAACCATTGCTGGAAGCGGATCGGCAGATCGGAATCGAGCAAGCCGCCGACACAGATGATGACAATCGCGCTGTGCGCAAAGATGTAGCCCCACTTGTTCGCCGCGCCGCGCTTGGCCGCGATCAGTACACCGTCGTCTTTCGGCACGAGGCGCGCCTGGTAGCCGGCGCCGGCCACGCGCTGCGCCAGGTCGGTCGCAAGCACATCAACCGGCCGCGCGCTGCTCCACTCCGCCTTGTGATGGAAATTCCGCAGGGATTGTTCGCGTACGTTCTCGCGCCAGCTGCGCATGTCGCGCAGCATCTTGGGCGTATTGCGCACGATGCACAGCGTGGTGGACACCACCAGGAAGGCCATGATCAGCAGGAACCACCAGGCGGAGTACACCGCATACAGCCCGAGTTTGTCGAAGACCTCGAACCAGAACGGCCCGAACTGGTTGACGTAGTTCGGCATCGGCTCGTTCTGCTTCAGCACGGTGCCAATCACGGACGCGATCGCAATCAGCGTCAGCAGGCTGATGGCGAAACGCATCGACGAGATCAGTTCGACGGCTTCCGCCAGCCAGCGGCGTTTTGTCTTCAGTTGCAATCCGGAGGTGCTGATGCTGCTCATGGCTCTTTATTTCCCAATGAAAAAGGGGTGGCATTTGCCACCCCCTCCATCTTGCTCGTTCTACGGTTCGGCTTACTTCAGGCCGGCGATATAGTCTGCCACAGCCTGGATTTCGTCGTCAGACATGCGCTTGGCAATCGTCACCATCTGCGCGCTGTTATTGCGTGCGCTGGAGCGGAAACCGGTCAGCTGCGCGACCGTGTAGTCCTGGTGCTGACCTGCCAGACGCGCGAACTGTGCCGGGATGCCACCGCCGGTGGCGCCATGGCAACCAGCGCAAGCGGGCACATTCTTCTCCGCGATGCCGGCGCGGTAGATCTTCTTGCCGATTTCCACGGTATCCTTGTTCTTGGCTGCGCCCGGCTTGGCTTCCTGCTTGTCGAGGTAGGCGGAGACATTCTTGATGTCTTCTTCGGACATTCCCTTGGCGATGCTGGTCATGACCGGGTTGTTGCGGGCGCCCGACTTGAATTCGACGAGCTGCTTGACAACATAGGCCTCATGCTGGCCGCTAAGCTTCGGGTTTTGCGGAATGACGGAGTTGCCCCCGGCACCGTGGCAGCCGACGCATGCGATGACACCACGTGCCGGGTCGCCGGCGGTATACAGTTGCTCGCCCTTGGCCGGGTCGGCCTTCGCGGGCTTCTTCTCCTCAGCTGCGTAAGCAATCGAAGAAACTGCCAGCATCGCGACAAACAAGGACTTTACCAACGGAGAAAACGCACGGTTCATTCAAACACCCTGAAGACTTGATATTAAAATTCTGGCCAATGGCGAGATCAAAATTCGGTGCCGGCGCGCTTCTGCAGCGCAACAACACATAACCCCTTATTGTACAATAGCTTTCCGGCATTTCCCCCTTCTTCCGCCGCATTTTTCAGCCCGTCTCTTATGTCCCTACTTTGGCAAGCCCGCTTCTTCACCACGGTGAACCACCTTCGCGATTTGCCAGACACGCAAGTCCCCGAAATCGCCTTTGCCGGCCGCTCCAATGCCGGCAAGTCCACCGCACTTAATGTGCTGTGCAACCAGAAACGCCTGGCGTTTGCATCGAAAACGCCAGGCCGCACCCAGCACATCAACTATTTTTCGATAGGCGGGGCGCACGTTGGCCAGCACCGCAAGGACCCGACGAAGGTCGACGAGATCCGCGCCATGCTGGTCGACCTCCCCGGCTACGGCTACGCGGAAGTCCCCGGTGAAGCGAAAGTCCACTGGAACGAATTGCTCGGCACCTACATCCAACGACGCGAGCAGCTTGCCGGCCTGGTGCTGATCATGGACGCGCGTCGCCCGTTCACCGAACTCGACGTGCAGATGCTGGAGTGGTTTGCGCCGACAGGAAAGCCGGTGCATTGCCTTCTTACCAAGGCGGACAAGCTGAACCGCAACGAATCCACCAATGCCTTGCGCCAGGCGCGCACCGTACTGCAGAGCTACGTGGATGAGCAGGGCACGCCCTTCCCCTTTTCCGTACAGTTGTTCTCGGCGCTCAAACGCACCGGACTGGATGAGGCAGATGCGCGGATTCTTGAACTGCTGCGCTTGACCGATGCCGCTTCGGTTGACGACGATGGCGATTGACGAAAAGAAAATTACGGGCAAAAAAAACCCTGGAGAAAGGGGAAGATCTCCAGGGTAGTAACGCCATATCGCTAATGCCACGATAGGCCCCGCTCAGGGAGGAGAAGCGGGAGGTGAATGATCACCTATCGCTATGACGGGGAATCCCCGGAAAAGTTTCACGCACCAATACAAGTTTTTTTATTGCGTCTCATTCATCGATCGGACCGCCATGCCATATTCCCTTCCAGACAGCCAATACCCAGCAATCCGCATGCGCCGCATGCGAAAGGACGCGTTCTCGCGCGCCATGATGCGCGAAAACGTGGTCACACCCGCAGACCTCATCTATCCGGTATTCATTCTTGATGGAAAGAACCAGCGTGAGAAAGTGGCGTCGATGCCCGGTGTGGAGCGAATGTCGGTCGACCAGCTGCTGCCGGTCGCGGAAGACTGCGTCGCGCTGGGGATACCGGTGCTGGCGCTGTTCCCGGTGATCGATGCCTCCCTGAAAACCCCGGACGGCATCGAGGCGATCAATCCGCAGGGCCTGGTACCGCGGGCGGTGCGCGAACTGAAGGAGCGCTTCCCCGAACTCGGCATCCTCACCGACGTCGCGCTTGATCCGTACACCAGCCACGGCCAGGATGGCGTAATCAATGACCAGGGCTATGTGCTCAATGACGAGACCAGCGCCATCCTCACCCGCCAGGCGCTCGCCCAGGCCGAGGCCGGCGTCGACATCGTCGCGCCGTCCGACATGATGGACGGCCGTATCGGCGCCATCCGGCGCGCGCTGGAAGAAAACAAGTTCATCTATACCCGCATCATGGCGTACTCGGCGAAATACGCATCGGCCTTCTACGGCCCCTTCCGGGACGCGGTCGGCTCGGCGGCAAACCTCGGCAAGGGCAACAAGAGCACCTACCAGATGGACCCGGCCAACAGCGACGAAGCGCTGCGCGAAGTCGGCCTCGACCTGGCTGAAGGCGCCGACATGGTCATGGTCAAGCCCGGCATGCCCTACCTTGACATCGTGCGCCGGGTAAAGGATGAGTTCAAGGTGCCGACCTTCGCCTACCAGGTCAGCGGCGAATACGCGATGATCAAGGCCGCCGCGCAGAACGGCTGGCTCGATCACGACAAGACGATGATGGAAGCGATGCTGTCTTTCAAACGCGCCGGCGCCGACGGCGTGCTTACCTACTTCGCGCGCGATATCGCTCGCCTCCTGAAGCAGGGTTGAGGAGAATTGCGTGCCGGCATCCTTCCGGCACGCTTCTGCTTGGAAACCTGATCAAGCCCTCTAACTTTCCTGCCTTCCCGCGCCGCTCTCCGCGCTAACATTGTTGAAGCAAGAACAACAACGGAGACAGCGATGCAAGAGAAAGTCATCACGCTGGCCACGCCAGTGTTCTTCCTATTGATCTTCCTTGAACTGGCGGTAGGCGCCTGGCGCAGGCAGCACAACTACCATATCAACGACGCAATCACCAGCCTGAGCCTCGGTGTGCTCAGCCAGGTAACAGGCGTTTTCACACGGCTGCTTCGCATCGGCATTTATGCCTGGCTGGTCGAGCACGTCGCGCTGTTCAGGCTACCCGCCGACAGCCTGTGGGTCTGGATTACCGGCCTGCTCCTGTACGACTTCTGCTACTACTGGCTGCATCGCGCAGGCCATGAGGTCAATGTGCTATGGGCCGCCCACGTGGTGCATCACCAGAGCGAAGCCTACAACCTGTCCACCGCGCTGCGCCAGACCAGCAGCGGCGTACTGTTGGGATGGCTGTTCTACACGCCGATGGCGCTGCTCGGTTATCCGGTGGAAATCTTCGCCGCCGTCGGCCTGATCGACCTGTTGTACCAGTTCTGGGTGCACACGGAACAGGTCGGCAAGCTGGGCTGGTTCGACCGCGTCTTCGTGTCGCCGTCCAACCATCGCGTGCATCATGCGGTCAATGACATCTACCTCGACAAGAATTACGGCGGCATCCTCGTCCTGTGGGACCGGATGTTCGGCACCTTCATTGAAGAACGCGACGATACCCCGGTGGTTTATGGCACCCGCAGCCCGCTGCGGAGCTGGAATCCGCTGTGGGCGAACCTCGAGGTATACAAGGCGATATGGATGGATGCATGGCATGCGCGTCGCTGGCGGGACAAACTGAAAGTGTGGATATCCCGTCCCGGCTGGCGGCCCGCAGACGTCGCCGCGCGCTATCCGTCCACTCCCTTCGACATTCACCGCCCGCTTTACGATCCGGCGCTGACCCGCAGCGAACAGTCCTATTGCCTCGTGCAGTTCGCACTCGTCCTGCTGGCGACGACACATTTCCTGTCCGGCTACGGCCGCTTCGGCGCCGGTGATCTGGCGGCATACGCGGCATGGATCACGGCCAGCTTGTGGATCATCGGCGGATTGCTTGAGAGACGTTTGAGCTATGTTGTGGCAGAATCGCTTCGCCTGCTTGCATCGGCGGCCGGTGTGCTGTGGACGAGCGGCTGGTTCGGCCCGCTCGCATTGACGCAGACGATGCAGGCAGGGTTCGCGCTGGCAGCCTGCGCATCGCTGGCAGCGCTCTGGGTCATCTTCAAACCGTCGCCGACCGGACATGGATATTTTTCACGTCAGTAGCAACTGTGTCTCGCCCTGGAATCCGGTCGAGGCCGGCATGCCGTCAAGCGGCTTTCTGTGGCTGGATGCCACACATGATGAAGTGGCCGCCGACCACACTGCCTGGCGCGATGCGGTGGCGAAAGCGACCGGAGTCCAGATCTACGACCCGCACCTGACAGACGCGACCAACCTCAGCCATCCCTCGTATTTCGACTCCACCCAGGACTACGCGCTGGTGGTGTTCCGCAAGCTCGCACTTGACGCCAACGGAACGCCGGACGCGCCGTATCAACCGCGCAAGATCCCTCCGGCGCTGACCAAGCTGGCAACCAAGCCGGTTTCCTTCCTGCTGATGGACCGGGCGCTGGTGACGGTCCATGCGGCGAATAGCCGTACCATCGACGCCACCCGCGCCCGCCTGCTCGAATTCAAGAACAGGCGCGACGGCGGCGCACATGCATTCCGGCCGCCGGCGTCACCGGAAGAGCTGATGCTGCGGCTTCTCAACGCAATGGTCGACCAATACCTCGCACTGCGTCAGCCGCTGACCGCACAGATCGATCGCTGGCAGCGCGCGCTGCTCAGTCCGCGCCATCCTTTCAACGACTGGACAGCGCTGCTGGACGCGCGCATTGAATTGCGCAAGCTTGACCATCTGTGCGAGGGGCAGCGCGATGCGATGCAGGAGTTGCGTGACTACCTGGTTGACACCATCGACGAGTCGCGCAATGGCCGCACCAAGGACCTGATGCTGGTGCGCGTGAATGATGTGATGGAGCACATTACGCGCGTGCTGAATCACGCGCAGCGGCTGGAATCGACCATCGAATCGGCGGTGCAGATCCATTTTTCGGCCATGGCGCACCGGACGAGCGAAATCATGCGCACGCTGACCGTGATCACCGCACTGTTCATGCCGCTGACCCTGGTGACCGGCGTATTCGGCATGAACTTCGCCGAGATGCCGCTGCTGCAGGACAAGTCGGGGTTTTGGATCACGATGGGCATCATGGCCTTCATCGTGATCGCACTATTGGTCTTCTTCCGGCGCAAGCGCTATCTGGAGGATCATCCGCGCGACAACGAGCGGTAAGGATATATTGCAGCGACTCAGAAACCCGCCACCAGCGACAGCGAGTTCAGGAACTTGTCGGCGTTCTGGTAGCCAATCACGCGGCCGCCGGGAATCTCCCGCCCTTGCTTGTCGAAAAAGATGATGCCCGGCGGGCCGAACAGCTTGAAGCGCTTGAGCAGCGCCTTGTCGTCGTCGGAATTGGCTGTCACGTCAGCCTGCAGCAAGACCATGTTGGCGAAATGCGCCTTCACGCGCGGATCGGAAAATGTCAGTTTTTCCATCTCGATACAGGACACGCACCAATCCGCATAAAAATCCAGCATCACCGTCTTGCCGGCCGATTGCGCGATCACCGCATCGAGCTCCGCCACCGACTTGACACGCTTGAACTCGGTCTTGTGAGCGCCTCCTGTCAGATGCGCCAGCGGCGCAAGCGCGTCGTTGCCGCCTGTGGCCGCACCGGCCAGCTGTACCAGGCCGAAGGCGGCGAAGACCAGACCGAAAATCTTGCCAGCCCAGCCCCGGCTGCCCTTCCACAGCAGGAAGCCGCCATAACCGATCCCGAGTATCGCCCAGCCTGCCATCGGCACCCAGCCCGGAATTACCGGCGTCACGATCCACAGCGCCAGCCCGAGCATCAGGATGCCGAAGAAGTACTTGACGGATTCCATCCACGCACCGGCGCGCGGCAGCAGCGTACCGGCAGAAACGCCGACCAGCAGAAGCGGAACGCTCATGCCGACCGCCATTGCAAACAAGGCACTGCCGCCAATGATCACATCACGGGTCTGGCTGATGTAAAGCAGCGCGCCGGCAAGCGGCGCGGCAACGCAGGGCCCGACGATCAGCGCCGAAATCGCACCCATGACGAAGACGCCGACGAACTTGCCTGCGGTCTGGCGCTCGGATGCCCCCGCGAGCCGGCTCTGGATCGCGGCGGGCATCTGCAACTGGTACACGCCGAACATCGACAGCGAGAGAACGGCCATCAGTGCCGCAAACGCGCCGAGCACCCACGGATTCTGAAGCGTCGCCGCCAGCCCTTCCCCGATCAGGCCTGCTGCGACCCCGAGGGCGGTATAAACCAGCGCCATGCCAAGGGAGTATGCCGCTGACAACGACAGGCCGCGCTTGCGGCTGACCTGCGCGCCTTCCCCGACGATGATCGAGGAAAGGATCGGCACCATGGGCAGCACGCAGGGCGTAAAGGAAAGACCGAGTCCGAGCAGCAGGAACAATGGCAGGATGGCGATCAGCCTTCCGCTCTTGAGGGAGGACTCGATCCGCCCCATTTCCGAGTCCGGCGGGCTGGCGCTGCTTAGCAACGTGCCGCCTTCACCTGCCGCACCCTTGGCAGACGTGATCGCCCCCGCCAGCCCGCCGCCGGTCGGGGACAGCGAGACCACCGACTCCATTGGCGGATAGCACAAGCCCTGGTCCGCGCATCCCTGCCCGGTTACCCTGAGCGTGAACATACCGCCTGCCTCGACCGGAATCGTGATTGCCACCATTCCCCGATGCGATTCCACATCCTTCTGGAACGTCTCGTCAAACTTAACCTTGCCGGGCGGTATGACAGGTTGACCGAGGGTTGCGCCTTCTGCCTTGAACGCGAAACTTTCCCGATACATGTAGTAACCGTCAGCTATCTTGTAGGTCACCTCGATCGTTGCAGGATCGATCATCCGGGCAGCGAACCGGAATGCCTTCTCGGGTTCGAGAAAATCGTTCCCGGCATGAGAAAGCGGCGCGAGCAGGCTCAATGTCGCAAGCGCAAGAGCAGCCACAAACCGGCCGGTAGCGGACAGTACGGCATGAAAACGGAACAGCTTATACATCGACATCCTTTTTTGATTCCGCGGCGACCCAGTTCAGGTAAGCTGGCAGTCCCGCCGATACCGGCATTGCGACGATTTCGGGGACGTCGTATGGGTGGGCCACCTTGATCGCCGCTTCCAGGTCGGCATACCTGTCCCTCGTGGTCTTGATCAGCAGGGGCAGTTCAGAAGCCTCCTCCACCGCTCCCTGCCATCGGTACACGGAGCGCACGGGCGGCAGTATGTTAACGCAGGCGGCGAGGCGTTGTTCCACCACGAGCCGCGAAATGGCGCGGGCAACCGCCTCGTCAGGCACGTTCGTCAATACCAGCAAGACTTCCTGCATCATCAAGGCCTTGTCCTTGAAACAGACTCTACTTGAGAAGACGGCGGCGTGTCAGCACCGTCGCACCATAAAAGCCGGCGACGCAGTAGGCCACCAGAACAGCGATGTCGGCCAGCGGTGTCTGCGGCCACTCACCAAGGATCAGCGGCCGGATCAGATTGACCGCCGCCCCCAGAGGCAGCACCTTGGCAAACAACTGCAGCCATGCCGGCAGTTGAGTCGTCGGGTAATAGACGCCGGAAAGAAATACCATCGGCGTCAGCACCAGCGTGAAGTAATACGTAAAGAAATCATACCCTCGCGCGAGCGCATTGATGATCAATCCTATCGATGCAAAAGTCATGCCGATCAGAAACAGCAATGGCAGCACCGCAAGCACGGTCCAATGGTGCCCGATTCCGAGCAGCAGGATGACGCCGAGGATTGCAATTCCTGAAAACAGGGACTTGGTTGCCGCCCACAGCATTTCGGCCAGCACCACGTCATCGAGCGCGAGCGGCGCGTTTAGCAGCGCATCCCACGTCTTCTGCACGTGCATGCGAGAAAACGCTGAGTACAGCGCCTCGAACGAGGCGGCCATCATGACAGACATGCAAATCGAGCCGGATGCGAGAAAGTGGATATACGGGATGCCGTTGATAGTCTGCAGCAGGCTGCCGAGTCCGTAGCCGAAGGCTACCAGCGTGATCAGCGGATCGGCGATATTGCCAAGAATGCTCGCGGCCGCAAGTTTTCTCCAGACCAGGAAATTGCGCCGCCAGATCGGCAGGAAACGGAAGGAAAACCCTGGCAAGGCGTACGCTGTCGCACTCATCTCAATCCCTCATTTCCCGTCCGGTCAGCTTCAGGAATAAATCCTCCAGGTTCGCCGGCCGGTGCAGGTAGCGCACTCCAGCAGTGGCGTGGAGGCTGGCCAGCAGCGGCTGCGCATCGTTCGTGTAACAGAAGACCGTTTCGCCGCTCACTTCCATCCGCGCGGCCATCGCCCGGCCTTCGGCCTCGCCCCAGACCTGTGCATTGTCGCCGTACACTTCGACCACTTCCGCCTCGATATGTTGCCCGATGAGCGCCCGGGGCGAACCCTCGGCAATCATCTGGCCATGGTCGATCACGCCAAGCCGGTCGCACAGACGTTCCGCCTCGTCCATGAAGTGCGTGGTCAGCACAATGGTCTTGCCCTCCCCGAGCAGCGACTTCAGGCGGTCCCAGATCATATGCCGCGCCTGCGGATCGAGCCCGGTTGTCGGCTCGTCCATGAAGATCAGGTCCGGGTCGTTGATGAGCGCCCGCGCCAACGTCAGCCGCCGCTTCATGCCGCCCGACAGTTCGATGATACGCGCGTCCTTTTTTGCTGCCAGGTTGGCAAATTCAAGCAGCTTCGGGATACGCGCCTTGATCTCGTCGTCGCCGATGCCAAAGTAGCGGCCGAACACCAGCAGGTTTTCCTCTACCGTGAAATCCGGATCGAGATTGTCTGCCTGTGGAACCACCCCGACCCGCAAACGCGCCGGGCGCGCTTCCTCGGGAATGCGCCGGCCGACCAGCGTGACTTGGCCGCTGTCTGGCGCCGTCAGTCCCAGGCACAGCCGCAAGGTGGTTGTCTTGCCGGCGCCGTTTGGCCCCAGCAAACCGTAGCATTCCCCGCGGCGCAGGCTGAACGACAATCCATCGACAACCATGTTCTTCGACGCGCCGCTGCCATACGACTTGCGAAGATTCACCACTGACAGAATGCCGGATTCACTCATGCGGAAACGTTAGCTGAACTAAAGCGTACATCTTGCCATAAACCGGATTTCACCACCCGAGCCGCCAATGACGAATCTCAAGGGTTCGAAACGATCCCATGTCGCGCAGTTGGACCTCGCGGCCGCCGGACCGCACCGTACGCACAAAACAAAAAAGCCAGGCGATGCCTGGCTTTTCCCTCTGGATCTGACCGATTACTCAGCGGTCGGCACTTCTGCCGCATCGCTGATTTCCGGACGGTCGACCAGCTCGACGAAGGCCATCGGCGCGTTGTCGCCCTGACGGAAACCCATCTTCAGGATGCGGATGTAGCCGCCGTTGCGGGCAGCGTAACGCGGGCCGAGCTCCGAGAACAGCTTGCCGACAATTTCACGGTCGCGCAGGCGGTTGAACGCCAGGCGCTTGTTCGAGAGGTTGTCGGTCTTGCCCAGGGTGAGGATCGGCTCGACGACGCGACGCAGTTCCTTCGCCTTCGGCAGCGTGGTCTTGATCGCTTCATGACGCAGAAGGGAGACGGTCATGTTGCGCAGCATCGCGAGGCGGTGCGAGGAGGTACGATTCAGTTTGCGGAGACCGTGACGGTGACGCATGTTATTTCCTTTCTAGGTTGAGTTTCAATCCAGCTCTTCTATCGATCAGCAAAGCTGTCGCGGGCCGGTAATTCTTGTTACGACGGTACAGCTACATCAAGCGGGAGCGGCTATGACACCGCTCCCGTCAGGATTACTTCTCCAGGCCTGCCGGCGGCCAGTTTTCGAGCTTCATGCCCAGAGTCAGACCGCGAGATGCCAGCACTTCCTTGATTTCGTTCAGGGACTTGCGGCCAAGGTTCGGAGTCTTGAGCAGTTCGTTCTCGCTGCGCTGGATCAGGTCGCCGATGTAGTAGATATTCTCGGCCTTCAGGCAGTTTGCGGAACGAACGGTGAGTTCGAGGTCGTCGACCGGGCGCAGCAGGATCGGGTCGACTGCCGGCGCACGCGACGGTGCTTCAGCGGCGGCTTCGGTGCCCTCCAGCGCGGCGAACACGTTGAGCTGGTCGACCAGAACGCGTGCGGACTGGCGGATCGCTTCTTCCGGCGAGATTACGCCATTGGTTTCGATGTTCATCACCAGCTTGTCCAGGTCGGTACGCTGCTCCACGCGTGCGGATTCGACAGCGTAGGATACACGGCGCACCGGAGAGAACGACGCGTCGAGAATGATACGACCGATGGTCTTGTTGGCGTCTTCAGACAGGCGGCGGACATTGCCCGGCACATAGCCACGGCCCTTTTCCACCTTGATCTGCATATCCAGCTTGCCGCCCGCGGTCAGTTGCGCGATCACGTGATCCGGATTGATCAGCTCGACGTCGTGCGGCAGATCGATATCCGATGCCAGCACGGCGCCTTCGCCTTCCTTCTTCAGCGTCAGCGTAACTTCGTCGCGGTTGTGCAGCTTGAACACGACGCCCTTCAGGTTCAGCAGCATGTCCACCACGTCTTCCTGCACACCGTCGAGCGACGAATACTCGTGCACGACGCCCGCGATCGTGACTTCCGTCGGCGCATAGCCGACCATCGAAGACAGCAGCACGCGGCGCAATGCGTTGCCAAGCGTGTGGCCATAGCCGCGCTCAAACGGTTCCATCACGACCTTCGCGTGACCGGCACCCAGTGCCTCGACTTCGATAATACGGGGTTTCAACAGGCTGTTTTGCATGAAATGTCCTCTTCAATACCCTCGGCTCGTTACACCGATAAGGCTGATGGCATTACAAAGAAACCCGCCCCGTCGGTGACGGGGCGGGCGGGGGATTGCTCAATTAGCGCGAATACAATTCGACGATCAGCGATTCGTTGACGTCATTGGCGACTTCGCTGCGGTCCGGAGCGGACTTGAAGGTGCCTTCCATCTTCTTCGCATCGACCGCAACCCAGGAGGGCATGCCGCCCTGCTCGGCCAGCGAGAGCGCTTCGACGATACGGGCCTGCTTCTTGGCTTTTTCGCGAATGGCGACCACATCGCCGGCATTCACCAGGTAGGAAGCGATGTTGACGACGTTACCGTTCACCGTGATTGCCTTATGGCTGACCAGCTGGCGCGCTTCGGCGCGGGTCGAGCCAAAGCCCATGCGGTAGACGACGTTATCGAGGCGGGATTCGAGCAGCTTCAGCAGGTTCTCGCCGGTGTTGCCCTTGCGGCGATCCGCTTCCGCGAAGTAGCGGCGGAACTGGCGCTCAAGAATGCCGTACATGCGCTTGACCTTCTGCTTTTCGCGCAGCTGGTTGCCGTAGTCGGAGGTACGTGCGCCCGAAGTGCGGCCATGCTGGCCCGGCTTGGAGTCCAGCTTGCACTTGGAGTCCAGCGAGCGGCGGGTGCTCTTCAGGAACAGGTCGGTGCCTTCACGGCGGGAGAGTTTTGCTTTCGGTCCGATATAACGTGCCACGTTGATTTCCTTTAATTCAATGACGCCCCGACCAGATCGCACAGGATCTGCCAGGCGCTAGTCTGATCTGCCTGCTATCAGACGGTGGTCTTAAGTGCAAAGCCCGCCATGGTATCTGGCGGGCAGCTTTACTGCAAGTACTACAGCAAAAACGCTTAGATGCGACGGCGCTTGGGCGGACGGCAACCGTTGTGCGGAACCGGCGTTACGTCCTGGATCTGGGTGATCTTGATGCCGAGGCTGTTGAGCGCGCGAACCGCGGACTCGCGCCCCGGGCCCGGGCCCTTGATGCGAACTTCCAGATTCTTCACACCGCACTCGATGGCAACCTTGCCTGCCGCTTCGGCCGCAACCTGCGCTGCGAACGGGGTCGATTTGCGCGAACCCTTGAAGCCTGCACCACCGGAAGTTGCCCAGGACAGGGCATTACCCTGACGGTCGGTAATGGTGATGATAGTGTTGTTGAAGGACGCGTGGATATGCGCGATACCTTCGGCAACATTCTTTTTAACTTTCTTGCGCACGCGTGCTGCTGCGGCGTTGTTCGGGGCTTTTGCCATGTTGATTTCCTTGAATCCGACTACGAGTCAAACTGCGCTGGATTATTTCTTCAGCGACTGCGCTGCCTTGCGCGGCCCCTTGCGGGTACGGGCATTGGTACGGGTACGCTGGCCACGAACCGGCAGGCCCTTGCGATGGCGCAGGCCACGATAGCAACCCAGGTCCATCAGACGCTTGATGCTCATCGAGACTTCACGACGCAGGTCACCCTCGACGACGAATTTGCCGACCTCGTCGCGCAGCTTTTCCAGCTCGTTATCATCCAAGTCCTTGACCTTCTTAGTGGTCGGGACACCCGTCGTTTCGCAGATTTGTTCCGCGCGCGGACGGCCAATACCATAAATCGCTGTCAAGCCGATAACGGTGTGTTGGTGATTGGGGATATTCACCCCTGCAATACGTGCCATTCGTTATTCCTCGATCAATAACGTTAATTAACCCTGGCGCTGCTTGTGGCGCGGTTCGGTGCAAATAACACGAACGACGCCTTTGCGCTTGATGATCTTACAGTTGCGGCAGATCCGCTTAACTGATGCGAGCACTTTCATTTTCGCCCTCTTTCTAGCTTTTGGTTACTTGTTACTTACTTCGTACGGAACACAATGCGTGCCCGGCTCAAATCATAGGGCGTCAATTCCACCGTTACCTTATCGCCGGGGAGGATGCGAATATAGTTCATACGCATCTTGCCGGAAATATGTCCGAGAACAACGTGCCCGTTTTCCAACTTGACTCGAAAAGTCGCATTCGGAAGATTCTCAAGAATCTCACCCTGCATCTGAATTACGTCGTCTTTTGCCATTCGCTCTGCTCGTTCTTCTGGGCTTCCGATTATCGTGTCGGGATGCCGCCCTTGAAATTCGCCTTACGAAGCAGCGATTCGTATTGCTGCGACATCACGTAATTCTGGACCTGCGCCATGAAATCCATTGTCACCACCACAATAATCAGCAGCGACGTACCACCAAAATAGAACGGAACCTTCCAACGCGCGATCAGGAACTCAGGCAGCAAACACACCAGGGTGATGTACACGGCACCAACCAGCGTCAAGCGCATCAGGATCTTGTCGATGTAACGCGCAGTCTGGTCACCCGGACGAATACCCGGCACAAATGCACCGCTCTTCTTCAGATTGTCGGCTGTTTCCTTGCTATTAAATACCAGTGCGGTATAGAAAAAGCAGAAGAACACAATCGCAATCGCATACAACAACGCGTGAATCGGCTCACCCGGCGCGAGCGATGCCGCCAAGTCCTTCAGGAAACGTACAACTGCGTTGTCTGTATTCCCCGAGGTGAACCAGCTGGTAATCGTCGCCGGGAACAGGATGATCGACGATGCGAAGATCGGCGGAATCACCCCGGCCATATTCAGCTTCAGCGGCAGGTGGCTGCTTTGCCCGCCGTAAATCTTGTTACCCACCTGACGCTTGGCGTAGTTCACCAGGATCTTGCGCTGGCCACGCTCAATAAACACGACCAGGAACGTCACCGCCGCCACAATCACGCAGATCAGGATCGCCGCGATCGCACTCATCGAGCCGGTACGAACCAGTTCGAACATGCCGCCAATCGCGCTCGGCAAACCTGCAGCGATACCGGCGAAGATGATGATCGAAATACCGTTGCCCAGACCGCGCTCGGTGATCTGCTCACCCAGCCACATCAGGAACATCGTACCGGTGACCAGCGTTACCACCGTCGTGAACCGGAACGCCAGGCCCGGATCGATTACCAATCCGGCTTGCGACTCCAGCGCCACTGCAATACCAAGCGCCTGGAAGGTTGCCAGCAACAGGGTGCCGTAGCGCGTGTACTGCGTAATCTTGCGACGGCCGGCTTCGCCTTCCTTCTTCAGCGCTTCCAGTTGCGGCGACACGACCGACATTAACTGCATGATGATCGATGCCGAGATGTACGGCATGATCCCGAGCGCGAAAATCGTAAAGCGCGACAACGCACCGCCCGAGAACATGTTGAACATCCCCAGGATACCGCCCTGATTCTGCTTAAACAGTTCCGAGAGCTGGCCAGGGTCAATTCCCGGGACGGGAATGTGCGCGCCTATACGATAAACAACCAGGGCAGCAAGCAGGAACCACAGGCGCCCCCATGGGAAGCCACTTGCTGCACTCTTAGCGAGTTGCGGAGTCGTCGCCAATTATTGCTCCGAACAAACCGGTCGCTTACGCAACCGTACCACCAGCAGCTTCGATCGCAGCCTTCGCACCCTTGGTCGCGATGACGCCCTTGACCGAGACCTTCTTGCTGATCTCGCCTGCCTTGATAATGCGGACCACGCGTGCCAGTTCCGGTACCAGACCAGCCTGCTTCAGCGCCAGCATATCGATCTCTGCCACCGGCAGAGCTTCAAGGTCGCCCAAGCGAACTTCTGCCTTGAACGGCGTCGCCATCGACTTGAAGCCGCGCTTCGGCAGACGACGCTGCAGCGGCATCTGGCCGCCTTCGAAACCGACCTTGTGGAAGCCGCCAGAACGCGACTTTTGACCCTTATGGCCTCGGCCGGCCGTCTTACCCAGGCCCGAACCAATGCCACGTCCGACGCGACGCTTGGCGTGCTTGGCACCCGCTGCCGGTTGAATGCTATTCAATTCCATGATTTGCTCCGTTCGCAAGCGCGTGGCTTACGACACCACTTTCACGAGATACGAAACCTTGTTGATCATGCCGCGTACAGCCGGCGTGTCTTGCAGTTCCGAAACCGAATTCACACGACGCAGCCCCAGGCCACGAACGGTGGCGCGATGGTCCTGGCGAGTGCCGATCAAACCCTTGACCAGTTTCACTTTGATTGTGTTTGCCATTCGGATCACCTTAACCCAGAATTTCTTCAACGGACTTGCCACGCTTGGCGGCGATTTCCGACGGCGTGCTCATGTTTGCCAGACCGTTCAACGTGGCGCGAACCATGTTGTACGGGTTGGTCGAGCCGTAGGACTTCGCAACAACGTTGGTCACGCCCATTACTTCGAAAATTGCGCGCATCGGGCCGCCAGCAATCACGCCGGTACCATCCTTAGCAGGCGAAATCATCACGGTGGAGGCGCCATGCTTACCGGTTACGGTATGCTGCAGCGTGCCGTTCTTCAGCGTCACCTTGATCATCTTGCGGCGCGCTTCTTCCATTGCCTTCTGCACGGCGACCGGGACTTCCTTCGACTTGCCCTTGCCCATGCCGATGCGGCCATCGCCGTCACCGACGACGGTCAGCGCCGCGAAACCCATAATCCGGCCACCCTTGACGACCTTGGTCACGCGGTTGACCGCAATCATCTTTTCCCGCAGGCCGTCGTCGCGCTCTTCGCCTTGCTGCGTCTTTGCTTGCATTTTTGCCATGACGATTTTTCCTTAGAACTTCAGACCGGCTTCACGCGCCGCTTCAGCGACTGCCTTGACACGGCCGTGATAGCGGAAACCGGAGCGATCAAACGCGACTTCGGTGATACCAGCCTTCAGGGCCTTCTCCGCTACGCGCTTGCCAACGAGGGCTGCTGCAGCAGCATTGCCGCCCTTGCCGGTCTTGCCAGCCAATTCCTGGCGCACTTCCGCTTCCAGCGTGGAAGCCGAAGCCAGCACCTTGGCGTCCGGGCTGATGATGTTTGCGTAAATGTGCAGGTTGGTGCGATGCACTGCCAGGCGGTTCACCTTCAGCTCTGCGATCTTCGCGCGGGTTTGGCGCGCGCGGCGCAGACGAGATTGTTTCTTGTCCATCGTCAACCCCTATTACTTCTTCTTGGTTTCTTTGAGCGTTACCACTTCGTCCACGTAGCGGACGCCCTTGCCCTTATAGGGCTCAGGACTGCGGTAAGCACGGATCTCGGCAGCGGTCTGACCGACCTTCTGCTTGTCGACACCCTTGATCACGATCTCGGTCTGGGTCGGGGTTTCCACCTTCACGCCAGCCGGCATCTGATGCACGACCGGGTGGGAGAACCCGAGCGACAGGTTCAGCTTGTCGCCTTGCGCTTGCGCACGATAACCCACGCCGACCAGGGACAACTTCTTCTCGAAGCCCTTGGTTACACCGAGAACCATATTGTTTACCAGTGCGCGCAGCGTACCGGTCATGGCGTTAGCTTCACGGCTTTCGTCGGCCGGCGAGAACAGCAGCGTGCCGTTTTCGTTGACGACCTTGACTTGACCGTTCAGCGGCATGGAAAGCGTGCCCTGCGGCCCTTTGACAGTAATCCTGTCTGCAGCGATCGTCACTTCGACACCAGCCGAAAGTGCGATTGGCATTTTACCTACACGAGACATCTTGCACTCCTTAGGCCACGTAGCAAATGACTTCGCCACCGACACCGGTTGCGCGCGCTTTGCGGTCAGTCATCACACCCTTCGGCGTGGACACGATCGCCACGCCGAGGCCGTTCATCACCTGCGGGATATCATCCTTACCCTTGTAAATACGCAGGCCAGGACGGGATACACGCTCAAGGCGCTCGATCACCGGCCGGCCGGCATAGTACTTCAGGCCGATCTTCAGCTCTGCCTTGCCACCTGCTTCGGATACCGCATAATCTTCAATGTAACCCTCGTCCTTCAGGACGTTGGCAATTGCCACCTTGACTTTGGACGACGGCATAGCAACCGTGGTCTTTTGCACGCCCTGGGCATTGCGGATGCGGGTCAGCATATCGGCGATAGGATCGCTCATACTCATTGCTTGTTCTCCTATTACCAGCTAGCTTTGGTTACACCCGGAATCTCGCCGCGCATGGCGATTTCACGGATCTTGGTACGCGCCAAACCGAACTTGCGGAAGGTGCCACGCGGACGACCGGTCAGCGCACAGCGATTGCGTTGACGGGTGGGATTCGCATTGCGCGGCAACGCCTGCAGCTTCAGGCGCGCCTCATAGCGCTCTTCTTCCGACTTCGATTGATCGTCGATGATTGCCTTCAACTCGGCACGCTTGCCGGCGTACTTCTTCACCAGGGCAGCGCGCTTTTGTTCACGGTTAATCAGTGCCAGTTTTGCCATGGCAGCCTCAGTTTCTGAACGGGAATTTAAATGCGGCGAGAAGCGCCTTCGCTTCTTCGTCGGTCTTCGCAGTCGTGGTGATGCTGATATTCATGCCACGCAGCGCGTCGATCTTGTCGTATTCGATTTCGGGGAAAATGATCTGCTCTTTCACACCGATGTTGTAGTTGCCACGACCATCAAACGCACGACCGGAGACACCGCGGAAGTCACGCACGCGCGGCAGCGCGACGGTGATCAGACGATCCAGGAACTCGTACATGCGGGCACCACGCAGGGTAACCATGCAACCGATCGGATAGCCTTCGCGGATCTTGAAGCCTGCGATTGCCTTGCGGGCCTTGGTTACCACCGGCTTCTGGCCGGCGATCTTGGTCAGGTCGCCCACGGCGTGCTCGATGATCTTCTTGTCCGCAACCGCTTCCGACAGACCCATGTTCAGGGTGATCTTGGTCAGGCGCGGGACTTCCATCACCGACTTGTAACCAAACTTGCTGGTCAGGTCAGCGACGACTTTATCTTTATAAACTTGTTGGAGACGAGCCATGATCTCTTACACCTTAACGACTTCGCCATTCGACTTGAAGACGCGGACTTTCTTACCATCCACGACCTTGACGCCGACGCGATCCGCCTTGCCAGTTGCCGCATTGAACAACGCGACGTTGGAGACGTGAATAGGCATCAACTTATCCACGATGCCGCCAGTAGCACCGGTCATCGGGTTCGGACGCACTGCCTTCTTGGCCACGTTCACACCCTCGACCACGACGTGATCAGCACCAACGCGCTGCTTAACCACACCACGCTTGCCCTTGTCCTTACCGGTCAGGACGATGACTTCGTCATTTTTCCGAATCTTATCCATGACGCGACTCCTTACAGAACTTCAGGCGCGAGCGACACGATCTTCATGAAGCGCTCGGTACGCAGCTCACGCGTCACCGGCCCGAAGATACGAGTGCCGATCGGCTCAAGCTTATTGTTCAGCAACACTGCGGCGTTCCCGTCGAACTTGACCAGCGAACCATCCTGGCGGCGCACGCCCTTGGCGGTACGCACGACGACGGCATTGTAGATTTCGCCCTTCTTCACACGACCACGCGGGGCCGCATCCTTCACCGTCACCTTGATGACGTCACCGATGCTGGCGTAACGGCGCTTGGAACCACCCAGCACCTTAATGCACAGGACTTCACGCGCACCCGTATTGTCGGCTACCTCGAGCCGGCTTTCAGTTTGAATCATAGTATTTTCTTTCCCAACTTAATCCGCCTCGTCGCCCAATGCGAACCCGCGGTCAGTCTTGGTCCTGTCAGCCGACTTAAGCAAAGCCGCGCCGATTAGGTGGACGGTTACAAAAACACCTGCTGCGCAAGAAACTCCTGCGCGAGTCTTTTCGAACTACAGGGCACTGCAATCGGCTCTCGCAGCTGCAAATCGAGAACCAAGCCCGGCATTATGGCACCAAAATGCCGGGCTCGCAACTACTAATTAAACGATTTGCGCGGTCTGGACCACACGGGTCACCGACCATGCCTTCGTCTTGGAGATTGGGCGACCTTCGGTGATCTCGACGGTATCGCCTTCCTTCACTTGGTTGGTTTCATCGTGAGCGTGATACTTGTTCGACTTCACGACGATCTTGCCGTACAGCGGGTGCTTAACGCGGCGCTCAACCAACACGGTCACGGTCTTGTCCATCTTGTCGGACACAACTTTTCCAATCAGGGTGCGCTTGAGCGACTGCTTCACTTGATCGTTCATTATTTGGCGTCCTTCTGATTCATGACCGTTTTCACGCGCGCGATGTCGCGGCGCACCTTCTTGAGTTGCGCGGTGTTGTTCAACTGCTGCGTTGCGACTTGCATACGCAGGCTGAATTGCGCCTTGAGCAACTCGTTGAGCTCTTTTTGCAGAGCCGCCTGATCCTTGCCGCGGAGTTCAGATGCTTTCATGTTTCACTCCTGTTATTGGCCGACTTGACGAAGGACGAAGGTCGTTGCCAGCGGAAGCTTGGCGGCTGCCAGGCGGAATGCCTCGCGAGCCAACGATTCGTCAACACCATCCATCTCGTACAACACCTTGCCCGGATGGATTTCGGCCACGTAGTACTCCGGGTTACCCTTACCGTTACCCATACGGACTTCGGCGGGCTTCTGGGAGATCGGCTTGTCCGGGAAAACGCGAATCCAGATACGGCCGCCGCGCTTGATGTGACGCGTCATTGCACGACGTGCCGCTTCAATCTGGCGAGCCGTGATGCGGCCGCGACCGACCGCCTTCAGGCCGAATTCGCCGAACGAGACAGCGGTGCCGCGCTCGTGCGAAATGCCCTTGTTGCGGCCTTTTTGCTCTTTACGATACTTTCTGCGTGCTGGTTGCAGCATGGTTATTCTCCTGCTTTCTCAGCCGGTGCAGCGCCGTCAGCCTTCTTCGGGGCACGAACACGCTTCGCAGCCGGAGTAGTGGCGGAAGTTCCTTCGGAACCCTCAGCCTTCTTGGCGCGCGGACGGCCGCCCGGTTTGCCATCGTCACGACGCGGGCCGCGACGCTTCTTGTCGTCTTCGACCGGTGCCTCGATGGTCGGTGCTTCGCCGCTTGCCAGACGATCGCCCTTGTAGACCCAAACCTTGATACCGATGATGCCGTAGGTCGTTTCCGCTTCGCCGAAACCGTAGTCGATGTCGGCGCGCAGGGTGTGCAGGGGCACGCGACCTTCGCGATACCACTCTTTACGAGCGATTTCGATACCGTTCAGACGGCCGGACGACATGATCTTGATGCCCTGGGCGCCCAGACGCATTGCGTTCTGCATTGCGCGCTTCATCGCGCGGCGGAACATGATGCGCTTTTCGAGCTGCTGGGCGATCGAGTCAGCGATCAGCTGTGCATCGACTTCCGGCTTGCGGATCTCTTCGATATTGACGTGAACCGGCACACCCATCAGCTTGGTCAGGTCGGACTTCAGGACTTCGATGTCCTCGCCCTTCTTGCCAATCACAACACCCGGACGGGAGCTGAAAATGGTGATGCGCGCGTTCTTCGCCGGACGCTCGATGACGATGCGGCCAACCGAAGCGTTCTTCAGTTTCTTCTTCAGGTAGGTGCGGACGGTCAGGTCTTCGTTGAGCATGGAGGCAAAGTTGCCATTGCCTGCATACCAGCGGGAACCCCAGTTGCGCGTAACCGAAAGACGGAAACCGGTCGGATGAATTTTCTGTCCCATCGTGACTCCTTAGTTACCGACAGTCACGTAGATGTGACAGGTTTGCTTCGAGATGCGATCGCCACGACCCTTTGCCCGTGCAATGAAGCGCTTGAGGAAAGCGCCACGCTCGACGTAGATCGTCTTGACGCGCAGTTCGTCGATGTCAGCACCATCGTTGTGTTCGGCGTTCGCGATTGCGGACTCGAGCACACCCTTGATGATCGCAGCACCCTTTTTCGGGCTGAAGGCCAGGATGTTCAGTGCCTGGTCAACCTTCTTGCCACGAATCATGTCTGCAACAAGGCGGCCCTTCTGTTCCGACAGGCGTGCGCCACGGAGAATAGCTTTAGTTTCCATCATCGCACCTTATTTCTTGGCCTTCTTGTCGGCTGCGTGACCCTTGAACGTACGGGTCAGCGCGAATTCGCCGAGCTTGTGACCAACCATGTTTTCAGACACATAGACCGGCACGTGCTGCTTGCCGTTATGCACCGCGATCGTCAGGCCGATGAAATCCGGCATGATCGTCGAA